>CAMCFN010000042.1 GCA_945874145.1 Akkermansia muciniphila
TCGAATGGCGCGGTCATCAAAAGCAGCCGCGTCATAAAACCACTACCGACTTCGCCGCCTGGATGGCCGCCGAGCATGCCCGCCGCGTCCTGTTCACCGTCACCGCCCGCCAACCCAACCTCCGCTCCCCTTCGTGAATACGCCATGGCCCGCCCGAGGGACGCTTCCTTTGGACTTGCCTTTTTGGGGCTCACTCGGAAGATGCCCGGCCTTACTGTGCAACCAGAAGCAACACCAACAGCCCCCCCGGAATCATCGTGGCAGATTGAAGCGATGGCATGGGTCGAAACCCACCAAAGACAACTGCTTTACGCTGGGGTCGCCGCGCTCGCCCTCTGGCTGGCAGCCTTCACCTACAACCACGTAAGGAAGGGCACCGAAGCGCAGGCCAACGCCGCACTTGCCGCCCTGCACAAGCCCGCTGACCGCGCCGGCAAGCAAACTCCCCCCACCGCAGCAGAATACCTCAAGGTGGCCGAGCAGCACGCCGGCACGGCCGCCGCTGACCGCGCACTGCTGTTTGCCGCTGACCGGCTTTTTGCCGAGGGCAAGCACGCCGAGGCCCGGACCCGTTTTGAAAAGGTCTTAGCCGCCAAAACCACTGGCCCCACCGCAGCGGTGGCCGCAATTGGCATCGCTGCCTGCCACGAAGCCTTGGGCGAGGCGGACAAGGCCGTGGCTGCCTACGAACAAGTGGTTTCGCTGCATGGCAGCTCGCCTGAAGTGCATCAAGCCCGGCTTGCCTTGGGCCTGCTCCACGAACAAAAAGGGCGCAATGATCAAGCGCTTCGGCTCTATGACGAGGTGCTTCGCGCCAAGCCTCTGACCGTCTGGCGGATGGAGGCGGAGATGCGCCGGGAACAATTGTTGCGTCGGCAGCCCCAGCTCGCCGTGGGTGGCCTGCCCAGCGCAGCCGCAACGGCCAGTGCCATGGTCGCCGCCACCAACTCGCCGGCGAAGAAGTAGTCTGAGTCTCCGGCTATCACCGGGGAAGACTCGCACCCAGTTGTCATGAAGCTCACCATCATCGGCACCGGTTACGTTGGCCTTGTCACTGGAGCCTGTTTCGCCGAAGTCGGCCATACAGTCATCTGTGTGGACAACGACCCGCGCAAGGTGGAAACCCTTCGCCAAGGCGGCATCCCCATTTACGAACCCGGCTTGGAAGACATGGTGAAGCGCCACGTCGCCTCCGGCCAGCTCCAGTTCACCGGTGACACCGCCGAAGGCGTGCAGAAGTCGGATGTCATTTTCATCGCCGTCCCGACTCCACCGCAGCCCGACGGCTCCGTAGATTTGTCCTACATCGAGAAAGTCGCCCGGGACATCGCCGCCGCGATGACCAGCTACAAGATCGTCGTGGACAAGAGCACCGTCCCGGTGAAAACCGGCGAGAAGGTGGCGGAAACCATCAAGCGCTACTGCAAGGCGAAGGTGGAATTTGACGTGGTGAGCAACCCGGAGTTCCTGCGCGAGGGTTTCGCGGTCGAGGACTTGATGAAGCCTGACCGCATCGTGGTCGGGGTCGTTTCCCAGCGTCCGGCGGCGGCGATGCGCGAGCTTTATGCGCCCTTCAACGCCCCGATCATTGTGACGGACATCAGCTCCGCCGAGTTGATCAAGCACGCGGCGAACTCCTTCTTGGCGCTGAAGATTTCCTACATCAACGCCATCGCCAATATATGTGAAGCCAGCGGCGCTAACGTGGAAGAGGTCGCCAACGGCATGGGCATGGACGTGCGCATCGGCCGGCGCTTCCTAAACGCCGGCCTGGGCTTTGGTGGCTCTTGTTTCCCGAAGGATCTCAGCGCCTTCATCAAGATTGCCGACCAGCTTGGCTACGATTTCCAACTGCTCAAGGAGGTCCAGCACATCAACGCCGACCAGATGAACCGCTTCGTCAAGAAGCTCACCGACACGCTCTGGGTGTTGAAGGACAAAAAAATCGGTGTGCTCGGGCTGGCCTTCAAGCAGAACACCGACGACGTCCGCATGTCCCCGGCGATTGACCTGTGCCAGCGCCTGCTCAAGGACGGGGCCTCTATCCGGGTGTATGACCCCAAGGCGATGAGCAAGGCAAAGGCTGTCCTCCCGCCGGGGGAGACGATCACCTATGTGGCGGACATGAACGACATTGCCGAAGGCTGCGACGCTCTCGTGGTGGCGACGGAATGGCCCGAGTTCAAGCAACTCGACCTCGACCGCGCTCGCCGGACCATGAGCCACCCAATCTTGTTTGATGGGCGGAACCTCTTTGATCCAACGGCGATGGAACGGCTCGGGTGGGTTTACAAGAGCGTGGGCAGGTAACGAGGAAGCAGGAAGTATGAAGGAAGGGCAAAACAACGGGATCCCCGTTCACCCCTTCCCCTCAGTTGAAGTCAGCGCGGGGCTCGTCTTTCGCGGCAACGAACTTCTCATCACGCAACGCCTCGCTGGCAGCCATCTTGCGGGCTTGTGGGAGTTTCCCGGTGGTAAGCGTGAGCCGGGTGAGACCTTTGAAGACTGCCTGCGCCGCGAGCTGCAAGAGGAACTCGGCGTCACCGTGGTGGTGCATGACCTGATGGAAAGCCTCACGCATTCCTACCCGGAGAAGACCGTTCATCTGCGCTTCTTCCGTTGCACCCTTGCGGAACCGACCGCCGAACCACGTCCGTTGGGCTGCCAGGCCGTGCAATGGGTCACCCAGAAGACCCTGGCCGGCTATCAGTTTCCCGCCGCCGATGCGCGGCTGCTGGCCCGGTTGCAGGACCCGGCGCGGCCTTGGTGATCTGGCGCCTGAATTTGTCAGACTGCGCAGCCAGGCAAGTTCAGCGACACGCTATTTCTTCCCCACCAAGTCCAGGACGGCCGCGCTCATGGCGGTCACGCCTGTCTTCAAGGTCGGTTCAGGCACGGGAGCAAACTTGCTCGAATGAAGCGAGGGTAGTGTCTTGCCGGTCTTGATGCTTTCGTTGACTGATTCCTTCGTGATTGTCCCCAGCCAGAAAATACAGATGGGCACCTTGTGCTCAGTTCGCCCATAAAGGCCGAAATCCTCCGCCCCCATCACCGCTCCCTTGGGCACCACGTTGCCCGGACTAATCCACCGGCTGATCGAGGCAGCCACTCGCTGGGTGAGCACCGGATCGTTGTAGGTGGAACGCGCCCCTTCCTCCGAAATCGAGACCGTGGGCAGCAGCTTTTCCGGAATCCCGGCGGCAAGCGCCTGCCCCAGCACGATGCGCCGAAGCGCAGCGATGGAGGCTTCCCGCACCGCATCCGAGTAGCTGCGCATGGTGAGTTGCAGGCGGACCTCGTCGGGAATGATGTTGTGCTTGGTGCCACCGTGGATGGAACCCACCGTCACGACCGCGGGATCCGTCGGGGAGGTTTCGCGGCTCACGATGGTCTGGAGCGCGAGGATGATCTGCGCCGACAGCACGATTGGGTCCTTGGTCATGTGCGGCCACGCCCCATGCCCGCTAACCCCGCGCACCACGATGTCCACCGTGTCAGAGTTGGCGAGGGCATAGCCTTCGGTGTGACCGACGGTCCCCGCTGGAAGATCGCTAGCTACATGCAGTGCGAGGCAGAAATCCGGTCGCGGAAAGCGGGTGAAAAGCCCTTCTGCCAGCATCCGCTTGGCTCCGCCCACCCGCTCCTCTGCTGCTTGGCCAATGAAAACCAGCGTGCCGCTCCACCGGTCCCGCAAGGCCGTCAGAACGCGGGCCGTCCCAATGAAGGAAGTCATGTGCACATCGTGCCCGCAGGCGTGCATGGCCGGCACTTCCTTGCCTTGATCATCCTTGGTCCTGGCCTTGCTGGCATACGGCAGCCCGGTCTCCTCCAGCACGGGCAGACCGTCCAGATCGGTGCGCACCAGAACCGTGGGCCCCGGCCCGTTCTTGAGAACGCCCACGACACCGTGTCCGCCAACCTTCGCGGTCACTTCAAAGCCGGCCTGCTTCAGTTCGTCCGCGATCCGGGCGGCGGTCTTCTCCTCTTGGAAGGAGATCTCCGGATTGGCGTGGAGGTGTTTGTAAAGATCGAACAGGCGAGGGTATTCCGCCTCCACGCGGGCACGAACAGCGGGTTCGAGATCGGCCGCGCCAGCCAAGCACTGAGCGGCCAAAAGTGTAACCAACAGGGCGGCGGCGTGAGTCTTCATGAGTTGAGCGAAGGTATTTGCGGGAGTGAAGTGCGTTCCCGCCCCAAAAGCAAGCGAGGCAACCGCGCGGAAAACTGCACAGCCCGCTCGGTTGTGCGGATGAAAGTGCGCAGGCGGACTGCGGAGAAAATGGTCGGGACGGTGAGATTTGAACTCACGACCTTCTGAACCCCATTCAGACGCGCTACCAAGCTACGCTACGTCCCGAACCATCGTGCCTCTCCGCAAGCGGAAAGGCGGGTGCATACTAGAAGCCGTCCGCGTGCTTTCAATCCCTATTTCGTGTGCGCTCGCCAATCGCACCAGCGGGCGTAACTTCCCGGTGTGAACCGCGCGCAGGCCATCGCCGCCTTGCTGGAGCAGCCGACGCTCTGGGACGTGCTCGTCATCGGCGGTGGAGCGACGGGATTGGGCGTGGCGGTGGACGCGGCGGCGCGCGGGTTGAAGACCGCCCTGGTGGAGCAGAGCGATTTTGCCAAGGGGACTTCCAGCCGGAGCACGAAGCTGATCCACGGCGGCTTCCGCTACTTGAAGCAGGGCAACGTGGCGCTCGTGCGCGAGTCGCTGCACGAGCGCGGTCTGCTGCTGCGCAACGCGCCGCATCTCGTCCATCCCCTGAACTTCGTCGTGCCCTGCTATCAATGGTGGGAAGCACCTTACTATGGTGCCGGACTGAAACTCTACGACTGGTTCGCGGGGAGACTCGGACTGGAACCGTCACGGCATCTGTCGCGGGCTGATGTGCTTGAGGCCTTGCCGAATGCAACCTCGGCAAACCTGCGAGGCGGCATCCGCTATCAGGACGGCCAGTTCGACGACGCGCGGCTCGCCATCGCGCTCGCCCAAACCGCGACGGATCTCGGCGCGAGTGTCGCCAACTACGTCCGCGTCGTTTCGCTGCTGAAGAAAGATGGGCGCGTCTGCGGCGTGCGGGTGTGCGAGGCCGAGTCCGGCAAAGAGTTTCCGCTCCATACCGGTGTGGTCATCAATGCGACTGGCGTCTTCACCGACGCCGTGCGGCGCATGGACGAGGCAACTGCACCGCCGGTCATCGCCGCCAGCCAGGGCGCGCACCTGGTCCTGCCGCGTGGCTTTCTCGGCGGCGACACCGCGCTCATGGTCCCGCGCACCGACGACGGGCGGGTGCTGTTCGTCATCCCGTGGCACGACCGTGTGCTGTTGGGGACGACAGACACGCCGGTTTCGGAAACGCCTCTGGAACCGCGTCCGCTCGCGGAGGAAGTCGGGTTCCTGATCGGCCAAGCCGCAAAGTATCTGGCGAAGGCTCCGGCCAAGAATGACATCCTCAGCGTCACCGCCGGACTGCGTCCGCTGGTGAAGCTACCCGGCGCAAAGTCCACCGCCGCGTTGCCGCGCGACCACGTCGTGCTCGTCTCGGGGGGCGGCCTCGTCAGCGTCGCCGGCGGCAAGTGGACGACTTACCGCAAGATGGCGGCGGACGCAGTGGACAAGGCGATGGAAGTGGCCGGTCTGCCGGAGAAACCTTGTGCCACCGAGCACCTACGACTCGCCGACACGCGCCGCCGAAGCAGCCAATCGGCGGCGGAGACCTTGCAGATAATCGGCGGCACCGAGCCCCGGTCGCGCCGCCTGCATCCAGACCTTCCCTTGACCGCTGACGATGTGCTCCACGCCGCCAGCCACGAGATGGCACGGACCGTAGAGGACGTGCTGTCGCGCCGCTCGCGCTCGCTGCTGCTGGACGCGCGGGCAGCGATGGAAGCCGCACCCAGCGTGGCAGCGCTACTCACGAAAGGCTTTGGTCGCGGCCCGGTATGGGAGGCAGAGCAAGTCGCGGTCTTCCGCGAGTTGGCAAAAGGGTATCTGCCGCCGTGACCCGCGCCGGCGATTTGCAAATCGCCGGCGCAAAAAGGGAAACCCGGCCGCGGTGGGACAGAGAACGCGACCGGGTGCCGGGCTAGCCGCTCGGCTAGGCTCGCTCACTTTTTGTGAGCGACAATTCCTTCCTCCAGCCAGCCGAGCCGACCGGAGAGAACGCCTTGCGCCAGCTTGTAACCGGCGCGGTCGGCGTTGTGATGCAAGCCGTCGAAGTGCCGTGCGGTGCGCAGGCGGGCTTGCTGACAGAAACATTCCACGAGCTGGAGCAGCGACTCGCGTTCTTCAAGGCTCTTCGCTTCCTTCAACTTCGCCTCAGCTCGGGCGCACGTCGCGGTGAGCGCGAAGATTTCCGTGCCGATGTCCACGAAGCGGCCGAGCAAGACCTGCTGTTTCTCGAGCTTCGGACCGTTCAGCGCCATCGCGTGGAAGAGCGAACGCGCGAGCTTCCGCGCGGTGCGGCGGGCGAACTTGAGATGCTTCGCCAGTGCCGGGCCGGCATCCACGGAGCCGAGCGAGGGCAGCCATTGCTGCGGATACCAACTGGCGTAGAAGAGCCCGGCTCCGACGGCGGCCTTGGCGCGGACGCCGAGGGACAACTGCGAGTTCAGCACGGCCCCGGCGACTTTCAGATGCGGGTCCAGCGCCTCGCGGGCGATGAAGAGCCGCATGATTTCGCTGCTGCCCTCGAAGATGGTGTTGATGCGGCAGTCGCGCAGGAAGCGCTCGACAGCGATGGGTTCCTCGCCGCGTTCCTTCAGCGACTGCGCGGTTTCGTAGCCGCGTCCGCCGCGAATCTGCATCGTGTCGTCCACGATTTCCCACGCGCGCTCGCTGCCCCAGAGCTTGCACATCGCGGCTTCGAGGCGGATGTCGGCCTTCTTGTCGCGGTCCACGAGGCTCGCGGTGTAGAGCGTCATCGCCTCCATCGCGAAGATGTTCGCGGCCATGCGTCCGAGTTTATCGGCGATGGCCGCGTGCTTGCCGATGGGCGCGCCCCACTGCACGCGCTCGGCGGACCACTTGCGGCTGACGGCGAGGCAACGCTTCGCGAGGCCCGTGCAAGCGGCGGGCAACGTGAGCCGGCCTGTGTTCAGTGTGGAGAGCGCGACCTTCAAGCCCTTGCCTTCTCCGAGCACAATGTTCGCGCGCGGCACTTTCACGTCGGTGAAGCGCACGACGCCGTTGTAGAGCGCGCGCAAGCCCATGAAGCGGCAGCGGTGCACGATTTCGATGCCCGGCGTGTCCATGTCCACGATGAAGGCCGTGACCTGCTTGCGCTCCTTGCCGTTCACGAGCTTCGGCGGGGTCTGCGCCATCACGACGAGCACGCCGGCCTTGAGAAGGTTGGTGCACCAGAGCTTCTCGCCGTTGATGACGAAGTGCTGGCCGTCAGGCGTGGGCTCGGCGCGCGTCAGGAGCGTCGCGGGGTCGGAGCCGACGCCGGGCTCGGTGAGTGCGAAGGCGGAAATCTCGCCCTTCGCGCAACGCGGCAGCCACTTCGCTTTCTGCTCGTCGGTGCCGAAGAGAATCAGCGGCTGCGGCACGCCGATGCTTTGATGCGCGGAGACGAGTGCGGCGAGGTTGCCGCAATAGCTGCCGAGCAACACAGCGGCGCGGCAGTAGTTCGTTTGCGAAAGGCCAAGCCCGCCGAGCGTCGGCGAAATCTTGATGCCGAACGCGCCCATCTTCGCGAGGCCCTCGATGACTTCGTCCGGAATCTCGCCGGTGCGGTCAATTTCGTCGGGGTCCACGTTGGCGCGGAGAAAAGCGTCGAGCCGCGCGAGGAAGGCATCGCCCTGGTCGCGGTCCTCGTGCGATTGCGCGGGGAACGGCAGCAAGCGGTCCAGCTCGTAGCGGCCCATGAAAAGGTTCGCGGCGAAGCTGCCCTTCTCGGACGCGGCGTCGCGCGCGGACTCGGTCATCTCCAGCGCGGCGCGCTGGCCGGCGTTCATCTTCGAGGTGTCGATGACTTGCGCGGCGTCGTCAGCAGGCGGCGTGGGGCGCGGTTCCGTAGGTGGTGTGGCGAGTGCATTCATGGTGTCCTCCGGTGCGTTGTCGGTTGATGTGTGTGGAACGAAAGGGAAGGAAGGAGCGTGCCAGTCGCGCGGGTGCGAAGGGGGTTGCGGCCACGCTGGTCTCACAGCATAACAGTCGCGTCCGCATAAAAGCCCTTTTCCTTCGCCGCCAAATCCTTCAGCAGCCCGCATGGGTCGAAGCGCGTCTCGCCTTCGTCCACCAGCTCGTTCATGGCGCGCACGACGTTCGCCACGCCGACCGTGTCCACGTGCCGAAGCGGGCCACCGCGGAACGGCGCGAAGCCCGCACCCATAATCATCGCGAAATCCACGTCTTCCGGACCGCTCACGATGCCTTCCTCCACGCACCGCGCGGCCTCGTTGACCATGAGCAGCACCATGCGCAGCGCGAGGTCCACGCGGTCGAGGTTCGCGGCGGAATCATCCTTCACGTAGCGCTCGGCAGCTTCGCCCACGACGGCCTCCTTGCCTTGATGCCGGTAAAAACCTTCGCCCGACTTGCGTCCGAGATGGCCGCCCTTCACGAGCTTGGAGAGAACTTCCGGCACCGCCATGCGCCGGTGGTAATGGCTCGCGAGCGTCTCCGCGACGTGCAGGGAAACGTCCGTGCCCACTTCGTCCACGAGTCGCAGCGGACCCATCGGCATGCCGAACTCCAGCATCGATTCGTCCAGCTCCGTGACTTCCGCGCCGGCCTCGAAGAGCCGCGCCGCCTCGACGAGATACGGCATCAGCACGCGGTTCACGACGAAACCGGGGCTGTCCTTCACGAGCACGGGGAGCTTGCCCATCGCCTGCACGAACTTCAGCGCGCGGCGCACGACCTCCGCGTCCGTGCGCGGCGTATGGATGACCTCGACGAGCTGCATTCGATGCACCGGGTTGAAGAAGTGGATGCCCACGACGCGCTCGCTGGCACAGAGGCTCTCGGCCAGCTCGGTGACGGAGAGGGCGGAGGTGTTGGTGGCGAGAATCGTGTCCGGTCCGGCGAGCTGCTCCAGCTTGCGGAAGATGTCCTTCTTCAACTCCATCTTCTCCACGGCGGCTTCGATGATGACATCCGCGCGGCGAAGTGAAGGCAGGTCAACGACCGGAGAAATCCTGTCCATCGCCGCGCGGGCCTCGACGGGCGTGAACGTGCGGCGCTTCACGCCCTCCGCGAAGAGTTTGCCCACGGTAGCCATGCCGCGAGCGACGGCATCCGTGTTGATGTCGCGCAGCATCACGGAGACGCCACGCGCCGCGAGCCACTGCGCAATGCCCGCGCCCATCACGCCCGCACCGATGACGGTAGCGCGTTCGACACGCGCAGTGGCGGGCGAGGTGCCAGCTTTGCCATCAAACGTCAGCTTCTTCGCGCGCTCCTGGAGGAAGAACACGCGAATCAAGTTTTTCGCCGCGTCGGTCTGGGCGAGCAGGCAGATGGCGTCGGCTTCCAGTTTCAAAGAACGCTTCTCTGTGCGCCCCACCCCGAGCGTCACGACTTCGAGCGCCTTGAGCACAGCGGGATAATGGCCGCGCGTCTCTTTGAAGAGCTTCGGCTGCGTCCAGACCGAGATGAGGTTTGCCGCGAGGGCGTTGTTCGTGGCCTTCATCGCGAGCGACGTCGGACGATGCGGCTTGTGCCCTGCCTTCGCAACTTTCGCCAGCGCGACGGTGAGCAAGCTCTCATGCGGCACGAGGTCGTCCACCATGCCGAGCTTGAGCGCCTGTTTCGCGGCGACCGTCTTGCCGGCGAGGATGAGGCCGAGCGCCTTGGGCAGGCCGATGAGACGCGGGAGCCGTGTGCTGCCGCCCCAAGCGGGCAGGATGCCGAGCTGCACTTCGGGCAAGCCGAGCTTCGTAGCCTTGTCCGGCGTGGCGAAGCGGAAGTCGCACGCGAGGCAGACCTCGAAGCCGCCGCCCAGGCACGCGCCGTGAATCGCGGCGGCAGTCGGCAGCGGGAGCGCGGCGAGCCGGCTGAACACGCGCTGACCGAACTCGACCATCTCGCGCAGCGCGTTCATCGGCGCGGTGGACAGCGAGTGCAGGTCCGCGCCGGCGATGAAGATGCCGGGCTTGGCGCTGGTGAGCACGACGCCGCGCAGGGTGGAGTCGCGCTCGATGACATCGAGGTGGGCGTTGAGTTCCTCCAGCGTGGCGCGGTTGAAGATGTTCGCGGCGGAGTCGGGGCGGTCGAAGGTGAGGACGGCGATGGCGTCGACCGTGGTTTCGCGGCGGAGGTTTTTGAACTCGCGCGGGGCGGGAGCGGGTTGGGGTGCGTTCATCGCGTGAAGGTTGAGTTGCTCGGGTGCGGGTAGGATTGCAGTGCTCATAACGCCTCCAGCCAGATGGCCGCGCCTTGGCCGCCGCCGACGCAGACGGTCACGAGCGCACGTTTCAGGTTATGCCGCTTGAGTTCCTTCAGGCTCGTCAGCACGAGGCGCGCGCCGGACGCGCCCACGGGATGCCCGAGCGCGATGGCCCCGCCGTTCACGTTGAGCCGGTCGCGGCGGATTTCGCCGACGGGATACGTGCGGCCCAGCATCTTCTTCGCGAACTTCTCGGACTCGCAGCACTTGAGCACCGCGAGCGTCTGCGCGGCGAAGGCTTCGTTGATTTCGATGAGGTCGGCGTAGTTCACGGCGAGGCCGGTCTTCTCCTCGGCCTTCGCGATGGCGAAGACGGGACCGAGGCCCATGCGCGTCGGGTCGCAGCCGGCGTAGGCGTAACCGAGCAACGCACCGATGGGCGTGAAGCCCAGCTCCGCGGCACGCTCCTCGGTCATCACGAGCAAGGCGACCGCACCGTCGGTGATTTGCGAGGCGTTGCCGGCGGTGACGGTGCCGTGGCGGCGGTCGAAAACGGGGCGGAGCTTGGCGAGCGCTTCCATCGTTTGCGATTCGCGGACGCCGTTGTCGGCGGTGACGGGCTTGGTGCTCTTGCCCGAAGCCAGCGTCGGGAAGACGGGGCAAATTTCCTCGGCCAGCTTGGCTTTCGCGGCGGCGGCGCGCTTGTGGGATTCGAGGGCGAAAGCGTCTTGCTCCTCGCGAGTGAGGCCGGACTCGCGGGCGAGCAGCTCGGCGGTGTCGCCCATGTTCATGCCGCAGACGGGGTCGGTGAGGCCGAGCTGGAGGGTGATGCGCGGGTTGAAGTCGGCGAGCCGGAACGCGGCGAGGGCGGAAGCTTTCTCGACGAAGGATTTCGCGCGCCCGAGCTTCGCGAACTTCTCTGCCGCCGTCTTCGTGTAAAGTAACGGGTAGTTGCTCATGCTCTCCGCACCACCGACGAGGAAGATGGAGCCGCGTCCGGCGGTCATTTTCTCGTAAGCCTGCGTGAGCGACTCGAGGCCGGAGGCGCAGTTGCGATGCACGGTGATGGCCGGGACGTGCTCGGGAATGCCGGCGCGGAGGGCGATGACGCGCGCGACGTTCGCGGCATCGGCGGGCTGGCCGACACAGCCGAAGATGACCTCGTCAATGAGCGCGGGGTCGAGGCCGGTGCGGGTGAGGAGGGCTTGCGTGGCGATGCGGCCGAGTTCGTCCGCGCCGAGCGCGGCGAGGTCGGAGCCCATTTTGCAGAACGGCGTGCGGATACCGTCCACGATGACAAGGCGAGGAGTGCTCATGCGGGCTCCTTTCTAAGCGGACTGGCGGCGACAGGCACGCTGTTCTTCGGGCGATGGTCCACGAGCTTTTGCTCCTTGAGCTGCACGCCGACGCCTTGCAGGTCGCGCATCTGCTCGGCGGAGTGGAAGTCGATGCGGTTCGGCGTGATTTCGCAGTGCGTCATGAGACGGGTGCGCAGGTCGTGAATGAGATGGTCGTCGTCCGCGCCGTTGGTCTTCTGGACGTGCAGCACCAGCTCGTCCACTTCGAGCGGGTCGTCGTGGAGTTTGCGGAGCTCGATTTGCCACGCACCGACGTTGGGGGCGTCATCGAGGACGTGCTCCAGCTCGTTGAAGTCCACGAGCGTGCCCTTGATTTTGTCGAGCTGCACTTCCTTGAAGGCGGAACTGCGGGAGATTTTGCCAACGAGGCGCGGCACCTGGCGTCCGCAGTGCGGGCAAGCCTCGTAGGTCAGACCGCCGTCAATGTAATCGCCCGTGCGGTAGCGCAGGACGACTGTTCCGCGCGAGTCGAGAGGCGTGAAAGCAATCTCGCCGGGCTGGCCGTTTGGCACCGAGGCACCGGTCTGCGGGTCCACGACTTCAACGACGCCGAGGTCGGGGTAGAGATGGTAGCCGCTGGGCGTTTGGTCCACGGGCACGGGGCATTCGGCGAAGGCCATCTTCGCCTCGGTGAAACCGTAAGTGGTCACCACATCAATTTCGCGCGCGCCGAGTTCGAGGGCGAGGTTGCGGAGTTTCAGCCTCATGCCGTCGGGCACCTTCTCGCCGCCGAGGACGATGCGCCGGAGGTTTTCGCAGCGCACGCCTTCCTCCGCCGCTTGATGCAGGACGTGATAGACGAAGGTCGGCATCCCGATGAGCACGTCGGGGCGAATCTTGCGGAGGAAACGAATCTGTCCCTCGGTGCCCATGACCTTGCCGCCACCGGTGCTGGCGGTGAAGACGCCGAAGCTCGTGCTGCCGTAGTGCGTGAGCCAGAACGCCAGGTGCGGCGCGTAGGGGAACATGTTCAGGAGCTTGTCCTCGCGCCGCGCGCCGCACACACCGAAGACGCGCTCGCCAGCGAGCTGGAGATTCGCGATGTCGTGGTTCGTGTAGAGGAACGGCACCGGGTCGGCGCTGCGGCCCGTGGTGCTGGTGAGGAAGATGGGGCGGAACTCGTTTTCAAAACCGTCCGCCACTGCTTTGCGCCCGTGCAGCAAGGCGCGGAGAATCGTGGAGGGCCGGCGCGAAAGGATGTTGCGGTCGGGGACGAGGAGGAAGTCACGGACCTTCGCCGGATTGTCGGGGGTGTTGAGCAGGTCGAGCTTGCTGGTGAAAGGCAGGCGGCGCAGGTCGTCGAGCGAGTGGAAGTCATCGGCAGTGAGCTTGAGCTGGCGGAACAGCTCGCGGTAGTGCGCGGAGAAGGGCAGCACGGTGTCGCGCAACCAGTGGCGCAGGCGCTCGGCCTGGAGCGCGCGCACGGTAGCTTCAGGCAGCCGCTGCCAATTCGTGGTGAGGAGTTTGGTGTTCATGGGCGGGTTCCTTTCGATTCACCAGTTGCTTGATGTCCGGGAGGTTCTCCTCGGCCACGCGGCGGCCGAGGGAAATGTATTTCATGGGATTGGAGAAGTCGTGCCAGCGCGAGTCGCACGCGAGCGGACGGAGGACAACGTCTGCCTGACGGCAAGCATCCTCGGCGGCCCGGATTTGCCCGCCGATGACGGCGCGTTGGGTCACGTCGAGGATGTTGCCGTAGGCGAAATAGTTGACCTGCTGGTTGAGCAGTCGCAGGAAGCTGAAGCCGCGTTGCTTCACGTCCACTTGCTCGCGCTCATGTTCGCGCGCGCAGCGCAGGAAGGCTGGGGTCGGGATGATGTTCACCGCGATGACGTGCTCGACGCCCGCCTCGCGCAGCACGTCCACGGGCAACGGGTCGGCGATGCCGCCATCAATGTAGCTCTCGCCGTTCAGCCGCACCGGGACGAAGACGCTGGGAATCGCACAGCTCGCGTGGACGGCGTGCGAGACTTCGCCGGTGCTGAAGACTACCCGCTCCAGCGTATCGAACTGCGTCGCGACGACGCGGAGCGGCCGCGCGAGTTGCTCGAAGCGCACGTCGCCGATGCTGCGTTCGAGGCGGTCGCGAATCGCACGGCCGTGGATGAACCCCCGGCGCGGCGGGAACGCGGCGTCAATCAGCTTGAGCAAACCCCACTTGCCCTCCAGCTCGCGGGCCTTGCGCTCGAGATACTGACCGTCGTGCCCGAAGGCCCACAGCGCACCGATGTAAGCGCCCATGCTCGTGCCCGCGATGACGTCCACCTCGATGCCGTTCTCCTCCAGCACTTGCAGCACGCCGACGTGCGCGAGGCCCTTCGCGCCGCCGCTGGAGAGCGCGAGGCCCACGCGGCAGCGCCCGATTTCCCGCGCGAGTCGACGGAGGTCGAACTTGAACGCCACCGGCCACACGCCGCCGCAGTGCGAGTGGAGCGAGTCCATCGTGGCGGGCGACTGGTGGAGGTTTAGGTGCACGGGCTGGTCGATGTGCTTGATGAAATCCTCCGCCGGCTGCGGCACCTCGTCGTGCTCCAGGCAGAGCACGAGTTTCAAATCCGTCTTCACGCCATCGCGCGCGGCGCGCAGCTCGCGCTCGAGCTGGTTGAACTCGAAGAGGCTGTCCACCGTTTGCTGCGCGAACACGTAGGTCGCGGAGGAACGTCCCGCCGCCTCGGCGAGCGCCTGGCGCGGAGCGTCCGCGTCCACGTGGACAAGGACGTGGCCGAAGTGGCGGGCGCAGTGGCCGAGGAAGGCGGAGAGAAACTGCCGCTCGGCAGAATGGTTCGACACGCGGAGGGCGAGCCGGTCGAAATTACCGAGGTGCTGGAGCTGGTCCGCGAAGGCGAAACCGTTGTTCGGCAGCGAGTGGAGCGGACTCCAGACCTTCGCCGTCGCATTGGCTTCCGAGGGCACCAACTGGAGGAGGAGCACCCGCTCGCCAGTGACGGACTCGAGCATCTCCGCGAGAGACTCGGCAACAAGACGGTCCGGGACGCGGCGGGAGGCGGAAGCGAGCGTGGTGAGGCGGCCGGAACGTTGGAAGGCGGCTTGAGGCGGACGGGCGAGCGAGGAGAGCAGTTCGGACCTTCGCTGGTCCCAGACTGACTTTTCGTTTGGATGCGACGCAGGCATTGCCGGCTTTCTGAGCGACGGCCACCGCGGAACCATCCACGTCTTAACCTAGGCGGCCCCTTGGCCGGTCGTCGCTGCCACTGAAGGCTGAGTTGTTAGTGTTGCCCATTCTATATCTCTGTCTGGTGACAACGTAGCGCACAAGTCGTGCCGGTCAAATTTGAGAAGGTCAGGGAAATGCCGGAGGATCAACTGGAGCGCGGACGCCCACGTCCGCAGGCTGTGCTTGGGCAATGGCGAGGACACGGATGTGGGCGTCCGTGCTCCATCAATCCACAAACGCCGCCTCGTTTGAGACGAGGAGGAGGTGGGTGAGTTTTTCCCAGGCGGTCAGGGACTGCGCCGGCTCGGGGCGCGGATTGGTGAAGTCAGCCTTTGCGTCCCACTCGGTTTCGTTGCCGGGCGGGGATTGTCTGGAGCGCCGCACGGAGTCGGTGAACATGATCTTGGGTGCCCAGTTGAAGCTGTCGCTGTTCGCGCCGGTGCGGCAGTCGGCGAGGAAGTCCAGCGTGTCGCCGGCTTTCACTTCGAGGCCGCTGGCTTTTAGTTCGGCGGACCCGTTCTGAACCACGGCTTGGCCGAGGACTCCCGTCCGGCTGCTGACGATGCGGGCGCGGACGCCGTCGCCGTTCGTGCTGCTGTGCGTGAGCGTGCTGGTGATGGCGAGTGTGCCGTCGCGCGGGGCGACCCAGCGGCGGATGACAGCGTGCGCGGCGTCATTGCCGGGGTGGCCGCCCTCGGCGCGGAGGAGGAGATGGCCGAGTTGTTTGTCCGGGAAGTCGCGGCCCACCTGCCACTGGCCGCCGGTGAAATTGGCGAACCGGGTGAAGCGCTTCACACGCTTCGTCGCCTCGTCGAACTCGCCGTAGCCGTAATGCCAGCCGAAGTTCGGCGCGGACGCAGCGGCGCCTTCGCCAGGTGCGGCGAGAAACGCTTTTGCCAGCGTCACCTCGGCGGCGGCGGGAAGGCGCTGGTAAATCGCTTCGTAGAGAAAGCCGATGCGCGCATCGTCGGTGATGAACTTCTTGAAGTCATCACGGGCGGCGAGGGCTTGGGCTTGTTGCAGGACGAACGGCGCGTTCATCAGGAAGAGCGCTTGCTGCGGGACCGTCGTCTGGAAGCGTTGCGCGGCGCTCGCGTCGGGGCTGGCGAAGTCGAAGGTGCGGAACATCGGCGGCAGGTTCTGGCGGTCAATGAAGCCGTAGGCGGTGCGACGCGCGCTGAAGGGCTGCGCGGTCAGGTCCACGGGCAGGCCGCCGGGCGTGAGGTCGAGCTTGCCGGACGCGAGGAGAAGCGAGTCGCGGAGCTGCTCGAAGTCGAGGCGCTGGCGGTTGAACTTCCAGAGCAGCGTGTTCGCCGGGTCGGCCTTCACGTAATCGGCGCGGTCGTCGCTGGCCTGCTGGTAGGTTGCGGAGAGCATGATGAGCTTGTGCAGCTGCTTGAGACTCCAACCGTCGGCGACGAAGCGCCTGGCCAGCCAATCGAGCAGGTCAGGATGCGTCGGCGGGTCAGCGCGCACGCCGAAGTCGCTGGGCGTGCGGACCAGGCCCGCGCCGAAATGCCAGGTCCAGACGCGGTTCACGAGCACGCGCGCGGTGAGCGGGTTGTCCTTGTTCGCGATGGCTCGGGCCAGTTCGAGGCGGCCGCTGGACTGCGTCGGGAACGGCACCGCCTGGCCGAGCGACGCGACTTTCGGGAAGCCACGTTCAACTTCGGGGCCGCGATTGCCGGGATTGCCGCGCACGAAAACGTAAGGGCGCGTGGGCGAGTCGCGGTCCACGAGTGCCATCGCGCGCGGAGGTGCGCCGGGATGCGTAGCGTCCACCTCGTCCACCTTGGCCTTCAACTGGCGCAAGCGCGGGCGGGCGTCTTCGAGCAAGGTGTCGTTCTCCGGGGCTGGTAGATTTGGCGGCGCATCGTCGGCACGCAACGCGAGGCGCAAGGCTTCCTTGTCCTTGTCCGCATGCGGAGTGGCGGCGTCGGCGTCGGTGAGGAGTTTGCCGTAACGCTCGGCGACTTCCTTCATTGTCTTGGGAGCGGTTTTGAACGCGCTTGCCACGGTGGGGTGAGAACCGGCTGGGGCGACAAGTTTTGCCACCTCCTCGGCAAACTTGTCATCCGGCAACTTTGCGTAAACGTGCCACAGCAGCCAGACCGGGTCCGGCGTCTTCGCGTCCGCGGACTTGGCCAGGTAATCCTGCCAGCGACGCACGGCGGTGGGGACGAGCTTGCGCTCTTGGAAATACTTGTCGCGGTTCTGGCGGCTCGCACTGGCAGAGGCGCGGGCGACTTTGGGATCCACCTCGGCGGCGGCGAGCAGATAGTCGGCGGTGCGCTTGCGGAGCATGGCAACCTGCTTGTCGAGCTGCTCGACGCGGTATTTCTCCATCTCGTCCTCGCGCTTCTTCTTCTCGGCAAGATAGGCGGCGTGCGACGCACCATCAGGCTTGATGCCCAGCAGCGGTTTCTCCGCCAGCTCCTGGCTGGAGGCGAAGACACCGTAGAGGCTGTAATACTCGGCCGTCGAGACGGGGTCGTATTTATGGTCGTGGCAGCGGGCACACTGGGCGGTCAGCCCCATCGTGCCGCGCGTCACCACGTCAATGCGGTCGTCAATGATGTCGTGGACGTTGTTGAGAAAGCGGCGTCCCAGCGTGAGGAAGCCAAGGCCCGCGAGCGCGCGCTTGTCCTCGCCGAGTTGCAACTGGTCGGCGGCAATCTGCTCGGTGAGGAATCGGTCGTAAGGCGTGTCCTCGTTGAAGCTGCGGATGACGTAGTCGCGGTAGGTGTAGCTGAAGGCGAAGCGGCGTTGCTCATCGCCGGCGAGATAGCCCTTCGTGTCTGCGTAGCGTGCGACATCGAGCCAGTGCCGACCCCAGCGCTCGCCATAACGTGGCGAGGCGAGGAGTCTGTCCACCAACTTCGCGAAGGCGTCGGGTGACTTGTCCGTGACGAACGCTTCGACTTCCGCCATCGAAGGCGGCAGGCCATGCAGGTCGAAGTAAGCGCGGCGAATCAGGGTGCGTTTGTCGGCGGGCGGGGAGAGGATCCAGTTCTTCGGCGCGAGCTTGGCGGCTACGAAGGCGTCAATGGGACTTTGAACCTTGAACTTTGAACCTTGAATTTGGGGGATCTTCGGCTCCTTGACCGGCTGAAACGCCCAGTGGTTCTTCACCACGTTCGGGTCGGAAAGCGGCGGGCCGGAGGGCTTGCCGGTGCGCGGGTCGGGTGCGCCGAGGCGGACCCATTCCTCAAAGAGCGCGATTTGCTGCGGCGTGAGCTGTTTGCCCTTCGGCGGCATCTGGAGGTCTTTGTCCGTGTAGCGGATGGAGCGGATCAGCAGCGACTTGTCCGGCTGGCCGGGGATGATGGCCGGGCCACCTTCGCCGCCCTTCTCCCAACCGGCACGGGTGTCGAGGGCGAGGCCGCCCTTGGGCTTGTCCGTCGCCGCGCCGTCGTGGCACTTGAGGCAATGCTCGATGAGCAGCGGACGGATTTTGTTCTCGAAGAAGTCGTGGCCGGCAGCGGAGTCGGCGGCGCAGGCGGCGAGGGCTGAGAGGGCGAGGAGAAAGGTGAGAAGTCGGAACATGGGGAGTGATTAGTAATTAGTAATTAGTCGGTGCGGCGCTTCGAACAGGATGGCGCGTGGCGGAGTGAACCGGTTAGGAGGTTCCGTCTCCCCATGCGACAACTGTGGATTTTTCCCGGAAGCCGCACGAACGACACGTTAGGAACACGTCACCGGTCCCTTGGACCACATCCATCTGCGCTTTCTGCTGGCTGCACTGTGGGCACTTGTAGCTGGATTTCACCAAGAGCCGACGGGACAACCGAAACCAAAGGGACAATCCCGCCGGAATCCATACCAGCACCAGCCATCGGAACCGCTCGGGAATCGAGTCCGCGAAGACGACCGGCAAAAAGGGCAACGCAACTAAGGCGATGACCACCACGAGAAGCCTCGTGACATACAGTCCTGAATGCTGGTTTGTCGTGGTCATATTGGAGTCGGCACCGGACTAATCACTAATTACAGACCACTCCCCCCGCCGAAGATTCGCCTTCATCTGCCGCGTCCGATTCCGCCACCGCTTTACCGCTAACCAACACGACGAACTCGCCTTTCAGCGCGCGCTTCGCCACGAGCGCGAGTAGCTCGGCGGGCGTGCCACGGAGGAACTCCTCAAACTTCTTTGTCAGCTCGCGTGCGAGGACGATGGTGCGGTCGGGAAAGACTTCGCCCAGCTCGCCAAGCAGTTTCTCGATGCGATACGGCGACTCGTAGAGCGCGAGCGTGCCGGCGAAGGTTTTCAACGCTTCGAGTGCCTTGCGCCGCTGGCCGGACTTGTGCGGCAGGAAGCCGATGAAGTGAAACTCGTCCGTCGGCAACCCGCTGGCCGTGAGCGCCGCGACGAGCGCGCACGCGCCGGGCACGGATTCGACACGTAGCCCCGCCCCCACCGCCGCGCGCACGACGCGTTCGCCGGGGTCGCTTATGCCCGGCGTGCCGGCGTCGGTGACGAGTGCGACCTTCTCGCCGCGCTTCAGACGTTCCAGGATTTCCTCGGAGCGCTTGGCCTCGTTGAACTGGAAGTAGCTCAAGAGCGGCTTGGAGATTTCAAAGTGCTTGAGCAACTGCCCCGTGCGCCGCGTGTCCTCCGCCGCGACCACGTCGCACTCACGCAGCACGCGGATGGCGCGCAGGGTGATGTCTTCAAGGTTGCCGATGGGGGTGGCGACCAGATAGAGCGTGCCGGGGGTGAGCGGCGGCAGCGTTTTTTCCATGTCGGCAGGGTGCCAGCACGCGGAGGGGGAGAGAACTGAATTTTCCGGCGGAGGAGGTGCTGCCTACAAAGCTCCGGCCCATTTGAGCATGGCGTAAATCACCACCGCCTCCACCAGCACATAGGCCAAGAAGGCGAGGAGCGGGAGAAACTCATCCACAACTTCCCGTAACGCTCTCATGGGCTGACATCCAGCACCGGCGATGCCGCTCGCAACGGAACTGTCCTGCGGGAAACACCTGAGGCACCGGCCGGCGGCTCACTCCCCCACTTCGTAGAGCGTGCCGTGGAGGACGAATTGCACGGACTTGCCGAGCGCGAGCCATTGCGCGGCGGCGGGATACTTGGTGAGCATGGCGAAGTAGTCCGCCGAGCCGAACTGAAGCTTCACCGGCTTCGCGTCCTTGAGCTGCTGCGCTTCCGCGTCCATCCACTGCGCGCCGTTCTGGTAAAAGCTCTTCCCGGCCACGAAACGGTTCTGCTGCGCGTATTGCGCGACGCGCGTGGCGGCGTCGGCCACGGGACTGGCACCGGTGGACTTGGCGGCAAAGCGCGGTGTGGGATTCGCGATGGATGGCAGCGGAACTCCAGTTGTGGCCGGGGCTGCAACGGCCGCAGGTGCCCCGCCATAGCTGCGCACCACGGACTGATTCGCACGCTGCTGCGCCAGCCCGGACGAATCCGCCGCCTTCAATTCATAGGCCAATCGCGCGCCGCCCACGGCCACGTCGCCGGCCTTCTCGCGCTTGAAGCTGTCGTAAGCCGCCGCCGCTTGGCGGCTGGCCTCGCGGTCGGCTTGGAGTTGGGGCAACAGTCGGCGGTCCATCGTCACGTTGCGTCGCGCCTCGTCCTCAGTGATGAGCCAGGCCGTGTAGGGCGTGACGATGCTGTATTTCCGGGCCAGCTCAGTGACTTCTTCCTTCAACTCCGCATTTTCGCCGCGCAACCGGATTCCATCCAGCAAGTAGCCGACACGACGCGTGGCCCAGAGGCGCGGGATGAAGTCGTGTTCGCGCGACTCGCTGCGAAAGTTCACATCGTAGCTGAATTTTCGCGCCTCGCCCGCGACGCTGCCTTCAATGGTCAACTTGCCTTTCGCTTCGCCGGCGAAGCGGCCCGCCAGCACGAGCTGCTCGCCCTTGAACAAATCGGGCAGCGGGGACGGGTAGAGCTTCGTCACGCGCACGCCCGCTGGGAAAGTGAGGTTCAGATTAGCCAGCGCGGGGTCTTTGATTTTGGAGAAGAAGGTTGAGAGCTTCACTTCGAGATCTTCCTCGGGCAGCACGTATGTGCTGAAGGCCTTCGTCTCCTCGGTTATTTTGTCGAGCAAGTGCGTGTTCACGTCCGTGCCGATGCCGAAGCAGAAGATGCGCGTCTGCCCGGCGTTCTGCTCCTTCACGTTCTTGAAAATGCTGTTCTCATCCGTGACGCCGATGGTGGGCCGTCCGTCCGTGAGGAAGATGATGGTCGGAGTGCGGGCCGCGCCGGCGACACGCGCGGGGAAGAGCGCGAGCGCCTTGCGGAGCGCGTCGTCAATCGCGGTGCTGCCCAGCGGTTTCAACCCCTTGAGGAAGTCCATCGCGCGCTTGCGGTTCTCCGGGCTGGCTGTCAGCACTTCGCCGAAGAGCGGTTCCACTTCGGTCGAGAAACGCAGCACCTCGAAGCGGTCGGTGTCGTTGAGATTCTCCACGCAGAAGGCCAGCGCCTTCTTCGCCTGCTCCAGCTTGCCGCCCGCCATGGAGCCGGAGGTGTCGATCACGAAGCACACGTCTTTGGGCACGGACTTGGTGCCCTTCACGCTCGCGTCGGGCGACGCCAGCAGGAGGAAATAACCGTCCTCGCCAGGGATTTTGTGCGTGAGCAGGTTTGCGCCGAGTTCTCCGGCCTCGAAAGCGAAGAAGAGCTGGAAGTCCGTGTCCGGCTTCACATCGCGGGCCTCGAAGCCAACCGTGGCCTTGCCGCCGGTGCGCTTCACTTCCACGGCGTGGCTCGGCGACCAGACAGCCTTGAGCGGACGCGCCCCGGCAAGCTCGACCTTGAGGCTGACGCTCTTGAGCGGCTTGGCGGAGAACTTAGCGGTGTTGAGCGGCGCGACGTAGTTCAGCAGGCCGCCGTCGGCCTTGAGCACTTGGGTATAACTGAGGGTGACGCGCTTCTTGCCGTGCGGAGCGAAGGGGAAAATGCGCACGCGGAACACGTCTTGCCCGAGGTATTCCAGCAGGGCGGGATCGCGCATGGAGCGGACAATGTCCTCGTAGATGCGGCGGGCCTTGTCGGCGGGGAGCAGCTCGGCGTCCACCTTCTTGCCATCAATCTCCATCGTGAAACGGTTGAGCTGCGCGCCGCGCGGGACGGGCAGGAGGAAGGTGCCTTCCAGCCGAGCCGGATTCGGGTTGTAAAACTCCTGCTCGATGGTGGTGGTCGCGACTTGGTCGGTAATACGGGCCGTGACTTGATGGTAGTTCACCTCAATGGGTGTAACTGGCCGCATCGGTGGTGAAACGGGGCGGGGCGGGATGATGGCGGGCGGCCGGGGCGGCGGGAAACGTCCCGGCGGCTCGGGCGCAGTAATGACCTCGGCGGCGTTGGGCAACACGATGAAGCCAGCGGCATAAGCTTGGCCTTGGCCGAAGATCAAACCAACGAGGGCGAGGAGGAAAAAAGCGCGTTCCATGGCAGGTTAGACGGCGTGCGCTTCAGAAGCCTCCCGCGTTGCGCTCACAAACGATCGTGGCCGACGACGTGAGGAGGCGGAGCTTTACGGCGGACCAAGGATTCCACCTCCTCACGGCGGCGGCTACGCGGCGGAAGGTCAGACCGACCGGCTATTTCTTTTCCTTCGCATACCGCTCGAACGCGGCGGCGATGTTGCCGGCCTTCTCATCGCCCTTGTGGAAGACGAAGCGGTGGCGGAGGAAGAGCCTTTCACCCTTCTTCAAGGTGTGCGGCCCGTTGGGGTCGTTCTTGTCTAGCGTGCCGAAGCAGTTGGCGGTGAAGAGGCCGTAAGTGCGGACGTGCCAGCTCGTCGGATAGCGAAAGCTGGTGGGATGGTTGAGCATTGCAACTCCGAGCGTCTCACCTTCCACGGGGCCGGAATAGTCCACCCACGGGGCGCGCTTGCTCCAGGCGTCCTTGTCGGCGATGCCGGTGCTGGTGACGATGTGACCGCCTTTCTTCGAGTCCACGGCCATGGTGGTGGGCACCCGAATGCTGAGGCCGGCGTCCTTCTTGTCGCCGAAATTCACTTCGCCCTCGGTGGCGATGAACTCCTGATCCCAGTCAATGAGGCGGGTGTCGCCTTCGACCCGAAACGTAATCGTGCGAATCTCAGTGGCCGACTTCTTGCCATCACCACCAATGTAGTGGTTTTCGCTCACGATGACAGCGCGGTTGGCATCGGCGGAAACTTCCTTTAAGGCGACGTGCTTGGTGCTGCCCATTCGCGCGAGCGAGGCCTTTTGCTTGTCGGTCAGCTTGTCGTCCGGCAGGAGCGAAATACTGCCGCGCTCCATCCAGGAGTCGAACCCATTGATGTCCTGATGGCCGAAGCATATGCCGCGGTGATGATAGTGGTCGGTCACCTCGCCCTCGACTTTTTGCATCGGGAAGGCGCGGGTCATGGACTTGCCGGTCGGACCGTAAACGGGGAATAGGTAGGCCTTGTTGGCGTCACCAATGACGTAAGTGGCGAAGGGCTGACCATCCACCTTCACAGTTACGCCCTTGTCGGATTTATCAACGGTGAAGCCTTTTCCTGCCGCGAATGCCGGGAGCGAGGTCCCTAGGCAAAGGACAGCAGCGGCGAAGGCAAAACGACGGCGGGAGACGGGGGTGAATTTGTGCATGGCGGGAATAGTGTCGGCGTTGGACGGCGGGTGGGAGCAAAAAGTTCGCAGAACCTTTGTGCCATGAAGCACACACCAGTCAAAACCAGCCGTGACAGAACAGGTGCAGGGCGGAGCAGCCTGCGACCACTGCCGGGCTAGTTCTTCCCGAAAACGCTACTCCAGAAGGACCGGCCTTCGAGCTCCTTCTGCTTTACCTTGAGCTGGCCGAGGATGCCCTGCCAGCCGAGGAAAATCTTATGCCACTGGTTCTCAATGCTGCGCAGCGAGTTGTCCGCCAGCTCGCTCATGTAGCGGATGGAGGGAGCATTGGTCAGCAGTGCGTGGATTTCCTCGCGCGGCGGCGAACCGCCGCCCTCGACCTGGCTCATCAGCATTTCCAACCCCTGGGCGATGTTGCTCTTCACCTCGAGGAACTGTGATTCATCATCCGGGGTGAAGTTCTTGGAGCGGGCCAGAGCCAGAAAATGGTTGAACTGCTTCCAGCACTCGACATGGCTTTCGAGTTCTAGAATAAGTTGGTCCAGTTTCTTGTTGCGCATAGTCCACTACGTCAAGCGGCGATATAGGGCGGTCAGTGCAGCGGGGCAAGGAAAATCATGACTCCACCACGTTGCTCGCGGGCAGTGATGCGCAAACCGCTGTAGTGGATGGTGAACTCACCCAAGGGCAGGTTTGCATCGCGGGCGGAACTCATCGCGTCCATCACGGTGCGGCCGATTTCCCGCACGCTGGCCTCCGGAACGGAGCGCGGCAGGGTGGACGTCAGAACATTGCCCTCGCGATCCACGGTGAAGCTGCCGCTCGGCAGGCGTTCCAAGAGGGGCGCGTCCTTCTTGCCGGAAAAGAAGTCTAGGAGACCCATTGGGCGGTGATGGCTTTGAGCGTTTCGAGGATCTGGGCGGTGGTCCTTCCGCGTTGGAAACCCACGCAGAGGACCTTCTCCCCCTTGGCGGACAGGCCCACCCCACGCTGGGATCCGCTCGCCACAATCTGCTGAAAGGTGCCGGCCTTGAGCTTGTCCCCAAGCTGGTTGAACCGCTCGACGGTGCTGGCTGCCCACAACGCTGTCTTGTCGGGATTTTCGCAGCCGTAGTGCTCGAACTCCTTGGCTTTTCCCAGCGGAACCGTGAGGAGGAACTCGACACCAGGATTCCGGGCGAGTGCCGCCAGCGGGGAAACACTCTGCGCCTTGGCCCCACCGGAGCCAGGCACTTCGCCGGCAGCCATTTCATCGAGCATCTGGGCGGAGTCGAGAAGCAGGCCCTGAACCGAGTTCATGATCCGGCGCTCGCGGCCGGGCTCCGCCGGCAGACTTTCAAAAGTGCCGGATTTCCAAGAAATGACTTTCTTGAAGGCGTCATCGCCCTGTAAGTCACCCATTTCGGCGTCAATCAGATCGCCGTTCAGCAGCCAGATCTTTCCCACGAAGGGTCCGTTGGTGAATTTCAATGTCACCGAGCTTTGCGAGAGACTCTCCATCTGCACAATGTCGGTGATCGTCTTGTTCTGCACCCCACGGAAGCCGCCTTGGTCCTCGCGCACCACGAGGGATTCCACGCAGTCCACGAACATCTTGATCTCCTGCGTGGTCTTGGGCTTCTCCAAAAACAGGTCGATGCCCAGGGCGTAGGCCCGCGTGCGATAAGCATCCTCCGCCACCCCGGTCATCACCACCGTGCGCAGCGAGGGAAAGCGCCGGCGCACTATGGCCAGCACTTGAAAGCCATCCATGTTGGGCATTCGCAGGTCGGTGAGCAGGAGCGAATAAGGCTCGGCCTCCAGCAGGGCTATGGCATGAGCTCCCGAGGACGCCGTGCGAATCTCCGGCTGGACTGGCAGGGTGGACAGCAGCTCACGGCACAACTCCAAAAAGGAGCTGTCGTCGTCGAGAATTAAGATTTTGTGTTGCGATCCCACGCGCGCTGAGTTTGCGCTTTTTGTTTGCCACTTCAAGCGATTTGGGCGGACACTCGCGGCGCATTTCCGGGCGACACAAAAGCGTTTCGCCACAGTGCCCGGGCGTTCGAGAGAGCACATGCTGGACTCCATCAAAATGTCATCTGGATCAGGCGGCGAATCGACCGAGGGCGGAGCCTCACAAAGTGCCGCCCCCGAGGCCATCGCTATCTCCCTCAGCGCGGTCTTGGATCGGTTGCCGGCTGTCCTCAAGCCACTGGCCACCCGGGCTGCCGGTGCGGACGAAAAGGTCACGGTGCAAACCGCCCGGGTGCTGCCTCAGCTCTCCACGGGCGCAGTGCGCATCACGTTCGACGAACTCCGCCAAGGCGCGCCCGCCGACCTCTTCAATGGCAACGCAGGCCAAGGCAGCACCCTTGTGGACCTGCCTTTGCCAGACATCCTCCGCGCGGCGGGGCCGGCCCTGCTCAAACGGAAGTCCGCCACCAAAGCCGAGCCAGCCAGCGGGAGTTTTTTTGCTGGCATGGGCCCGGGGAGCGTATCGGCACCGGGGCCGGTGCCTCCGCCCGCTCCGGTTCTAATCCCGCCACCGGCACCAACTGCTCCGCTGGTCAGCGCTCCGGCCCCTACCCCGGTGCCAGCATTTGCGCCGACGTTTTCGCCCCCTCCAGCCCCGGGTCCTGTGGCGACAACCATCCCGGCGATGGGTGCTGGCGGCACCACTTTCTTCCGCCCCGCTGCCACCGAGCCTGCCCCGACACCCGCAGACGCCCCCTCAACCCGGGTGTCGATCAGCTTGGCCACCCTTTCCGCCGGCTGGCCTGAAAGCATTCGCCGCGAGGCCAATGACGTGGGCGGTGCCACTATCGAGTTCCCCCGCGAGGAGCTGGGCAACGCGATGAAGACCGGCAAAGTCGTCTTCACCTGGGGCCAACTGCGAAGCTGGATGAACCCCAGCGTCGGCCCTTCCGCCAACGACGCCACCGCACTGCCGATTCCCTTGCGGCTATTGGTCCAGCCATTCATGTCCAACATGCGTGCCGGCGAGGCGGCGAAACGCCCGGTGGCGGCAGAAGGCCGGACCGAGAGCTTCGTCAACCGCGCTCCCACGCCTGCGCTGATCGTCCCGGCTGCCCCCGCCCCGGCCCCGCCGCCCACGGATTCCAAGCTGGGCGAAGCTTTGGGCAAGCCCGACAAACTGACTTGGACTCCGAACGAAATTATCCAAGCCGTCCGCCAACTCCCCGGAGTCACCGGCGCGATGCTCTCCCTGCAAGAAGGCCATCTCGCCGCTGCGGACCTCAACGCCGCCCTGCCGCCGGAATTGCTGGCCTATGGCCTGCCCAAGCTGGTTTCCGCCACCGCCGAACAGGCTCGGCAGATGAAATTCGGCGAGCCCGCAATGGTTTCCATTTTGGCCGATGGCCACCAATGGGCCATCTTCAAGCTGGATAAAATCTTCTTCACCGTCCTGAGTCGTAAAGGTGAGCCGCTCCCGCTTCCCCGTCTCCAAACCATCGCCACCGAAATCGCCCGCCAGCGCAAGTAACCTATGGCTATCATCAACCAAGCGACCAAGGAACTGCAGGTCAAGATCGTCTATTACGGACCCGCCAAGTCCGGCAAGACCACCAACCTCGAATCCATTTTCGGCAACGTCCAGAGCACCAATCCGGAGAGCAAGAGCAAGATCGTCTCCCTCGCCACCAGCTCGGACCGCACGCTCTTCTTTGACTTCTTCCCGCTGGAGACCGTCACCGTGAAGGGCTACAAGACCAAGTTCCAGCTCTACACCGTCCCCGGCCAGGTCATCTACAACACCACCCGCCAGCTCGTGTTGCGCGGCGTGGACGGCCTCGTCTTCGTCGCCGACTCCACTTACGAGAAGATGGAGGAAAACGTCGAGAGCTTCAAAAACATGGAGGACAACCTCAAGACGCTGAAGCTCAACCTCGGCGAAATCCCCTACGTCCTCCAATACAACAAGCGCGACTCCGCCAACCCCGCGCCCACGGAATACATGGACTTCCTCCTCAACAACCGCGACATCCAAGTGCCCAGCTTCCCCGCCGTCGCTCCCAAGTGCGAGGGCGTCTTTGAAACCCTCAACGCCATCACGGGATTGCTGCTGAACAAATTCCTGAGCGGTGGCAAGTAGAATGGAAGCTTGCCCGCTCATCCGCGTGGAAGCCGACTGGCCGGTCGCACCCGTGCCCGCATGAAAAGCTTTCCATCGCTCACCGTCGCTGACGTCGAGCACCTTGACGGGCTGTTGAAAGATCTGGTGGCCCGCAGCCACGCCCTCTCCGCCCACTTGGTAGAGCGCGCCGGCTACCTCATCCACCGGGCGGGCGGCGACACGCCCAGCGACGCGGCGGAATTTTCCAGCCTCGCCGCCAACGCCTTCAGTGCGGCCCAAGAGATGTCCAAGCGGCTCAAGGAATCCTTCTTCACCACCCTGCGCGTCAGTGGCACGCGCTTCCACACGAGCATCCGACATGTGGACGAAACCTCCCTGCTCGTCGTCGTCTTCGCCACCCACTCCTCCCCGGAGCAGGTGGAAGCCGAAGCCGTGGCCACCGTCATCGGCATTTACGAGCGGCTGGAAATTGCCCGCCAACGACAGCCGGAGGCCGTCGTGGATTTTGCCGACCAGAATGTCGAAAGCGTCACGAAATTCTTCCGTCGGCAGAACGCCCCCCCCTCGTCCGACACGTCTGGCCAGTAGCAAACAACTCCGCTGAAACGTCCCGTTCCCGGAAGCACGGGTTGCCAACCCCGGCGACTACACCTGTTTGTGGCTTCCATCGCAGAACGCCCCGTTCTTCGAATGTTTGCACAGGCACCACGCGATCTGCTTCGCTTCCGTGATCTCCACTTTGGCCGGACCAAACGCCGTCCCCTTGTGCGATCCATCGCAGAACGGTTGCGTCTTTGAAAGGCCGCAGGCGCACCACCAGTAGGTGCCGGGTTCGACTTTTTGCACGAGGGGAGAACGCTGGCAGATAGTTGGAGTGCTCATGGCTGAGAACGTGACGCAAACCGGAGCCGCAATCAATGTCCTTGCGCCGGCTTCAGCGCCACATCGTTCAAATCCAGCCGATAGAGAATTTGGTTGTAGTCGTAGCGCGGCGTCGGCGTGGGCTTGTTCGCAAACTGCATCGTGTAGGTGCCCTCGAAGAAGAGGTGCGGCGACCCCTTCGGCGTGAACTTGATGTGCAGGCGCGGGTTGTAGAACGTGTAGTTCTCGTGGCTCAACACCTTCACCGCCGTGCCCCACGGACCCGTCGGCGCGTCCGCCTCCGCATACCACAGCTCGCCGAAAGCCGACGGCTTGCCAAACGCCTGCATGAAGACCGTCACCCACCGCTTGCGCCACGGATGCCACGCGATGGAACCGGTATGGGGCTTCACGGTCTCGCCGCCCGCGCCGGTCAGGCTCGCCTGCGGCTTCAACACTTCCCAAGCCTTCGCGTCCTGCCACGCCTCGAACGTCGCCGGGCAGCGCAGCGTGGGGAACGGGTTGCCGAAGAGCAGCCATTCCTTCCCTGTAGCGTCCTTCCACGACACCGGATGACCTTCAGGAATCGGCGGCGGCTTCGGCGTAGCGTCAGACTTCGTCCAGACCGTCTTGAGCTTCTCAAAGATGTTCTTCTCCTCATTCCACACAGCGAGGCTCCACTCGTAGGCTTCGAGCGGCGGTTTGATCTTCATGTAAGCGCACACGAGGTGCGGTGTGCCTGACTGGTCCGGCAGGCTTGCAACACCCATCACCCACGTCGGTCCCTTGCCCGGCATCGGTGCGATGCCGCGTGGCACGCCCGCTTCGTTGGTGAAATAGTTCAAACGCAAATAGAGCGGGGGATAAGGTGCGCGCAATGGGGAAACTTCCGTCGTCGCGCCCGTGCCGTCGAAGATGCCGAGCGGATACTTCGCGAGCGTCGTGTCGCCCCAGAACCAGAACAGCTTTCCGCGATGCACCACGTTCTGCACGCTGTCCTGTCCCACGATGCCGGACTCCTGCCAGTCACGCGGCAATCCGAGTTTCTGGCTTTCCGCGAACTGGCCCGCACCGGTCAGCCGTCCCATCCGGCGCGCGATGTTCGTCCGCTTCAACTCCACCGTGATCAGCTTGCCCGGCACCGGAGTCAGCCGCACCCCGCGCATCCCGAAGCCGTCGGCTTTCACCTCATAACCATCCGCCTTCACGTCGAACCACATCTCGCGCCCGATCAACTCCGGCAAGTCGAAGGCGATGCTGCCCGAGTTGTCCGACACGAACCGCGCGTGATGCGTCGTGCGCAGCTCCACCAGCGGCACCGGCCAGCCCGTGCGCTCCTCGACGATTTGAATCCAGCAGGCGCGCACCGGCGGCGGCTCGGCAGCGTGCGTCGCCATGACCAATCCAAGCACCGGTAAACAGGCCGACAGTTTCATTCGATGCAGAATGACAGAAAGCAATCCAAGTAACACTCGTTAGACGGTGCTCTTGGGCATGAGTTTGGGCTCCCAATCGCCACACACAATTTCAACATGCATGCCGTGTGCTAGGAGTTTAGCCACAAACGGTTCACTATGATCTGCACCGCATACAAAGACAACGGGCCACGCGTTAAGTGTGAGCAGTTGGCTTATCCAATAGAACTCTCTCTTATCGTGAGATTGCCGAACTTCGGCCTCCACACGCTCCTGAGGCCAATCGTTCATGAACCCCTTGAATTTTAGGTCATTCACCCCTTCAATGCTCAACTGTCTGCGCACGTCGGGAGGTGGGTCGGAAAGCTGATGCAGCAGCCTCAACCGAACGCAAACCCGCTGCGCTATTGATGCACGCGTGCCGCGCTCTTCGAGAGCCGCCTTGCTCATTTCTTCCGCGACTGCCTTGGCTCCGACTTTAAGACATGTCTGGCTTAGGAAGCCATCGAACTGCGCGAGCGATAAGTCATTCGCACCGCCGCCTGGACATTGATACTTATGCGAGGTTCCGATGAGGGCGACTTTGCGCATAAACCTCACGGATGAATCTGTCCTAAAGTGACTTCATGTTCTTCGCCCCGTTCACCGTCGAGTTCACGCGCAGGCGCAGGCCGTTCAAGCGGATGAAGCCGGTGGCGTCGTCTTGATTGTAGGCCTTGGTCGGGTCGGCTTCCATCGTGGCGATGTGCGGGTTATACATGCTGAACTTCGACTTGCGGCCGGCGACGTAGAGCCCGCCTTTGTAGAGCTTCACGCGCACGGTGCCGGTGACATTCTTCTGGCTCTCCTCGACGTAGGCCTGGAGCGCGAGGCGCTCGGGCGCATACCAGAAGCCGTTGTAAACCAGCTCGGCATACTTCGGAATCAACGCGTCGCGCTGGTGCATGACCTCGCGGTCCATCGTCAGGCTCTCCATCTGGCGATGCGCGTAGTGCAGGATGCTGCCGCCGGGAGTTTCATAGACGCCGCGGCTCTTCATGCCGACGAAACGGTTCTCGACCATGTCCACGCGGCCGACGCCGTGTTTGCCGCCTAGCTTGTTGAGGAACTTCATGACCTGGAGCGGCGTCATCGGCTTGCCGTTCACGGCCACGCAGTCGCCCTTCACGAAGTCGAGTTCGACATACTCCGGCTTGTCCGGCGCGTCTTCGGGCAGCACCGACAGCGTCGTGAAGTAATCGCGGTTCTTCTTCGGGTCGAAGCTGTCATACCACGGGTCTTCGAGAATGCCGGCCTCGTAGGAGATGTGCAGAAGGTTGCGGTCCATCGAATAGGGCTTCTTCGCGCTGGCTTGCACGGGAATGCCTTTCGCCGCGCAATAATCGATCATCGCCTGGCGACCGGGGAAATCCTTCCGGTAACGCTCATCACGCCACGGGGCGATGATTTGCAGCTCGGGCGCGAGCGCGGCGGCGGTCAGCTCGAAACGCACCTGGTCGTTGCCCTTGCCGGTGGCACCGTGGGCGATGGCGTCGGCCTGCTCGGCCTTGGCGATCTCGACCATGCGCTTGGCGATGAGCGGACGCGCGATGCTGGTGCCGAGGAAGTATTGGCCCTCGTAGATCGCACCGGCGCGGAGCATCGGATAGATGAAGTCGCTGGCGAATTCTTCCTGGAGGTCGTCGATGTAGATCTTGGACGCACCCGTCTTCGTGGCCTTCTTCTCAAGGCCCTTGAGTTCGTCTTCCTGGCCGATGTTGGCGCAGAAGCAGATCATCTCGGCGTTGCCGTAGGTGTCTTTGATCCAGGAGAGGAGGACGGAGGTGTCGAGACCACCCGAGTATGCGAGGACGATTTTCATGAGTTCAATTCCAGTTCAAATCAGGGCGGGACTAAAGGCCAAGCAGCGCAGCGTGAAAAGGAGAAAAGTGCAACCACACCGCCGGTGGGCCACCGCTCAGTTCCGCGCGCCGAACACCATGCCCAGCACGGTGTCCTTCATCTTCCAAATCAACGACATGGTCATGGAGATGGGCAGCAACACCAGCAATACCAACAGCGCCAAACGCGGGCGGAAGCCTTGGAGCTGGTCCAGCGTCTCCAGCACCACTACGGGCAGCGAGTCCATCCTATCCAGCACATGATAAGTGCCCGCCAGAACGCCAGCGAGTATCATCAAGGTCAGGTTGACCCGGGTGAAGAACCGCGTGTCTTCCCGCAGGGTCTCGTCCGGCAGCATCGCGGCCAGCCGTTGCAGGACGTGGTTCAACTGATACACGAAAACCAAGCCGATGAAGGCCAGGGCCACGAGGCTTTGCAGGTAGTAATCCTCGGACGGCAGGCGGCTCCAGAAATAGACAAAGGGGGACAGGCCAAACAACGCCAAGGCCAGCAGTTTGGCGCGGTCCAGCGCCGCCTGCCATTCCCGCTCCTGGGGACTGAATCGCGCCAGTTCGTAGAGCCCGTAAAGCAGCAAGCCCGTGGAAATCAGCGCCGGCAGGAAGCCCAGCACCCGGGGCAGCTCGGCGGTGGAGATGAGCACACAAATCAACAGCGTGCCCGGCAGCCCCCAGAACAGCGCGGCCAACCCTCGGACCAGATACCGCAGAGAAGGCAGGACGTCGGGGGTGGTCATTGGGTAATGACCGGGAAAGGGAAATGTTCAACGCCCACCGTCCACCACGGAACATCCAAAGCCACGTCGATGGACGTTGAACGTTGAGCGTTGAACGTTGGACGTTTCTGGTTCATTTGCCCCCGCCACTCAGAACGACAGGTAGGTGTATTCCTTCAGCCCGCGCTCGTAGTCGTCCAGCAACCGCATGCCTTCGCTGGGTTTCATGCGGTCGGACTTGATGGCCTCGTCCACCTGGGCCTTCATCAGCCGCTTGAGCTCGTTCTCGTCGTATTGCACGGCGGCGAGCGTCTGGACGATGGTGTTGCCCTCGATGATTTCCTCGATGTAGTAGCCGGTCGGCTCATCCGGTTCGAGGAAGACGTGAACCTCGTTCACGCGGCCAAAGAGGTTGTGCAGGTCGCCCATGATGTCCTGATAGGCACCCATCAGGAAGAAGCCGAGGTAGTAAGGCTCCTGCTGGCCGTTGCCGTTGGTCACCAACGCATGCAGCGGCAGCGTGTCGCGCACGTCACGCAGGTCCACGAACTTGTTGATGCAGCCATCGGAGTCGCAGGTGATGTCCACCAGCGTGCCTTCCTTGGTCGGGCGCTGATCCAGCCGCGCGATGGGCATGATGGGGAAGAGCTGGCCCAACGCCCAGTGGTCGAGCAGCGACTGGAACACGGAGAAGTTGCAGAGATATTGGTCGCCGAGGTTGTCCTCCAGCTTGCGAATTTCCGCCGGGATGTAGGCCTGCCCCTTGAAGCTGGCCACCACGTCCTGACTGATTTCCCAGTAGAGCGTCTCGATCTTCGCCTTGTCCGGCAGCTCCAGCAGCCCGAGCGTGAACATCTGGTGCGCGTCCTCCTTGCGCTCCTCGGCGTCGTGATAAGCCTCAAGCTTGTTGAGCTTCGCGAGGTTCTTCTTGATGTCGAGCAGCTCGCGGACGAGCGCATGCTCGCCTTCGCCGAAGGTCAGCGCGTCGCCGCCCTTGGTCTTCGCGATGGAGCCAAACACTTCGACCAGCAACACGCTGTGATACGCGACGATGCCGCGCCCGCTCTCGCTGACGATGTTCGGATGCGGCACCTTCTCCGCGTTGCACACGTCGGCGATGTAGTAAACGATGTCGTTCGCGTATTCTTGGAGCGAGTAATTCGTCGAGGAGTCGAACGCGCTGCGCGAACCGTCGTAGTCCACGCCGAGACCGCCGCCCACGTCCATAAACTCCACGGGAAAACCCATCTTGTGCAGCTTGGCGTAGAAACGCGACGCCTCCTGCACGGCCTTCTTCACCGTGAGGATGTCCGGCACCTGCGAGCCGATGTGGAAATGCAGCAGCTTGAAGCAATGCTCCAGCTTCTCCGCGCGCAGCAGCTCGGTGGCCGCGAGCAACTCCGCTGTGCTCAATCCAAACTTCGCGTTCTCGCCGCCGCTCTCCGCCCACTTGCCCGCGCCCTTGCTCGCGAGCCGCGCGCGAATGCCGATCAGCGGCTCCACGCCCACCTGCCGCGACACGGAAATGATCTGCTTCAGCTCCTCGAGCTTCTCCACCACCATGATCACCTTCTTGCCCAGCTTGATCCCCATCAGCGCCATACGGATGAACTGCGCGTCCTTGTAGCCGTTGCAGATGATGAGGCTGCCGGTCTGGTGCTGCATCGCGAGCCCGGCAAACAACTCCGGCTTGCTGCCCACTTCAAGGCCGAAGTTGAACGGCTTGCCGGCTTCAAGAATCTCCTCCACCACCTCGCGCAACTGGTTGACCTTGATCGGGAAAACCCCGCGATAATGGCCCGTGTAGTTGAACTCCACGATGGCGTTGCGGAACGCCTTGTTAATCGCCTCCACCCGGTGCCGGAGAATGTCCTGAAACCGGATGAGCAGCGGAAACTTCAACCCCCGCGCCCGCGCCTCCTCGGCCACGTCCGTAAGATCCACCCCCACGCCAGCGTCCTGCAACGGGCTGGCGACGACGTGACCGGCATCGTTGATGTCGAAGTAGCGCGCACCCCACCGGTCAATGCTGTAGAGGGTGCGGGCGTCCTGGATGGTCCAACTTCCGTTGGCGGCGGCGGGTTCGCTCATTTCATTCGGTCAATTGGCGCGCACTATAGAAATGCGCCCCCCGATTGCAATAGGCGCGATGCAAATTCTTGCAGCGTGCGGAAGCCCCGGCCTCCGACCAGGCGTGTCAGCAGCAAGCAGTGTTCAGTATCCAGTATTCAGCAGGCACCCGCCCGCGCTATTCCACTGATTACCGAACACTGGCTACTGAATACTTTTCCTTGCCTCCCCCGCCCCCTTCTCCCGACACT
>CAMCFN010000043.1 GCA_945874145.1 Akkermansia muciniphila
CCGCTCCCCATCCTCCGTGACTCGCCGCACCGCCAGCACCCTCAGATGCGCCAGCGCCTTGTGAGATAATTTTCGCCCATCAATCTTTGGCACCCCACAACGCTATCAATCTCAATCAGTGTAGTCTATCTAAATGACTCCGTAGTAGAGCCGCTTGGAACGGGCACAACGGCCCCGGCGGAACTGCCGTCCTACTGCTGACATCCGCACGCCGCACTACTCCCGGCGGCGGCCGTCGCCAAAGCGCTTTTCCAGCTCGGCTTTTTGTTCCGGGGTGAGCAAAGCAATCATGCGCTCGCGGATTTGCTGGTTCAGCTCGCGCAGGCTTTGCTCGACCTCGGCGAGCTGGGCCTTCTCGGTGGCGGTCAGACCCAGTGCGGCATCCACGGCGTCGGCGGTGGCCTGACGATCCTTTCCGCTCTCGCGGGCATCCTTGTAGGCGGACTCCCGCGCGAGGCGGCGGGCGTCGGTCAGGAGGAGCGCGTGCTGCTCATTCAGGTCCGTGAGCTTGGTGCCCAGCTCGCCGCTCAGGGCTTTCAGGCCGGTCTTCTGCTCTTCGGTGAGCGTGAGGTTGCCGGGCAGGCTGAAAGTGCGGGCCACATTGCCGGCAATCGTCAGCTTGCGGAGTATGCCGCGCTGCTCATCGGTCAGGACGGCCATCTTTTGGGTGGTGCTCTCCTCGCGGAGCTGGCGGGCCTCGGTTTCCGTCGTCTCGATCACGGACTTTTGCGCGGGCGTCAGCTTGAGGGCGGCGGCGAGCAGGTCCGCAGCCTCCTGCCGGCTGAGGTTCCCCTCGCGGAGCTGGTTCATCGCCGCAGCCTGGGCCGTCCGCTGTTCGTCGGTGAGCACCCCGTCGCGCTTCTTGGTCAGGTCGGCCTGCCGGGTGGCGATGGTGGTGTTGATCTCCTGCAACTTGGCCTGCTGTTCGTCGGTCAGCTTCAGCTCGGCGGGAAATTCCGCCCGGCGTCCGCCCGGACCGGGGATGCGCTCGGCTCCCGACGGACGCTCACCGCGCGGAGCCCCGGCGTTGGGCACGCGTTCGCCCCGGGGCGCGCCGTCTGCGGGCTTGCGCTCGCCGCGCGGGGTGCCGTCAGCCGGTTTCCGTTCCCCGCGCGGCGTGGTGTCGGAGGGCTTGCGTTCCTGCGCGGCCAGTGAGGCGGTCAACAGCAGCAGGGGCAGCAACTTCAGCAGATGGCGCGAGGCGCGGGGCAGGGGATGGGACGTCGCTTGGGGAGGGAGAGAGGGTTTCATCGTTGGTTGAGTGGAGCCGACTGCTTGAAGCACGGGGCTTCCATGGTTGAACGCGCGGGCAGTCAAATAGTTCGCGGCCTCAGCCACCAGCAGACGCCGCCAGCGCCGGGGTGATGCAACGAAGTTCGTGGCAGGGGCGAGGGTGCAACAGCCCATCACGGTCACGCGCGGTCCCATGCCGGGGCAGCGCGGGGTGCAAGCAGGGCGGCTTGCTGGTGATTTCATAGACGCAGCGGGGCCGACACAGCGGGGCCGACGCTTGCCAAGTCCGGGGGGCCATCTTAGCTTGCGCCCCATGCCAACGGTGCTGCGCGTCCGAGGGTTTCGGATTGGGTTTTACAGTTCCGAGCCGGACGAGCCGGCCCACGTCCATGTGCATAAGGCTGGCGGTGAGGCCAATTTCTGGCTTGGGCCGGTCCAGTTGAGCTGGAACAAGGGCTTTCGCGAGAGCGAACTACGCGACATCGCCTGGATTCTGGGAGCGAACAAAAGCCAAGTTGGTTGAGGCCTGGAATGAAACCGAATAACACCCCGCCGCCGGACATCATAGCCGTCCACATCACGGACGAACGGCTGACCTTCGACCTCGAAGACGGGCGCACGGTGAGCGTGCCTCTGGCGTTTTACCCCACATTACTGCTGGCCACGCGCCGTGAGCGCACGGCCTTTGAAATCTGCCACTCGTCCGTCCATTGGCCGAAGCTGGATTGCGACATCAGCTCGAACTGTCTGCTTCGCGGGGCGCAGGAGGCGCGGCGGTTTGCGGAGAAGGCATGGCAGAAGAAGGGGAAGCTGGCGACGGTGTGAGGAACACCCTCTCTCGTTCCACCGTGTCCGGCGACGCCTCCGACATCCGTAAGGCTTTTCTGAAGACGGCAGTGTCGGCGCTGGGGAAGTAATTGTGAGCGGGGAATCAAGGTCCTTTGTCTGATGGTTATTTATGAGATACTTCCTCATCCCAGCGGTCATCGTAGTTTGTCTGGCCGTCGTCGCGATTGCTTTACTCGCGGTGCGACGTTCGCTCCGATCGGCGCGAGTGGCTCTCGCACTGCTAGCATTGCTGTTGTCCCATGGTCTAGTTGGGCTGGCCGTCTTTGCTTTCAAGGACTTGGACGACAATTCCTATTACGGGACGGCGATACAGACACTTCTCGTCGAAACTGTCACGGCCATGGAGCAACAAGAGCCGAATTATCTGGGACGTTTGAAGGGATTTGTCGCGACCCAGCGGCTGAGTTACGAAAACCGTGGTGACTTGTTGGAAAACGCGCGCGCTTTCGCCGTGCGAGGCGAAACACTGCGCGCGGAAACCAAAGGGAAGCCTCGCTAACTACTGGGGACAGCCAGACAGCCTGTTGGACGCCTGATTACCGTAGTTCACTCCCACTCAATCGTCCCCGGCGGCTTGCTGGTGATATCAATGACGCAGCGGTTGACGCCCTTCAACCCCGGTGGTCGTGCGTGTTGCCAACTGCGATCTGGTTCAGAGTTCGTCGCCGGGGAGCGGAGGCACGTCGGGGACGCGGTCAAGCAGGCGCTTCAAATCATCGGGGTTGCCGCGTTTGGCGCGCGTTTCCAAGTCCGCGCGCACCTGCCACGCGCCCAGTTGCGAGGAGAGGGCCACGGCCACGATCTGATCCACCGTCGTGCGCTCCTTGACCGCAGCCTCGGCGGCGAGTGCTGCCAGGTAATCCGGAACTTGTGCGTGAATCGTTGTCACGCTGGCAGTATGGCGAGGAACGCCCTTGGTTCAAGCAGCTTAACGCCCCAGCGGTGGACGGGTTCGAGATGGCGGACGTTGTGACTGACGAGGTAATCCGCTTGGGCCGCTGCGGCGAGGTGGACGAAAGCTTCATCGTCCGGGTCGGTGAGCACCGGAGTCCAGTCAGCGCCGAGCTGATGGCGCTCCGCCAGCGTGCAAAGCGCGTTGAGCAGGCGGTCAATCTCGGCGAGATCGAGGTTCAGGGTCGCGGCTTCGCGCTTGAGGACTTCCTCGTATTCCGCAACGACCGTGTTGCTCAGAAGCAGCCGCCACTTGCCCAACCAAAGCGCTTCGAGAACAGCCGCCGAGGCACCCCTTCGCGAACGCAACCCGGCGTAGAGGACGTTCGTATCCATGACGGCACGGAGGGACATGAACGGCTTGGGCTTTACTCCCACTCAATCGTCCCCGGCGGCTTGCTGGTGATGTCGAAGACGCAGCGGTTGACGCCTTTCACCTCGTTGATGATGCGCGTCGAGAGCTTCTCCAGAATTTCGTAGGGCAGCTTCACCCAGTCGGCGGTCATGCCGTCCTGGCTCTCCACCGCGCGCACGCAGATGGTGAAGTCGTAGGTGCGCTCGTCGCCCATCACGCCGACGCTCTTGCAGGGGAGCAGCACGGCGAAGCTCTGCCAGATTTTGTAGTAGAGGCCGCTCAACTTCATCTCCTCGACCACGATGGCGTCCGCCTCGCGCACGATGCGGAGTTTGTCGGCGGTGAGGTCGCCCAGCACGCGCACGGCGAGGCCGGGGCCGGGGAAGGGCTGGCGATAAACAATCTCCTTCGGCAGGCCGAGCTCGAGGCCGAGCACGCGCACCTCGTCCTTGAAGAGCATCCGCAGCGGCTCGACGAGCTTGAACTTCATGTTCTTGGGCAGGCCGCCGACGTTGTGGTGGCTCTTGATGAGCGCCGCCGGATTGCCCGCGATGGGCACGGACTCGATAACGTCGGGGTAAAGCGTGCCTTGCGCGAGGAACTTCGCCTTGCCGGCTTTCTTCGTCGCAGCTTGAAACACGTCAATGAACGCCTTGCCGATGATCTTGCGCTTCTTCTCGGGCTCGGTGACGCCCTTGAGCTTGGTGAGGAAGAGCTTGGTGGCGTCCTCGTATTGCAGCTTCATCTTGAAGTGCTTGCCGAACACCTCCTGCACCACCTCGGCTTCGCGCGAGCGCAGCAGGCCGTTGTTGACGAAGATGCAGGTGAGCTGGTCGCCGATGGCCTTGTGGAGAAGCGCCGCCGCCACGCTGGAATCCACGCCGCCGCTCAGACCGAGGACCACGCGCTCAGAGCCAACCTGCGCGCGGATGTCCGCGACGGCCTGCTCCAGATAGTTGCGCATCGTCCAGTGCTTGCCGCAGCCGCAGATGCCGTGGACGAAGTTGCTGTAAACCTCACGCCCACGCGGCGTGTGGACGACCTCGGGATGAAACTGAAGACCGAAGATGCGGCGCTCGCGGTGTTCGATGACCGCGTAGTCGCTGTTCTCGGTGGTGGCGACGACGGCGAAGTCCTTGGGCAGTTTCGTGAGCTTGTCGCCGTGGGAGTTCCAGACTTGGAGCGTGGCCGGGAGGTTCTCGAAGAGCGCGCAACTTGTGTCGTGGACGGTGAGCGTGCCCTTGCCGTATTCGCGCTTCTGGCCCTTCTCGACCTTGCCGCCGTTGAAGTGTGCGAGGAGCTGCACGCCGTAGCAGATGCCCAGGATGGGCACGCCGAGCTTGAAGATGGCCTTGTCCGGCAGCGGTGCATCCTCGGCATACACGCTGGAAGGCCCGCCGGAGAGGATGAGGCCGCGCGGGGCCATGGCGGCGATTTCATCCGCCGGGGTGTCGTAGCGGATGATGGTGGAATACACGTTGCACTCGCGGATGCGGCGCGCGATGACCTGCGTGTATTGGGAACCGAAGTCCAGAATGACGATTTGCTCGCTCATACGAAAGGCGGAGTGTTTGACTGCGGGACGAAAAATTGGCGAGGAAAAACCAGTGTTCAGCAATCAGTTTTCAGTGGCCAGTGTGGCGACGTGCCGGTGCGCTGAAAGCTGAACACTGATTACTTCTTCTCCGCCGGCGCCGGGGCGATGGGCACCAGCATGAAGGAAGCATCCGCCGGCTGGTATTCGAGTTTCATGCCGGCGGGAGCGGGCGGGATGGCGGTGATGAAGTTGGGCACCAGCTCGTTGAGGTCTTTGGGCGCGCGGCCTTCGCTGGCCTCGAACTTCTGAATCGCATCGATCAGCTTGGCCTGGTCCAGCCGTGCGAGGGTGGCCTTGCGCGCCTTGCCGATGGCGGCGATGTAGTCCAGCGGTGCGGCGATGGGGTTTTCACCGAGCTTCTGCGGCTCCTGCTTCGGCTCGGCCTTGGGCTTGGGGTCGTTGTTGCATGCGGACAGAGCGACGGCCAAGGCGACGATGAGCAGAGGGTGGACTTGCATGGCCGGAAGTTAGCAACGTGCCGTCGTTAGCCAAGCCCATTCAGGCCGGATGCAACTTGACCTTGCTCGCCCAAGCTGGGCGGCAAGATGCCGCTACGCGGACTGCCACTGCGCCACCGTATCTTCGAGGTAACGCTCGATCTGCTCGACTGCGGTGGTGAACTGGTAGCGCGTGAGCACTTCGTTCTGGCCGACTTGTGCGAGTTGGTGGGCCAGATGCGGATTCTGGCTGAGTTCGAGCATCCGGTTCGCCAGCAGGCCGGCATCGCCCGAGGGAAAGGACAGGCAGCTTTCCTGCCACCGGAACAAGTCTTCCGCGCCGTGGTCCTGGTTCACAATCACCGGGAGGCCGCAGGCCATCGCCTCCAGTGGCGCACCGACGAAAGTCTCCTCGCGTTCCACTGGATAGATGAAGGCATCGTGCGCCTGGTAGATGCTCGGCAGCTCGCGCTGGAGGCCACCGGAGCGGAACTCGACCGCCGCACTGCACCGCGTGGGTTCGGAGTTTGGCGAGCACCTCGGAGCTGCCGCGGCCATAGACGGTGAGCGTCGCCTTCACGCCCTGCGCCCGGACGAGCCGCAACGCCTCGATAGCGGTTGTGATGCCGCAGTGCGGTGTGAGCCGCGCGATGGTGAGGAACTTTTTGACGGGCGAGCCCACCGGCTTGGCCTCGCCGCGGAAGAACTGGGTGTCCACGCCGGGATGAATCACCTCCCCGTGGGCGACGCGGAAGCCGGCCTCCACCGTGGTGGCCTGCAAGGCGGGGCTGCTGAAGTAGAGGCGGCGAAATTGAAACGCCGGAACGGAGTTGGGCGCGGCTTCCATGCCTGCATCTCGGTCAAAGAGGGCGGGCAGGCGGTTGAGGCCCGGCTCGATGAAAGTTGGCGTCACTGCATCCCACTTCGCCCGCTGGCCGGAAACCTCTAGGCCGGTGCGCTGGATTTTCTGCATCGCCGGAAGCTTGTCGCGGTGCCACCACGCCAGCCACGGGTCATCACGAAGTTCCTCCGCCAGCCAGGTGTCGGACACATCGAAGCAGGTCGGAACGCCAGATCGGCGGAGCGTGATGATCAGTGACTTGGACAGTCCGCGCAGGCTCCAGACATGAATCACTTCCGGTTCAAATTCGGCGATGGCTTCGCGCAGCACGTGGTTGTTGCGCGCCTCCAGTCCACGCAAATCCCCGAGGCTGGTGACGGTGGACTGCCCGAAGCTGCCGTTGATGCGGAGCCGCCTTTGGACGAGCGCATCTCGCCCCTCGGCCCCGGCTCCCAGGGCGTGGGCCGTGTGCCCGTCATCGGAGGCCAGTCCGCAGGTGGAGGTCAGCACGCGGAGCGTGTGCCCGCGCTCGCGCAGCGCGTCCGTCACATTCTGGCAGCGGAAGTCGTCCGTGTCCGCGAGGTGGGGCGGATAGAGGTTTGCGACGACGAGAATCTTCACCGCGCGCACGCTAGGCGGCGGTCTCTATATTGGCGAGTTGAATGGCATCGCCAATGCGGACGGCCCCGGAGCGCACGACCTGCGCCAGCACGCCCTGTCGGCTGTCCTCCATCAACTCACGCAGGCCCTGACAGAGCGCGTCCATCTGGTGACACGGCGTCCGGGGGGCGTAGAAATCGAGCACGGCCTCGCCGACTTGGACCCGTTGGCCGATCAGTGCGACTAGACTGATCCCGGTGGTCTCAATGTTGGAACGCACTTCGCCGGGGGCGAAACCAGCGACACCCAAAGCCTCGCCATGCGCAGCGATCTGTTCGCGCTCGATCAACGTGACCTGCCGGCGACTGCGCCGGTTGAAGTAACGCGCGTCTTCCTCAATGCCTTTGTCAGCAACGAGGTGGATGGTGTCGACCGGCGAGAGTGGGGCACCACTCTTTGCGGGGTGGATATGCAGGGAGGCGACGCGGCCCGCCATCAATCCCTGGCCGCTACTTGGCTTTGACATCGAAGCAAAAGAGCAGTTCCTGGTCGCGGAGGTAGAGCTTGCCGTCGCTCACGACCGGATGGGTCCAGACCTTGCCCTTGGGGTTGCGCTGTTCGGTCTGCGGCGTGAGTTTGAAGCGGCTCTTCTCGTTCCAGCCCTTGTCGGAAACCTCGATGAGCGCCACGGTCCCGCTGCCTTCTTCGAGGCAGTAAAACATGCCGTCAGCGGAGTGGATGGCTCCCTTGCCAAGATTCTTCGCAGCCCAGGTGACTTCACCGGTCTTGAAGTCCTGGCAGGTCCAGCCGCCCTTGTCGGAGTAGCCGTAAATCTTGTCCCCGATCAAAATCACCCCGCCGTGGTGGTTGATCATGTTCTGGTTCATGTAAACGTCGCTGGTCTTGTTGTCGGCCCCGACCTTGACGAGCTTGCAGCCGACCCCGTAGCCGGACGTGATGTAAACGTGACCGTCCTTGAAGATGGGCGTGGGAATGACGGCCGTTTTGCCGGGCCACTCGGACTTCCACAGCACCTTGCCATCTTTGGCGCTCACGCCAGCGACGTTCTGCGAAGTGAGCTGGATGTATTGCCGCGTGCCATTGTGCGTCACGACGATGGGCGAGGCGTAGTGCGCACCATCGCTCCAGTCGGCAGTCTGCCAAACCTTTTTACCCGTAGCCCGGTCGAGCGCTAGCAGCGTGCCCTGGCTTCCGCCGGGTGTGCAAATCACCTTGCCGTCGTCCACCAGCACGGATTCGCAATAGCCCCAGCCGGGCGTCTTGCCGCCGAAGTCGCGCATCGCGGCCTTCCACGCCTCCTTGCCGTCCGCCGCTTTCGCGGCCAGCAAGGTGCCGGTGCCGCTCATGGCAAACACCATGTCGCCATCCACCGTGGGCGTGGTGCGCGGGCCGTCGCCCCAGCCATTCTTTAGGATGGGGCCAACCGGCGTCGCCCAAAGTTCTTTGCCGTTCTTCACGTCCACGGCGATCAGCAGTTCGTTGTCCCCGCGCAGGCCCATGGTGAAGAGCTTGCCGCCCGCGATGGCGTAGCCGGAATAACCCAGACCGACATCCTTGTTCATCCACGCGAGCTTCGGGCCGCCCTCAGGCCATTGCTTGAGGAGGCCGGTTTCCTTGGAAATGTCGGTGCGGTCCGCGCCGCGCCACTGCGGCCAGTCGGCGGCGGTGGTGAGCAGGGCGGAGGCGATCAGGGCGGGAACGAGCAGTCGGTTCATATGCAACGAAGGACGGGTAGTTTGCAGTCGCGGTTACTGACGGGGACGCGGGCGAAAACTTCAGCCGGTTAGGAGCGCGGACGCCCACGTCCGCAAGACCGGCAGCTCTGGATGCGGATGTGGGCGTCCGCGCTCCACTCGCTCACCGGTAAAGCAGGAAAGGCTCTCTACGCTTCTTGAATGCTTCAAGGTCCGCCGCCCAACTGGCCTTCAACTCGGCCGCCGTCTTCCCGCTCTTGATGCCCGCCAGCACAGACGGCTCACGCAACAGCACCTGCATCTTGTCAGCGGTGAAATCCTTGCTGTAAAGCCGCTGCATCGTGACCGCGATGGTCAGGCCCACGTCCACGGCGTTGAGCGCGTCGCGGTCCGTCAGCACGATGCGCGCGCCGCCGCAGGGCTTGTCCTTGAACGTGCTGTAGGTCGGTGTGAAGCGCACCGCGTGGAAGCGCACGCCCGGCAGGCCCGCGCGGTTCAGTTCGGCGGCGAACCGCACGTCGTTGGTCACATACGGCGCGCCCACGATCTCGAACGGCGTGTCCGTCCCGCGCCCGACGCTGATGGCCGTCTCCAGCAAGCCGACGCCGGGATAAAGCGCCGCCGCCGCGAGGCTCCTCATGTTCGGCGACGGGTTGGTCCACGGCTGACCGAACTCATCGAACCACTGGCTGCGCGTCCAGCCCTCGACGGGAATCACCGTGAGGTCAGCGCCGAAGCCGCGCTCGGCGTTCACCATGCGCGCGACTTCGCCGAGCGTCATGCCGTGGCGCAGCGGCACGTTGTGCCACGCGACGAACGAGTTCGTGCCAACGAGCAACGGCCCCTCCACCGCGTTGCCGCCGATGGGATTCGCGCGGTCCAGCACGATGAACTTCTTCTTCGCCTTCGCCGCCGCTTCCATGCAGTTAATCAGCGTGGCCGGATACGTGTAGAAGCGGCAGCCGATGTCCTGGATGTCGAACACGAGCGCGTCCAGCCCAGCGAGCTGCTCCGGCGTGGGCGTGCGGCGGACGCCGTAGAGGCTGAAGACCGGCAGGCCCGTCTGCTCGTCCTTCGAGTCGGAGACCTTCTCGTCGAGCGCGCCGCGAATGCCGTGCTCCGGGCTGAACAGCGCGACGAGCGAGACGCCGGCCGCCTTGTGCAGCAGGTCAATCGTCGCGTTGCGCGCGCGGTCCTGGCCGGTGTGATTCGTGATGAGGCCGAGCTTCAGGCCTTTGAGCTGCGCGAACTTGTTCTTCGCCAGCACATCAATGCCGTTGAGCACCGGCGCGGCGGTGTCCACGGGCGCGGCGCTCGGGCGCAAGCGGCCTGAAGTCGCGGCGTCCTCGCGCGGAGCCAGCGCGCCGGGGACATAGGCGAAGTTGAAGTTCCGCACCGCTTCCGCCGCGAGCGTGCCGAGCTTGCTGCGCAGCGCGACGACGCTGCCGGCCTCCGTCGGGTGGTTTCGGTTCGAGAGGAAAATCAGGAACGTCTTCGAGAACGGGTCTATCCAAATGCTCGTGCCCGTCCAGCCGGTGTGTCCGTAGGAGCCGATGGGGAAGAGCTTGCCGCGCGGGCCGCTGTAGCTCGTGTCGATGTCCCAACCCAGCCCGCGCCGGCCCGCAACACCCGGCGGCGTCTGCACCGAGGTCCAGAGGCGCACGGTCTCGGGCTTGAAGACGCGTGTGGAGCCGAGCGAACCCTCGTTGAGCATCATGCGGGCGAATAGCGCGAGGTCGTGCGCCGTGGTGAAAAGCCCCGCGTGTCCCGCCACGCCGCCCATGCGCCGCGCGCGCGCGTCGTGGACGACGCCGCGCACGGGCACGCCGTTCTCGACCTCCGTGGGCGCGATGCGCGCGAGCTTGCTGCGCGGCGGGTTGAAACCGGTGTCCGCCATGCCCAGCGGGCCGAAGACCTCGCGCTGCACAAACTGGTCCAGCGGCAGCCCGCTGACACGCCGGACAATTTCGCCGACGAGGTAGAGGCCAGTGTCGCTGTAAATGATTTTGGTTCCCGGCGGCGCGGAGAGCTTCTCCTCACAAGCGAGGCGGATGGCCGCGTCGTAGCCGTTCCAATCTGGCTTCAAGCTGATGTCAGGCCGCAACCCGGACGTGTGCGTGAGCAACTGCCGGACGGTGATGACTTCCTTCCCCAGCGTGCCGAACTCCGGGATGAACTTCACCACGCGGTCGTCGAGGCCGACCTTGCCCTGCTCAATCAGCCGCATAATGGCCGGCGTGGTGGCGATGACCTTCGTGAGCGAAGCGGCGTCGAAGATGGTGTCCTCGGACATCGGCTCGGTGGCGGGGACGAGGGCGCGGGAACCTAAGGCTCTGCGATAGGGAGCGCCCTGTTCCAGCCACAGCACGCCACCGGGAAGTTTCTTGTCTGCGATGGCTTGGGAGATGGCCGTGTCTAGCTCGGCGAGTTTGTTGTCGTCGTAGGGCCAAGGTTGGCTTAGGGGAAAACTGAACTGCTTTACCGCTGGCTGAGCGGGAAATATCGTGACGATCTTTGGCCTCGGCGACGCGCACCCCGCGAGCAGGACCGCGCAGAGTGACACGACGAGAAGCGGTTGAGTTCGGAGCAAGTGCATGGCTTGAGTGCGGAGGTTCTACGCAGGGCCGGCGCTACGGGCAAGCCCGTGGCGGCAGGCGTCCCGCCCAAGTAGGTCAGGCATCCTGCCTGACTTCTAACTTCATCAAGGCTCCCTTGCGCAGACGCACACTCGGATTCCAGTGCCCCCAGTTCCGCCTCAAGGCGGACATTGGTTCTTCCCAGTCCGTAGCCGTTGGCGAAGTTGGCCCACAGTGGCAAATGGATGTCAGGAAGGATGCCTGACCTACTGGGGAAGGAACTGCACCGCGTCGGCGATCACCACCTTGCCCGCGGTGCCTTCGTTCGAGATTCGCACCCAGCCGTTCGTGCCGGTGGCGAAGCGGAAGGTTCCCAGTGTCCGCCAAAGCCGTCCGTGCGGCGGCTCTTCCTGCTGGTTGATGCGCAGCTTTGTCTCGCCGTCGGCGTGGCGGATGGTGACGGGCGCGTTTGTGGCGCGACGGACGTTGTAGCAATGCGCGAGGCACACCTCGTAGCGGCCCGCGCGTGGCAGGTTCGGCGTGAAGGTCACGGACTTCTCACCCTTGCCGTCCTTCATGTCGTGCAGGTAGCCGAGGCCGACGTAGGGCGGCGTGTGGGTGGAGTATTGCCACTTGCCCACGAGCGTGGCAGCGGTCTCGTCCACGACGATGCCGGGCAGCTTCGCCGGGTCTGCGACGATAAAGGGCACGAGTTCAGGCCGGTCCACTTCGCCGGGCGGATGGGTGTTAGCCACGGCGGCAGGGTGGGGTTGCAGGGGTTTGCTTCGGCTTTGAGCTAGGGCGGCTCCCACCAGCACTGCGGCGGATACCAAACGGACGAAGGCGACGACTGTGCGCATAGCTTTTGCCTCGTTCTTAAGGGGAGCAAGCAGGGCACGCAAGCGGCCATGGTCGGGCTTTTGTGGCTGGGTTGCTTCTAAGCCATCTCTCCCCTTGACTACCAAGGGGTCAGTAACCATATTCGGCGGCTCTTTTCCGGCCGGAGCGCCGGAGCGCACCGGATCGACTTTATGCCAAAGACAAAGGCTTCCAAGCCCGCCCCTAAACCGGGCAAAACCAAACCCGCCGCGAAAGCCTCGGCCGCTCCTACGAAGCCCACCTCAGCTAAAGTCGTGGCCCCTTCGGCAGCCAAGCCCGTTGCCAAACCCGCTTCCCTGCCACCGGCTGCCCCACTCACGCCAACCGCCTCGCAAAAGAGTTCTTTCGGTGCCTCACCGGCAGTGCCGGTGCCGGCTGGCGAGGTCGCCGCTGCGGGTGCTCCGCAGATTACTGAGGCCATTCGCACCTCGACTGGCTTGGATTTGACCGAAAAGGTCAAGGAGCTGCTGCGGTTGGCGCAGGAGCAGGGCTACCTCACCTACGGCGACATCAATGACACGCTGCCCGACAGCATCGTCACGGCGGACGACTTGGACGAGATTTACAGCAAGCTCCGCAATCTGGAGATCGAGATTGTCGATCAAGCTGAGGTGGATCGCGTCAAGCAGCCGGAGCCAGAGGAGGAACCGGAGGATAAGAACCGGCTGGATATCCTGGACGACCCGGTCCGCATGTATCTCAAGCAAATGGGGCAGGTGCAGTTGCTGACCCGGGAGCAGGAGGTCGAGATTTCCAAGCGCATTGAGGACGCCGAAAACGAGGTCAAGCGCATTATTTACGGCTTTGGCTTCTCGGGCAAGGAGCACATCGCCCTCGCGGAGAAGCTGATTTCCGAACCGCCCAAGGAGCGCTTTGACCGGGTCATCATCGACAAAAAGATCGAGAGCCGGGACAACCATCTCAAGTCACTCCGCAAGCTGGTCAAGGAAGTCCGTGGCATGGACCAAACCGTGGACGGTTACTATTCCAACTGGCAGAACGCGCCGAACAAGGCCAAGAAGGACAAGGAACATGCCGCCTTCATCAAGGCCGATGAAAAGCTGCAACGCTCGTTCCCGAAGTTTTTCTACAAGCAAAAGGTCATCGAGGAGATGTCCCTCGTCGCGGAGAACATCCATGACAAGATTCAAGTGAGCCTCCGGGCCATTGAGGAGATTGAGGCCCACCGGAAGTCGCCGCAGGCGCAAATCATCGCCGACGGCGAACGTAAAAAGATCAAGGCGCTCGAAGAGTTCGTCCGCATGCCTTACGCGGATTACCTCAACGCCTACAAGCAGTTGCTGCACTTTTCGGCCAAGGCGCTCCAAGCCAAGACCGAGATGGTCGAGGCCAACCTGCGCCTCGTCATCTCCATCGCCAAGAAATACACCAACCGCGGTCTTTCGTTCCTCGACCTGATTCAGGAAGGCAACATGGGCCTGATGAAGGCGGTCGAGAAGTTCGAGTATCGCCGGGGCTACAAGTTCTCCACCTACGCGACGTGGTGGATCCGCCAGGCCATCACCCGCTCCATCGCCGATCAGGCGCGCACCATCCGCATCCCGGTGCACATGATCGAGACGATCAACAAGCTGATGCGGGTGCAGAAGCAGCTCGTGCAGGACTTCGGCCGCGAGGCGACGCCGGAGGAAATCGCCGACGAGATGCAGATGCCCGTCGAGCGCGTGCGCGCCATCATGAAGATGGCCCAGCAGCCGATTAGCTTGCAGTCCCCGGTCGGCGACAGTGAAGACACCAACTTCGGCGACTTCATCGAGGACAAGAGCGCGGAGAACCCCTCCGACATGACCAGCTACAGCCTGCTCAAGGACAAGCTGGCGGATGTGCTCGACTCGCTCACCGAGCGGGAGCGCAAGGTGCTTGAGCTTCGCTTCGGCCTAGCTGACGGCTACAGCCGCACGCTCGAAGAGGTCGGCAAGCAGTTCAAGGTCACGCGCGAACGCATCCGGCAGATCGAGGCCAAGGCGCTGCGCAAGATGCGCCATCCGACGCGTCTCCGGCAGTTGCAGGGCTTCATCGACACTGAGGAACTCGGCCTGCGCCCGCCGACCGCGCCGGTGGCTGCCAAGTAACCTCCGTTTTCATTCTCATGAGGAAGCGCCGGCCTAGTGCCGGCGCTTTGCTTTGAAAACCTGGACAATTTCTCCGTGTGCGGATTCAACGGGGCGGCAAATCAAAGCCGCTCGCCGCGATGCCGAGCGGCCGTCCATCAGTCCCGCTGCAGGCCACCAGCGCGCGCATTCCTTGGCGCAGCCGCAGCACTTGCTCAAAGCCTTCCAGGCCCAGCGTGAGCAGCATGGTGGAAAGCGCGTCACTCTCCGTGGCAGAGGACAGCGCGATGGCGGCGAGCAAGGCTCCCTGCGTTGGCTGGCCTGTGCGCGGGTCGATGACATGGCCGTAGCTACGTTCGGCGGCCGTGAAGGACTTGCCCCAGACGGCGGATACCGAAAGTGACTCGTCGCGCAGCTTCACCTTCGCCAACGGCGGCAGCAGCACCCCGGTGTGCTCCTGTGAGGCTGTTGCATTGGCCGGGTTTTCCAGGGCGATCGTCCAGCCGTCCTTGTCCGGCGGCGTGCCTATTGCTAGCACGGTGCTGGTGCCGCCATGCAGCAGTGCGCTGGACACGCCCGCCTCACGCAGCAGTTCGCCGGCGCGCTCGACGGCGTAGCCCTTGCCGATGGAGCCGAGGTCGAGCTGCACGCCTTCACGGGTGAAGCGCACCGTGGAGTCAGCTTCGTTCAACTCCACAAAGCTCATCCCTACACATGCTCGGGCCTCGGCGAGCGCCTCCGGCTCAGGGATGCGTCCTCCGCGCTGATAAAATCCCCAGCAGCGCATGATCGGTGCGACGGTGATGTCGAACGTGCCACCAGTCTCCTTCGTGAGCTGCCGCGCGTGTTGCAGCAGGCGAAAGAGCCCGGGCGTGACACGAACCGGTCGCTTTGCCGCTTCTTGGTTCAGCCGGTAAACTTGGCTCGTCGCGCGGAAATAGCTCAGCTCGTTCTCCAGTCGCGCGACTTCATCCAGCGCCTCTTCCCCAGCCGCACGCAGGGCGGCTTCGTCCGGGCCATGCAGGACGAGTTCAAACCGCGTGGCCATCGCCTGACGGGCGAGCGTGACGGTGGTCATGGGTGCAATCAGCGTGAGACCATTCGGTTCAAAAGGAAACGGGCTTCGCGTTGCCGCAAAGCCCGTTCGTGAGTCTGCTATCGACGGCTCAGGACAGCGGCAGGCTGCCGTAGGTGAGCGCCTTGATTTCCTTGCCTGCGCCGTCAGTGACCTTGCGCGTCTTCGGGTCGAAGTTGCACATGACGCCGAGGCGGTCGGACATTTCAGCCAGCGAGATGACAGTCTGGACCTTCACGGCGAGGTCAACGCCCGCGTTGGGTTCCTTGTTGGCGCGGATGCTGTCGAACCAGTTCTTATGGTGGGCCGACAACGTCTCGCCGGGGAATGCCGGGCTGGTGTAGGGGTCAATTTCCTCGGTGAAGGGGCGACCGGGGGTCAGTTCGACCTTGTTGCCAGCCATCGTCAACGTGGCCTTGTGGCCGCGAATCATCTCCTGCGTGCCGACTTCATTCACGGTGCTGCTGGTGATGTGCATCACGTAGCCGCTCGGGAATTCGGCGATGAGTTGGATGATTTCCGGCACGTCGCGTTCGGGCGTGTTCGGCGTGTTCTTGTCGGTATGGAACTTCTTGCTACCCACCGCCGCGACGCGCAACGGGAACTCAGGGTTGCCCGTGGCGAGCATGTAGGGATGCAGCTTGTGCGGGAAGAGATCGCCCAACAGACCAGCGCAGTAGGGATAGTATTTGCGCCAGCGGAAGTAGTGGTCCGCGCTGAAGGGAATCTGCTTCTTCACCGGGCCCATCCACTGCTTCCAATCCGTGTCCGTGTCGGTGCACCAGTTTTGGATGGTGTAGTTCCACTCGCCCTTGGGGCTGTTGCGCATGTAGGAACCCTGCGACATGACAATGGGGCCGATCTTGCCGGCCTTGATGAGCCGCGCTGCCTCGTGCCACTTCATGTCGGAGCAGCCTTGCGATCCGACCTGGAGAATCTTGCCTGTCTTCTTGACGGCGTCGTAAATCTCAAACGCTTCGCTCAGGTAACGGGTCATCGGCTTCTCGACATAGACGTGCTTGCCGGCGTTGAGGGCGTCCACAGAAACCTTCGTGTGCCAGTGGTCCACCGTCGCGCAGACGATGGCGTCGATGTCCTTCCGCTCCAGGAGTTTCCGGTAGTCGCCGTAGGTGTCCACCTTGGCGGCGGCGTTGCCGTCGAGAATCTTGTTCTTCGCGAAGTCCTGCCGGTATTTCGACACGTCGCAGACGGCGATGGACTGGGTGTTGTTGTCCCCGTGCTTGGGCTTCATCTGGCTGACGTGCGCCATGCCTTGGCCGCCGACGCCGATGTGACCGATGCTGATGCGGCTGTTCGCGCCCGCGACATTGGCGGACGGGGCCTGGTTTTGGCCATAGACCGGGGTCTTGATGATGCCAGTGGCGGCGACCGCAGCAGTCGCGGCCGTGGCGGACTTGAGGAACTCACGACGCGATGCGCCGGAGCCAATGGAGTTGTGTTCAGTGCTCATAAATTCAACGGGTTGACTGCGTGAAGCTAACGAACGGAAAGGAGGGGTCAAGATGCGTTTTGGCTGCGCACCTCTGGCCGGTGAATTAAACCAACTCCTTCATCACCTCGTGTTTATAGTCCACGAGCGGGTGCGGGCGTCCGGCCAGATCGGTGAACATCGTCTGGTGCGGGTCAAGGCCGAGATGGTGGTAGAGGGAGGCAAACACTTCGCCAAAATGAACCCCTCGTTCCGTGATTTCACCACCCAAGCGATCTGTTGCGCCGATGATTTGGCCGGATCGGAAGCCGCCGCCGGCCAGCAGGCCGCAGCCTACTTGCGGCCAGTGATCGCGGCCCGCTTCCTTGTTGATGATTGGCGTGCGGCCGAATTCGCCCCACGCGACCACCGCCACATCCTTGTCCATGCCGCGATCGTGCAAATCCTGCACCAGCGCGGCCATGCCTTGGTCGAAGTAGGGCAGATGCGTGTTCTTGGCCTCGCTGAAATTGTTGGAGTGGAAGTCCCAGCGGCCGAAGTTCAGCGTCACCACGCGCGCACCCGCTTCGACGAGGCGGCGGGCCATGAGGAACTGCTCCAAGTTGCGCGGGGCTCCATCACCGTAGTTGCCGGTGAAGCCTTTGCCGTAAAGCTCACGGGTTCGCACGTCCTCTTTCGAGAGGTCGAGTGCCTCGGCGAGCTTGCTCGAAGTCAACATCCCGAGCGCACGCTGCTGGAAGGCGTCCAGTCCTTCGAGCACGCCGCTGTTGTCCACATCCCGGCGGAAGTGATCGAAGGATGCGAGCAGCGACTTGCGGTCGTTGAGCCGGGCAGGGGAAATCTCATTGAGTGTAAGATCGCTCATACCTTCGCCCGCTGGGCGGAACGCTGCTTGCGGTGCCCCGAGGCAACCCGGCAACCCCGGCGAACCGTAGGGCGGATGTCCCGCCTTGGGCGCAAGGCCGACGAACGGCGGCACGGACTTGTCCACTGGGCCTTGCAATTTTGACACCACGGAGCCAATTGCCGGCCAGCCACCGGGCGGTTGGATGCGCTTGTGCCGGCCGGTGTAGCAGATGAAGGAATCGTGATCGCCATCGGGCGAGCCATAGACCGAGCGGATGGGCACCAGCTTGTCCATGATGCGCGCCAAGCGCGGCAGATGCTCGCAAATCTCAATGCCGGGCACGTTGGTCTTGATGGGCCGGAACTCCCCGCGCACCTCGCTCGGCGCGTTCATCTTCAGATCGAACATGTCCTGATGCGGCGGCGCGCCGACCAGGTAGATCATGATGACCGCCTTGTGCGATTTGCCGATTTTTGCCAGCGCCTCGGCTTCGAGCAACTGTGGCAGCGCCAGCCCGCCCATACCCAGCGCGCCGACGCGGAGGAAGTCCCGGCGCGAAACGCCGTCGCACAGCTTGCCGGTGGAGGATCCGAAGATGTTCAGCATAGGTCTCTTTGTTGATTCAACCCACCAGCTCGCGCATCGGCTCGCAGCCGGGTTCCACGAGATACTGTGGCCGTCCCGTCAGGTCGGTGATCGTCTCATGGGCGTCGAGGCCGAGGTTTTGGTAGAGCGTCGCGAAGACATCGCCGAAGCGCACAGGGCGCTCGATGCATTCGCCCCCGAGGCGGTCGGTCGCGCCGATGATCTGGCCGGTCTTCATCCCGCCACAGGCGAGCAAGGCACACGAGACGCGCGGCCAGTGGTCGCGGCCTGCGTCCTTGTTGATGGTTGGCGTGCGGCCGAACTCGCCCCAGACCACGACGCTCACGTCCTTGTCGAGCCCTCGGTCGTGCAAATCTTGCACCAAACCCGTCACCGCTTGATCGAGCATCGGGAAGTCCTGCTTTGCGATCTTGTGGTTCTGCCCGTGGTAATCCCAGAAGCCGAACGACACCGTCACTGCCCGCGCGCCCGCCTCGACGAGCCGGCGGGCGATGAGGAAATGCTCGTTGATGCGTGGTGAAGCATCGCCCCGGATGGCCGGATCGCCCTTGCCGTAGCGTGCGATGTTGCGCGGGTCTTCCTTCGTGTAATCCAGCGCGGCGGCCAGCTTGCTCGACGTGAGCACGCCGAAGGCCTGTTGCTGAAAAGTATCCAGCCCCTCCATCAGGCCACTGCCGTCCACGTCGCGGCGGAAGTGGTCAAAGCCGGCCAGCAGGCTCTTCCGGTCCGCGAGGCGATCGACGGACAAGTCGTTCAAGACCAAGTCGGTTTTACCCTCGCCCTCTGTCTGGAAGGAACGATGCGACACGCCGAGGAAGCCGGGCGTCGCCATGTTGTAAGGCCGGTGCTTCGTCTTGTTCTCCAGCCCGACGAACGGCGGGATGGCGGAGTCGGCGGGGCCTTGCAGTTTGGAGATCAGCGAGCCGAACATCGGCCAGCCGCCGGGTGGCTGATTGCGCGTGGGGCGGCCGGTGAAGCACTGAAAGTTGTCATGCCCGCCCTCTGCCCCGACGATCGAGCGGATGGGCACCAACTTGTCCATCATCGCCGCCATGCGCGGCAGGTGCTCGGAGATGCGGATGCCGGGAACGTTGGTGGCAATCTCCCGGAACGGCCCGCGAATCTCGCTCGGTGCGTCGTTCTTCAGGTCAAACATGTCCTGATGCGGCGGCCCGCCTGGCAGGTAAATCATGATGACCGCCTTGTGCGACTTGCGAATGCCCGCCTTCGCCTCGGCCTCCATCAATTGCGGTAGCGCCAGCCCGCCCAGGCCCAGCCCGCCAATCTTCAGGAAGCTGCGGCGGGAAACGCCGTCGCAGAAACGGGCGGCGGAGGTGGAGCGAATGGTCAGCATGGCAAAATCAACTCAGTGTGCGACGAAGCCCTGCGGCCATCCTTTCAAACGAATCTTGTTCGGCCCGATGCAACCGAAGTTCTTGGCCACAAAAGGGCGCAAAGAAGCGCAAAAGAGAACGCCCGTTTTCATCACTGGCGATGATTAGGTGCGGTCTGCTGCGTAGGTAGGACCGCCGATGTCCGAGCTGCCACCTTACCTTGATGCCAAAATGATTAGAACCAAGCAGCCGGATTAGCTAGCCCAGCTCGCTGATGAAAGTCCCGATCACCTACCTAACCTCGGCGAACCGGTCATTATGGACTGAAAGCGTAGCCAAATCCGATGGACTTCCTGCCCGACCAAGCGGCCCTTGGATCGACACCAAGCATAAGCTGCTGACCTACTACGCGCACTTGTTCGCTACCGGGATGAAGAACTCGTGGAAGAGCCGTGTTTACCTCGAACTCTTCTCTGGTCCGGGAAAGTGCTTCATCCGCGACACTGGAACGGAGGACTTGGGATCGCCGCTGAAAGTCATCGACCACGAGTTCACCAAGTTTATTTTCACCGAGATGAACGGACCGGCAGCCGAAGCCTTAGCGCAGCGGCTTGAGCCTTATTCCAACTCTGCTCAAACCGAAATCTGGTGCGGTGACTGCGCGGAGGCGATTCAGCGGATTCATATACCCGACCGCTCGCTCACGTTGGCCTTTATTGATCCGACCGGCATCGGCCATGCGCCGTTCTCGCTGATCGAAGCTCTTCGGAAGAAGACGCGCTGCGACCTGCTCATCAATGTCCAGCACGGCATGGGAATCAAGATGAACGTCCACCAATACACGCCAGATTCAGACGAGGAATGTGCGCTGACCCAGTTCCTCGGCCACGACGGCTGGAAGAAACTGCCTCGACACAATGCCAAGGAGTTCTTCGTTGGCGTGCTCGACCTCTACAAACAGCAGTTGGACAAGCTCGGATTCAGCTTCACGGGCCGCGAGGTGCTCATTTCAAACCAACAAGGCAGCGGACTTTACCTGCTACTGTTTGCCAGCGGGCATCCGCGCGGAAAAGAGTTCTGGGAAAAGTCCCTGAAGGGTGTTCTCCACCCTGAACTCGACTTGGGCATGTAGCCGAACAACTCTGACGCACACGACCATGAGCCTCGTCCTCGACCGACCCATTCAACGTCAACTACCCTTGGCCCGGCCGTTGCCGCGCCCGACCGAACGCCGCGTCGGCATATGGTCCTCCCCCGCCGTCATCGCACCGAACAACTTCGTTTATAAAAGCCTCTCGAATTGGGCGTTCAACGTCGCGGTGGGCTGCTCGCACGCGTGCCGGTTCTGCTACGTGCCCAGCGCGGCGACCATCAAGCAGGGGCCAAAGCTCGCCGAATATGGCGTGAAAGACCCGGATGCCGAGTGGGGCGATTACGTCCTGCTCCGCCCGTGGGATGAGGACAAGTTCCTCGCGTCGCTGCGTGCCGCAGAGAACACCCCGCGCTCGCTGCTCAAGCCCGACGGCAATCGCGCAGTGATGTATTGCAGCACCACCGACCCCTACCAGGTCATCCATCATCCCGATTCGGAGCGGCAGCGGATGCTGGGACAACACGCCCGCCGGCTCGTGCGCCGTTCACTGGAATTGATTCGCGATTGCTCGACGCTCAACGTCCGCATCCTCACCCGCAGTCCGCTGGCCCGGGCGGATTTTGATTTGTTCAAGAGCTTTGGACCGCGCCTGCTGTTCGGCATGAGCCTGCCCACGCTGCGCAACGACCTCGCCAAGGTTTACGAACCAAAGGCCCCCGCGCCGTCGCAACGCCTTGCCGCGCTCCGTGCCGCTCGCGAAGCCGGGCTGCATGTCTATGTGGCCATCGCGCCCACTTATCCGGAGTGCGACGAGGCAGATTTGCGTGCCACGCTCCGCGCCGTGGCTGAGATAGACCCCGTCACCATTTTCCACGAGCCGATCAACATCCGCGCCGAGAACGTGGAGCGAATCCAATCCCACGCCGGCGAGTTGGGCGTGAAATTGAGGACCGATGTGTTCGAGACCCGCGAGCAATGGCAGGACTATGCCGTGAACGCGCTTCAAACCGTGGAACGGGTGGCTGGCGAACTGAACATTGCCGACCGACTCCATCTCTGGCCGGACAAGTCTTTGGGCAATTCGGGTGTGACGCACCGGATGCCAAAGCCGAAGGAACACCTGCGTTGGCTAGGGAACTGGTGGAAACGTATCAGCGAGTGGCCGCGCGTCGGAACACCGCATCTCAACCGTCTCGCTCGCCAAGGCTAAGGAGAACCCGGCGTCAAATCACTTCCTTGAGCGGCTCCCAGCCGTCCACGAGGTATTGCGGGCGGCCCGTGAGGTCGGGGAGGGTGACTTGGTTCGCGTCGAGGCCGACGCGGTTGTAGAGCGTGGCGAAGATTTCGCCGAAGTGGACCGGGCGGTCGCTGGCCTCACCGCCCATGCGGTCCGTGCTGCCGATGACCTGACCGGTGCGCAGGCCGCCGCCGGCCATTACGGCGCAGGAGACGGCGGGCCAGTGGTCGCGCCCGGCGTTGTTGTTGATCTTCGGGGTCCGGCCAAATTCACCCCACAGAATGACGGTCACGTCCTTGTCCAGACCGCGCTGGTGCAGGTCTTCGATGAGCGCGCTGAAACCCTGATCCAGCATCGGACAATCCTGGCGGAGGGCGTCGAAGATGCGGCCGTGGTGGTCCCAACGGCTGAAGGCGAGGGTGACGCAGCGCGCGCCAGCCTCAACAAGGCGCCGGGCCATGAGCATGTGCTCCATGAGCTTGGGGCCGCCGTCGTCACGGTTCTTCGGGTCGCCCTTGCCGTAGCGGGCGCGGACTTTCGGGTCTTCCTTTTCGAGGTCGAGGGCTTCGAGGACTTTGCTGGAGGTGAGCATCCCGAAGGCTTGTTGCGTGAAGCTGTCGAGGCCGTCCATGAGGCCGCTGCCGTCCACGTCGCGACGGAACTGGTCGAAGCTGGTGAGGAGGCGCTTGCGGTCATCGAGGCGGTCGAGGGTGAGGCCGTCGAGGACCATGTCGTCTTTGCCCGCGCCGGAGGGCTTGAAGGGCGCGTGGCCGACGCCGAGGAAGCCGGGCTTGCCCGCGTCCGCCCAGCGCATCTCACCCATCTTGGGCGCGAGGCCGAAGAACGGCGGGACGGATTTGTCCACGGGGCCTTGGAGCTTGGAGAGGACGGAGCCGAGCGAAGGCCAGCCGCCGGGCGGCTGGGCCGCACCGCGCGCGAGGCGGCCGGTCTGGCACTGGAAGGCGTTGTGGTCGTCCACCGCGCCGACGACGGAGCGGATGAGGACGAGCTTGTCCATGATGGCGGCGGTGCGCGGGAGCAGTTCGCCAATCTGAATGCCGGGGACGTTCGTGTTGATGGGCCGCAGCTCGCCGCGAATCTCGCGCGGCGCGTCCATCTTGAGATCGAACATGTCCTGATGCGGCGGGCCGCCGGGCAGGAAGATGTTGATGATGGCCTTGTGCGATTTGCGGATGCCCGCCTGCGCCTCGACGCGCAGCAAGTCCGGCAACGCCAGCCCGCCGAAGCCCAGCGCGCCAATCCGCAGGAAGTCCCGGCGGGCGACCCCGTCGCAGAAGCGCGAGGCGGATGGGGAAGGAATGGTCAGCATGACAAATTAACCTGTTGTGCGACGCAGTCCGGCGGCCATCCTTTCAACCTACTTTCCGCAGTTGGAGGTTGAGTTTTCATGCGAGGGTGAGGCCGGTCGCACACCCGCTGGCAGCCGGCCTGCAACTGCTCCCAACACTGCCCGCCCACGCTGGCTTGCAGGGTCTTCTACCGACCGCTCTGCACCAGGACTGCCGCGATCAGCCGAGACCACCGCCGCCCGCCGGCGCTCTCCACCTCTCGGCCCGGCTCCAGCAATCGCAGGAACAGCTGCCACAGGTTGAAGATCAGCAGCCCCATCCGCGCGGCCAGCGCCGTCGCGTTGCGTTGGTGGGACAGAGCCGCACGTTGCCGCCAAAGGTCGGGAACGTGAAAGCCGCTACACCGGCCTTCGCCGACGGACAACCCGCCGCCGCCAGCGCGCGGGCAAGCGGCTCCAGTTCGGCCTTCAAGGCCTTACGCCTTCACCGAGTCGCGCGGGACGATCTGCACGCTCTCCACGCTCATGCGGCGCGTCGGGCGGCTCCGCTCGCCACCGCCGGCGGACTTGGTCTCCACGCTACCGATGGCTTCGAGCACGTCGTCGCCCGCGATGAGCTTGCCGAACGCCGTGTATTGGCGGTCGAGGAACTTCGCGTCCGCGAGGCAGACGAAGAACTGGCAGCCGGCGCTGTTGGGATCCTGCGAACGCGCTGCCGAGAGCACGCCCCGGACGTGCGGGCGGTCGTTAAACTCGGCCTTGATCTTGTAGCCCGGCCCGCCGGTGCCCCAGCGGGCCTCGTTCGCGGCGTCCTTCGTTAGCGGGTCGCCGCCCTGGATCATGAAGCCCTTCACGACGCGGTGAAACGCGGTGCCGTCGTAGAAGCCTTCGCGCGCGAGCTTCTTGAAGTTCTCGACGTGGCCGGGGGCAACGTCCGACCAGAACTCGACGACCATCTGGCCGTGGCAGGTGTTGATGAGGGCGACTTCGGAAGCTTCCTTATTCGCAATCTCTTGAGGGTTGAACTGGACGCCGGAATTCCAATACTTTTTAAGAATCTCGTATGCGAGGTTGATCTGCTTGAGTTTTTCCTCTGCCTTTGGTTTCACACTGGTGTTACCCGTGTGCTTGTCTGGATGCCACACCTGCGCCAGCAGTCGGTATGCTGCTTTCCCTTCTTCGGATGTTGCTCCGGGCTTCAGATCCAGCAACTCAAAGGCGTTTCGGATTTCGTCGTTCATGGCTTGTGTGTGTTATGTCCCCTCAATAGAAAAAGACTCGGTGTGTAGCGGTGCGGGTTACTTGATGGAATCGGCAGGGACAATCTTGATGCTCTCGACGAGGACCGGGCGCTGCGGCTTGCTGCCCTGGGCACCACCAACTGGGACGGCCTCCAGCTTGTCGAGCACGTCCATTCCTTTGAGCACCTTGCCGAAGACGGTGTATTGGCGGTCGAGGTGGGCCACGCGCTTGAAGCAGATGAAGAACTGGCTGCCGGCGGAATCGGGGTTCTGGCTGCGGGCCATGGAGAGGACGCCCTTGTCGTGCGAGCGGTCATTGAACTCCGCCTTGATCTTGTAGCCGGGATCACCTTGGCCCCAGAAGGCTTCCTTGGTGGGGTCTTTGGTGAACGGGTCGCCGAGCTGGATCATGAAGCCGGGGATCAGCCGGTGTGACAGGGTGCCGTCGTAGAACTTGTCCTTCGCGAGCTTCTTGAAGTTCTCGACCGTCTTGGGCGCGACGTCCGGGAAGAACTCCACGACGATGTCGCCGAAGTCCTTGAACTTGAGCACGGCCACTTCCTTCGCAGGCGCGGCGCTCTTCTTCTCGTCCTTCTTGTCCTGCGCAGGAGTGGAAACGACGCCGAGCGCGAAGACGACAGCACTGAAACAAAGCAAAACGGTGTTTTTCATAGCGGCGGAGAAATGCCACGCGGCCGGTGGAAAGTCACGCGAGAATTGAGACGCTATGAGTGGCCGACATCACTGCTTCCACTCATGTCACCAAGGCTTTAACCAATAAAAGATCTCACCGAGGAAGTCCCAAAACTCGCATCCATACCACCCAGCCGGCACGCCTACAACCACCGCGCCAATCGCCATAGGAATCCACAGTTCCATCCCGCCGGGGGCGCTCATGAAGGCGGTGTGAAACATCCAGCCGAAACCCGCTCCCAGTGTTCCGCCAATAAAAAAATCCCGCCAAAAATGGCGCTCCGGAGGTGTGGGTGGGTCCAAAGGGTTCACGCGCCGGACGATAGTTCAGTCACTGTCACGGTGCAATCGCCCGCCGCCGTGTGGAGGGTCAGCACAGTTCCCGGCGCGTTATGCTCCTTGCGCACGTAGCCGAGGGCGTGGCCGGGGATGACGCTGGTGAGGTGGCCGACTTCCTTGCCGTCGGCGAAAAGCTTGTCGCCTTTTGCGGGGAGCGTGGGCAGGTCGGCGGGCAGCCGCAAGGCGCGCAAGGTCTTCGCCACCTGGCCGTAGGTGCGGATGCGGGCGATGACTTCCTGGCCAATGTAGCAGCCCTTGCTGTAGCTGACGGCACGCGACTCGATGCCGGCTTCGGGCGGGAGATTGGTTTCGTCCATGTCCTGCCCGAAGCGCGGGATGCCAACGTCGATGCGAGCGGTCTCCAGCGCGTGCCAGCCACAGGCGCGTCCGCCCAGGGACTTCGCGGCGGCGACGAGCTTGTCGAAGACTGCACCGAGCGCGGCAGTGGGGATGAAGAGGTCGAAGCCGCTGCTGGCACGGCGCATCAGGTAGAGTTGGCCCAAGGTCGCGTCTTGATGTGCGCTGAAGGCAAGGGGCTTGGCGGGGAGTTCCCACGGAAGGCTGAGTTGCGCGATGGCCTCGGCGGCGCGGGGGCCTTGGACACTGAGCAGACCGTAGTGCGGCGCGGCGTCGAGCACCTGCACGTCATCGGTGATAATGTATTTCACCAGCCGCTCCGTGACGGCGACGGTGTAGCCCGGCTCGAAGTCGAGCAGCAGTTCGTCGGCGAGGCGGTAGAGGTTCAGGTCGCTGTGCATCTTGCCCTTCGCGTTGACGAGCGCGGCGTAACAGCCCTCGCCGGAACGGAGCCGTTGCACATCGTTGGTGACTTGCCCGTGGAGAAACTTCACGCGGTCCGCGCCAACGAGACAGAGTCGGCTGCGAAAGCTCAGGTCGAGCACGCCGACGGTGTCGCGCAGGGCGGCGTGCTCCGCGGTTGCGTCACCGTAGTCCGCGACGACCTCCATGCCGTTGACGATGGCAAAGTGCGCTTCGAGTGCGTGGTGAAGTTCGTGCAGGGCGAGTGTGCTCACACGCTGAGGATAACGAGGCGGCGGCTGATTGAAAGCCGCGGCCCGCAACCCCTCGCCCCGGGCGGAGCATGAGCTTTAGTCCCCGGCTTTCGCGGCCGTAGCGGCGGGCCGGAACTTGGTCGGTGCTTCGATGAACTCAAAAATTGCCGCTCGTGCCGGGTCGCCGACCTCGGCAATGCGGTTGCCGACGCTTCCGTGGTTTCGGTCGCGCACCAGCAGTCCGGTTACGCGCTGGTTGCCCGCGCCTTTCATGATGGCCACGAGGTATTCGTTCTCCTCCGCGCGCGCGGCCATGTCCTTGTCCGCGTAGAGCACGAGCATCGGCGGCGTCTCCTTGCGCACATGGAAAACCGGCGCGGCCTCGTCCGCCGTGATGGTGAACTGTCCGATCCCGCGCTCCTTGCGCACCGTATAATGCGTCATGGTCTGGCCGCTGACCGGGATCAGCCCGGCGATGGCGGTCAGCTCCAGGCCATGCGCGCGGAGGTAACGCGCGTCGAGGCCGACCATCAAGGTGAGATAGCCACCTGCGGAATGCCCGCCAATGAAGACCCGCCCCGCATCGCCGCCGTGCTCGGTGACATGCGCCTTCGCCCAAGCAAAGGCAGCGGCGGCATCCTCGATATAAGCAGGAAACTGCGCCTTGGGACTAAGCCGATAGTTCACCGATGCCACGGCCAGCCCCGAAGCCGCGAGGCTCTTCGCCACCGCCACGGTGGTCTTGCCGTCCTTCACGCCGCCGGTCAGGCCGCCGCCGTGGAACCAAACGAGCGTCGGATAATCCTTTCTGCCCGCTGGCAGGTAGAGGTCCAGCTTGCAGCGCTCCTTTTCGTAGTCGCTGAGTTTGTCGCCGCTCTTGTAGGGCAGGTTGGTGAGCGTCTGGACGCTGCTGCCCGCTTTCATCTCGGCGGCGGAGGCAGTGATCAGTGAACAGAGTTCAGGGTTCAGTAGGAAGACCGACAGCAGGACGGCCAACCGCTGACAACGGGGTAATCGGACGGGCAGTTTCATGGGGAAGGAGTTTTGGTGACTGATTACTGAAGACTGAACACTGATTACTTACCGATCGGCGGTAACTTCGCCGCCAGCACCGCCCGCAGCTCCTGCAACACCCCCGCGTGCTTCGGGTCCTTGGCGAGGTTGGTGAACTCGCGCGGGTCGGCGTCGTGGTCGTAGAGCTCGATGCCGTTTCTGCCCTCGTCCCACTCAGTGCAACGCCAGCGCGCGGTGCGGACGCTGCGGCCCCAGAACTCCGACTTTGCGCCGCGCCGCGCTTGGGTGAACGCGCCTTGGCTCGACACGGCCTTCGGGTCGTTCAGCACAGGGCGGAGCGATTTGCCCTGTAAGCTTGCGGGCGCAGGCACGCCGGCGAGGTCGCAGAGCGTGGGATACACGTCGATCAACTCGACGAGGCTGGCGCTGCGCTGGCCGTTGCCCTTCGCGCCGGGCGCGTGGATGAGGAATGGCACGCGCGCGCTTTCCTCGAAGAGGCTGCGTTTGTGCCACAGCCCGTGCTCGCCGAGATGCCAGCCGTGGTCGGCAGCGAAAATGACGATGGTGTTCTCCGCCAGGCCGAGCCGTTTCAACGCGTCGAGCACGCGGCCCGCCTGTGCGTCCATGAAGCTCACCGTCGCGAGGTAGCCGCGGATGGCCGCGCGCCGCTGCTCCGGTGTCGTGGTCAGCGCGTAGCCGGGCACGGAGCCGTTGCGCGCGGGCGCGGGAATGTCCGCCTCGTCGTCCGCCGGCTCGGTCGGCAGCTTGATGCTGTCGAACGGGTAGAGGTCGAAATACTTCGCCGGTGCGACCAGCGGCAGGTGCGGGCGATGGAAACCCACGGCGAGGAAGAAGGGCTTCGACTGGTCGCGCTGCTCCAGCCACTCGATGGCGGTCTTCGCGAAGTTCCCGTCCACGAGGTCGTCATCGGTGCCAGTGGCCTCGGTCCACGGCAGGCCCTGCTTCTTGCCGGTGGCGACCTTCACCGCGCTCGCGCGCTCCGGCGGGTAGGGCCGCTCGTCCTTGAACGGCGTGCCGAAGTTCCACGCCTGCGGGTCGTCCATGCTCTCCAAGCCCGTCGGCACACCGAGGTGAAAGATTTTTCCGCAGCGTGCGGTGGCGTAGCCGTTGCCCCGGAAGTGGTGCGGCAAGGTCAGCACACCCGGGAGATTTTTGTAGAGATTGTCCGCATTGTTCGTGACGCGCGTGGTGTTGGGGCGCAGGCCGGACATCATGGAGGCACGCGACGGGTTGCAGTGCGGGAACTGGCAATACGCGCGCTCGAACAGCACCGCGCGCTGCGCGAATGCGTCGAGGTTCGGCGTCTTTGCCACCGGGTGGCCGTAACAACCGAGCGTGTTCGCGAGGTCGTCGGACATCAGCAGGAGCACGTTCGGTTTCGGCGCGGCAAAGGAGTTCAACGCGGAGACGCAAAGGGCGCAGAGCAGTGCAAGAAGGGCGGCACGCGGCGGCTTCATGGATGGGAAATTAACCACGGATGGACACGGATGAACACGGATTTTTGGACTACAAAAGGGCGCAAAACCTCCTCCCTCTCCTCCTCGGTCGAGGAGCGGGCCGGGGTGATGAGTCGGGTTCGCACAGCGCCGCTCCGCTGCCTTGAGGGCGGCGATGCAGCAGGTTAACAGAATTCACGTGCGCTGAACGGGGTCGCCCTTCCAGGTGTGGGCGGAGGGGCCCGCTGTAGCGTGGGCCAACCAATCAGCGGCGAACGCCGCTTGCGTGCCGCCCTGGCCATCGTATCGTCCCGTCATGAGTCACATCCGCAACCGCCTTGTGCTCGGCCTCACGCTGGCCGTGCTCGGTGGCTGCACGCCGAAGGAAATGCTGCCGCCCACCACCATGTCCACTCCCAGCCAGTCGCCCAGGCCTGACACGAACCTCGTTGCCAAGACCGACGCCGAGTGGCGCAAGCTGCTGACGCCGGAGCAGTATCACGTCCTGCGCGAGGCCGGCACGGAGCGGGCGCACGGCAAGGCTTACGCGGAGTTCAAGGCGCAGGGCGCGGGCACCTACGTCTGCGGCGGCTGCGGGGCCGAGCTGTTCTCCTCAGATCACAAGTTCGACTCGCACTGCGGCTGGCCGTCTTTCTACGACCCGGCCAACGCGAAGAACGTCCGCACGCGAGAGGATCGGAGCTTTGGCGGAGTGCGCGTGGAGGTGTTGTGCGCGCAGTGCGGCGGGCATCTTGGCCACGTCTTTAAGGGCGAGGGCTTCAAAACCCCGACGGATCAACGCTACTGCATCAACGGCGTGGCGCTGAAATTCGTGCCCAAGGCTGCCGCTGCCCTGCCGACACCGTGAGCCGGAGCGTGGCATGGGGGCTGCCTCAAGGCGCTACGGCTTGGGCGTTTGGATGCGACGTGGCATTCGGACGGTGAAGCGGTCTGAAGGCCGCGCTCCTTGCCTCCGGACTTCGGAATCTGGATTGAAACTTCCCGCCGGCCAATCCCGTCCAGCAGCCGTCGCCATGTCATGGCCCTTTTGCACGTTGTGAAATTTCGTCCCGCCCTACCGGCTCGCCTTGGGTGGCTCTTGCCACTGCTGTTCGCCAGCGCGTGGTCCGCGATGGCCGCGAGCAAGCCGAACGTCAAGGCTCCGAAAGCTCCTGAGGGGTTCAAGCCGTTTGCGGTCATTGCCGAGCGCAATGTTTTCAACGCGAACCGCCACGAGCCAGCCGTGACGCCCCCCGCGCCCAAGTTGCCCAAGCCGGCCAAACCACCGCAGACCGAGGCGTTCGCGCTGCTGGGCACGCTCAGTTCTGAACGCGGGGCCGTGGCCTTCTTCGACGGCACGAGCGTCAGCTACCGCAAGGCGGCGCATACCGGAGAAAAACTGGGCGACTACACGATCACCGGCATCGAGCATGACCGCGTGACCTTGCAGGCCGAGGGCCGGGAGTTGTGCCTGCCATTGAAAATGCAGTTTCGGCGCGAGGATCAGGGCGAATGGCAGCTTGCTCCGCTCCCGGATGATTTCCAGCCCACGGCTCCACCACCCCGACCGACGGCCATGGCCAGCGCTGCGGGGCTGAAGGGGCCTTCAGCCGACGAGGTTCGGGACTACGTGAAGGGCAAGTATCAGCGCAAACTGGAGCAACTCGCGGATGACCCGGCCAAAGCGGAGAAGCTCATGCGGGCGATCAACGGCGAAATCGAGATCCGGCTTAGGAAGCTGGAGAAGTTGAAGCCTCGATGAGCTGGGCAGCTGCGGTCGGCTGGACTACTTCTGCCCGGCCTGCTTGGTGTAGGCGGTGATGGCCTTGATCTTCGCCGCTTTCGCCGCGTCCATCACCTTCACCAACTGGCCAACGGGCGCTTCAGTGTCCGAGCGGATGGCGAGTGCAGTGTTCGGGTTCTCGACCACTTTGGCGGTCAGTTCCACCTGCAATTGATCCGCTGTGATGGGCTTGCCGGCGAGGTAGAGGTGGGGCGCGGTTTTCGAGATGTCCACAAACAGCGGCGGCTGCTTCTCCGTGACGCCTTCGCGGGCCGCCTTGGACTCCGGCAGGACCAACTTCACCGCTGGTTGCTGCCGGAAGGTGGTGGTGACCATCAGGAAGATCAGCACGACCATCAGCACGTCAATCAGCGAGACGATGATGACGGCGGGAGCCTGACGGCGTTGGCGGGCCCGGAACTGCATCTCAGTTGCCCTTGGCGGTGCGATAGAGCCGTTGCAAGAACTCGTCGCACACCGTCTCCAGCTCGACCGCCAGCGAGTCCACCTTGCGGGAATAAAAGCTCCAAGCGATGAGGGAAGGAATCGCCACGATCAGCCCCAGCATGGTGGCCCGCAGTGCCAGCGCAATGCCGGCGGCGAACAAGGTGTTGTCCCCCGCCAACGCCTGCTGGCCCAGGCCGGTGAACAACAGAATCAGGCCATAGACCGTGCCCACCAGCCCGAGCAGCGGCGCAATGCCGGTGATGATCTCCAGTATCACCAGCCCGCGCTCCAGTTGCGCGATCTCGTGGCGGGCCTTGGTTTGCAACGCGTCTATGGTCTCGTTCTTCGGGCAGTCCAGATGCGACGCAGCCACCAGCAGGAGGCGTCCGAGCGAGGACGGGTGTTGCTCGCACATCCGCCGCAACATGGGCAGGTCTTCTGTGGTGCGGCAGTTCGCGGCCGCCTCTTCCAGGACGGTGGGAACGACGCGATTCCAACGGAGCGCCAGGCCGCGCTCGATGATGAACGTGAGGCTGATCAACGAGGTCAGCGTCAGCACGATGATGATGGCTTGTTCCATGTGGCGGACAGAATTGATGCCTTTCGCGACCGACCGGACAACGGGGGGAGTGATGCCGGGCAAGCGCTCACTGAGCAACGCCCGAACCCGACGACCCCCGCCCGGGCGGCTTACTTCACCGCCGAGTAATCCGTGGCGACGAGGAAGACGGATTTCACGCCGTCCTTCACGGTGAGCGAGCCGCCGGCCTTTTCCTCCGAGGCCTTGCGGGCAGCCACCCAGTCAGGGTCCATGCGGAAACCATCGAAGCTGGCCTTCGCGGCGTCCTGACTCTTGTGCGCGAGCAGATAGATGAGCGTGTTCTTCGGGTCTGGCGGGTTCACGGCGCCCTTTTGGTCCGCCATCGGATTCCAATAGGGGAGGTTGGTCATGCCGTGCTTGGCAAACAGCTTCACCGTGTGGTCGCGGAAACGGGCGTTGAGGTTGGGCAGGCGGCCCGGTTCGGTGGTGTAGGTGCGCAGCTCAAAGACGCGGTTGCCAATGTTCTCCGCCTTCGCGAGCGGTGAGTAGTCGGTGGCTTGCAGATACACGGACTCGGCCTTTGCCACGAGCTTGCCGTTCACCTCGGAGGCCGTGCGGGCCTTCTGCCAGTCGGGGTCCGCTGCGAACGCCTTCCACGAGGCGTTGCGGGCTTCGAGGCTGGGGTAGGCGACGAAGTAAATCAGCTTGCGCTCCGGGTTCGGGCCGATGGGCACGAAGTAACCGAGGTTCGACATGCCGTGTTTCTCGAAGAGCTTGCAAGTGTGGTCGCGGAAGCGCGCGTGCAGGGCGTCGAGCTTGCCCTCGGGGGCGTAATAAACGCGCATCTCGACGCAGCGAGGATCAGCGGCGGCGTGGGTGACGGAGGCGGCAACGAGCATGGCCATGAGCGTGAGCAGTGTTTTCATCAATGCGGCGGATGGTGGCCCGTGGCGGCACGGAGGCAAGGAATTTTCCGGCGCGAAGGTCGTGCTGGCCGCGCGGTTCGTGCTGGCCGCGCCCGCCGCCTTCCCTTACAACCGCCCGCCATGACTTTGCGAGCATTGCACCGCGCCCAGACCGTCGCCATCACCGCCGCCCGGGCCGCCGGGAAGCTGATGCGGGAGAACCTCGCCCGTCCCAAACGCGTCAACGAAGCCACGCAACACGACATCAAGCTGGAGCTGGACGTGCGCTGCCAGAAGCTGATCGAGCGGGCGCTGTTGAAGGCTTTTCCCACGGTGCCCATCCTGGGCGAGGAGGGCATCATCGGCGATCCCTCGGCTGCGTCCCGCTGGGTGGTGGACCCGATTGATGGCACGGTGAACTTCACCTACGGCATCCCGCACGCGTGCGTCTCCATCGCGCTGCAAGTGCGCGATGACCAGTCCAAGCACGCCGGCGATCCCTTGCGCGGTTATGACTCAGTCGTCGGCGTGGTCTATGACCCGTTCCTTGACGAGATGTGGACCGCCGTGCGGGGCGAGAAAGCCAAGCTGAACGGCAAGCCCATCCAAGTCAGCAACCGCGCCAAACTCGACGAGGCCATCGTGGCGATGGGTTTCGCCAAATACACCAAGACGCTGGCGCTCATGCTGCCGGTGTTCAACCGGCTCGTGCACAAGGTTCGCAAGGTGCGGTTGCTCGGCGCGGCGGCCTTGTCCATGACCTGGACGGCGAACGGCCGGCTGGACGCCTACATCGAGAACGGCGTGCGGCTCTGGGACGTGGCGGCCGGCGGTTTGATCGTGGAGTGCGCGGGCGGCGAGTTTTGGTGGCAGCCAGTCGCCGGGGATTACGCCGTGGAGATTTGCGTCAGCAACGGCAAGCTGCGGAAGAAACTGATGGCTGCGTGATTTGTGCCGGCTACTTGCAGTCGCCGTCTTTGGCAGCCAGCTCATCCTGACGACGACTGCAAGCCGCCGGCACGAACTCAGCTCATCGCTTTCCCAGCGCCTCTTCAATGCTCTGCACCACCTTGCGGGCCAGGAATTCAGAGCCGTCCTTCTTGAAGTGAACGTTGGCCGGAATCTGCACCTCGGCGAGCTTGGGCAGCGTGTAGGCGTAGAGGTCGTTGATGGCGATCTTGTTCTCGTCCATGACCTTCTTGGCGACCGCGTTGTAGGCCTGCACATCGCTGTCCTTGCGGGGCGGCGTGAGCTTCGCCTCCGGCACCGGCGTGGTGGCGCACCAAATCAGCTTGGCATTGGTCTTCTTCAACTGCTTGACCAGCTCGCGCAGGTTCTTCTCGTAGTCCTCCAGACTCACCTGCGGTTTGCCGTTGTCCATGAACTTCAGGTCGTGCAGGCCCCAGTTGAAGTGGATGACATCCCACTGGTTCGTGCCCAGCCACTTGGTGAGCTTGGCCGTGCCGTTGGTGGTCGGACCGCCGTTTTCCGGGATGCGGTGGACGTTGACCTTGCCCTTGAGCCGGTCGCGCACCGGCAGGGTGTAGCCGATCGAGATGCTGTCGCCGATGAGCAGCACGCGCGGCAGGCCGGGCTGGTCGGTCACCGGCTCCATGGCGGGATCGCGCTTGGTGGTCTTGGTGGCTTTGGGCGTGGCGCTTTGGGCGAAAGCCGCAGTGCCAGCCACCAGCAGTGTGGCCAGTGCGAAGCGTAATTTCATCGGGCAAGTTTGCATCTGAGGGCGCGAAGCGTCCCAAAGGAGTCTGGTCCATGCCAGCCTTCATTTGATTTGGGTCCCAATGCACGCAACGGGGCAAGTTGGTTCAATGCCACACGTGTTCACGCCGTCAACTAACGCGATGCTATCGCCCCGACCAACCGCCTTGCTCACGCGCTGCCTGCTGCTGGCCGCTGCCGTGGCTGGCGCAACTGCGATGGCGGCGGAGCCCTTGCATCGCCGGGTGGACCAGCTCATTGCCGCCAAAGCCACGGCCGCCAAGCAACCCTTCGCCCCGCCCGCAGACGACGCCGAATTCCTCCGCCGCGTCTGGCTGGACTTCTCCGGCGGCATTCCTGACGCCGGTGAAACCCGGAAGTTCATCGCTGACCAATCCCCGGACAAGCGCGCCAAAGTCATCGAGCAACGCATTGCCGCACCGCGCTTCGCGGAGCAGATGGCTGAGGCGTT
>CAMCFN010000044.1 GCA_945874145.1 Akkermansia muciniphila
CCAACGCGGTGACCGAAGGCTTGAACTCGAAAATCCAGAGCCTCAAATCCGCCGCCCGAGGCTTCCGCAACTTCCAGAACTATCGGACGCGCATCCTGTTCTTCTGCGGAAAGCTCGATCTTTACCCACTATGATCCCCGAAGGAGCTACTTGAGCTTGGGCGCATTGGATGGCCACACAGACAAGCAACAGAGCTTGAATTTCCCAGAGGCAACTCAGCACACGCCGGCGGTCTGCGGCCAAAACGAATGTCCTTTGGATTTTTTCGAGACGAGAATCAGTGCTGTTCATCACGGGGTTATCAAGGGAGCGGCTAGACAGTTCTTGTTGAGCCAACTCATCGGCACGGACCTGCTGTTTCCTGAATGAGGGTAATTTCGCAGACAAAGGAGCGTGAGACAGCCTTGCCGTCGTCCCGCCAATATTCTGGAAGTTTGCCCCTGTGTTTGGTGACATTGCGCTGAATCGTCCGAACAATCGGCATGCACAAATCAAATTGGCATGTTTGCAGCGAGGTTTTGTCGTGGAACAATTTCCCAGTAACCTGCTTATCGTGCTGCGTGTGCTCTGAATACGACCACTCGGTGCCTATGGGCGGATGGACAGCGTCACAGAATTCTTTAACGGTTACGGTGACACTTCCCACCCTGGGATATTTGTTCGCCAAGTAATCTTTTATTGTCATGGTATAAGCAGCTTAATTCCCATGCGAACCAGCCGGCGCGAGGTGAGGGATGTGGCAAAATGCGTTGCTTAAGAACAGCTTGACGTGTGACGTCGTAACCCATGGCTTTGTTAGGAGGTGGTAGACCCAGTGGAGTGCCTTCTGGGGCGTGTCGCATTGAGAGCACTCAATCGAATACCAACTGCAGCCATCGAAAAGTAGGATGATGTTGTCTTCCAGTTTGCAGAGTCTTTCCGAGTCGGTTGCTCCCTCTTGGATGTTCTCAAGCAGGTTTTCGAAAATGTCCACCGGTTCGTTGTTGTTGTTGTTGTTGTGTTCGTCATTCGGTTTTGGATTCATAGCGCATCACCACTACTGCGCGGTCGTAAGCCTGTCTAGTTTTCCCCTGCCATCGCTCACGCCACATGCTCCAACTTCACGTCGGCGGCTACGGGAGTCCCACTGCGAGACCATCTGATACGTCCGCGCTCAGTGCCTTCTCCCTTCCTCGGAGGAGGGGAGAAGGTGGCCGCAGGCCGGATGAGGGGTGCGGCCACTTGAGCAGACGGGCGAAACCCCTCACCCCGGCCCTCTCCCCTTGCTGCGCAAAGGGAGAGGGAGGGGAAAGCGCGGTGCGCAAAGGCGAGCTGGGCTGTGTTGTTCACGGAATGGAAGGGCGATTCCATCACGCCACCGTCACCACGCTCACATCGCTCTCCGGGCCGGTGCCACGGGAGTTGCGACCGACGACCTTGTATTCGTGCGCGCCGGCGACGAGGCCGGTGGTGTTGTAGATGGTCTGGATGATGTCGTCCGCGACCACGGCGAAGTCTGCATCAGCGGGGCCTTTGTGGAGCACGTCGTAGCTGGTCGCGTGGTTCGCGCTGAACTCCAAGTGCGCCGCGCCGGGGGCGGGGCTGGTGGCCACGGCGATGACCGCCTTGGCCGGGGCTTGCGTGGAGGGCGCGGTGGGGATGTGGTCAATCACGTCGCGCTGCGGGGTGCCTTCCGCAAATTGATGGCGGCCTTGCGCGAGGGCGGCACTGATGAAGTCCACCATCTCACCGTCCTTCTTGTGCAGGTTGCCCTGCGCTTCCTCGTAGTCGTCGGTCTCGTTGGTGAAGGTATCCAGCTTGGTGTCCAGCGCGGTGACGAGGGCGTCGAAGGCGGCCTTGTCCATGGTGTCCCACGCCTTGAACGCGGTGAGGCTGCCGGGCGGGTTGGGCAGTTTGCCCCAAAGGATGCTGGTGGACTGGCCGCGCCGGAGGGTGTCGGCGGGGGTGCGGTCGTCCACGGGGAGCTTGGCGATGACCTCGCTGCTGACGATGTCCTTGCGGAAGCGGGTCTTCATGATGCCGAAGACGGACACGCAGGCGTCGTGCAGGTTGGTGACGGCGGAATTGCGCCCGCCCATGGCGAGGTCGAAGTCGGTCTTGGCGTTGAGGAAGTCCGTGCGGGTGGTCTTCGCGCTCGCGATGATCGCATCCACCAGCGCGACGGTGAGGTCGTCGGGGCGGTAGTTGGCGAAGTCATTCATGGCCTCGCGGACGTAGCGGGTCTCAAGGATGTGGAAGTCGTATTCGTCGAGCATACGGGGTGGGGAGTTGAGGGTTGAGGGTTGGGGGGAACGAGTTTAGGCCGGGTGGTTTAGGTGATTTGAGGCGGGTGGATGATCCATGTTTTCTCCCTCACCCCAGCCCTCTCCCGCTGGGCGGGGGAGCATGGCCGACTGCGGTGGGGGCGAAAGTGGCGTCGCTGAGTCAGGGACGGCGGCGGAGTGGTCCCCTCTCCCAGCGGGAGAGGGCCAGGGTGAGGGAGAAAGGCCACAGAGGTCAGCAGCCTGGATCGTGCAGCGCGGGTGGAGTGGCGTGTGGCAGCCGAGGATGCGGCTGAGGCGGTAAGCTTGCAGTCTGCGGCGGCAAACTTTGGTCTTGCGCCCGCCAGCTTGGCGTCTGCGGAGGTTAACTTTGCGTCTGAGTCGGTCGGGAAGGCGTGTGCGGTGCTCAGGCAGGTGTCTGCGGCGGTAGGGGAGCCATCTGCGGCGGGCGCAGACAGCTTCCTGACCGCCGCAGAGGCCAAGATGAGCGTCGCGGGCGGTAAGTTTGCCTCCGCAGACGCCAAGATGAGCGCCGCAGACACCAAGTTTACCGGCGCAGACGCCAAGTTTGGCTCCGCAGACGGCTTGATGTGTGCCGTAATGACGCAAGCTGCCGCCGCAGGTGGCGAGTTTCCGGTGGTGGACGTGTAGTTGGAGGGGAACGCCGGTCTCCGGCCCGGTGTGAACTTGCGGTTGCTCAACCCGACGGGACGGAGACCGGTGCTCCGGCGTAGCGAAGGAAACCAGCGGGATAAGGTGAGCCCCATTACTTCGTCACCGACGCGAAAGACGCGGCTCCGGCTGCTTGCGGATGTGTGGCTCAATATCGAAAACTCCCGGCTCATTGGACTGATTGGAAGTCAATCAGTTTATGGGGAGAAAGTCAACGCTTGGGAAAGGCGAAGTCGGTTGCGGGCGGGCGGTTCCCCTCCCACGCTGGGAGAGGGAGGAACGCAGCCCGCGATGGGCGAATGCGCGCCCGACCAAGCCGGTTCCAGGCGAGACGCCTCGCGTCGCCTCCTGCGGCCGCTGAATCCCGGAGCGCGCCTTCGCGTCGGTTCACAGCGCCCAGCATTGACCTGCGGGCGTGACTTGTCTAACAACGCCGCACACGTATGCATCAACCACCACTCCGCTCCCTCCGCCACCTCGCTGTCACCACCTTGGCCGCGCTGGCCTTCACCGCCACCGCCTTTGCCGCCCAGCCGCCGCCCGGCTTCACGGCGCTCTTCAACGGCAAGGATCTCAAGGGCTGGCGCGGCGGCAGCACCTTCGACCATCGCAAGCTGCTGGCCATGACGCCGGAACAGCGCGCCGAGCAGATCAAGAAGTGGACCGCGCCCGACCAGAAGGGCTCCATGATGGAAGCGGGCAAGACCGGCAAGCCGCACTGGTATGTCGAGGGCGATGACTTGGTGAACGATGGCTTCGGCGCTTACGCCACGACCGAGAAGGACTACGGCGACTTCGAGCTGCACCTCGAATACAAGACGGTGGCGAAGGCCGACAGCGGCATCTACCTGCGCGGCGTTCCCCAGGTGCAGATCTGGGATTACACCGAGGAGGCGAAGTTCAAGCTCGGGGCCAACAAGGGTTCCGGCGGCCTGTGGAACAATTCTCCCGGCACCCCCGGCAAAGACCCGCTCGTCCTCGCGGACAAGCCGTTCGGTGAGTGGAACAAGTTCCGCGTCATCATGAAGGGCGACAAGGTCACGGTGTATCTCAACGACAAGCTGGTCGTGGACAACGCCAAGATGGAGAACTACTACGACCGCAAGCTCAGCGTGCCAGAGAAAGGCCCCATCCAGCTCCAGACCCACGGCGGCGAAATCCGCTGGCGCAATGTCTTCATCAAGGAACTCAGCAAGTGAGCTAAAGGGTCGGCGCGGCCTTCCGCACTGACAACTGAACACTGAAGACTGAACACTTTCCCACCTGCATTTAATCCTCCCATGAAACTCAACCTCCGCACCTTCCTCGCGCTCGCCACCAGCGCCTTCACCCTCACCCTCACCGCCGCTGACAAGGACGGCTTCACCTCGCTCTTCAACGGCAAGGACCTCACCGGCTGGGCTGGCCCGGTGGAGAATTACGAGGTCGTGGACGGCGCGATTGTCTGCAAGAAGGGCAAGGGCGGCACGCTCCACACCAAGGACGAATACAGCGACTTCACCGTGCGCCTCGAATTCAAGGTGCCCGCCGGCGGCAACAACGGTTTGGCCATTCGCTACCCCGGCCAGGGCGACACCGCTTATGTCGGCATGTGCGAGTTGCAAGTGCTCGACGACACCGCGCCGAAATACGCCAAGCTCGACGCCCGGCAGTATCACGGCTCCGCCTACGGCATGGTCGCCGCTAAGCGCGGTGCGCAGAAGCCCGTGGGCGAGTGGAACCAGCAGGAGGTCACTGTGAAGGGCATGACCATCAAGGTCGTGCTGAACGGCGAGGTCATCCTCGACACGGACCTCAGCAAAGTGGACCCCGAGACCTTCATGGGCAAATCGAAGCATCCCGGCTTGGCCCGCACCAAGGGCTTCTTCGGTTTTGCCGGCCATGGTGACGCGGTGGCCTTCCGCAACGTCAGCATCAAGCGGCTCGACTGACGGAGGCGGACGCTGTGTGACAGCTGTTCTTAATCTCGGTTGGTGGAGCGCCTGCCGCACGAGGGGAGCGGTCACAAACGCCGACGCGCAAAACCCCTCACCCCAGCCCTCTCCCCTCATCCGATGAAGGGAGAGGGAGAAGAGGCAGGTCGCGGCTCCCTGACCTTTAACGGGCATGTTCGCAGTGGCGTGAACCGCCTCATCACAACCGGAGCACAGTTCTGGCGCTGGTTGGAAACCCAACGACCGCTCAAGCGCACCAGCCTCAAGCTGGCGATCCTAGCGGTCGTTGTGCTGTTCGCATTGTATCCCAACCCGGTGTTGCTGGTCCGGCAGGTGGGCCATCTCCTGGACATGGAATCCCTCATCCAGCCGAACCTCCCCGCGATGCCGGAGATCAACCGTGACATCGATCAGTTGCTCGCGACCAACGCGGTGCCGCTGTCCGAGTTCAAGGCGGTCGAGCGCTTCGTCCTCCGTCGCATCAGCTACCAATACGACTGGCACGGCTGGTGGAACCTTGATTACTGGCCCACCGCCGCCGAGGTCTGGGAACGCAAACGCGAGGACTGCGACGGTCGCGCTGTGCTGGCCGTCAGCATCCTTCGTGCGCGCGGACACCGGGAGGCGCGCCTCGTCGCGAACCTCCAGCATGTGTGGGTCGCCGTGGGCACGAACGAGCTGATGGGGCCGATGGCGGACAAGAACTTCCGCCGTGAAGGAGGAAAGATGGTGGATGGCAAGCTGGTGGGCGCGAAGACCGTCATCACGCTGCCATCGCTGAAGACCCTGCTCGATTCGCTGGCGATGACCTGCAAGTTCCCGGCTTGGCGGGTGGTGTTGATGCTGGTGACCTTGCTGGCGCTGGTCTTCCATCCGAGCGCGGACACAGGTCGCTTCGCGATGCTCTGTGCCGCAATGCTCGCTGGTTACGTGATCTTCCTCGACTGGTGTGTGCGGCGAATGGACCGCGATACAGCGGGCTTTGACTGGAACTTCCCCGTGGCGGCGGTGCTCATCCTTGGCGCGCTCGCACTTGCGTGGCGAACCCGTGCCGGCGGCTTGCAGCCGCCGTCCTCCGGGTCGGGCACTTGACCACGCTCCTACCTGCTTCGTCACACGGACGGCGGCTGCAAGCCGCCGGCACAGGCACCAAGCAGGATTTCACCGTGCCTTCACCTGCGTCCACGCCTCGTCATATAACTTTGTCTTCGCGCCAAGGTCTTCGAGGAACTCCAGCTTCGCCATCACGTTGGCGGGCGGATAGATGGCCGGATTTTTTGCGTCCTCCGGCTTGATGAAGGGCTTGGCGGCCGCGTTGGGCGTGGCGAATTGCAGGAAGTTGGAAAGCCGCGCTCCGATCTTAGCGTCCAGCACGTAGTTGATGAACTGCTCGGCCCGGTCACGGTGCGGGGCTTTCGCGGGGATGCACAGGTTGTCCACCCAGATCTGGCTGCCCTCGCGCGGGATGAGGTAACGCAGCGTCGGGTCGTCGGTCATCGCCCGGGCGGCCTCGCCGCTATACACGATGGCGGCGTCGGCGAGCTTGCCGGTGATTTTGTTCTTCGCGCCGACACTGCCGTCGAAGCCCACGGCGCGCTGTTTGGCGGCGATGACCAGATCGCGCGCCTCCTTCAGGTGGGGGATGTCGACTGAGTTCAGGCTGTGGCCCTTGAACTTCAGCGCCGCTCCGAGGCAGTCGCGCACGGAGTCGATGAGCACGAACTTCCCCGGCTGCTGGCTGGCGTCGAAGACCAGCGCCCAGCTCTCGGGATAAGCTTTGCCCGTGACTGGCCGCAGCAGGATGCCCACGGTGCCCCACTGGTAAGGGACGCTGAACCGGTTCCCTCGATCATAAGGCGGGTTGGCAAACTTCGCGTCGAGGTTGCGGAGGTTGGGTAGGTTCGGGTGCCGCAGCGGCGCGAGGAGTTGAAGCTTCACCATCGTCGGCACGAGATGGTCGGGCGGCACGACCAGATCGTAGGCGGCACCACCGCTGGCTTGAAGCTTGGCGAGCATGGACTCCGCGTCTTCGTAGACATCCACCGTGACCTTGCAGGCGAATTTCTGCTCGAACTCCTTCACCACCTCGGGGTCGAGATATTCGCTCCAGATGAAGATGTTGAGCCGGGCCTCGGCGGCGGATACCAGGCCGGTCAAACCGAGTCCAAGTGCGAGTGAAACGGCGGCAAAAAGAGCACGCATGAGTTGAGTAGGCAGGGCAGGGCAGGGGAGTTCAACGGGAAAAACGGCTTCCTCGAGCAGAACAGGCCGGCAGCCCGACCGACGTTGAACGCGCTTGCCTTGCGGCTTCCCTGCACTATCCTGTCAACCATGCAATCGAGCTCGTTTGACGCCACCATCCACGAACGCCTCTCGGCCCTTGGCCAGCGGGTGCTCCACGGCGGGCGCATTGACCGTGAGGAGGCGCTGTGGCTCTTCCAGTTGGAGGACACCGCCGACATCTTTGAGCTGATGGCCTGGGCCAACCGCATCCGCGAGCACTACAAGGGCAACAAAATCCACCTCTGCTCCATCGTCAACGCCAAGGCCGGGGCTTGCTCGGAGAATTGCAGCTTCTGCGCGCAGTCTGCCTTCCACCAAACGGCCTCCCCGCGCTACGGCTTCGTGGACCCGGAGCCCGTCGTCGCGGCCGCCGAGGAAGCGAACCGCCATGGCGTCACCGCGGTCGGCCTCGTCGCTGCGTGGAAGGGCCTCAAAGAGGGGCCGATGCTCGATGAAGTCTGCGACCGCATCGCCGAACTCAAGGCCACGGGCAAGACCCGCCCCGATGCCTCCCTCGGCCTCATCAAAAGCCAGACCGTCGCCGACCGCCTCAAGTCCGCCGGCCTCGAATGCTACGGCCACAACCTCGAAAGCTCCCGCCGCTTCTTCCCCCAGACCTGCACCACGCACACCTTCGACGACCGCCTTGAAACCATCGGCTACTTGAAGAAAGCCGGCATCAAGATCTGCTCCGGCGGCATCATCGGCATGGGCGAGACCCGCGAAGACCGCTGCGACCTCGCGCTGTCCCTGCGCGAGATTGGCGCGAACGTCTGCCCCATCAACATCCTCAACCCCATCCCTGGCACCCCCTTCGAGAAGCTCACGCCGCTGCCCCCGATGGAAATCCTCAAGACCATCGCCTGCTTCCGCTTCGTCCTGCCCCGGCAGGAAATCATGATCGCCGGCGGCCGCACCATCAACCTGCGCGACCTCCAGAGCATGATCTTCGCGGCCGGTGCCAGCGCCCTCATGGTCGGCAACTACCTCACCACGCTCAACCAGTCCGTGGAAAAAGACCTCCAGATGCTCAAGGACCTCGGCCTGGATCCGAACTGGGAAGGCCATGACTTCGCCGACCAAGCCGAGGGCGGCTGCGGTTGCGGCGAAAAGACCTGCGAGACCGCTGCGGTCTCCGCCTGATGAGGCACGTGAGCCTGACTGCCCGGCTCCTCAGGCGGTTTTAAGATTGACCCGCTGTGTGCCTGGTAATTCTGTTCCAGTATGAATTCACTGGTTCCCTTTGCCTGGCAGGTGCCCGGAGTTTTCCGTTCTCGCATTGGTGATCGGGCCGGGCGGCAGCGGATCATGACCGCCGAGGGGCACCTGTTGATCCTCCTCCACAAAGTGCCTCGTGCCGGGGTGGCGGAGCGGGAGTTCGTGCTGTTCTGGCGCGATGCGAAGGGCGACTGGCTGGCCACCGAGTCGGGTTCCGGACTTGGTGCGCTGCACGCCCACTTTGAACAGTGGCGCAAAGTGATTGATGAGCTGGAAGATTTGATGGCCGAGCCGCCGCAGGCCGCCAACTACTTCAGCGTGCTGCAACGAACCTCCCCCCTGCTGCACACCATCCGCAACACCTGCCGCACGATGCAGGAAGCGCGCGAGGCTTGCTCCGACCGGGACCTGCTCCTCGCGCGTGACGAGGCCGGCGAGCTGGAGCGGGCCGTGGACCTCCTGCACACGGATGCCAAGAACGGAATGGAGTTCATGATCGCCCGCCAAGGAGAGGAGGAGGCCTGCCGTTCGGCCCAACTGGTGCTCATGGGCCACCGCTTGAATCTGCTCGCCGCCATCTTCCTCCCGCTCACGGCGCTTGGCTCCGTCTTCAGCATGCAACTCTCGAGCGGCTTGGAGCGCTGGAACGCCCCGTGGGCCTTCTGGTGTTTGGCGGGCGGGGCCTTGCTCACTGGCTTGACCCTCGTCGCGGCGATCTTTCTCGAAATGCACCGCCTGCAAAAGCCCCAGCCGCCTCGCCGACGGAAGCTTCCCAAATAAAGCGGGCCGGCCTACCTAACCCCGCCTCCCACCGACGGAAGTCACCCCTCGGGACAGCGAGCCCGCGCACTTGAAAACGGCCACTTCCCTTGGCAACTTCCGCCCATGAACCCCGACCTCGACCGCCTCCGCGCCGTCGCGCGGAAAGAACCCGCCATCGGCGCGCTCTTGGACCTCCTGCGGCGCGGACGCGTGCGCGGCAACCACACCGTCCTCCGTCCGCTCGCCGCCCGCTTCGGCGACGACACCGGCGACCACACCCGCTTCGAGACCCTCGTCACCGCCTGCCGGCTGTTGGAGAACTGCGGCATGGGCCAGCTCCTTCAACCCACGCGCGCCCACCGCGCCCGCTTCGTCTGGGCCGTCCACCCGCACGTCCTGCGTGATGGCCTGGCCAGCGACGCCATCGTCCTCCAGCCCCAGCACTACCTCAAGGGCGCCCCGCCCCCCGACGCCGCCCCCGCGCCACCCCGCCAGGGCTGGCAACGCCACACCTTCCCCCTCCGCCCCTCCGCCCCGATAACCTTGGAGCTTCCCGAGGACCTCTCGGAGCAAGAAGCCAAGCGCTTGGGCCATTTCCTCCTCGCCCTCGCCACCGGCAAGTAGAGATCTCCGCAAAAGTCGCTCGTGTTGTAGCGGCGGTCTGTGACCGCCGTCGGTTCTCGCTCAAATGCATCAAGCGTCGGCGCTCACAGAGCGCCGCTACAGCGCTTCCGCAGTCGCATCAAGCAATTCGGTCCGTAAAACAAGTTGCCAAAATGACCTGTCAGGTGAATCGGATGGCCTTAACTGTTAGGATGAAGGACTGAAAAGTTAATTGGATGACGGAACTAGTTACGGTAACGGCATGACCAGTTCGTATAAGAGAACGGTAAGCTTCCGTTCTGGCATGAACACCTGCTCTCAACATTAAAATACCGGCAGTCCAAGGCATCCGGTCGGCTCATGCCATCATCCTATCGACTGGACAAACGGTTCACCAAACTGGCGTTCACATCCGCGTCACTGCTCTTTGCAACAGCGCGCCTCAGCGGGCTGTATTCTTCACTGACCAACCGCCAACCCGGCCCGATAGCACCTTGCAGCGTGAAGCGCCTCCCCTCTCCCTCCGAGGGAGAGGGGCAGGGTGAGGGTGAAAACGTTGAAGTCTCAAAGCGAGCGGACACCTGACGACTCCGTGGCCGTTCTCCCTCACCTCGTTCCTCTCCCGCTGGGAGAGGAGGGCCGCGCGACCGCGCCGCCGTAGTCGCAACCTTCAGGTTGCGCGTCAATCTTCGCCTTCCTGACGCGCAGGCTAAAGCCTTCGACTGCGAGTGCGCGTAGTTTAGCCCCCCGCCCTCGGGCTGTGTGGCGCACGGGAGCCAAGGACGCTGCGCGCGGAGCGACCGGACCTTCGCAATCCGCCACCGGCTAAAGCCGGGACACCAAACGGGGGCCACCGCGTCGGGACAGCCGCGCCCGGCCGACCCGGTGTCTGACCTTTCTCCCTATCTTCCGACTCGTATATCCTATCTGCCATCCACGGCTCACTGCCCCTGCTCCCCTTCAGCCAGTTTGCGGCGAATGACGGCCAACCATTCTTTTGTGACGATAGTATGTGGGTGGTCTGGCCCGAGTGTGGCCAGTAATCCCTGCACCACGCGTTCTTCGATCCGCTCGGCTCCCGCCCAATCGCCTTTCATTGCAATCGGACCGCTCAGATAGCTCATGCATTCCAGCGTGTCAGGGTGCTCAGGTCCCAGCGTGCGCTCCCGCACTGCCAGTGCGCGTCGAAACAGCGGCTCCGCTTCGCTTGATTTACCCTGAGACTGTAACACAATGGCGACTTTTATCAGGCTTATCAAAGTGTCGGAGTGCTCGATGCCGATGGTGCGTTCACGGATGGAAAGGTTAAGTCGCAAGATTGACTCGGCGGCCTTGTAGTCGCGCAGGTCGAAGAGTTGCTGGCCGAGCTGATCTCGCACTTCGCACGCAGCAGGGGTCTCGTCTTCGCTAGGATCCTCGGGTTGCTGACGGTCGTCCATGTGACGCGGATGGTGTTAGGTGCGCAGTAGATTTGCCCGCTATCTTCGGGACTTCAACGGCAATTTCACGAGCAGGTCATGAAATACGCGCGGCTGTTCCTGCTCTTAATCCTAATCCTAATCCTGCTCTCTTGGCGGGAAAGGGGAGGAGCAGGATTAGGATTAAGATTAGGAGCAGGAGCGGAGGGCTTGGGCGTGCTTGAAGCACCGTTCACTTCACTGCGTCCACTTCCGACACAACATGAACCAAGACCATTATCTCTTCCCGCGCCGCTTGACCCGCCGCGATTTTCTCAAAACTTCCTCCGCTCTGCTCGCGGCTCCCGCGTTGGCGGGCGCGCAGTCGGGGGCGGCCCAGCGCATCGGGTCGGGGAAGTGGACTTACACGTTGGATGAGGCGTGGGGCAAGTTGCCGGCGGGCATGAAATACGGGCTGGGGTGCGGGGTGGTCGTGGATGCGCGCGATAATGTCTATGTGACGTCGCGGTCGGCCAGCCCGTGCGTGGCGGTGTTCAGTCGCGAGGGGAAATTGCTGGAGACGTGGAGCAAGGATTTCGGGGACAAGATTGGCGGTTACTCGGCGGACCAGGTTTCCAGCACGGCGCATTGCTTGTATTGGAGCAAGGAGGGTAAGGACGAGTTTCTTTACTTCACGGAGAACGTGGCGTCCGGCGGGAAGGACGCGGAGGGGAAGGACAAGCCGGCGCTGGGCAAGCGGGTTTACAAGACGGACCTCAAGGGCAAGGTGCTTTACACCATCGGCAACGTGGCGAAGGAGTCGGGCACGTCGCAGAAGTTTGACTGGACGAATCCGACGGATGTGGCGGTGGCGGCGAACGGGGATATTTACGTGGTGGATGGTTATGGCAGTCAGCGGGTGAGCCGGTTCGACAAGAACTGGAAGCATCTCAAGACGATTGGCGGTCGCGCGGACAAGGATGCGCCCAAGGGCGCGAACGCGCCGCACGGGACGTTCAGCACCTGCCACGGGATTTGGGTGAGCACGGTCGGGAGCGAGCCGGAGATCTTCATCGCGGACCGGGCGAACGGGCGGATTGAGATTTTCTCACTCGACCTCGTGTATCGCCGGACGATTCCTGACTTCAAGGCCCCCTGTTGCTTCTACCAGCACGCCGGACACACCTATGTGCCGGAGCTGGGCGCGCGGGTGAGCATTCTGGACAGCACGGGCAAGATCGTCGCGCGGCTGGGCGACGGCGCGGCGGTGCCGAAGGAGGAGAAGGACAAGCGCGTGGAGTTCATCGCACCGCACGCGCTCACGGTGGACTCGAAGGGCGACCTCTACGTGGTGGAGTGGGTGCCGCAGGGGCGGGTGCGGAAGTTCCGGCACACGCCGATGGACTGAGCAGACGGGTTGCGGATGTAAGGGGAGCGCCGATCTCCCCGAGCAGACGCGTCGATGAAAGGCCGACTCAAGCCGGGTCGGAGATCGGCGCTCCGCGCGTCACTCCCCGGCCGCAGCTTCGAGGTGTCAGCGGGCGGAGAGGTGCATTTCCTGCGGTTGCGACTTGCCCGCGAGCGCCTTGGCGGCGAGTTCGCAGCAGCAATCGTGTGCTTCCGGCGCGCCGGTTTGCGGCAGGCTGGCCAGATCCTCGGCCTCGTTCTTGGTGATGTAGTGCCGCATGATGACGATGTAGACGCTGGGCAGGCTGGCGGCGGCGAGGAAGATGAGCAACTCAGAGAACTTGATCATAATGGGCTTTCTATGTTTCAGGCCGCTACCCGCAGCCTGCGGTTCTTTGCGTGAACCGGACGCTGTTTGTGAATAGCCCTGCGGGCAGCGGAGCACTCCACGGTTATTGCCCGACTCTCCACCATTCTTGACCGGTGCGGATTACTTGGCACCGGCCGGTTTGGCGAGCTTGCTGGCGTCGAGGAAATCGAGGGCCTGTTCGAGCCACTTCACGGGCGGCAGGTTGTGCGCTACGCCGGGAGCCTCCAGGTAAAGCACGTTGGCGAAGCCCTCTTTCTTGAAGCCTTGCTCGAAGACAGTCTTGGTGCCGGCGCGGTTGAAGTCCTTTTCCCCGGTGACAAGGGCGTAGCGGCAGAATTTTTTCGCGATGGCCAGCACCTCGTCGTCGGGAATGAAGTTCGCGCCATAGATGTTCTTCCCATCGCCCACCGGGATGTCCTCGTAGAAGTTCACGCCCATGAAGGGAATCGTGCCGCTGAACATGTCGGCGTAGGCCACGCCCAACATGCTCGCCACGCGGCCGCCGCCGGAGTGGCCGCTCACATAGACGCGGCGGCCATCCACGTTGAAACGCTCGCGCAGCGCGGCGTTGGCGGAGACGGCGAGGCGGATGCGGTCGAAGATGTTGCGGGGGTTGCCGGATTTGAACGCGCCGATGAAGAGGAGCTTGCGCGCAGCGAGCGCGGGCTCCCAGTCGGCCGGAATACCCGGGGCGTCCCCGGGGGAGACCCAGATGAAGACACCCCATTTCTCGGTGTGCTTGTAAGCAGCGGGGACGAGGAGCTGGAATTTCTCCTTGGTGAGATCGAACGCGCCGGGATTTTCCTGCGAATGCAGCCGCCACTTCAATTCGTCTGGCTCGGCCTGCTTCGGCAGCTCGGTGAAGCTGACGGTGCTTTTGCCCGGAGCGAACGGTGGGTACTCGGCGGCGTGAACCGCCAGCGCGGTGAGGAGCAAGGCGCATTGACCGGCGAAGCAGCGGCGGGCGAGAGTCGGGCGTTTCATGGATGGCACGCGTGGTGTTGGCGGGTGACGCTAGACGTCCACGAAGCGGCACGAAATGATTTTCTCGCACCGACAACTGATGCGCTGGACGGCGGGCCTGCTCGGCTGCGCGGGGTTGCTCCTTGGGTCCGTGGGAGCTTCCGCCGCCGGGCTGGGCTGGCCGACGAACCAGACCTTGCCGAGCATCGTCTTCATCCTTGCGGACGATCTCGGCTGGGGGGATTTGGGCTGCTACGGACAAAGGAAGTTCACCACGCCGAACCTTGACCGGCTCGCGGCGGAGGGCATGCGCTTCACGCAGGCTTACGCCGGCAGCCCGAGCGGCGCGGCGTCGCGCGGGGCGTTGTTCACCGGCAAGCACACCGGGCACGCGCGCATCCGGGCGAACTATGGTCCGGACGGCCACCCGGTGGCCTTGCGCGGCGAGGACGCAACCCTCACGGAGCTGCTCCGCCGCGCGGGCTACCACACTGGCGTCATCGGCAAGTGGGCGCTCGGGGGCGACGGCTCGGCGGGCCTGCCCGAGCGCAAGGGCGTGGAGCAGTGGATTGGCCTGCTGGAACTGCGGCACGCGACGAATCAATTCCCCGCTGTGGTGGCGCGCTACGATCCCAAGCAGGCGATCTTCACCAACGCCACTTCCTACTACCAACCGATCTTCGATAACGAGGGCGGTCGTCGGCGCACGCATGCGCAGGATCTCTACACCAAAGCGGCCTCGAACTATTTCCGCATCTATCCCCCGGCGGATTTCAACAAGTTCAGGCCGTTCTTCCTGCAGGTTGCCTTCCCGCTGCCCAATGCCGGGGAAGAGTCTGGCACCAACGCGCCGACGAGCTACCTCGGCAGCGCTGCGCGTTTCGCGGCGCAGCAGTGGCCTGAAGCGGAGCAGCGCCGGGCGGCGGCCATCACGCACCTGGATGCCTCGGTGGGGCGGCTCATGCAACAGCTCGATGACAGCCGGCTCACCGAGCACACCGTGGTTTGCTTCACCAGTGACAACGCCGCGCAGAAGGACGGGTTGAGCGATCCGGCCTTCTTCCGCAGCAACGGTCCGTTCCGTGGGGCGAAAGGAGATTTGACCGAGGGCGGCCTGCGCGTGCCAATGCTGGTCCGCTGGCCCAAGCACATTAAGGCCGGCACCACGAACGATGTGCCGGTTGCGCTGTGGGACTGGTTTGCCACCGTGGCTGACCTCGCCGGGGTGAAGAATCCGCCGACGAGCGATGGCGTCTCGCTCATGCCCACGCTGCTGGGCCGGACGAATCAACTGCGGCGTGATTTTCTTTACTGGGAAAGCCACGACTCAGGCTTCAAGCAGGCCATTCGGGTCAGCGATTGGAAGGGCATCCGCTCCGCTCCGGGGGCGCCGCTGGAGTTGTTCCACCTGGTTCGCGATCCCGGCGAGACGCGCGACGTGGCGGGAGACTATCCGACCGTGGTGAAGCACCTCGAAACCTTGCTCAAGTCCGCCCGCACCGAGAGCAGCGTGTGGACGACGGAGAAGCGATAGGGCACCCGCAACCGGCGTGCCGGTCTTCGACCCGGCGCTCCGGCTGGGTCAGCCCAAGACCTGCTTGCGTTGCGTCACCCAGTTCTTGCCCAGCTCGGTCAGCGTCTTGGCCTTCAGCCACTTCTCCGCCAGCGGGAAGATGACGCGCTCCTCGCGGTCGAAGTGCTGGCGGGACACCACCACGCCGATGAGCAGAAGTTTCTTTGCCTGCTTCAAATCCCGGCAGGACCGCACCTGCGCGAGCACGGTCTCGATGTGATCGTGCTCGGCGTGGATGACCTCATTCTGGCCAAACTGATCGAGGCAGTGGTCCAAGGGCTCCATCACCAGCTTGTCCTCGACCTCCCCGTGCGCGCGCAGCATGGCGTCCAGCAGGCCGGACAGGGCCCGGACCTCGGCCAAGGTGCGCAAGCGGGGTGTGGTTCGCTCAATGTAGTCGAACAGGTTGTGGAAGACGACGTGCTCGGCGAGCAGGGCTTCGGTGATTTTCATTCGCGGGTGAGACTAGATTGTTTGGTGGGCTGTTCAATGGCCGCGACGGAGTCGCGCAGCGCGGCCCCAGGGCACTTCAGAGCTGGCTCAGGATGTGGTCCACTTGGGTCAGGGTGATTTCTGTTCCTCCCTCCGTCCACACCACATAGTCGGCGGCGGTGAGCTTCTTCTCGATGGACTGTTGGGCGGCAATGCGTTGCTGAATCTGCTCCGCGCTCCAGCCCCGGGCGGCGAGTCGTTGCTGCTGTGACGGCGCGGAGCATGCCACGCAGATCACCTTGTCGAAGTGCTTGGCGGAATTGGTCTCGTAGAGCAGGGGAATCACCACCACGCCCAGCTTGATGCCCTCCGCCCGCCATTGCTCGGTCTGCGCCATCCAGAGGGCGCGGATGCGTGGGTGCAGGATGGCTTCCAATTGCTTGCGGGAAATATCACTGGCGAAGACCCGGCGCGCCAATTCCTCCCGGCGCAGCGAACCATCCTGGGCCAAGACCGCCCCGCCAAACATCTCTTGAATCGCGACCAGCGCGGGCTGGCCCGGTTCGACGACCTTGCGCGCGAGCACATCGGTGTCCACCACGGCCACGCCACGGCGTTCGAGCAGTTGGGCCACGGTGGTTTTGCCCATGCCGACGCCGCCGGTCAGACCGTAAATCTTGGTTGGAGTCACGGCGGCAACGTAGCCAAAACCGCCCGCCAGCGGCGAGCAAGATCTGACCCGGGAAGGTTCATTCGGACATCGCGACCGGCCCCAAGGTTGCCCTATTCAGGTGTGAGCTGGGCCACCAAAGCACCTCGATAAAAGGTGATGCCTTGGCCATTCCAGCAGGCCAGCAGGATTCCGCCATTGCCCGCGGCAAGGTAGTGGTAAGTCAGTCCGCTGGGGGCGAATCCTTCGATGGGCGGGCCGTGACGTGAAACCTCCCGTGACATGAGCATTTCCACCACCGCGCCGCTGAAGTCATCAAGCAAGACCTGTTCGCCGACGCGCATCGAGGCGGCAACCGCCGGAGCGGGGGGGCGGGTGGCGGCATGCGTCTTGAAGAGATGCCAGTTCGTGACTGCGGGCTGCACCCGGGCAGTCAGCAGATTGGTCTGCCCCTTGTCGTCGGTGATTTGATAATGATGCGTGTTCCACTGCGCGTTGACCTTCGTGAAGCCGGTCACGCGATGCGTGATGACCCGATAAGACTCGCCGGCGATGACAAGGTTGGTTCCGACGGTAAGCAATGGGGCGGGAGCGGGCCTTCGCTGGACCACAGGCGCAGGCGGGGATGGGGGCGTGCTGGGTTTGGCTGTCAGGTGCGATCGCGCACAGCCGCGAAACAGGAAGTAGCCCGCAACCGCAAAGGTGAGGAGGGCTGCGCCAATGCCAAAAATTCGGTTGCCACCTGAGCCGCTGGCTGACGATGCCTTGAAGGAGGCCGCTGGCAAGCGTAGCGCCTGGGCCACCATCTCGGGATGCAACTGCATGCCCCGGTAGTATTCCACTTCGTCCCCGCTCCAGCTCACCACCCACATTTTGCCGCTGGCTTCGGCGTTGAAATACTGCGCCACGTCGCCAACCGACACCCAGTCGGGAGCCTTGCCCTCGATGGAGTAAACGCGCGTCTCGTCCACGACTGTGACCTCGGCCGACACGCCGTCGAGGTTCACGCGGTCGCCGACCTTTTTCAGACCGGCCTCGCGGGCGGTCAGCGGCGAGGTGGGCGTGAACTCGGTGAAGAGCCGCCATTGCTGTGCGCCATAAACTTTCTCGCACACGAGCATCGCAATCCGGTCCGAGCCGTCGCTGAGGTAAAACTCGTTCCAATAATAAGTCTCACCTTGATCCTCCATCCCCATTACCACGCGGGCAATGATGGCATAACTCTTCCCGGCGAAGGTGCCGCTCATGCCGACGCGGACCGGCGTGGGGTTGGCAGTGCTCATGATTGATGAGGCTTGAAGAAGTGCGGCACGAAGCGGCTCAAGTTGCCCGTGATGCGTCGCGTGTCCTCGCGGATGCCCAGTCCGGCTGCTTCGTGATCGACTACCCAGATACCGAAGATCGGATGATGGCCGGCAAACTCCGGCAGTGGAGCGAGTGCCTGATACACGTAGCCTTCCGCACCGTAGTCGCCACCAACCTCCTCGCACACCCGGCCTTCTTCCACCAGCGACACGTTCGCACCCTCGCGACTCAGCTTGGGCTTTTTGACAAAATTGCCGCCCAACTGTTCCGCTGTGCCATAAGCCGGGAGCAGATTGGGGTGCCCGGGAAACAGCTCCCAAAGAATCGGCAACAGTCCCTTGTTGCTCAACAGCATCTTCCAGGTGGGCTCGATGAAGCGGGTGCGGTCCAGCTTGAGGTGCTGGCCAAACTCCTCGTGCCACAACCATTCCCAAGGGTAGAGCTTGAAGCACTGCGAAATTGGGGCATCCGCCAGATCCACGAAAGCGGCTCCGTTCCACCCGATGTCTTCGACGTGGATGAACTGCGTGGCCACGCCCGCCTGCTCGGCGGTGTCGCGCAGATAAAGCACGGTCTGCTCATCTTCCGTGTGGTCCTTGATGGCGCTGAAGTGCAGGGCTTTGCCACCCCAGCGTTGCCAGGCAGCGATGAGCCGCTCGTGGAGCGAGTTGAATTGATCGGCAGTTGGGCGTGTGTCTTGCAGCCAAAACCATTGCACTACGGCGGCTTCAACTAGCGCCGTCGGAGTGTCTGCGTTGTATTCGAGCAGCTTGGGTGGAGAAGTGCTGTCGAAGGCGAAGTCAAACCGGCCATACACGCTGAAGTCATCTCGCTCCCAGCTTTGCAGTATGCTTGGGATGGCGGCTGCGGGAATGCCCAGCCGATCCCACCAACCGCGCTGAATCACGGCTTCAGCAGCCTCGATGCAAAGATAGTGCAGTGCGTTGGCGGCACCTTCGAGCGCAGCCACTTCGTCAGTGGCCAGTTCATAGCAGGCTGATTCATCCCAATACGGACCATGCAGATGTGAGTGATAGGTCAGGCCCACCTGCTCGACTTTCTCGGGCCAGTCCGCACGCGGTTTTGCAACGTGACGGTTCATCAGGAACCAATCCCTCCCCACGAATGTGAGGTGCCGCCGAACCCGCTGCGCGTCGTGGAATGCTGAAGAGGTGGCCTGGGCTGGGCTGCCACGGCGGCGGCCACAGCCTGGGGCAGGGGTTCGGAAATGTTGGTGAAACTCTGGTGGGGCTGCGGTGACCACTGCCCGCCGTGGAAATACTTTTGCTGCTGCGGGTCGAAGTAATTGTAGCGATGCGCAAACCACGCCCGATAGGGAGCGTGATAATAGCCTGCATGCGGGAGATAATGGTCGTTGGTGAAAGCGTTGCCGTGCAGCGCGTAGCCCTGCGAGGACAACTGGGCGGTGGCGGTCGGCCCGGTGCCCGCCAGTGCGGCCCCGGACAAACCGCCCAGCAGGACAAGTCGGATGTGTTGGCTGCGCTTCACCTGAGGAAAGCAAATGAGTCAGCCCATGATTGCCGCGGCCACAATGAGGCTGACTCCCAGAATCACTGCGGCTGCGACAATCGCCGCAGCCGTGTTTTTGTTCTCAATGATCTCCTTGTGCATGTCGCCTGGCGTGAACTTGTCAAATACGCGATAGCCAACGATGGCCACGACGACGCCGACAGCGGCAAATGCCACCATGAGCCCAAGGGCTTGGGGCACGGAGTTGGCGTGAAGATGAGTGGTGGATTCCGCCTCAGCCGCGAATGCCAAGGCCGGCAGGGTGAACGGAAGAAGCAGGGCTGCGCTGCGAGACACGAGTAGGTTCATAGTCGGTGTGGAGTGTGCCTACCACCTTGCCGGGACAGGATTTCAACGTCAATCACGCGGGCAGCATCGCCTGCCGCCAACGCACCAGGAACTACAACTTCTCTGCGAGTTTGGAATTATGCTGCGGAAGTAGCTGCTTTTGGACGTTTCAGGATGGCGGTTCACACGACGCGGCGGACTTCCACTTCAATACAAACGACCGAAAAGTTAAGTCACCGCCAGGGCCGCCGACGGAGCCCGGCAGCGTGCTGGCAACCACACGACCGCCATCCAGCTCGCCCGTCCAACATCACCACGAAGTTGGCCGTAATGGATTAGGGGTGTTCGAGGTTCAGTAACCGGGAAGGAATGTGGCCGAACGGCCGATGAGCAGCGCCACCTTCTGCGCCCGAATTCGTCTCCAACGAGCTTAAAACTTTTCTTTTCGCAAGACGCGCACCTCGGACTCGAAGGCGACCATGGCATATCGGGGGAAAAAGTCGTTCCCGAGCTTTTCCAGCAACTGCTCGGCAACGGCCGGCGGCACAATGACTTCGATCTGGATGTTTGCAAACTCCGGTATGTCTGCTGGCCGCTTGCCGCGCGAACCGTCGCCTTCGACGGCGAAGAGCGTGTAGCCGTGCGCGCCGACCTCGCTGAGTAGATGGGTCACGACCACCTTGGCATGGGCTTCGCAAACTATAGTCACTAGCTTCATCGGATGGGTTCTCATGCCTAGGAGTAAAGTCTACGGGCGATCTCGAGGTAAATCGGAATACCCAGTGTGATGTTGAACGGAAACGTAATCGCCAACGATGACGTGAGGTAAAGCGTTGGGTTCGCATCTGGCAGCGATGTGCGGATGGCAGCCGGGGCGGCGATATATGACGCGCTTGCGGACAAGACGCCCATCAAGGTTGCCCCGCCGAGCCCGAGGCCGGTGAGCTTGCCCAAGCATACCCCGAGCGCGCCATTGATAAGCGGGACTACCACGCCAAAGGCGAGCAGGAAGGCCCCGACTTTCTTCAAGTCTTCCAACCGGCGCCCAGCCACGATGCCCATTTCGAGGAGGAAGAGCGCGAGCACACCTTGAAACGGTGTAACGAAGAACGGCTCAACCTTCTTCATGCCCACCTCACCGGACAACGCCCCCACGACCAGCGTGCCGACGAGCAAGAAGATGCTGCGGCCGAAGATTGCCTCGTGCATCGCCGTCTTGATCGATGCGCCGGACTTCTCGCCGGCCGTCTTGGTGGCGAGCTTGCCCAACACCACGCCCACCAGGATGGCGGGCGATTCCATCACGGCGAGGAATGCCGTGGCGTAACTCTCGAACGGTTGGTTGATGGCTTTGAGATAATTTGTCGCGGCGATGAATGTCACCGCGCTCACCGAGCCGTAATGCGCGGCGATGGCCGCCGCGTCCACGGCGGAAAGCTTCCCGCCGAAGCGCAGCAGCGGATACGTCCAGAGCGGAATCAAGGCCCCGAGCGCCATCGCGGCCAGGGCTGGCAGCCAGACCTTGGCGATGCCCGCTTCGGCAATGGCCACCCCGCCTTTGAAACCGATGGCCACTAGCAGGTAAATCGTCAGCCCAACATAAAGCGGCTCGGGGAATTTCAGGTCGCTCTTGGTCAGCGCGGCGATGAGGCCGAGCACAAAGAAGAGAACGGCGGGTGAAAGCAGGTTGGCCCGAATAGCTTCCAAGAAGTCCATATCAACCGGTGCTCTTCATGCCGAACGCGATCCCGTTGACGGTTAGCGCCAGTAATCGCCGCAGCGGTTCGGTGCGCTGCTGTTCACTTGCCTTGCGCCAGCGGGCGAGGAACCGGATCTGGAGATGGTTCAACGGATCCACATGCGGATTGCGCAGTCGGATGGATTGTGCGAGCACCGGCTGGTTTTCGAGCAGCGTCGTGCGCTCCGTTACGTCCAGCAGCAGCTTGAGTGTGAGATTGTATTCGCGTTGGATGAGCCCGAAGATTTTTTCGCGAACGGCCGGGGAGCGGACCTGGGCGGCGTATTCGGCGGCGATACTCAGGTCGGTTTTGGCGAGCGAGACCTCCGCGTTGTCAAGCAGCGTTCGGAAGAACGGCCAGTGCCGATACATGTCGCGGAGTTTGGTCAGGCCACCTGAGTCTTGGCGCGTAAACTCGTGGAGCGCGTGTCCCACGCCATACCAAGCGGACAGCAAGTGCCGGGATTGCGTCCACGCAAAGACCCACGGGATCGCTCGCAGTTGGCGGATATCAGTCGTGGCTTGCCGGCGCGTGGGCCGCGAGCCGAGCCGAAGGTGCTCGATGAGGTCTATGGGAGTGGCCTGCCAGAAATACTCAACGAACTCAGGGGTCTGATAAATGAGCAACTGGTAGCAATCGAAGGAGAGCCGCGCCAGTTGGTCCAGATGTGCCTCCCAGCGGGAAAGTTTGGCGGCCACCGGATCGGGGGTGGGCAGGCATTGCACCGCGATGACTGCGGAAGTCAGTTGCTCCAGGTTGCGCTGGGCAATGACGGGGTTGGAGTATTTTAGGGAGATGACTTCGCCTTGCTCGGTGATCCGAATGCGGCCGTCGTGAGCGGCGTGAGGTTGCGCGCGCAGGCTGCGGTAGCTGGTGCCGCCACCGCGGTCGATGCTGCCGCCTTTGCCGTGAAAGAACCGGAGTTTTACCCCGCACTCGTCCGCGACGCGGGACAGCTCCTTTTGCGCCCGGTAAAGAAACCAATTCGCCGACAGGTAACCACCGTCCTTGTTCGAATCGGAGTAACCCACCATGATTTCCTGAACGCGGCCCCGGTGTTTGAGGTGCGCCCGGTAATGCGGGTCAGTCCACAGCTCGGCCATGATGTGCGATGCGTTCTCCAAGTCCTTGACCGTCTCAAAGAGCGGCACCAAGTCGATGTCCCACACGCCGGCCTTGTCCATCAGCCTGAGCATGCGCAGCAGGTCGCCGGCACTCCGCGTCATGCTTAGGATGAAGCGATTGGCCGCCTTCGGACCGTGTTTCTTTTGGATGTCCCGGATGGTGCGGAGTTCCTCCAGAAGTTCCGCTTCGGCGGAGTCAAGCTTGCTGCTGTGGTCGCGGAAGTCGAGTTCCGCCAGGTGCAGGCCAAAGGTCCGGGCTTGGGTCAGCAGGCGTTGGATCCGGCCTGCGGCGGCCCGGCGGGCCTTGCGCTGGCGCAGCCCCGCTTGCACTTCCTCCAGCGTTCGGATGATATCAACGAGCTCGCATTTACCGGCACGCAGCTTGTTGCGAAGTCGCGCCAGCTTCAGGCGAAATGCTTCGTAGGGTTGAAAGGCACTGGTCGCGTCGCCCGGCTCATTGGGAGCCTGGGGGCGCGCGGGCTGACTGCTGTGGGTAATTTCCTGCTGGAGCAACGCGCACTGGCGCTCGTAGAAATCCATCGCTGTGCAGGAGTGCCACTGCGCGGTCGTGCGGCTGATCTCGGGCGTGACGAATGGATTGCCATCCCGATCGCCGCCAACCCAGCTCGCAAAGGTGAGGAAGTGCCCCCGCCTTTTCACCGTCGGATAATGCTCTGCCAGTTCCGCATCGAACGTGGCGTAAAAGTTCGCCACGGTCTCGAAAATGGTGCGATCGAAATAGAAAACTGCGGTTTCCACTTCCTGAAGCGGCCCCACTCGACGCTCGCGAACCTCCTCGGTGTGCCAAAGTGCTTCGAGCGCTTCGTCTGGATCGTGAAAACGCTCGGCGACACGCCAGATCTGGGTGAGCACCGCGCGCCGTTTGGCTTCGGTGGGATGAGCCGTAAAGACCGGCTGGATTTCCAGCTCATTGAGACACTGTTGAAACTTTTCGGCAGAGACACCGGAATCCTTGAGTTCCCGGAAGAGATGGCGAAGCGACATGGCGGGCCCGCCTTCCGCCTGCAAGTGCCGCACGCGGGCGCGTTCCTCACAAAGATTCGTCAATTGGAAGAACAGACTGAACGCGTGGGCAATCTGATACGCCTCCCTCACGCCGAGCTGGTTGATCAGAGCGCGCTTGGCTCGCAAGCTGACTCGGTCCTTATGCTCGCGGTTTGTCGCGGCGAGCCTGCGAATCTGATCCAGATGGTGAAAGACCAAGTCCCCAGCCTGCTCGCGAATGATGCCATCCAGGCGTTCGGTTAGGTGCTTGATCTCTTGAGTGAGTGCATCGCTCATCGGCGAATATTGTATACGCACTTTTACACCAAGCAACTTCATCGGATCCCGCGTAAACTGAGCTTAAATCAGGGAAAAGGCCCCTCGTTCTCCACGAAACGCTTGTTGGAAATCATGCTTCCTGCGGGAGTCATGAGCTGGAAATGTTCGGCCCACGGACTGGCCTGAAATGCCAGGAAAGTCTTTATGGAGAGCGGCCGCGCTTCATTCCAAGCCATACCGCTCGATCCATGCCTGCGGAATGGTTCCAAAACTCAGCAGCCAGTCGTTGAATTGCTGCAAGCTCCAGCCGCGACCCACCACGAGCCGCTGTCGCAGCCGCTCGTTCTCCAGTCGTCCGAGCCAGTAGCTCATCGGCACGGTGGGCGACGCGGAATACCAGTTGATTTCCGCCTCACTGCGCGCCTTCGTGAAGCCGAGGTGTTTTCGCAAGTGCGCCGCCGCCTGCTCGTAGCTGTAGCGGCCCGTCTGGAGCCGGATGTCCACGAGGATGCGGTTCACGCGCCAGAGCGCGTCGTGAAGCTGCTGGATGCGCAGCCACGGCGTGCGGTCAATGCGGAGATCCACCATCATCTGCTCGCACCAGAGCGTCCAGCCCTCGTAGAAGACGGCGTGAGCGAAGAGCCGTCGCCACTTGCGCGGGTGCCGGTTCGCGGTGACGAACTGTAGGTGATGGCCCGGATACGCCTCGTGCGCCGCCGTGAGGCTGATGCCGAAGTGTTGCTGCCGCTCGGCGAGCTTCTCCGAATCGGCCGCTTTCGTGAGGCTCAGGTCGTTGACCCAGAATATGCCGCGTTGCCGCTTCTCAAATGCGCCCGGCGAGGAGTAAGCCGCCGTCGGATACAGGTGCCGCATGAACTCGGGAACGAGGCGCACTTGGAGTTCGTCGCCCTTGGGAAATGTCACCGCCTTCGCCGCGCGAAAGCCGTCTGCCACGCGCTTCGTCTCCGAGCGATAGACAGCGGGCAGGTCTGCGCCGGGGTTCCACTCGGCGCGTGCCTCGGAAATGATTTCTTCCACCGAACGCCCCTTACCAAACTGTTTGCACGCCGCGTCCAGCAACGCGCCGACACGCACCGCCTCGCCCAGCGCAAGCGATTCGATTTCTGCCAATCCGTAGTCCAGTCCGATTTGCTCCCGCACGCGTCGCTGCATTGCCTCCGCGCCGATGGCGAAGGAACCTTCCGGCGCGAGTGGGCGTTTCATCACGGTGTCGTGATACGCCTTGGCGGCCTTGCGCGCAGTTTCGGTCGAGGGCTTGCCCAGAAAGGTGTCCACCGCATCGAACAGGGAACCCGCCCCGCCGTAAGTCTGCTGCATCACCTTGCGCCAAACACGCTCGGGCCGTGTCACGACGGCGGCGTCCTCGGCGAGGAAGCGCGGCGTTTCCCGCAGCACGCCGACGATGTTCTTTCGCGCCCGCGCAGGTTCGTCATCGCTGCGCAGCAGTTCGTGCTGAAGCAGGTTCAGCACAGCATCGAGCGCTCCCGGCTCCAGCTCGTGCTTGCCGCGCGCGAAGTCCTCACACTCCCGGTTCAGCATCGCTCGCAGTGCGAGGCGGTCGAGGTGCTGTTCGTTCGTCAGCTCGCGTGGGTTCAAAGCGTCCAGTGCCGCGAGGGCCTGACGGCAGCGCTTCTCCTGCCGCTGCAATTGCGCGAGCGTGGCGCGGCCCAGCTTGCCTTCGCCGTCGCGGAGGCCGGTGTAGTTGGCCCACACGGGGTTCTCAGCGAGCGTGGTTTCAAAGTAGCGCTCCAGGATGCCCTCGAAGCGGCGTTGCGTTGCGTTCATGGCGCGCGAGTGAAACGGAAGTGCGTGCAAAATGAAACGCTTTGGTTTACCTGTCGGCCCCGCGTGTGAACCCGCCGCCGCTCCATCGCCTGCTCCGAGAATGCCCCGTCGTAGTGACGGGCATGGGTGCTTTTTGTGGGGCGGGAACCGACGTGGACGAACTCTGGAAAACCGTGTTGCTCGGTGAATCTCCCTCCAACTGGCTGCCGGAGGAATTGTGCCCCGCCGGACTGAAAGTCGCTGGCTGCCGTGCGCCGAATCCACCGCTCACTCGTCTCACGCGCAAGATGGACCGCAGTGCGCAACTTGCCCATGTGGCAGGGCAGGAGGCGTGGAGTGTGGCGCGACTGGACACCCAGCCGGTCGCCCCAGATCGCATCGGCATCTTCGTCGGCACGTCGCGCGGTGCGGTCGGGAAACTGGCGGAAACCGTGGCCGATGGCTGCGAGCGGGCCAAACCTTCCGATGCCGCATACTGCTCGCTGGCCAATGTCAGCGGCATGCTTTCGCTTGCCTTCCCAGCGCATGGACCGGCGCTGACGGTTTCCGCCACCTGCGCATCCGGCGCGTCGGCGATAGCCTTGGCGGCACAGCAAATTCTCCTCGGCACGGTCGATGTGGCGATTGCGGGCGGAACGGAAGCACCGTTGAACCCAATGGTCATCGCGCAGCTTCATGCGGCGGGCATTCTCGGCCAGGAAGTCGCCCCGCGTCTGACCTGCAAGCCATTCGACGCTGCGCGCAACGGCATCGTGCTCGGCGAAGGCGCGGGCTTTCTCGTGTTGGAATCACTCGCCTCCGCGCAGCGACGCGGGGTAACGGTGCTGGCCTGCCTCATCGGCTGGGCGCTGGCGGCGGAAGGCGGCGAGCGCGTGGGGATGGACCGGACGGGCGCGAGCTTGAGCCGCGTCATCACCGAAGCGCTGGCGATGGCAGGTGTTGTTCCCGCCCAACTTGGTTACATCAACGCCCACGGCACTGGCACTGTGCTCAATGACATTGCAGAGGCCAACGCACTCCAACTCGCGCTCGGTGAGGCGGCGTCGCGCGTGCCGTGTTCCTCGACCAAGGCCGTGACCGGCCACTGCCTCGGCGCGTCCGCTGCGCTTGAGGCAGTCATCTCCATCCGAGCGATTCAGAGCGGGCATCTGCCGGGGACGGTGAATTGCCAAAACCTCGACCCGGAAGTGAAGTTAAACCTGCTGCGCGCGAACACCGGGCCGACGGCCGTTGAATCCGCGCTGTCCGTTTCAGCCGGCTTTTGGGGAAATCAGGCCGCCCTAGTCTTTCAGCCCGCCTGAGCCGCCCCAGGCTCACCGGTTTCCTTCAGCTTCAGCGGCGTGCCGCAGTTCAGGCAGAAGATCGACTGCGGCGGGCAGTTCAATTCGCAGTCGGGGCAGATGATGTGAGCGTTCTTGTGGCGGCGGTGGATGATGAGGTTGCGGATGTAGGGAATCCACGTGAAGGCGTAGGCGAAGATGAAGACTGAGTCCTTCTGGTAGAAAAGCGCGTAAGCCAGCAGTAGCAGTGAGCCAGTGAGACTGAGCCACCAAAACGCCGAGGGCACGACGACCTGCTTGCGCTTCTCGGTCGCATACCACTGGACGACGAAGCGGGAGAAGAACACGGCGTTGCCGAGCCAGCCGACGACTTTCCAAACGTGCCACTCGATGCCGAAAAACTTCCCGCCGGGGAAGAAAAGTGAGTCCATGCCGCAGGATGGCGAGTGGCGCAGGAGTTGAGAAGGCGAAACAGGAACAGTGTTCAGTTTTCAGTCAGGGAAATGAGCGCGCCTGGCTGCCGCAGGTTCCGCCTGAATACTGATCACTGAAAACTGATTACTGCCCGGCTCGCTCACTTCTCCGCCAGCAGCTTCTCCACCTTCTTTTCCAGCCCGTCGCGGGCGTTCGTGTCCACGAGATTGCCCTGCTTGTCCACGAGCCACATGGCGGGGATGGAGCTGACGCCGTATTCCTTGGCATAGCGGTTCTCGTCCTTCTCGGACTCGAAGAACTGCGGCCAGGGAAGCTGCTTCTGCCGCACCAACGCTTGGAGAGCGTTTTTGTCATCGTCGAGGCTGATGCCGATGATTTCAAAGCCTTTGGGATGCAGTTTCTCGTAGGCGGACTTCATGTTCGGGATTTCGGCCACGCAGGGACCGCACCAGGTCGCCCAGAAGTCGATCAGCACCACCTTGCCCTTGAGCTTGGCCAGCTCGATCTTACGCCCGTCCAGTGCGGTGAACTTGATGTCCAGGGGCTTGCCGAGGCGCTCGGACTTCTTGAGCAGCACGGCGGCGGCTTCCTTCACCTGTGGCTCGGCACCGCTGGCGGCAATTTCCTTGGCGAGGGCAACAGCCTTTGGCCCCTCTGAGCGCATCGCCACGGCGTAGAGCATTTCGAACACTTCCTTACGGTCAGGAAACTCCTTCTGCAATGTTCGCGCGCCCTTCTCGAACTCCTCCAGCATGGCCGCCATGCCTTCGGCCTGCTTCAAGCCGGCCTTGCGGTCCACGGACTGCATGCGAAGGCGGAACTTTTCCTCCGAAGTCTTCTTGGGATCGGTGATCAGTTCGGTTTCAATCTTTTCAAGCTGCTCCAGTCGCGACTTGTCGCCGCGCCGCACCGCGCCGCCGAGCAACTGATACCTTTGCTCGCGCACCTCCGCCGCCTTGGAGTGCGTGGGGAAGCGCGTGGCAAACTCGCCCGCGAGGTCCGCCGCGCGGATGGCGGCCTCGGCCTGCTTGGTGCGAAATGCGGCCAGTTCCTCCGGCGTCGGGATGCGGCCCTGCCATTCGGCGGGCGGGGTGGGCGGCTCGGCAGCTTTTTGCAACTTCTCAAACAGCGTGTCGGCGTCGGCGGGGCCTTGGGCGCACACGCTGCCGCTGGCGAAGGCGGCGAGTAGCAAGGCAGTGGCTAAGGCGCGTAGGCTGGTTCGTTTCATGTGGTTTGGACGTGCTGGCGGCAGGGTTATTCCCCAGCCGGGGGGGTGACAACTGTGACAAGGCCCTGAAGCTTCTCGTGCAGCAATTGCAGGCGACGGGGGTTGCTGGCGGCGGACAAGTCGGCCTCGCGCTGTCCGGTGTGTGGATGAGCAAGCGCGGTTTCCAGCGTGCTCAGGATCGAAGCGACCTCCGAAGGTGCGAGCGTTAGGTTCGGCCTGTGCTCTTCCTGCTCGATGCGCATGGCCTTGCGCGCAAACTCCAGCATCACTGCACAGGGTTCGAGGCAGGGGATGAGGCTCTTTGCATGAGCCGTGTCGGACGGGAGCCCGGGCACGGTCCAAAGGCGGCGCTTGAGGCAGAACCGGGCGTCGCAGCAGGCGCGGATCACCTGGGCGGCCTGGATATCGGTGAGCATCGTGGTAATGCGATACATTCCGGTCTGCCGCGCGGTGAAGTCACGGTAATGAGTGACGGGTGGCGTGGGCTGTTGCACGGCGAACCAATCCGCCAACGCACCGGGGTAGAGCTGGTTGAGTGCGAGTTCCAGCTCGGCTTCGGAAGCGACGCGGCAGAGCCAGCCGGCGCGAAGATTCGGCGCGGCCTTGATTGGCCGGAATTCGCCGGTGACGGTGTGATTGGCCAGTGCACGAAGATCGGCAACCGGGATAAGCTTCAGAGTGTCAGCAGCCGTATCCTGGTCGAGCACATGGCGCAATTCGAAGCCCACTGGCTGCCGCCGCACCCGCACTTGGGCAAGCAAAAGCTCGTCCTTCAGCGAGGCGCAAAACGCCGTCCGTGCTGGATTGTTCAGTTCAGCCATGTCGGCGCGAAAGCTACGGCATCATCTCCGAATGCCAACTGGAATTCACGAGCCGGCCGTTACGGCTTCAGCACAATTTTGCCCGCCAGCGCGCCAGACTTTTGCAACGTGCTTTCTTCCTGCAAGCGGTGCGCGGCGGCAGATTCGGAGAGCGGGAGGATGCGGTCGATGTTCGCCCGCAGCTTGCCCTCAACCAGCCAGCGGTTCAGATCCTCGGCGCAAGGGCGTTGCTCCTCGGCCGTGGCATTAAACATCGCGAACCCGTGCAGCGAGCAGTCCTTCACATAGAACGGCCCGACGGGGAAGACCGGCCGCGCCTCGCGACCGGCCATCAGCACGAAACGTCCGCGCGGCGCGAGTAGCAGCACGGCGCGGTCAAAGTCCGGCTCGCGCTGCGTCTCCCAGAAGACGTTCACTCCGGCGGGCGCGAACTCCTTCACGGCGGCTGCCACGTCCTGAGTGCGGTGGTTCAGCGAGAGGTCCGCACCGAAGGAGCGCGCCTTGGCCACGCGGTCATCGCTGCCGGCGGTGGCGATAACGCGCGCCCCGGCAGCCTTGGCCAGTTGCACCACCATTGAGCCGACGCCGCCTGCACCGCCATTGACGAAGACCGTTTCGCCCGACTGCAAGCGTGCCTTCGCGAACAGGCCTAGATGCGCGGTGATGCCAACGAGCGAAACGGCGGCGGCGTCCTCGTCGCGGACGCCATTTGGAAGCGGGTTCAGCCAACGTTCCTCGACGCAGGCGAACTCAGCGAAGGTGCCTTGGCGACCCAACAGACCTTGGTTCGAGCACCACACGCGGTCGCCGGTCTTGAAGCGCTTGCACTCCGCGCCGACGGCTTCAACGACACCGGCAAGGTCGCACCCGATGATGAACGGTGTCGGGAGATTCATCTTCACCATCCCAGCGCGGACATAGGTGTCGATTGGGTTGACCGCGACCGCGCGGACACGGATGAGCGCCTCGGCAGCACGGGGTTGTGGTTGCGGAAGGTCGCCGAACTGGATGCCGTCAGCGGGGCAGGGGGCGGTGATAAAAGCGGCTTTCATGTAGCGAGTCTAGTTGAGCCTCCTTGAGGAAAACAAACCTTCCCGCGACACGGGGAGCGTCGGTATTCAGGAGAACGGCCACCAGTTCGGCATCTTCCATGGCAGGCCGGCGGCGATGCCGATGAGATCGAGGATGATGTAGTTCCAGACGAGGTAGGTCAGCACCCCGCCGACCAGCACCACCAGCGTGGTGTTGACGATCCGGTTCCGCTCTCGCCTCGCGGCGTCCAGCGTGCAGATGCCGCGCCGCCGGAAGTAGATGACCAACCCGCCAACCGCAAGCGCGAGGCTCACTGCGTATAGCATGTAGCGCGTCGGCCCCCAGTAAAGTTGGTCCGACAGCGCCGCCGCCGTGCTGACGGAGGCGAGGCCAAAGAGCACCAGCGCGACGCTGGGCAGACAGCAGAGGCTGGCTACGACGGCGCTCGACAACACAAGTCCAAGCAGCTTGCGCCAGTTCTCGCGTGGGCGCGTGGGCGGTTTCGCCGGTTCGTCGGCTTCGTTCATTGCGGGAGCATAACACGGCGAGTGGGGGGGCGGTAGCACTTCGGGCCTTGGACCTCTGATCCGCCCTACCAGCGTCAACGAGCACTGAGCAGTGCTTCGGCGTGCTTCCGCGCGGCTTCGCTCTGGCCACCGAGCATCCGGGCCAGTTCGTCCACCCGCTGCATTGCGATCAAGGGCTGGATATCCGAGAGCGTGCGGCCATCGCGGACCTGCTTGGTGACGACGAAGTGCGTGTCCGCCGCCGCCGCGACCGGCGCGAGGTGCGTGATGCAGAGCACCTGCCGCGCGCGGGCAATCTGCCGCATTTTGTCGCCGACTGCGTTGGCGGTTTCGCCACCCACGTTCGCGTCCACCTCGTCAAAGACGAGCACGGGAATCTCGTCCTCCGCCGCGAGCACTGTCTTGAGCGCCAACATCACGCGGGCCATCTCGCCACTGGAGGCAATGGCTCGAAGCGGGCGGGCAGGCTCACCGGGGTTCGGGGCGAATTGAAATTCCACTGCGTCGCAACCGCTTGCCGTCGGTGCGGTCACTGCCAGCGACACGCCCAGTTCGCTTCGTTGGAAACCCAAGTCCTGCAACTGGCGCGTCACCGACTTGGTCAGCTTGGGAATGACTTTGCGGCGGGCCGCAGTCAGTTCGCGTCCGGTCTTGGCTAGGTCGGCGTCCAGATTGCCAAGTGCCCCGTTCAGACGGGCCAGTTCGGCGTCACGCTGTTCGAGACCATGCAATTTGGTCTTCGCCTCATCGCAAAACGAGATGACCTCGGCAAGCGCCGCACCGTATTTGCGCTTGAGCGAATGAATTAGGTTGAGCCGCTCCTCCAGCTGCGCGAGCCGCGCAGGGTCCAAGTCCACCCGGTCGGCGTAGCGGGACAGGTCGGTCTGCAAATCGCGCAGCGCGGCCACGGCCTGCTCGTGCGTGGCGGCGAATGGCTTGGCCGAGGCGTCTACTCGTTGAAGCTCCTGCACGGTGCGGCCCAGCGCGCCAAGCTGGTTCAGCAACGAGGTGTCGTCGCCGTCCAACGCGCCGAGCGCGGACTGCGACAGCTCCAGCAGACGTGCTGCGTTGCTGGTGCGGCGATGCTCGGCCTCGACCTCGGCCTCCTCGTCGGGGCGAAGCTTGGCTGAAGAGATTTCCTGAACTTGGTGACGAAGCAGGTCGAGTTGTTGAGCGTATGCTTTCTCATCCACGATCAGCGCAGCCTTTTCCTGCTCGATTGTAGCGCGACGGCGGACCAACTCGGCGAATGCAGCGACTTCTGCTTGCAGACCACCGAACGCGTCGAGAATCGCGAGCTGCTTCGCTGGGTGCAGAAGCGACTGGTGATCGTGCGGGCCGTGCATGTCCACGAGGCCCTCGCCGATGGCGGCGAGCGTGGTCAGTGTGGTGGGCGAACCGTTGACGAACTGGCGGTTTGCGCCGGCGGCGGTGAAGACGCGCTTGAGCACGAGTTGGTTTTCTTCGCACGGCTCCAGCCCGAGTTCTTCCAGCAGCGGTGCGAGCGACTTACGCAGTTTCGCCACATCGAAGACCGCCTCGACCGCGCAGCTGTCCGCACCCGCGCGAATGAGCGTGCGGTCCGCGCGCTCGCCGAGGACGAGGTTCAGTGCACCGATTAGGATGGACTTGCCTGCGCCGGTTTCGCCGGTGATGACGTTGCAGCCCGGACGCAGTTCGAGCGTGAGGTCAGCCACGAGGGCGAGGTTCTTGATCCGGAGCGTGGTGAGCATCGTTCGGCGGCGGAATCATTCCGGCAGGCGAGCCTTCGGCAAGGAATTTCTCCCCTTCAATTAGCCACTCATGAACACATTTCGCTTGCGCCAGCGGCGTCAACTCCGTAGTAATCCGCGCAATTAGCTGTATGGCTATTGATAGTTTCGACATCTCGCATGGATAACCTTCTTCAGGAGAGGGCGCTTTGAGTCGCCCCTTCGCCCCTCGTGCCCCAGCCGGCCCTTCCTACCGCATCAACGGAAAGATTCGCGCCCGCGAAGTCCGTGTCATCGGTCCGGAAGGTCAGCTGATCGGAGTCATCGGTCTTCCCGAAGCGCTTAACTTGGCCCGGCAGCATGCCGTGGACTTG
>CAMCFN010000045.1 GCA_945874145.1 Akkermansia muciniphila
TCGCCGACCTGTATCGGCAGCGGGCCGACGCGGAGAATGTGTATGACGAGTTGAAGAACCAATGGGGCTGGGGCGGGTTCATGACGAAGGACAAGCTGCGCTGCCAGGTGGCGGCGCGCAACGTGGCGCTGATCTACAACTGGTGGAGCCTGTTCGTGCGGTGCGCCGAGCCGCAACGACCCCGCGAAGCGGTGACGAGCCGGCCCCTGTTGTTGTGCGCCGTGGGCCGGGTGGTTGAGAGCGGACGCCAGATCACCTTGCGCCTGACCAGCACGCACGCGCAAGCCGCGCACGCCCAAGCCTTGTTGACGAACCTGAGCCTGTTCCTGAGCGGACTCAAGAACACTGCGGAGCAGTTGAGTCCCAGCCAGTGCTGGGAACGGATCTGGGTCAGAATTTTGGCGCCGTTCCTCACCCCAAGAGCCGCCTTGCCCGCTCCCAGCGGGTGAACCAGAGACCACAGGCAGAAAGAACCGACAAAATCAGACCCAACGGCGTGACTCAAACCCGCCGCGCAGGCGGAGCGCGTCTTCTACCGCCGTTTTTAGGCTTAATCGTGCTCCTAATCCTCCCCGCTCTCGCAAGAGAGCAGGATTACGACTAGGATTAAGAGCAGGAAAAGCCGCGCCAATTTGACGATGAGCGGCGAGCGAAGCCGTTCTCCCTTCGCGGAGCGAGGGGAGAAGTAGGCCGCAGGCCGGATGAGGGGTGCGGCCACCAGCGCCGCCGCACATAACCCCTCACCCCGGCCCTCCCCTCCTCCGAGGAAGGGTGAGGGAAAACGGCCGCTGCGCTATTTTGCGCGCTTACGCCAGTTGTCTGACCCAACGGGGCTGGGCTTAACCCAGCGCAGCGGCTCGGCGGGCTTGACACGTCCACAGCCCAAGCGGTCAACTACCTACCTTCCCGGCGCAGGTTCTGCGTCGGCAGGCATAAGGGTTCGCAGCCATGAGGTTGCGGAGGCAGTGCGGATGGTCGGGCCGCCATCCGGTTAGCAGCGCCGCCATAGAGGCGGCGCAGAATCCGTATGCACAATGGCCCGCAAACTCCAGCGCCGCCCGGCGCCCAAGCTGTCTCGCCCGGCGCGTCTCCCCGCCCGCAAGGTCACGGTCGTCATCCCCGTCCTCAATGAATCGCGCACCATCGTGGAGGTCGTGCGGTTCGCCCGCGCGGACCGGCTGGTGGGCGAGGTGCTGGTGATTGACGACGGCTCGATTGACGGCACGCCGGAGCTGGCCGAGGAGGCCGGTGCACGCGTGGTGACGAGCGCGCTGATGGGCAAGGGCGAATCCATGGAGGAAGGCTGGCAGCACGCGCGGCACGAGCTGCTGGTGTATCTCGACGGCGACCTGACCGGGCTGCGCAAGGGGCTGATTCGCTCGCTCGTCGAGCCGCTCCTCAGAGACGAGGCGGACTTTGTGAAGGCCAAGTTCACGCGCGCTGCCGGGCGCGTGACCATCCTTACCGCCAAGCCGTTGCTGAAGACGTATTTCCCCGAGCTGGCTGACTTCTCCCAGCCGCTCGGCGGCATCATCGCGGCGCGGCGTGACCTGCTCAAGCGGCTGCGCTTCGAAAACGACTACGGGGTGGACATAGGGCTGCTCATTGACGCGACGCGCGAGCGGGCGCGCATCGTGGAGGTGGACATTGGCGAGGTGCGCCATGAGAGCCAGTCGCTGGAGGCGCTGGGCGAGATGGCCATGCAGGTTCTGCGGACCATCATCGAGCGGGCGGCGGAGTGGGGGCGGCTGCGGCTGTCGTTCGTCCGGCGGACGCACGAGCGGGAGCGGGAGACGCGCGTCAAGCAAGGCCACGCGCTCAAGCGCCTGCAACAGGTCGAGCGGCTGGCGTTGATAGACATGGATGGCACGCTGCTCAATGGGCGGTTTGTCATCGAACTGGCACGCGCCACCGGGCGAGAAGAGGCGCTCCAGCCGCTGCTCGACAACGCCATCCTCTCGCCCGTCCAGCGCACGCGGCGCATCGCGGCCCTGTTCGCAGGGGTGCCCCGGCACGTCTTCGAGAACGTCGCGCGCAATATCCCGCTCATGCCCGGAGCGGTGGAGACGGTCGTGGGCCTGCGCAAGGCCGGCTACCGCGTGTGCATCGTGACGGACAGCTATCACGCCGCCGCCGAGACCGTGCGGCGGCGAGTGTTCGCGGACTTCGCGGTGGCGCATCTGATGAAGTTCCGCCGCGACAAGGCCACGGGCCGCGTCACCTTCGCCCCCGCGATGCGCGAGCCGGCCAAATGCCGTCAGCACCGGCTCTGCAAGCTGAACGTTCTGCACCACCTGTGCGGCGAGCTGCACGTCACGCCCGAGCAGGTCTTGGCCGTGGGCGACAGCGAGAATGACATCTGCGTGCTGCGCGGCGCGGGCAACTCGGTGGCCTTCCAGCCCAAGCGCCCGTCCGTGCGCGACGCGGCGAAGCACGTCCTCGAAGACGATTTGCGCGGCATCCTGAAGCTGCTGGGCGAACCGGTGTCGGCGCTGCCGGAAATCCGGCCCATCAGTCCCACCTTGGAACGCGAACACTGAGACAGAACTCTCGTCGTGAAGCCATGGGCGCGACGGACAGTTCAGCGTAGGAACCAGAAGAACACCACGGCCATTCCCGTGGGCATCAGCGCGCCCAGAAACAAACCGAGGGGGCTGATGCCTTCTTCCTCGAACACTTTCGCATCTTGCAAAATGCCCACGCCGGCCGGATTCGGTGCATTGGCGATGACCGTGAGGCCACCGCCGGCCACCGCGCCCGCCACGAGCGCATACTTGAGTTCGTCGGAGATTCCCTCCACCAAGGAGCCGAGGTAGGTGAGCGCAGCGTTGTCGGTGAGCGCGGTCAGGCCGGTTGCGCCGAAGAAGAGCGCGCTGCCGCCGAGGCTCTGGAGGAGGGGCTTGAGCCAGTAGGCTTGCAGTGAGCCAAGCGTGACGAGTCCCGCGAGGAAGAAACCGACCAGCAAACCTTCGCGCAGTTTCAGGTCGTCCTGATATTCCCGCGTGGCGTTCACGACTCCGAGGAACAACACGAAGATGCCGAAGAACACTTCCGGGTGATGGGCGAAACCGACGACCAGCCCGAGGAACACCAGATGGGTTGCCGTCAGCCACCCCGGCACGGGGGGGCTCGTGTCCGCCTCGACGGTCAGGGCCGCAAGCTCCTTGCGAAACCAGAACGCCATCAGCGCGGTGGAGGCCGCACAGCTCGCTGCCGCGCGCCAGCCGAAGGCCGCGAACATGAAGGGCGTGTCCCAATTCCATTTGGCCGCGACCATGAGGACGGGCGGGGCGGCAAAGTGGGTGAGCGTGCCGCCGATGGAGACGTTGACGAAGAGCAGCCCGAGCGTGGCATAGGCCAGCTTGGGCGTGATGCCCCGGTCGAAGTAACGGCGCTTGAGCACGAGCGCCAGCAAGGTCATCGCCGCCGGCTCGGTGATGAAGGAACCCAGCAGCGGGCCGAGCACCAGCGCGGCCACGTAGAAGGAAGTGCCCGCCGGCCACGGCAGGAGTCGCGCGGCGTAGAGGATGATCGCCTCGGCCAGCCGCACGACGGGCCGGGTGGCCGCCACGACCAGCACGACGAGCACGAATTTCGGCTCGTTGAAGTTCAATCCCTCGATGTAAGCGACGGCATCCGCCACGGAGCCTCTCAGCACCGCGATGCCCGCGAACAAGGCCGCCGCCCACAAGCCGAAGACGACCTCCGTCTCCGCGAGGAAGTGGAGGACGTTCTCCTTCACCGACCCCGGCGGATATTGATGTGCCCAATGCGCGAAGCGTTTCACCGCGAAGGTGTGCAGCACGGCGAGCGCGAAGAAGGCGGTGGCCAGAGTTTCCATCGGCGCAAGTTTGTAGCCCATTCCCGCAGAGGCGTCGAGCGGTTCGGCGCGATTGTCGCAAGCAAAAGACAGACAGAGCGAAGTGTTGCTTGTCAGGAACGGACGCCGCGCTGCATACTACGGACAAGGGTTCGGGGCCGCTGTGCTCCGGAGGCTGTCAGTTGGTCGGGCCGCCAACTGGTCAGTTGGATTGCGTCCAGAAATGCCAGCGTCAGCCATAGTTCTGCCGGGCCGTTTTGCGATGCGCCTTCGTGTCCCCAGGTCCGCATGCTCAATCGGAAACTCGCCCTTGCCCTCCTCGCCTACTCACTCGCCGCGCCGCTGCTGGGCTGGCTCGTGCAATCATGGGTGCCATGGATGGCCCGCGCCACGTTCAAGGCCGGACTGATCGGCGGGGGGCTCTGCCTGATTTGGGGAGTGCTCGCCTGGCTCGGCAACCGCGTTCGGGCCGGGGCGATCCTGACCTTGGCGGTGATGGCGTTCATCATCCTCTCCGACACGGTCACGATGTGGATGGAGCGCAAGTTCTGCAAAATGGCGGTGGTGCTCACGCTGCTGCTGGGCCTGACAGTGGTGCTGCTCATGGCACTGGCGCACCACTTCGGCGGGCTGCACCCCGATGACCGCCCCGATGCCCCAAAGAGCCGATGAAGCCCGTGAACCGAGACGCCGGTTTTGAGCTGATTGCCTGCGGCCTGCTGCTGGGGGTGCTGGGCTGGATCTTGCATCGCGCGGACCCAACCTACGATGTCCGGCTTCCCGCCGTGGCGTGGGTGGGCGGCGGCGGCTGTCTGGCGGCCGGATGGCTGGCTTGTTGGCGGCCGGTAAATATGCGCTGGTGCGCTGGGCTGCTATTCACGCTGTCAGCGGTGCTGGGCTGGCAGGCATGGCGGGCCTGGGAGGCGCATCTGGCCCGCGAGGGCAGCTACCGGCCCGTGCCGGTGATGACCACCGTGCTCTGCCTGTTGACGGTGATGCTGGGCGGGCTGCTCTGGCGCGGAGGAGACCGGCACGACTGAGCCATGCTGCAAGACCTCATCTTCCTCGCGTTCGGGCTCGTCCTCATCATCAAGGGTGGGGACATGTTCGTCGCCGCCGCCGTGCGCATCGCGGAGTTCTCGCGGATGCCGCGCGTGGTCATCGGTGGGACGCTGGTGAGCCTCACGACCACGACGCCAGAACTGGTGGTGTCGGTGATGGCCGGGTTGAAAGGCGAGCCCGGTCTGGCGGTGGGCAACGCGGTCGGATCGGTGATCTGCAACGTCGGGCTGGTGCTGGGAGTGACGGCGGCACTCAAGCAGGTGGACGTGCAGCCCAGGGCGCTGCGGTTTGCGTTGCTGGCGATGTTTGGGTTCGGCGCGGTGCTGTTCTTGATGACGCTGGACCTGAGCTTGTCGCGTGCGCAGGGAGCGGTCCTGCTCGTCGGCGGGGCGGGCTACTTCGTGTGGGACTTCGCGCGGCACTGGCGGGGCCGGAAGCCGGACGACGTGGCGGAAGCGGTGGCCATCAGCGCAGAGTTGTCGGAAAGCCGGTGGGCCTGGTTCGAGACCAAGGCCGGCACCGCCGTGCAGTTTCTGATGGGTGCGGCAGTTGTGGTCGTCGGTAGCAAGTTGCTGGTGGACGGCGCGGTGGGCGTGGGTGCCCGGCTGGGCGTGCCGAGCATCGTGATGGGCCTGACGGTGGTGGCCATTGGCACGTCGCTGCCGGAGCTGGTCACGGCCATCACCTCGTCGCGCCGGTCAGTGAGTGAGCTGGCCGTGGGGAACGTGCTGGGGGCGAACATCGCCAACCTCTCGCTCGTCGTGGGAATGGCGGCGATCTTGCAAGACGTGCGGATGGAGCGGGCCACGCAGCTCTTCAACTTCCCGGTGATGCTGGGCTTCATGGCGGTGCTGGGGTGGATGCTGTTCAGCAACCGCCGGGTGACGCGGCGCGAGGGCGTGTGGCTGCTGGTGGCCTACGCGCATTATCTGATCGGGTTGACAGTGCTGGCCATGACTGGTCGGCGATGAACGGTGATTGGTTTTAACCTATGAATACTCCTGATGTTCGATGGCGGCGGATTCTGGTGACGACGGACTTCTCCCCGGCCTCGCTGGTGGCGGTGCGCTGCGCCCGTGCGCTGGCGGAGGAGCGCGGGGCGGAATTGACCGTGATGAACGTCGTCGAGCCGTTCCATGTGGATTGGAAGATGGACACTTCCGAGCGGCAGCGCGACGACCGCGCGGAGGCGGGCCGCGCCATGGCCGCGCTGGCAGCCGCCGAGTTGGGCGGCATGGCCAGCGCCCGCATCGAGTTGCGGGCCGGCCAGCCGGCGGAAGCCATCGTTGAGTTTGCCCGGGTGATGCAGGCGGAGCTGCTGGTCATCGCCACGCAAGGCCGCACAGGGCTGGCCCGCGTAATGATGGGCAGCGTCGCGGAGCAGGTCGTGCGGCAGGCGCCTTGCGCGGTGCTCGTGGTGCGGCCAAAAATCGGCGCTTGATCCCACCTTAATCTGATTTCAGACTCCACTCACCCCGTCATACGACACGTCACGAAATTAAAATATGATTCGCTTCCACTGCTCCAAGTGCGCTCTCAAGCTGACGGTCGAGCCTGAGTTTGCCGGCAACAACGTCAACTGCCCCGGCTGCGGCGCTTCTATCACGGTGCCGGCCGCATCGGCTGGTTCGGAGGTTACCGCCGGTCCGGCCCGGCAGGCCTGGAAGGAAAAAGATCCGGCGAACCCGAACACTTGGATCGCGCTGGGGATCGGCACGGGCATGTGCCTCTTGATGTATCTCTTCGCGCTGCCCTTCAAGAAATCTTACTACTACGAGATTCTGGCGGAACGCGGCATCGTGAACTATGCCGAGACATTCCTGTTCACGTGGGGCGTGGCTTACCTGATCATGAAGTTTCTGCTGTTCCAGCATCAGAAGCGCGCGCTTGCACTGGATGTGTTGCCGATGGAGGTGGGCCGCGAAATCACCAAGGACAGCCTGGCCTCGTTCATCGCCCATGTGTATGCGCTGCCGGTGAAGTTGCGCGACAGCCTCATGGTGAACCGCATCCGCAAGGCACTCGAACTCTTCGAGGTCCGGCAGGTCAACTCGGAGGTGGCCACGATGATGGCGAACCAGTCGAACATCGACGGCGCACGCATCGGCGGCAGCTACACGCTGGTCAAGATTTTCATCTGGGCCATTCCTATCTTGGGCTTCATCGGCACGGTGCAAGGTCTCTCGATCGCCATCGGTAATTTCAAAGGCGTTATGACCAATTCCAAGGATGCGGAGGCGATGATGACGGCGATGGGCGGCGTCACCGGCGGTCTCTCCACGGCCTTCGACACCACGCTGCTGGCGCTTATCTACGCCATCTTGCTCAGCTTGCCGATGTCCTCCCTCCAGAAGATCGAGGAGGACAACCTCAACCACATTGACGCCTACTGTAACGAAATCCTCCTCCCGCGCCTTAACGACGGCTCCAACGCCGCCGGCGGCGACATGGGCGCGCTCGCTGAAGTGCTTTCGGCTTCCATCACGCGCGCACACACGCAGTTCCTCACCGGCTTGGACGCGGCTTCAAAAATGGTGAGGGAACAAGCCGAAGGCTTGGACCGACGAGCCAACGACAACCAGAAACTGGTGCAGGAGAACTTTACCAAGGCCATCTCGGGCTTCAACGAGACGGCGAACAAGACGTTGACCGAGCTGGGTAAGACGGCTGGCACCAGCATCGAAAGCCTGACCTCCACGTTGAAGAAGGCCACCGAGCATGTCGGTGCGCTGGAGAAGGTTGCTTCCACTCAGCAGGCGCAGCTAGATGCCTCTGTGAAAGAAACCCTCGCCAAACTCCAGCAGGATTCCAGCAAGGTGATTGCCGAAGCCATGAAAAGTTCCATTGGCGAAACCTCCAAGGCCATCGAGAACACCTTCAAGCCCGCTGTCGAGCAGGTCAACGCGCTCACCGAGGCCGTCAAGTCCACCGCGCAGCATGTCGGCACCTTGCAGAAACAGGCCAGCGAACACCAAAGCTCCGTGCAAAAAGCGATGCAGGAAGCGGTTGCCAGCGTGCAGAAAGACGCCTCGAAGGTGCTCGAAGAATCCATCAAAGCCTCCGCAGCGCAATCCTCCAAAGCCATCGAGGAGTCCATCAAGCCCGCCATGCAGCACCTCGCCAGCATTGGCGAAACCGCCAAGGCCGCCGTGGCCGGGGCCGCCGCGCTGCAGAAGCAGGCCCAGGATCAGCACGCCGCCGGCCAGCGTAGTTTCATGGAAACCACGGAACGGTTGCAGCGGGATCTCGCCAAGGCGTTGGAAGACACCATCCGTCCCGCGGCGCAACAGCTCAGTTCCTTGGGCGACACCGTGAAGACCGCCGCCGGCCATGTTGCCACGTTGGAGCGCAGCGCCTCGGAGCAGCAGGCGACCATGCAGCGAGCCATGCAGGAGTCCATCGGCCGCGTGCAGGAGGAAGCCTCGCGCAGCCTCGCGGAGTCCATCCGCAACACGGCCGCTCAGTCCGCCAAGGCCATGGAAGAAGTCATGCGACCGGCGGTTTCCCAGCTCGCCGCCATCGGCGAGACGGCGAAGAACGCCGTCACCGAGGCCACCTCCATGCAGAAGCAGGCCCGCGAGCAACACGCCGCCGGCCAGCAGTCCTTCATCGAGACGACCGCCCGCCTCCAGCGGGACTTGGCCAAATCGTTGGAAGACACCGTTCGCCCGGCCGCGCAGCAGCTCACCAACTTGGCCGAAGCGGTCAAGGGCACCGGCAGTTATGTCTCCGGGCTGGAGAAGCAAGCCCGCGAACAGCAGATCGCCGCCGAGCGTGCGATGCACGAGGCGACCGCGCAGTTGCAACGCGACTCCGCGCGCGGCTTGGAAGAAGCCCTGCGTCCGGCCGCCCAGCAGCTTGCCTCACTGGGCGAGGCGATGAAGAACGCCATCACCCAGATGTCCCAGTTGGAGCGCACTGGCCGCGAGCAGCAAACCGCCGCCCAGCAAGCCTCGTTGGAAGCCAGCCGTCAGATGCAGCGCGATGCGACCAAGGCGCTGGAAGACAGCCTCCGCCCGGTCGCCCAGCAGTTGGGCGCGCTCAGCGAGAGTGTCCGCGCCGTCACCGGTCAATTAGGGGGCTTGGACCGTGCGGCACAGGATGCGCAAGCCAGCGTGGCCCGGTCCGTGGAGTCCGGCATGAACAAGGTCCAGCAGGATGTGGCCCGCGCTTCCACCGAGGCCATGCAGACAGCCAACACGCAGCTTGCCACCCTGCAGAAGGGCATTGCCGCGCTGAACGAAACCCTTACCGCGCTGGGCGGAAAGCAGATCATCATCCAGCATGCGGACGCACCCGCCAAGGGCGGCGTGTTCAGCCGTCTGATGGGCAAGAGCTGAGCGCTCGCCCAGTTGCCGAACCAACCGCTACCGTAAACCATCATGGCCCGCGTCAAAGCCAGCGCTGTTCCGAACGTCTCGCTCTTCCCGTTCATGAGCATCCTCGTGTGCTTGTCCGGGGCGTTAGTGGTGATGATCTGCGTGCTGACAATTGCGCAGGCCTCGGCGGCCGCCACCACCGGTGCCAAGAAGAATCCGTTGGGTGAGGAGATGATGAAGATCAAGGCCCAACTCTCCGAGTTCCGGGCGCTGACCGACCAGCTTTCCAGCTTGGAGGAGATGGAAAAGCGTCTGCTCCGGTTGCAAGAAATTACCGAAGGCGATGAAACCAGCGACCAAATCCGCACCCGGCTTCAGGCGGAGGTTGAAGGCCTGAAGATTGCGATCGCAAACCTGCAAGAGGACAAGCCCCGGCTTCAAAAACTCATCGCCAAGCTCAAGGAAGACTTGGCCGAGCGGCAGATCAAGCCGGAGACCCTCAAGCCACCGCTGCGTGTGCAGGGCGGGGGCACGGGCTTCGCGGTGGGACGCCGCCTCTTCGTTGTAGAGTCGAACAGTGATTCGATTGTTGTTCACCTCAACAAAGATGAACGATTGCGCATTGCCTCCAGCGCCATTGGGGTGGACAAGGAATACAATTCGTTCCTCGCCCAGGTTTCGCAAAACAAGAATCACCTCGTGCTGTTCTTGGTCCGCACGGACGGCTGGAACAGCTATGTCCGTGGGGCCGGGTGGGCGGAGGGCAACTTCAAGCTGGCCACCAGCAAGATGCCCATCCCCGGGCAGGGCAAGGTGGATCTCAGCCAGTTCGAGAAGTTCATGAAATAGCGGCAACGATCCCTCCTCAAATGGCCAAGCGACAGCAACAAAACCTCGATGAAGGAGTCAACATGGACTCCATGATGGACAACATGACCAACGTGGTCGGCACGCTGCTCCTCGTGCTCATGATCGTCCAGATGCAGGTCAACAACAAGTCGGGCGAGATCGAGGAATCCTTCGCCAACGTCACCCAAGACGACCTCAATAAGGCAAAAAAGCAGCTCCAGACTGCCAAGATGGCGTCCGATAAATCCGGGGCCGACCAGACCAAACTGGATGAGAAGGCCAAGTCCAAATCGGAGGATCTGCGCGCCTTCGAAAGCACCTTGGAGTCAAAGGGAGTGAAAGTCCGCGATTTCGAGACCTTGATGAAAGAGGTCACTGAACGGCGGGAGGTTGAAAAGGACATCAAGGCCCAGGTCACCGGGTTGCTGACGGAACGTGATAACTTGAAATCCGCCTTGGATAAAACACCGCTGCCCCAGTATCCGGACCCCGTGGACGTTCGCGTTCCGGTGGCCAAGCCCATCCCGGCACAGGCCATCATGTATCGCGTCCTCTGCCTGAGCAACCGGGTCTATATGCTTGGTCCGACAGACCGGACCGACTCCGGCTGGCGGACGGTGGCCTGGCTGGGCGTGCAGAAAGCCAAGAAGGATCTGCTCCACGAAAACCAGCCGGGAGATGCGAAGCTTGGCCCCATCTTCGACAACCTCAAGACCGTCAACTTTCTGCGCGATCAGAAACTGGGCGACAGCTTTGTGGATGTGGTGTTCCCCATTCCCCTATCCAACAGCACCAGCGACCGGGTGCTGATGCAGATCATCCCCAAAACGGATGGCGGAGAACTACCGGAGAAGCTGGACGACAACGATTCGGAGTTCCGCAAAACACTGGTCAAGCTGCGCGCCAATCCGAAGATCATCTGCTGGTTTTGGATTCATCCGACCGGCGTGCTGGCCTATCACGGAGCCCGCGAGCAATGTAGCCGCTACGGCATCCCGGCGGGCTGGGAGTATTCTGGCGTGACGCGCATTGAGGAGAACCTGCCGCAGTTCGTGGTCAGCCGCCTGAAGGCCTTGCCCCCCCCCCCGCCGCCGGCGCCGCCACCGCCTCCCCCTCCTCCAGGAACCAAGCCGCCCACGCCGCCGCCGCCACCCAAGCCCACCGCTCCGGGCCCGCTCAACATCGCCGCGCCGAAGAAGACGCTCGATTGACGGGCGGTGGCTGGGGGGGCCTCGGTAGCGCCGGGAGAAGCCTTGCCCGGTTGACCTTGGTTTGCCTAACCTCGCAGCCATGCTCCTGAAGCTCACCGGCATCCTCGGACTGGTCGCCTTTATCGCGCTGGCGTGGGCGCTCTCACTGGATCGCAAACGGTTTCCTTGGCGCACCGTTTGGTCTGGGTTGGCCCTTCAATTCGTCTTCGCCTGGCTCATTCTGCGCACCAAGGTCGGCGCGGCCATCTTTGACTACACCAACCGGGCGGTGGACCGGATGATCGGCTTTGCCGAGGAAGGCTCCAAGATGGTCTTCGGCCCGCTGGCCAACGGCAAATTGCTGGCGGACAAGTGGGGGCCGGAGAACGCCTTCATCTTCGTCATCACCGTCACTTCGACCATCATCCTCGTCTCGGCGGTGTCCTCCTTGCTCTATCACTACGGCATCCTGCAACGCGTGGTGAGCGGCATGTCTTGGGTGATGGAGCGCGTGATGAAGACCAGCGGCAGCGAAAGCCTCGCGGCGGCGGCGAACATCTTCATGGGGCAGACCGAGGCCCCACTGGTCATCAAACCCTATCTCGCCCACATGACCAAAAGCGAGTTGCTGGCGGTGATGATTCCCGGCATGGCCAGCATCGCGGGCGGGGTGATGGCGGCTTACGTCTCGTTTGGCGTTTCCGCCGGGCATCTGCTGACGGCCTCGGTGATGAGCGCCCCGGCCGCGCTGCTCATTTCCAAAATCATGCTGCCCGAAACGGAGCGGAGCGAGACCGCCGGGGGCGCTACAGCCAAGCTGGAGCTGGAGTCCACCAATGGGATTGACGCCATCTGCCGCGGCGCAAGCGAGGGTATGACGCTGTCGCTGAATGTCATGGGCATGCTGATCGCCTTCGTGGCGGTGGTCGCGATGGCCAACTACCTGATTGCGCTGCCGCAGACGGAGTTGTTCGGGGTCACCGCTCCGGTGACGCTGCAAATGTTCTTCGGCTGGGTGAACGCCCCCTTCGCTTGGCTCATGGGCGTGCCCGCGAAGGATTGTGTGGCGGTCGGCCAGGTGCTCGGCGAGCGCATCGTGCTGAACGAGTTCATCGGCTATCTCTCGCTGGGCAAGATGCGGGAGTCCCTCGACCCGCGCAGCTTTACCATCGCCACCTACGCGCTGTGTGGGTTCGCGAACTTCGCCAGCATCGCCATCCAGATCGGCGGCATCGGTGCGCTGGCCCCGAGCCGGCGCGCGGAACTGGCCAAGTTCGGAGTGCGCGCCATGGTGGGTGGCCTGCTGGCCTGCTACATGATGGCGACCATCGCCAGCCTGTTGACGAACTGAACCGCCAGCAGCTCGGGCCAGAAATCTCGCGGGAGGGACAATCACACCTTGAGTCGGGCCAGCGCCTTGGGCACGCTCACGTCTTCAACTTACCCGAAGTAAAGTCGTTCTATGGCCGCAGCCACCACTCATCCGCTCTCCGCGCTGGACCGCGCGCGCAACAAGGCCTACTGGCGGCTTATCCCGTTGCTGTTCGTCTCCTACATGATCGCCTACGTGGACCGCTCCAACGTGGCGATCGCGAAGCTGACGATGACCAAGGATCTCCCTGGCTTTGACAACGCGGTCATTGGGTTTGGCGCGGGGGTGTTCTTCGTCGGCTACTTCCTGCTGGAGATTCCCGGCACGCTGCTGGTGGAGCGTTGGAGCGCCCGGAAGTGGATCAGCCGCATCATGATTTCCTGGGGCTTCGTGGCGGCGCTCACGGCGTTCGTCGGCACGCACCTGTCCATCTCCGTGACCACCGTGGCGAAGATGAACTCCGCGTTCGGCTGGAACGTGGGCGTGAGCGAGTTCCAATTTTACTTCATCCGCTTCCTGCTCGGGCTGGCTGAAGCGGGCTTCTACCCCGGCGTCATCGTCTATCTCACCCATTGGTTCCCGGTGCGCGACCGCACCAAGGCGCTGGCCTATTTCTTCGTGGCCACGCCCATCGCGCAGATGATCAGCCCGAAGATTTCCAACCTGATGCTCAAGATTGGCACGGACGAGGTGGTCAACGGCGTGACGGTGCATCACCCGGAGCTGCTGGGGCTGGAGGGCTGGCAGTGGGTTTACATCTTCTGGGGCATCCCGGCGGTGGTGCTGGGAGTGATGGTGCTGTTCATGCTGCCGGACAAACCGCACCACGCCAAGTGGCTCACGGACGAGGAACGCACGGCCTTGGAGCAGGAGCTGGCCGCCCAGCAAGGCACCGGCCCCCGGAAACACATGACGGTGTTCGAGGCGCTCAGGCATCCCAAGGTGCTGCTGCTGGCCACCGCGTATTTCTTCTGCGTGACGGCGAACTACGGCATCGAGTTCTTCCTGCCGAGCATCTTGCAGCAATGGTATAATCTGAAGTTCGATGCCCTCACCTGGCTCATCATCCTCCCGCCCACGGTTGCGTTGTTCGGGCAGTTGTTCGTCGGGTGGAATTCCGACCGCCTGAAAGAGCGTCGTCTCCATGCCTCGGTGCCCATCGTGATTGGCGCGGTGGCAATGGCCTGCGCGCCGCTGACGCAAGGGAACCTGCCGCTGACGATCATCGTCTTCATGGTCGCCTTCGGTGGGGTGAAAGCCTACCTGCCCGCCTTTTGGGCGCTGCCGAATCTCTTCCTCACCAGTGCGGCGGCGGCGGGGAGCATTGGCTTCATCAACTCGGTGGGCAACCTGGGCGGCTTCCTGGGTCCCTACGTGCTGGGCAAGGTGCAGACCCTGACCGGTTCATTCGTGGGGGGAATTTACTACCTCGCCTTCTCCATGCTGGTGTCGGCCGCGATGATCTACTTTCTCGGCCTGGGCCAGAAAGAGCCCGAGAAGAAACCGTAGCCCGCGTGCCGTCGGAGTTTACCGGCTGCCACGCGGCCAACCCCGCCAGCACGGTTGCGGATTCCTAAGTGCCTTCGGAAGGCGCTTTTCCCGTGTTCCATTCATGGCTAAAAGGCGTCCAACTTTTGGGCGCGGCTGATTTCCTGTAACAACCCGCCGGTTTCGCTTATCCATGCCGGTGAGCTTGCCGGACACCAACCACACCGAAGCCGTCCCGCCGTCGCTCTTCGTGACCACGCGCTGGTCCGTCGTGCTCGCGGCGCGGGAGAAGTCGTCGCCCGAATCGGCAGCGGCGCTGGAGACGCTTTGCCGCGCCTACTGGTATCCGCTCTACGCCTACGTGCGCGGCTCCGGCCATTCGCCGCACGATGCGCAGGACCTTACGCAGGAGTTCTTCGCGCGCCTGCTGGCGAAGGATTACCTGCTGGCGGCCGACCGGGAGAAAGGCCGCTTCCGCACGTTTTTGCGCGTTTGCCTCAAACGCTTCCTCGCCAACGAGTGGGACCGTCAACGGGCCTTGAAACGCGGCGGTGGGGAACGCCCCACCTCGCTCGATGCCTCCCTCGCCGAGCAGCGTTACGCGACCGAACTGACCACCGGCGTGCCACCCGACCGCCTCTACGAACGCCAATGGGCGATGGCCTTGCTCGAACAGGCGCTGGCGCGCTTGCGTGCGGAATACGCGGCGGCGGACAAGACCGTAGAGTTCGACCAGCTCAAGTCCACTCTCACCGCCGAGCGTGGCGCGATTCCCTACGCAGCGATGGCCCTCGCCTTGAACACCAGCGAAGGCGCAGCACGCGTGGCCGTCCACCGCCTCCGCAAGCGCTACCGCGAACTCTTCCGCGCCACCGTCGCCGACACCGTGTCCGAGCCGGGCGACGTGGACGACGAAGTGCGCCACCTCGCGGGCGTGCTGGGCGGGGACTGAGTCCGCGAGTTTGCCACAAAGAGGCGCAAGACCGTTGTAGCGGTGGTCTGTGACCGCCGAGTTTGTGCACTCGCGACCATTCGGTCGGCGCTCACCGAGCGCCGCTACAGTTTCTCCGTCTGCCCTTTGCGCCTCTGCGCCCTTTTGTGGCTAATACTGCAGATAGCGTGTAACAACTTCGCGGCACTTCTTAATCAGCAGGTAATGAGCAATCCGTCTGAAGCCAAATGCCCACAGTGTGCGGCCCCGCTCCGCCCCAGCGCGCCGGAGGGTCTTTGCCCGCGCTGCCTCGGCGCGTTGAACCTGCTGGAGGACACAGCGCTCACCGGCGTGCCGCCCATCCCCGCGCAGCCGCCGCTAACGCCCGCCGAACTCGCGCCGCATTTCCCGCAGCTTGAAATCATCGAGTGCCTCGGGCGTGGTGGCATGGGTGTGGTCTATCGTGTGCGGCAAAAAGCGCTGAACCGCCTGGCCGCGCTGAAACTCCTCGCGCCGGAGCGCGTGACGGACGCGGGCTTCGCTGAGCGTTTCACCCGCGAGGCACAGGCGCTCGCGCGGCTCAATCACCCGAACATCGTCACGATTTACGACTTCGGCGCGACGACTCCGTCCCAGACGCCAGACGCCCTCCCCCATCCCCCATTCTACTACCTGCTGATGGAGTTCATCGACGGCGTGAACCTCCGGCAGGCGATGCGCACCGAGCGCTTCACCCCCGAGCAGGCACTCGCCATCGTGCCGCCCGTCTGCGAGGCGCTCCAATACGCGCACGAGCACGGCATCGTCCACCGCGACATCAAACCGGAGAACCTGCTGCTGGACAAAACCGGCCGCCTGAAAATCGCCGACTTTGGCATCGCGAAGCTGCTGCACAGTGACGGGGACACTCTTGTCCCCGCTGCCGCTGCCGGAGAAACGAATTCCGCCGCTGACCTGGGGGACAAGAGTGTCCCCCCTACGTTCGCCTCCGCCGCTGGCACGCCGGGTTACATGGCCCCGGAACAATCGACCGCGCCGCAGAAAGTCGATGCCCGCGCCGACATCTATTCACTCGGCGTCGTGTTCTACGAAATGCTCACCGGCGAACTGCCCGGCGCAAAACTCCAGCCGCCTTCGCGCAAGGTGCAGATTGATGTGCGCCTCGACGAAATTGTTTTGCGCGCGTTGGAGTCGAAGCCGGAACTGCGCTACCAGACGGCGGGTGAAATGCGGACGCAGGTGGAGACCTTTGAGCGAGCGGATAGAGAAGAGCGGATAGAGAAGAGCAAACAGCCGCCCGCTCTATCTCCTATCATCTCTCCGCTATCCTCTCCCCCGCCGCCCCCGGCGCGCTTCCTAAAAGTCGGCACCAGCACCCTCACCACCCCGGCGCAGCTCGCTACCGTCAGTGGACAACTATTCCACTACCGCACGCGCGGGCAGCTCGTCCTGGACGACCGCCAGCTCACCCATACCGCTCCACCCGCGTTGGTAAGTGCCGTCACCGTCATCCCGCTCGCCGCCATCCGTGATGTGAGCATCGGGAAGTATCCGCGCTCCATGAACCCGCTGGGCATTGACCTGCTCAGCGTGACTTACGAGGCAGACGGCCAGCGCAAGCAAGTCCTCCTCTCGCCGATGGAAGGCTACTTCGCCATGCCCAGCACTTGGGACGCGCGCGTCGCCGAATGGGCCAGCGCCATACGGGAGGCCGTGACCGCAGCCACGGGGCGCGCGCCCACCACGACGCCCTCGGAACAACTGGGCGTGCCCGGCAGTCATGTCGTGCTCCTCAAGATGTTCCTCATGGCGCTGGTGCCGCTGGGAGTGTTCTTGGCCTGCCTGACCGCGCTGACTTCACCGGGGGCCGCTCGCCACAATACCAGTCTCCTGAGCATGTTCGCCATCGGGATAGCCGCGTTCGGTTTCTTCCTGCTCTTCACAAAACGCCGCTGGATGAAATCGCCGACCGGTTCCGCCCCGCCGCGCAGCCCGTGGCGCATCGCACTCGGCGTTCTCGCGCTGGTCGCGGCGCTCCCCATCGCGGCGCTGTTGATCTACTTCCTCTCCCACAGCCCGTCTTCCGGCGTCTCGAGCTTCATCTGCGTTCCAGTGGGTGTGAGCAACAACGTCGTCATCGTCGATGTGAACGCCGAGGTTGGGCCGGGGAGCGTGGAGGTGCAGGCCACACTGGACGGACCGCGCTTGTCACAAGAGACCGAAGCCGTGCTGGCCGAGGGTTTTTCTCCGCCGTTCGTCGTCACCGTCATCAAGCCGACCCCACACGTCGGCAACCGCCCGTGGCGCATCTGGCAGGCGGGCCCGCAGACCTGGCGGCTGGGCTTCGCGCTGCCGGACGCGGCGCTCGCGAAGGAAGCCTTCGAGAGTCTCCACCCCCTCGGCCCGCTCCCCGCCGTAGCGCACCGCACGTTCGCCGGCACGCTCTTTGAAGTCCACCAGCCCGGCGGCGCGGAATATCGCGCCTCGTTGAGCGTCACGCTGCCCGTCACGTCGGCGGACCCGAACTGGGTGGCCGCCTCCTCGGCCCTGTCCACCTACAACGAATCCGGCGTGAACATGAATTGGCTGGTGGAGGCCTCGCAGCCCGGCACCGCGCGGTTCAGCCGCGGCAGCAGCCGCTCCAGCACGCTGCTGAAACTCGACGCGAAGACGAAGCTCCACCGCCTCCCCGTCCGGCTCGAACTCACCAAGGTCGGCACCAACCGCGTCCTGCTGGTCACGGAAATGGGCGGCATCAAATCGCGCGAGGAATTCCCCGGCAATTTCCGCGACCTCTCGGCGGATCTGCTGCGCTTCAAAAACGTGAGCGCGAAAACCGTGCGCGGCACGACCATCGAGCTATGCCAGTTCCAAGGGAAATCCTTCACCGTGCAGGTGGACAGCGCGGTGCCGCGACCCGAATCCACGCGCCAGCCAACGGCGGGGCAATACGGCTTCTCGGGCAAGCCGAACTTCCCCGTCGTGGCCATCGTAGTGGGCGTGGCCGTTGTCATCGGTGGCATCGTGCTCCTCATCGTCGTGCTTGTGCGCAAGGGCTGGTCCGTCGGCAAAGCGATGCTCTTGGTCTTGGGAGTGCCGTTGTTGTTCGGGGCCGTTGCCGTCGCCGAGCTTTTTGGGTGGCGCGCGACAACTTCCGAAAGCCTTCAGCAGTCCGCCCAGAAACAAGCGGCAGCCGCGCACCCGAGGCCACCGGCGAAGTTCACCGCACGGGACACGGAAGTGAAGAATCAGCGCACGCTGGCCGTGGTCTTTGCGGTGGCGCTGCCCGCCGCGCCGCCCTGGGTGGAGGCGGGTAGCTCCTTGCCCGGCGGCATGGACACCTTGGCGCGCATGCACTACCAGGGACAACTGCCCGGTGCGGAGAACCAATGGCTCCTGCACGCGGAGTGGGATTTCAAGAACGGCTTCGACGAGTCGCACGCGCGCGCGGCGATGCAGCAGGTGCAGGCGCGCTGGCGGCAGCCCGGCGGCGACATCCCGCGCGGCGGGCGCACGGAGCTGTTCTCTGTCACGAATAGCGCCGGGGAAATCCTCGCCGGCCACTTGAGCTACGACGAGCGCGGGGGCCGAACCACCACCGTCGTAACCCAGGAGCCGACGCACTGGCGGTTCGCCTTGCTCGCGGGCATCGTAGGCTTGGGAGTCATCATTGGCGGCATCGCGCTGATTGTCGTGCTAGTGCGCAAAGGTGGGGCCGCGCGCACCGTCGGGTTGTTTCTCATTGGCGGGCTGGTGCTGGGGGTTGGGTTCAGCTTGGTCGCGACCCTTTTCCTGCGCGGTGTCGCGCGTGATTTCGGACCGGGCGTCGGTCTGGTGCGGCTCGCGAAGTCCGGCCAGATGGTTTTGGAACCGAGCTACCCCGCCTCCGTCCAGTCGTATCCGCCCGGCCAGGTGCAGCAGACGCAGAACGGCTTCCGCCTCCAGCTCCCCGCCGCGCAGCTCGCCAGCTTCGAGTTCTTCATCCGGCAGGCGGACGATTCGTGGCAGCCCGTCCCGTCGCTCACCGCGCTCGTCGCCACGGGTCAAGACGGCGGCTACCACGACTCGCTCCACTGGACGCTTCGCCGCAGTGGCGCGCGCGCGACCACCAACCAGCTCTGGTTCTGGACCGTGAGCGCCAACGCGAACGGCGGCCGAGCGCTCCCGCAGCTCACCGACCACGGCACGAACTTCACGCACTCGGTCATGCCCGGTGACACGCTCGACTGGTGGCAGCTCTCCACCCCAGTGCAAACAGTGCTGAAGCCCGGCGAGCAGCAAATCATCCCGCTCTTCCGCACCCACGGCACCGCCACCGCGCGCGGCAATCTGCCGAAGGAAGCCTTCCTTCGCGTCCGCTGCGAGCCGTTGGCCGCCGGCCTGAACGTTGCGTCCAACCAGCAATTTGTTGAAGCCGGCCTCGCCGCGCACGCGCTGCTGGAGAAGGTGCTGCCCGCCAGCAACGCCGCGACGGCAATCCCGCCGCACATCGAATTCAAAGTCCTCCGCGTCGAGAACCCGCCGGGCACGCGGGACATTCTCCTGCACTTCGAGCGCGACACGAACCGCGGCCTCGCCCTTGAAGTCTCGCAGGACGTGACGCCTTCGCCGGGCTTGCGCAAGCAACCGCGGCCCGGGACCTACCTCGACTCGCAAATGAGAACTTGGGTAGGGGTGAACTACGGCCGCGTGCTTCGCTGGACGTTGCCGAACGAGTTCACCGAGGCCGAGGTGCGAGCCGTGGTGAAGGACATCGAGCAGCGCGCGAAAGTTTGGCGGGCCTTGGATGAAGGCCACGTGATGGGATTCGCCACCGTGACGCACCGCGATGGCTGGAAGTATCATCTCGTGGCCACAGTCAAGCGCACGCCGGGGTTGCCGAGTTCGCCGCCAACCGACGGTCCCGTGGCAGCGCCTGCGAGTTCCAATTCCGCCGCAATCACCCGCACTTTCATGCTCCGCCATAAACTCGCCAGCGACATGGCGGACCAACTTCGCAGCATTCTTTTGGGCCGTCCGGGCCATGAGGCAAAGCATACTGCCAACAATCAGGAAATCATCGTCACCGTGCCGCCGGACGTGATGAAGCGTGTGCAGACCTGCATCGCCGTCACCGACTGGCCGGATGGCATGAAGGATTTTACGAGCATCGGCTATCTCCAACACACCGTGGACCGGACCGCGCGTTCGTTCTTCTATGCCTGCGCCATCGAGAACTCAGGCAAGTCCATGGAAAATCTCCTCTCGCTCCATGTCCTCGCCGAGCTGAAGGGCGGAGAACGGACAGCACACTACGAGCGCTATACGATGGGCGGCATCCCCGACCCGGCGTGGGAGAAATCGCTGCGCAGCGATTGGCCCGGAAAGGCGGCAGCGCTCCAACGTCTCGTGCGCGAGTGGAACCGCTATCCGCTGAAGTCCATCCGGGAGGAAGCGGGCATCGCCCTTGGCTTTGGTGTGAAGCATTTCTGCTCCGTCGCCTTCGAGGGCGCGCCGAAGGAGTTTTACCAAATCACCATCGAGCCAGGCCGCACGGCGGCTGGCACGAGCCAAGACACGTTCTACTTCAGCAGCCTGCCGCCGTGGTGGAAGGACGTGCCCACCGCCAAGGCCCCGTGACGCAAGCGCTCCTGGCCGCCCGCTTTGCGCGTGGTGCTCACGAGCCGCTCTCCCAAACTATCCTGTCGGATTTCGACCCGCAGCGGCGATAGAGTGGGAAAGAATGCACGACGACGCGAACGACATGGATTTGCTGCGGCGCTTCGCCCAGGACGGCGCGGAGGACGCCTTCGCGGAGCTGGTCCGGCGGCACTTGGACCTCGTCCATTCCGCCGCGCTCCGGCAGGTCCGGTCCCCGCAACTCGCGGAGGAGGTGGCGCAATCCGTCTTCACCGACCTCGCGCGTGACTCGGCCCGGCTGAAGCCCGGCACTGTCCTGGCCGCGTGGCTTTATCAGGTCACCCGGCGCACGGCCATCGACGTCGTCCGGCGGGAGGCGCGCCGCCAGCTTCGTGAACAAGTCGCCGTGGAGATGAACGCCATGAACTCGACCCCTTCCGATTGGGCGCAGGTGGAACCGCTGCTGGACGATGCGATGGCCGCGCTTGATGACACCGACCGCACCGCCGTCCTGCTCCGCTATTTCGATAACAAATCCCTGCGCGAAGTCGGCGCAGCTCTCGGCGCGTCGGACGACACCGCGCAGAAGCGCGTGAGCCGGGCAGTGGACAAACTGCGCGACTTCTTTGCCCAGCGCGGCGTCACCGTGGGCGCGAGCGGGCTGGCCGTTAGCCTCTCGGCCAATGCCGTTCAAGCAGCGCCGCCGGGGCTGGCCGTCACCATTTCTGCGGCCAGCACACTGGCCGGAGCCGCCGTTGCCACCACCACCCTCAAAGCCATCGCCATGACCACCCTGCAAAAAGTCGCCGTCACCACCGCCCTCGCCGCCGCCGTGGGCGTCGCGCTCTACGAAGCCCGTCAGTTAACAGCATTGCGGGAAGAGAATCAGCGCCTCCATCAGCAACTGGTCCCGCTCACCGCCCAGGTGCAGCAATTGCAACACGAGCGCGACCGCGCCACGAACCGGCTGTCCGCCGTGTCCACGGAGCTGGCCACCGTGAGCAAGCAGCCGACGGAAGTCTTCAAGCTGCGCGGTCAGGTGGGTGTCCTGCGCCAAGAAAAGGACGCCATGGGGAGCAAGAGCGCCTTGAGCAAAATCACCGCCGATCCCGAGACCCGTAAGGTCATGCGCGAGCAGCAAAAGGCGGGGATGGGCTTCCTCTACGCCGAACTCGCCAAACGCCTCCAGTTGAAATCCGAACAGACCGGCCAGTTCAACGACCTGCTGGCCGACCATGTCATGGACAGCATTGATGTAATCACGCAATCGCTCCACGACAACCGAAGCAGCACCGAGATAGACCGGCTCTTCTCCGCGCAGGAGGCCACCATGCAGGCCCAGGTGTCCGCGCTCCTCGGCCCCGACGGACTGACCCAATACACGGACTACTCCAAGCACCTCCTCAGCCGCCTGACCGGCGTGCAGTTCGAGGGCAGCCTGACCGGAGACCCGGAGGCGAAAACGGAGAAGCGAAAACAGCTTTCCCAGGCGATGCAGGATGAATTGCAGGCCGCGCTGGCCGCCGCCGGCCTCCCGCCTGACTACCAGACGGTGCCTATGCTGAACTTCAGGAACATCGCCTCCGAAGAAACGGGCGAGCGAAGCCTCAAGCTGCTGGAGAACGCCTACGCCCGTGCCGCTGAACGCGCCAAAGGGTTTCTCACTGCGGAGGAACTGGTCAAATTCAACGAGTTCGGGAAGAAAGCGTTCGAGAACAACCGCTCGGCGCTCCTGATGAATCGGAAGTTGATGGCCCCCATCGCAAAGTGACCGGCGTCCAGCTCCCACCTGAACGGTCTGCCGCTCCATTACCAACCCAACCGTGAAATCACTATTGAGGAGCCAAATACTCGGCGCGTAGCCTCACCTACTTCAACTCAACCTCCACCCCCCAACCAAAAAAACCATGACCACATCCGAAAAGAGCAAGCTCCTGAAACAAAATGCGATTTGCTGGCTCAGTGCCATCATCTTGCCGGTGATCCTCCATGTCGGCCTCGGCGACACCAAGTTCCCCTGGCCGCTGATTCTTCCCTTCCTGCTCATTGGCCCCATGCTCGCCTCCAACAGTTTGCTTTCGAAGGCGAGCGGCGAGACCACGGATGATTCGAGTCGGCCAAAGCCGTGAAAGCGCCGGGGGCTGGCGTTGCGAACCATGCGGTGCAGCGCTCGGCGTGAGAAGTGGGGAGCATCTCAACGGCTTTGTCGTCTGACCCTTTATGAAACGCATCATCCTACAACTCGTTAGCCTCCTCTGCCTCGCAACCGCCGCTCACGTTCGCGGGGATGATGCAGTCGTGAACACCCCGGTAATCCTGTCCGGTCTAAAAGGCGACTGGGAGTTGCAGCAGAAGGCAGCGGACGGCTTCATACAGAGGCTCCGACTCGACGGCGCGCATGGTGGCCAGTGGTTTGGGAGCCAAGAGACTTTGCCCGTCAGCATCACCTTCTACGTCGAGGGTGGTGAACTCCTCCTTCAGCACTACTACGAGCCCCAAGGCGCATTCAACTACCGCCTCAAGCAACTGCGATTCAGCTACCAGCTCGACAAAACGACGCTGACTCTCACCAAGGACGGCAAGACGGAAATCTGGAAACGTAGGTCGAACTCAAACCTTGCCAAGCCATGAGCCGGCTCGTCTTCGTCATCCAGCTTCGCATCATGAAACACCTCCTCGCCCCGCTGCTCTGCGCCGCATTCCTCGCCAGTGCCGGCGACGCCTTCGCCCTCGCCGGTGACTTGAAGGAAGCCGGCGTCGCGCTCCCGGCGGGTTATCCCAAGGCCGCGCAGGAGCAGGTCATGGCCGCGCTGAAGCAGCCCGACTGCAAGTTCCTCAAAGGCCACTTCATCAACTGGCACACCAGCCTGCTCTACGCCGGCGAGACGAAGGCGCTGAACCAGTTCCTCGACGCACTCGCAAAATGTCCCGGCGTCACGCTCCACGTCAGCTTCACGACCGATCCGGTGCCCCGAGACGACGGGCAATGCGACTGGTTCGTCTCGCATGACGCGCACGCGAACAGTTTCCACGTCCGCGTGAACCTCAAGTCCGAACGCCTCAAACTGCCGGAACTCCGACTGCCGGTGGTCAAAGGCCCGGCGCTCAATGCGGTTGTCGGCCGGTGAAGGAACCAAAGGAAGTGCGCCGCTGCTGACTGCTCGGGGCACTGACTACCCGGACAGAGCGGCGCGGCACGTGACCGTTCCAGGGGTTCAGCACGGCCGCAAATGAACCCCGGTCTCCCGCGTGAGTTGGGAGTGTGCCGCAGCCCCTTGCCTCCCAAAACAGTTGCCTTCCGGCCCGGTCCACCGTAAGCCCAAGCCCGCATGGCTGATTTTTCCTCCCGCCCGGGTCCGGGCGAGTTTCGTTCGCTTCCGCGGCGCGCTCCACGCCCGGAACGCCCCGAGTTTCGGGAGCGGCCGGATTTCCGTGACCGTCCGGAGGAAGGCGACCACTTCTCTCGCCCGCCTCGCCCTCGTTCGGGTCCGCCGGAGCACAGCGGGCAGACGGAGCCCCGCACTGAGCGACGTCCAGTGGGGCCGCCTGCGGGCACGACCTGGCCGACGCCGTGGGTGCAGCTCAAGTATTTCTCCAACCAGCCCACGCTCTATCCGGCGATGATTGGCGGCGCGTCATCGGACGCGAAACCTGGCGATTTCGTGGCGGTCTTCGACAAGGAAGGCCGGCGGTTTGGCAGCGGCCTGTGGAATCCCCGGGCCCGGGTGCCTTTGCGGGTGCTGCACCATGGTGAGGAGCAGGTGGGGGAGGAATTCTTCGAGGCGCAACTCACGCGCGCACTGGATCTCCGCCAGAACCTGCTGGGTTTGGATGGGAGCACGGATGCCTACCGGGTGATCCACTCTGACGGGGACGGCCTCAGCGGCCTGGTCGTGGACCGGTTTGGCGATACGTTGAGCGTGGAAGTTCACAGCTTGGGCATGTTCCAGCGGCTGGGAAAACTCCTGCCCTTGATCCACCAGCGGCTTGGCACCACGCGCCAAGTCATCGCGGTGGATGACTTCATCGCGCGGGTGGAGGGCATCCGGTTTGCCTCAGCCAATGACGTGCGCATGGTGAAGATTCGGGAGCATGGCGTGCGCTACGAGGTCAACTTCGCCTCGGGGCACAAGACCGGTTTCTTCTGCGATCAGCGCGAAAACCGGCGGCGGCTGGCGGCGCTGGTGAAGGGCAAGCGTGTCTTGGATTGCTGCTCCTACACGGGCGGCTTCGCCCTTGCCGCGAAAGTGCTTGGCGGGGCCGAGGAGGTCACGGCGGTGGACCTCGACGAGAAGGCCATCGAGCAGGGCAAGCGGAACGCGAACCTGAATCAGGCGCGCATCGAGTGGGTGCATTGCGACGCGTTCTCCTTCGCCCGGCAGATGCAGCGCAACGGCACCAAGTGGCCGGTCGTGATTTTGGACCCGCCCAAGTTTCTGCTCAGCCGCGAGGAGGAGCTGGAAGGTCGCCGGAAATACGAGGACTTGAACGGCATGGGCATGAACGTGCTGGAGCCCGGCGGCCTGCTCGTGACGTGCTCCTGCTCCGGACTGATCGACATGGAAGGTTTTGAGCAGCTTGTGACCCGGGCGGCGTATCGCTTGGGGAAGCGCCTCCAGTTCCTCGACCGCACCGGAGCAGGCGCGGACCATCCTGTCATGGCCAACTGTTTGGAGAGCCGGTATCTCAAGGTGATTTGGGCACGGGTTTGGTAAGCCGCTGCGACGTTGGACACCTGCCGGTCTGTCCGCTACACAAGGGCCAGCATGAACCACGCTGCCGAGCCGCTTCAGCAAGTTGACCGCGTCTTCGTCCGCTGGCGGGGCCGCCGACTGCTCTACTTCGCTGGTTGTGATTACTACCGCCTCGCCACGCATCCGCGCGTGCTGGCGGCGGTCCGCCGGGGACTCAAGGAGTTCGGCCTAAATGTTGCGTCTTCGCGAAAGACGACTGGCAACCACGCCCTTTATGAACTGCTGGAACGCGAGTTGGCCCGCTTCTTCCGCGTCGAGCAGGCCGTGCTGGTGGACAACGGTTATCTGACCAATCTCGCCGTGGCCCAAGCGTTCAAGGGCGAGTTCACGCACGCCCTGATTGATTCCCGCGCCCACGGCTGTCTGGCGGATGCGGCCGTCCTGCTGGGAGCGAAGGTGGTGTCCTTTGCTAATCGTGACGCGGCGGATTACGAACGACAACTGCACCGGCTCGGCGCGGGGGCGCGTCCCATCGTCCTGACGGACGGCATGTTTGCGCACGATGGCTCGGTGGCTCCGCTGGACCGCTACCTCGCGTCCTTGCCCGCCAACGGCGTTTTGCTGGTGGACGACGCCCATGGCGCCGGTGTGCTGGGCAAGGCGGGGCAGGGGACGCCGTCGCACTTCGGCCTGCGGGATGCGCGCCTCATCCAGACCATCACCCTGAGCAAGGCCTTTGGGACTTTTGGCGGGGCGATCCTCGGCCCGCGCACGGTGGCCCAAGCCATTCTCGCCAAAAGCCGGAGTTTCACCGGTGCGACGCCCATGCCGCTGCCGATCGCCGCCGGGGCCTTGGAATCGCTCCGCGTCTTCCGGGCGAACCCGCAGCTTCAGCTGCGGCTGCATGCCAATGTGCTCTGGGTCTGGGAGCGCTTGCGGGCATCCGGCATTCAACTGCCCGACCAACCCGGACCAGTCCTCCCCGTGGCTCCCGCCTCGCCGAAGGAAGCGAAGCGGCTGAAACACCGGCTGCTGGCCGCCGGAATCTTTCCACCGCTCATTCGCTATCCAGGCGGGCCGGAAGCCGGCTATTTCCGGATCGTGATCAGCAGCCAGCACACCCGGCCACAGCTCGCGAAGCTGGTGGCGGCGCTAAGTCGTTAATCGCCGCGCAAAATCCTATCAACTTGAGATAGAGTCCGCTATGACGGCTCTAATCAGAGCGCGTTCACTTGTTGTAGTTCAAGTTGCAGTTCGACAACGATTCTTTGACTGGATAGAAGTGCCCTGTGCGCTCCGAATTTCTACCCATTAAGAAGCTCTGGTTGCGTCGTTTCCGTAGCATCCTCGCGGCGGAGGTCTGCTTCGAGAACCCACTTTTTCTGGTTGGACGTAACGGGGCGGGGAAGAGCAATGTCCTGAAGGCGCTGGAATTCGTCAGCGAGTGCATGACGACTCCGCTCGGGACCGTCTTCCAGAACCAGGGCGGCATTGAGGCGGTGCGCTATCGCTCCGGAACCCAGAGCCGTCCGGGCAATGTCGCCATGCGGGTGGATTTTGAGTTTACCAACGGCACACCCGCCACCGGTTGGTATGCGTTCGAGATTCGCGCCAAGGAAGGCTATGAGTTCGAGGTCTTGCGGGAGAAGTGTGTGGTGCATCTGGCGGGACAGCGACACGAGTTCGACCGGTCCAACAAAATATTGTTGACCGGGGTTCCGGGCATCGAACCGGTGGTGGATCCCCAAGCCCTGTTGCTCCCGTTGATTGGCGGCACTCCGCAGTTCGCACCCGTCACCAAGGGCCTCGCAGGCATTCGGGTTTTTTCACTACAGCCGAAGGCGATTCAGGAACTGCAAGACCCTGATTCGGGGATGAGCTTGAAGTCCGACGGCAGCAATTTGGCCAGCGTGCTAAAGGCCTTGTCCAAGGAGGAGGGCAAGCTCGAACGACTTTGCGAGCTGCTACGAACCGTCGTGCCGGGCACCGCCACCGTCCGCCCGATCAAGCACGGGAAAAAGCTGTCGCTGGAGTTTCGGCAGGAGTGGGGTGGAGGTCGGAAGGAAGGCAGCTCCAGCAAACACAGTGTGGCGCACGAGGCGTTTTCCATGTCGGACGGGACGCTGCGGACGCTCGGCATTCTGACGGCGTTTCTTCAGAAGAACCGACCAACGCTGGTCGGTTTGGAGGAACCGGAAGCCACGGTCCATCCCGAGGCATTGGCCTCCACCATGGAGATGATCCGCGCTTTCTCTCGCAACACTCAAGTGCTCGTGACTACGCACAGCCCGGACTTGCTCGATGCCAAATGGGTAGAGCCGCATAACTTGCGCATCGTGAGCTGGGAGGAAGGCGTGACGCAGGTTCTGCCGCTGGGAGACTCGGCGGTTTCCGCGTTGCAGCAGCGCTTGATGGGTGCTGGGGAGCTGCTGCGATCCAACGCGCTCCAGCCGGTTGATTTCTTCGCCGATCAGAAGGTCAGTCAGTTGGAACTGTTCGCGGAATCCCCTGCATGATCCAGCTCATCGTCGAGGGCGAGGGGGAGGTCGAGGCCGTGCCTGTGCTGTTCCGCCGGCTGGCGGCGGAGTTGGGCGTCCCCCAGGCTCAGTTTGGCAGCCCCATCAAGCGGAAGCGCAGCCAACTCGTTCAGCGGCAGGACTTGGACCACGCGCTGGCGCTGGCGCGGCTGCGACGGAACTGCGAGGCGGTTTTCATTCTCTTTGATGCGGATGACTTGTGCCCGAAAACCGAGGCCAATCCGCTCCGAGACTTGGTGCGCGACGTGGCTCGTGGGCTTCCCACCGCGTTGGTCGTCGCCAACCGCGAATACGAGGCATGGTTTCTCGCTTCGCAAGAAACGCTGGGCGCAGCCGCCCCATATCCAAACGACCCCGACCTAAAGCGCGGCGCGAAAGAGGAGTTGGAGCGGCGATTGGACATCTACTACGACGAGCGCGCGGACCAGCCCAAGTTCAGCGCTAGGCTGGATTTCCGACTCGCCTATGAGCGGTCGCGTTCCTTCAAAAAGCTCGTGAAGGAGTTCCATCGCCTGCTGCAAATCCTCGGACTTAATCCAATGCCAACCCTGTGTGGCATCCATCTCATCTGAACCGTCGTTTGTGCTTCTGCCTATGAAACTGTGGTTCTCTCTCACCCTCGCGTTCACCGCGTTCTTCACCGTCTCCGCCGCCCCTGTCTCGCTCTTCGACGGCAAATCCTTCGCCGGCTGGGAGGGCGACACCAACAAAGTTTGGCGCATCCGCGATGGCGTCATCGTTGGTGGGTCGCTGGAGGGGAATCCCAAGAATGAGTTTCTCGCCACGCTCAAGAGCTATAAGAACTTTCACCTGCGCCTCGAATACAAGCTGGTCGGCACGCAGGGCTTCGTGAACGGCGGCGTGCAGTTCCGCAGCAAGCGCATCCCGAACCCGCCCAACGAAATGTGCGGCTTCCAGGCGGACATCGGCGCGGGCTACTCCGGTTCGCTCTACGACGAATCGCGTCGGCGCAAGGTGCTTGCGCAGGCGGACACGAACCACGTCGCGCGGCTGGAGAAGGTCGGCGACTGGAACAGCTACGAAGTGGTCGCCAGCGGCTCGCAGATTCTCCTCTTCCTGAACGGCCAGCGCACCGCCATCTGGGTCGAGCGCGAGCCGGGAATCGAGGATACTGGCATCATCGCGCTGCAAATTCACGGCAACTGCAAGGCTGAGATTTCCTTCCGTAACATTTCCATTGATGAGCTGCCTAACTCCGCCATCCCGCCCGAGGCGGAGATTCTCAGCCGCTTCGGCACCGCGCAGCCGAGCGTGCCAGTCGGGGCTTTCGCGGGTGGAAAATTCGCCGTGGGCACGAACGAAGTCGTCGTGTTCGTCGGGCAGGAAAACCTCGTGCGCGAGTCGAAGGCCGGCGAACTGGAGGCGCTGCTGGCAACGGTCTTTGCGGCGAAGAACCCGCGCTTCCGCTCGATGGCCTGGGAGGCGGACACAGTTTACGAGCAGTGGCGCGACCTGAACTTCGGCTCGTGGGTGCGTCAGCTTGAGACAGCAGGCGCGACCATCGTGGTGGCGCAGTTCGGCCAGATGGAGGCGTTGGATGGTGTCGCGCGATTGCCGGAGTTCACGGCGGCGTATCACCGGCTGCTGGACCAATTCGCCGGGCGGACGAAGAAAGTAGTCCTCCTCTCACCAACTCCTTTCGAGAAGCCTGTCGCCTCCCATGCGCCTGATCTCACCAAGCGCAACAACGACGTGCGCGCCTACGCGGACGCGGTGCGCGAGATTGCGAAGCAGCGCGGCGCAGTGTTCGTGAACTTGTTCGTGCCGCTCGCCGTGCGCGCTCCAGGCCAGCGCCTGACCGAGGACGGCATTCATCTTACGGCAGAAGGCTTGCGCGAGGTCGCCACGCTCACGACGCGGCAACTGGGTGCGGAGCCAAAGTTTTCCGCCGAGTTGGAGTCACTCCGCGCCGCCATCGTGCAGAAGAACCAGCTCTGGTTCGACTCTTGGCGGCCCGCGAACTGGTCGTTTGTCTATGGCGATCGCGTGAACCAGATGTTCGGCAAGGCCGGTGGCACGGAGCCTTCGCTCAAGGACGCATTCGAGCGCCATCGTCCGCTGGTCGCGGCGGCCGACACACGGGTCCAAGCGTTGGCGCGCGGTGAGAAGGTCGCCGCCCTCGTCATGCCCCCGCCCGCGAATGCCGGTGATTCACCCAAGGCCCTCACGCCCGAGGAACAGCTCGCCACCTTCACCGTGGCCGATGGCTACGAGGTCAGCCTATTCGCCTCCGAACGCGACGGCGTGGTGAAACCGACGCAAATTGCTTGGGACGAGAAGGGCCGCCTCTACGTGGCCTGCTCGCCGACGTATCCGCAGACGCAGGCCAGCGCCAAGCGCGCCGATTACATCCTCGTCCTCGCAGACACGAACGGCGATGGCAAGGCCGACAAGTCGTGGCGCTTCGCCGAGGGCCTCACCATGGTGCAGGGCCTCGAACCCGGCGACGGCGGCCTCTACGTCTGCGACTTCGACCAGCTCGTCCATCTGCGCGACACGAATGGTGACGGCAAGGCGGACACGCGCCGCGTGCTCTTCAGCGGCTTCGGCATTGGCGACACCCATCAGCTCATCAACAGCATCTGCCACGGGCCGGACGGCAGCCTGTGGTTCTCGCAGGGCCTGCACGCCTTCTCGCGTGTCGAGTCCGCGTGGGGCATCGCGCGGCTGGACCGCGCGGCCATCTGGCGGTTAAACCCGCGCACGATGCGCCTCGAAGGCTTCTTCGGCGGCGGCATGGCCGGCGCGAACTGCTGGGGCGTGGCCTTCAATGATTACAACCAGGTCTTCCACAAGTCGGGCGACCGCCCGCACGGCTACTGGAGCGTGCCCGGCATGGTGCGTGGCGCGAGTCCCTCAGGCAGCAGTTCATCCACCTCGGCGGACACGGCGTATCGCAATTCGCCCGAGCAATACCACTCCGTCGGCCCGCTCTTCGACACGTCGCCCAAAACTACTTCCATCGACATCATCGGCACGCGTGCGCTGCCGGACGACATCCAAGGCGCAGCGCTCATTGGCGGTTACTTCGGCGCGGTGGCTGAGCTGCACAAGTTCGAGGACGCCGGCTCCGGCTTCAAGACCACGCAGTTGCCCAAGCTGCTCAAGTCGTCAAACGCCGCGTTCCGCCCCGTGGACGTGAGCGTCGGCCCGGACGGCGCGATGTATCTCGCGGACTGGTTCAATCCCATCATCGGCCACTATCAGGCCAGCTACGCCGACCCGCGTCGCGACAAGGCCCACGGCCGCATCTGGCGCATCACCGCGAAGGGCCGCGCGAGCGTGAAGCAGCCAAACCTCGCCGCGATGAAGCCGACGCAGTTGCTGGAGCAACTCAAGTCGCCCGAGCGCTGGACGCGCTATCAGGCCAAGCGTCTCCTCTTCGATATGCCCACCGCCGACGTGTTGAAGGCGGCCGATGACTGGGTGGCCAAGCTCACGCCCGCGACGCCCGGCTATGAGCACTTGCTCCTCGAAGTCATCGGCGTCTATGAGTCGCACGAGGTCACCCGCCCGGCCCTGCTCGCCAAGCTGCTCGCCGCGAAGGATCCGCGCGTCCGCGCATACGGAGCGCGCGTCGCCGGCATGTGGGCGGAGAAGTTGCCCGACGCTGCGAAGCTCCTGACCGAGCGCGCCAAGGATGAGAACCCCCGCGTGCGCTTGGAGGCCGTCGTCGCCGCGAGCTACCTCGGTAAACCCGTCGCGGCGGAAGTCATGACCAAGGCCCTCGACCTGCCCACGGATAAGTTCATTGATTACGCCCTCCGCCAGAGCGCCCGCGCAACCCAGCCGCAGTGGGGACCGGCCCTTGCCGCGAACCAGCTCAAATTCAGCAGCCCGGCGCACGCGGATTACCTCCGCAAGCTCATCGGCACGCCGCGCAAGGTCGCGTCCGCCGGCGAGAATATTTACGAGATGGCCTGCCTCCCGTGCCACCAGCCCGAGGGCAAGGGCCTGCCCGGTGTCTATCCGCCGCTCGCCGGCAGCGACTGGGTGCGCGGCGACACCACCCGCATCATCAAGGTAGTCCTCCACGGCCTGACCGGCCCCGTGACGGTCGCCGGCCAGAACTACGGCCACACGTCCGCCTCCGTCCCGATGCCCGCGATGGGCGGCTTGACGGATGAGCAGATTGCGGACGTGCTCACCTTCGTGCGCAGCACCTACGGCCAGCAGGCTCCGCCCGTGACCGCCGCCGACGTAAAAGCCGTCCGCGCCGCCACCGTGGTCCGGCAAACTCCGTGGACGGCGGCGGAGTTGGGGAACTGAGAAGTTTTCCTTAGTTGCTTCTAGGCGGCGTCGGATTAGTCGAGGACTTGCGCGACGCGCTTTAAGCCGCAAATGCGGTGTCGGGCCGCGGTGGCCTGGCTTGCTACGGAGTGCCTGGCCGGAAACTCGTGTTTTTGGAAGTGGTGAGAGGTGCCAAGGGTGGCGGCGGGGTGGAGTGCGGCTGATTTTCCCAAGGGCTGCGTCATCAGGGAGCAAATTCTTCGCTCGTGCCGACACTGCTCCTGTCGGGCTTCGCG
>CAMCFN010000046.1 GCA_945874145.1 Akkermansia muciniphila
GGGACTCCGGTCAGCCTACGCTACGCTCCGGCCTCCCTGCGTCCCGCACCCCCAGCCGTGGAAGACGAAGAACAAACAACCAAGGGGACATTCTCTCGTGAGTTAAACAGGGGACATTTCTAAAGAGTTTTGACAGCCCAGAGTCGGACGTGCCTTTTCACTCGCCTCCCGCGCGCGGCGCTTCCCATAGTTCGCCCGCCCGTGATTGCCGCCATCGAAAACCAGCCCGCCGGTTCTGGCCCCGACCTCGTCCAGCAGGTCGCGGAAATCTTTGGGCCAACCGGCCTGCTCTCCAAGGCCAGCAACTTCGAGTTCCGCCCCGAGCAGCAGCAGATGGCCGTGGCCGTGGCGCGTGCGCTGGAGGCCCGCGAGCACCTTGTGGTCGAGGCCGGCACGGGCGTCGGCAAATCGCTCGCCTACCTCATCCCGTCCATCCTCTTCGCCCTCGCACAGAAGAAGAAGGCCGTCGTCTGCACGCACACCATCAACCTCCAGGAGCAGCTCACGCAGAAAGACCTCCCCATGCTCGCCGCCGTGCTCGGCGCGCTGCCGGAGCCGGTGCGGTTCAACTACGCGATGCTCAAGGGCCGTGCGAACTACCTCTGCTCCCGCCGCCTGCACAAGGCCATGCAGCACGCCGACCAGCTCTTCACCTCGCCGGAGATTGAGGAGCTGAAGCGCGTCGCCGAGTGGGCGAAGGAGACGAAGGACGGCAGCCGCTCGGACTTCGAGCTGGAGCCGGACCCGAAGGTTTGGGCGCAGGTTTGCTCCGAGCGCGGCCTTTGCTCGCCGAAGATTTGCGGCCATCAGTCAGACTTCGCGAAGGACCACGGCCTCTGCTTCTTCCAGCGCGCCCGCAAGAGCATCCTCGCCGCCGACGTGCTCGTGCTAAACCACACGCTCTTCTTCACGTTGCTCGGCGCGGTGAACGAGGAACAGGAGGGCGGCATCCTCTTCAAGAACGATTTCCTCATCTTCGACGAGGCGCACACGGTCGAGAACGTCGCGGCCCGGCACGTCGGCCTGAGTGTGTCGAGTGGACAGCTCCGCTTCGCTCTCGGGCGGCTGTGGAATCCGAAGTCCGGCAAGGGCCTGCTTGCCACGCTGCGGCAGGGCAAGTCCGTGAAGCTCGTGGACGAACTCTTCTCCGAGTCGGAGACGTTCTTCCAAATGGTCGAGCAAGCCTGTGACGCGGCGAACGAGCGCGCCCGCGAGTCGGACAGCCGCAGCCGCTTTGGCTCCGGCGGCGACGGCGCGCGCCGCGACTGGAAGGAGCTGCGCATCCGCCAAGCCGACCTCGTGAAGGACAACGTCACGCTGCCCATCCAGCGCCTACGCGAGTCCGTGAGCGAACTCATCAAGACCTCCGAGGACGCGGACACCGGCCAGGAGTTGATGGAGTGCAACCGCCGCCTGCTGGAGCTGCGCCAAGCCATCGCCGCGTTCCTCAGCCAAGAGGGACAGGACTATGTCTATTGGGTCGAGCGTGGCGGCAAGACGCAGCGCAACCTCTCCCTCAACGCCGCACCGGTGGACGTGGCGGACTACCTGCGTCGCCGCCTCTTCGAGAGCGACACGAGCGTGGTGATGACGAGTGCGACCTTGGGGACGAGCGTGCTCCGTGCTCCGTGCTCCGTGCCTGAACCAAGCACGCAACACGGAACACGGAACACGAAACCACCTTCCCCCGCTCCCGGCCTGAACTACTTCGTCCGCCGCGTCGGTGCAGAGAAGGCCACCGCCCTCCAACTCGGCTCCCCCTTCGACTACGAGCGACAGATGAAAGTCTATGTTGCGAACAAAATGCCCGACCCGCGCGACGCCGGGTATCGCGACGCGTTGGAGCATTGGGTGAAGCACTTCATCCGGCAGACGCATGGCAAGGCCTTCGTCCTCTTCACCAACTACAAGCTCATGCAGGAGCTGGCCGAGCGGATGCAGTCGTTCTTCGAGGAGTTGGGACTCGAATGCTTCGTGCAAGGCACTGGCACGCCGCGCTCCACAATGCTCGAGAAGTTCAAGGACAACGTGGACAGCGTGCTCTTCGGCACCGACAGCTTTTGGCAGGGCGTGGACGTGCCGGGCGAGGCGCTCTCGAACGTCATCATCACGCGCCTGCCCTTTGCCGTGCCGGACCACCCGCTCATCGAGGCGCGCATCGAGGCCATCGAAGCGCGCGGCGGAAATGCCTTCAGCGAGTTCAGCCTGCCCGAGGCCATCCTGAAGTTCCGCCAAGGCGTGGGCCGCCTCATCCGCACCAAGACCGACAGCGGCATCGTGGTGGTGCTCGACAACCGCGTGCTAAACAAGCGCTACGGCCAGGCCTTCCTCGACGCGATTCCCAAGTGCCCGGTAGAAGTGGTGTGAGCGGGACACTCCTGTCCCGCAGTTGAGGGCACAGCGGACAAGAGTATCCGCTTCAAGAAGTCAAAGCCACTTGACTCGCAGCGGCGCTGCCGAGTTCGGCACCTCGAAAATAAACACGCCGAGCGCCGGATCGAAAGCGCTGTCCACTCGCTGGCCGTTCACCCACGCGCGATACGCCCGGTCCGCCGAGCGGACGACGACGCGCCACGTTTGCACACGACTCGCAAACGTGCCGCTCGCAGCTCCCAACGACAGCTCACGCCGTTTCCCACGGTCCACGAACTCCATCGGGCGGAAGGAAAATTCGCCGCGCTCGTAGCCCAGCGTGGCGCCATCGTCTTCGTGCCAGGTGAAGGCGCTGCGACCGTTCGGCCAAACGTGCAGGTTCACCACCGCGTCTGGCTCGGTTCCGGTAAACTGCCGGGGCGCGACGGTTGGCACGACCGAGCCGCCCCGCACGAAGACTGGAATGTGCTCCGGGACGGCTTCGATGAGGACGTGTTGCCCGCCTTCGTAGAGTTCACCACTCCAGAAATCGAACCACATCCCCACCGGCAGATACACGCTGCGGACGCGGGCCTCGGGGCGGAGGATGGGCGCGATGAGGAGGCTTTCGCCGAGCAGGAACTGGCTGTCGCACGCGACGCACGCAGGGTCGTTCGGATGGTGCCAAAGCAGCGGGCGCATAATGGGCGCGCCGGTGCGGCGCGCCTCGGCGAAGACGCAGTTCAGATACGGCAAGAGCTGGTAGCGCAGCGCGATGGCGTCGCGGCAGTAGGCTTCGACGGCAGAACCAAACGCCCACGGTTCTTGCGGGCGCGAATCGGTGTTCGCGTGGTTGCGGAAGAAGGGCGTGAAGGCGGCGAGCTGCGTCCAGCGCGCGAGGAGTTCGCCGGTGCAGTGGTCGAGGAAGCCGCCGACATCCGCGCCGCAGAAGGCGACGCCGCTGAGGCTGAGATTCAGCAGCATCGGGATGGACTCGGCGAGGTGTTCCCAAGTCGAGCTGTTGTCGCCAGTCCAGACAGCGGCGTGGCGTTGAATGCCTGCGTAGCCGGAGCGCGTGAGGATGAAGGGGCGCTTGTCTGGCGCGGCGAGCAACGCGCCTTCGCGTGAAGCCGCGGCCATCGCGGAGCCGTAGAGATTATGAACGGCGGCGTGGGGCGTCGGAGTGAGGGGCGCACTCTTGTCCTCCAGCCCGGTTGGCGCTTCCGCCGACGGCCCAAAGCGGACAGCAGTGTCCGCCTCACAGCCATGCACGCACGTATCCGGCAACGTCTTGCCGGGCGTGTCGAAGAGCGCCGGCTCGTTCATGTCGTTCCAAATGCCGGCGAGACCGAGGCGTTGGAACGCGGCTTGTTCCTCGGCCCACCAGCGGCGCACGCGCGGGTTGAGGAAGTCCGGGAAACGGGATTTGCCGGGCCAGACCTTGCCGATGAAGTCGCGCTTGCCGCCGGGGGCCTTCACGAAGGCGCGTTGGGCCAGGCCGCGTTTCAGCACGCCAAACTGCGGGTCGTTCTTCACGCCGGGGTCCACGATGGCGATGGTCTTGAAGCCTTGGCGCGCGAGCTTCGCCAGCATTTCCGCCGGGCGGGAGAAGCTCTGGCCGAAGGTGAAGACGCGATGCGCATCCATGTGGTGGATGTCGAGGTGCAGGGCATCGCAGGGAATCTCGCGGCGGCGGAACTCGCGGGCGATGTGTTCCAGTTCCGAGCGGCTGGCGTAGCTGTAGCGGGACTGGTGGTAGCCGAGCGCCCAGCGCGGTGGCAGCGGGATTCGGCCGGTCAGCTCGGTGAAACGCGCGACCACGTCGGCAGGCGTGGGGCCGAGGAAAAGGTAGAGCGAGCCATCGCCCGTGCCGGCGGTTTGCAACCGCCGCTCCGTGCTGCTAGACGCGACGGACGGCGACTGGAAGTCGCCGGCACGGGATGCGGCGCGGAGGCGGAACTCGTCAGGTTCGGTGCAGCCGATGTCCCAGGTCTGGCGCGCGGGGTTGTCCCAAAAGAGGCCCGCAGCGCGGCCTTCGCGGAGCGAGAGCGCGAAGGGGATCGAGACGTAGAGATTGCGCAGGCTCGGGTGGATGCAGGAGGCCTGACCGAGCACGTCGGCGTTCCAGAACTCGCGGATGAGCCCGCGCTTGTTGAGTGGCCCGGTGGACTCGCCGAGGCCGAAGATGCTTTCGCCGTCGGCTAGGCGGAGCGTGAGCTGCGGCTGGGCATCAGCCAAGGAGAACTGCGAGCAACGGAAGATTTCGAGGCCGCCGGAGTCGTGGAGCGTCCACGCGCCGGTGCGGAGGTTTGAGGAGAACTTGCCAGCAGCGGTAGTGAGTGTGAGGCGATGGGCGGTGCGCCGGAGCTGAAGACCGCTTTGGGTTTGAGTGACGCGTTCTCCCTCACCCCGGCCCTCTCCCGCTGGGAGAGGGGGAAAGTCCGACCGCTCCTCGACCACACCGGCGCGCTGCGCGTCAGCCGGTTGCGGGCTGCATGCCTCCCTCTCCCAGCGGGAGAGGGCCGGGGCGAGGGAGGATGGTTGGGACTTGGTGCCGACCCCAACTCGCAGCTTCAAGACATCAGGAGCGAGTGCGGTGATTTCGATGTTAGTGTTCAGCACAGAAATAAAAAAGCCGCCGGCTCGCGCCGGCGGCTTCAGAGTGAAACGCCATTAAGCCTTCGGCAGGAGATCGGCCACGAGGGACTTCTCTTCCTTCAGCTCGTTCTCCGTGGCGGTGATCTTCGCACGGCTGAACTCGTTGACGGGCAGGCCCTGGACGATCTCCCACTTTTTGCCATCGGTGCGAATTGGGTAGCTGAACATGAGGCCCTTCTCGATGCCGTAGCTGCCATCCGAGCAGACCGCGACGCTGAACCAGTCACCGGCCGGCGTGGGCGTGGTGAGGCGGCGGACGGTGTCCACCACGGCGTTGGCCGCGCTGGCGGCGGAGCTCAGGCCGCGCGCCTCGATGATGGCCGCGCCGCGCTTCTGCACGATGGTGATGAAGTCCTTCTCCAGCCATTCGCGATGCCCGATGACGTCGGTGGCGGGGCGGTTCTGAATCTTCGTGTTGAAGAAGTCGGGATACATGGTGGAGCTGTGGTTGCCCCAGATGCAGAGGTTGGTGATGGACTCGACGGGCGCGCCGGCCTTCTTGGCGAGTTGCGTGCGGGCGCGGTTTTCATCCAGCGCGGTCATGGCGAAGAACTGCTCGCGCGGCACGCCGGCGGCACTGTTCATCGCGATGAGGGAGTTCGTGTTGCAAGGATTGCCGACAACGAGCGTGCGGACGTCCTTCGCTGCGTTTTTGGCGATGGCCGTGCCTTGGCCGGTGAAGATTTTGCCGTTGGCGGTGAGCAAGTCCTTGCGCTCCATGCCGGGGCCGCGCGGGCGGGCACCGACGAGCAGCGACCAGTTCACGCCCCGGAAGCCTTCGTTCAAATCACTGGTGGGCACGCAGCCCTTGAGCAGCGGGAACGCGCAGTCTTCCAGCTCCATGATGACGCCGTTGAGGGCCTTGAGAGCCTTCTCGTCGGGGATTTCGATGAGGTGGAGGATGACCGGCTGGCTCGGTCCGAACATCGCGCCGGAGGCGATGCGGAAGAGGAGGGAGTAACCGATTTGGCCGGCAGCGCCGGTGATGGCAACACGAATGGGTTGGTTCATATTTTCAAAGGCGCGGATTATGGGAACGCCCCGGAGGGGTGGCAAGCGTGGTTTCGAACCTCGTTGTTCTCACCGCCGCTTCGATAAGCAGCACCCTGAGGTTCAACTTTCCCAAGCCAGCAGCCAGCCCGCCTTCCTTCGCCGGGGTTTCCGGCGTTTGACGGGGCGGGGCAGATCGGCGATGAATCGGCGTGCCGTTGCCATGATCCCACGCGAACTGCTCAAAAAGATCCGCCAGATCGAGATCCGCACGAACCGCCTCGTGTCCGAGTCCGTGTCCGGCGCGTATCACAGCGTCTTTAAGGGGCAGGGCATGAACTTCGACGAGGTGCGTGAGTATCAGGCGGGCGACGATGTGCGGGCGATTGATTGGAACGTCACGGCCCGCATGAACCATCCCTTCATCAAGAAGTTCGTCGAGGAGCGCGAGTTGACGGTGATGCTCGTGGTGGATCTCAGCGGCTCGGGCCTTTTCGGTTCGAGCGAGCAGTCCAAGCGCGAGTTGGCCGCCGAGATTGCCTCCGTGCTCGCCTTCTCCGCCATACGGAACAACGACAAGGTCGGGCTGGTGCTCTTCAGCGACGAGGTGGAGAAGTTCATCCCGCCGCGCAAGGGCCGACGCCACGTGCTCCGCGTCATCCGTGAAATCCTCTTCTTCGAGCCGAAGCGCCACGGCACAGACCTGCCCGGCGCACTGCACTTCGTCAGCCGGATGCTGCCGCACAAGTCCGTGGTCGTGGTGCTGTCGGACTTCCTCGAAGCGCGGGCACCCATGCGCTTCGGAAGCCGGACCATGAGCGTGGCTCCGCTGCCGGCCGCCGAGCCGCTGGCCCCCGCCACGCAAGTCGCCCTTCGCCAAGCGCATCGCCGCCATGACTTAGTCGCCGTGCAGATCACCGATCGTTACGAGCTGGAGATGCCTGCGCTGGGCCGGCTGGTGCTCAAGGATTCCGAGACCGGTGAGGTGGTGGAGATCAATACCAGCAACGCGGGACAGCGAGCCGCGTTCGCCGAGCAGCAGTTGCTCTTTCAGGCCGCGCTGCGCCGGGCGTTCCGCACTATCGGCATTGACTCAATCCAGCTCCGCACCGACCAGCCTTATGCCGCAGCGCTGGGAAAGTTTTTTGACACGCGGGAAAAGCGGCGAAGGCGGAGTTGAAAACCAGTAATCAGTGTTCAGTCGTTTGACCGTATTGCCCAGCTGCCACGCCCCACTTAACACTGATTACCTCCCCATGCATCTCCCTCCGCTCATCCTCGCCTCCGCTTCGCCGCGCCGCGCGGAGCTGCTGCGCGAGCTGGGGGTGGAGTTCTCCGTGATTACCAGCGCGGTGGTCGAGGCGCATCAGGCGGACTTCACCGCGCGGGAGCTGTGCCTGCTCAACGCCTATCGCAAGGCCCGCGCCGTGGCCAAACTGCATCCCCAGGCACTGGTGTTGGGCGCGGACACGCTCGTTTACCTTGGCACGACACTTTACGGCAAACCGACGGATCTCGCCGATGCCCACCGAATGCTCCGAGAATTATCCGGCCATACGCATCAAGTCGTCACGGGCGTCTGCTTGCTCCAACTGAGTCCGTATCGCCGCCGGCTGTTTGCCGAGACTACGAACGTGACGTTCAAGGAGCTGGACGAAGCCGTCAGCGACACTTACTTGCAAGCGATTCAACCGCTCGACAAAGCGGGCGCGTATGCCATCCAAGACCACGGCGACATGATTGTGAAACAGGTGGTCGGCTCCTACACCAACGTCGTGGGCCTCCCCTTGGAACGGTTGCGGCATGAGCTGGCCCGCTGGCAGCGCGCTTCGAGGTAGCAAAGCCCTGCAAATGACTTCGCCACCAGCCGTGCTGCGGGACCGGGACTTCCTCCGGCTTGTGTTCAGCTCGACTATGCCGCAGTCTTGGCGGATGGCTGAAATTGTTCAATTTGTCCACCGCGGAGCCGCGCAGGTCACGCCCACGATCTTGGAAGGCATTCATCGCAAACTGCCGATGCTCAAGATCGAGTTTGCCCAGATCAACGCGCCCAACCATCCCCACCTCGTCGAGCAGCTCGAATTCCTCGCCGACGTGGTCGAGGACAATGTGGAAGGCGCGGATAAGGAAGTGCCGCTCGTCGTCGTGGCGGAGGCCGCCTTCGCCCTGGCCTACGCGCACAAGCAGCGCGACCTCATTCCAGACAGCAACGTGGAGTTCGGCTACGCGGACGACTCCGCCGTGGTCCGCGCGGTCCTCATGGAAAACGAACGCGTCCTTTCCGCCTACGCCAAGCGCCACCATCTGAACTGGAACAAGGTCACGGTGAAGCCGTGACGGACAGAGTCTGGCAATCAGTGACCAGTTTTCAGTTCAGCAATGACTGCGGTGCGCTGATTACCCTCCGACTGAATCCTGAAAACTGATTGCTGAACACTTTCCCGCCATGCCGCTTTCATCCGCCACGCTCTCCCAACTCCGCGCGATCGTCGGTGCTGACCAGGTGCTCACGTCGAAAGAAGACCTGATCCCCTACTCCTTCGACGGCACCGCCGCGATGAGCCAGATGCCCGGCTGCGTCGTGTTCGTCACCACGACCGAACAAATCGCCGAGGTGCTCAAGCTTGCCAACGGCACCCAAACCCCCGTCGTCACGCGCGGTTCCGGCACCGGTTTGAGCGGTGGCAGCCTGCCCTCGCCCAGTTGCATCGTCATGTGCACCGCGCGCATGAACCGCATCCTCGAAGTGGACCGGGCGAACCTCACCATGCTCGTCGAGCCGGGCGTGACCACTCTGGCCATCGCGGACGCCGCCGCCGCCGTCGGCCTCTTCTATCCACCCGACCCCGGCTCGATGAAGATTTCCACCATCGGCGGCAACGTGGCGGAAAACTCCGGCGGGCTGCGCGGCCTCAAATACGGCATCACCCGCAACTACGTCATGGGCCTGGAAGTGGTTTTGCCCGACGGCGAAGTCCTCTGGACCGGCAACAAGTGCGTGAAGGACGTCGCCGGCTTCTCGCTGAAGGACCTCTTCGTCGGCAGCGAGGGCACTCTCGGCGTGATGACCAAGGTGTTGCTCAAGCTCATTCCCAAGCCCGCCGCCAAAAAGACGATGGTGGCCACCTTCAGCGCGATGGACGCCGCCGCGCAGACCGTCAGCGACATCATTGCCGCGCAGATCATTCCCTGCACGCTGGAGTTCCTCGACCGCACGACGATTCACTGCGTTGAGGATTTCGCGAAAGTCGGCCTGCCGCTCGACTGCGAAGCCTTGCTCCTGATGGAAACCGACGGGCACCCTGCTGCCGTGGAGGACGAAGCCGCGAAGATGGTCGAGCTGGCGAAGAAAAACGGCGCGATGGAAGTGCGCGTAGCGAAGGACGAGGCCGAGGCGAACAAGCTCGCCGCCGCCCGTCGCAGCGCCTTCAGCGCGCTTGCCCGGCTGGCCCCTACAACCATTCTCGAAGACGCCACGGTCCCGCGCAGCGAACTGGCGAAGATGGTTCGCTTCGTCGAGGTGGTCGCGAAGAAATACAACCTGCGCGTCGGCACCTTCGGCCACATGGGCGACGGCAATCTGCACCCCACGTTCCTCACCGACGAGCGCAACCACGCCGAGATGCACCGCGTCCACGAGGCGTTCAAGGAGATTTTCGATGAGGCCATCCGCCTGGGCGGCACCATCACCGGCGAGCATGGCATCGGCTTGGCGAAGAAGGATTTCCTCCCGAAGTTCCTAGGCCCCTCCTCGCTCCGCGTTCACCGCGAACTCCGCAAGGTCCTTGACCCGCACGGCATTCTGAATCCGGGTAAGATGTTTGATTGACCGCAGTCGGGTGCGAGGTTCCGCAACCTCCCTGGTAAACTAAGGCTTCTGGGCCGGGAGCTGGCGAATCCACTCGCTGAACAGCTTCACGGCCTCGGCATCCACGCGGGACTTCGCCAAGGGAGGCATCCCACCCGTTCCAACTTTCATCAGCCTTTGCATGAGGATGGACCGTTCGGGTGCGCCCGGCGCGACGATGAGCGCGTCGGGCAGTCCGAACTTGTCGTGTTGAGGCGTAATACCGATCAGGCGCACCCGTTCGGGCAAGGTGGACCAGCGCAGTTCCATGGCGGAGTTGCCGCCGCCGGCGTCGGTGTGGCAGTGCGCGCAGTTGGCGTGCAGGTAGGAGCGGACGCGCGGTTCCAAGGGACCGGCAGCATCGTAGGGGTCCGGCAGGCGGGTCATGGTCTCGGGCGGCTTGAGGAAGCGGGCGCCGAAGTCCTCGGGCGGATAAACGGGACCGTTCGGTCCGGTGGTGGGCTTGGTGATCCGTTTGCTGGCGTTGGTGAATTTGGGGATGATGAAGACGGCAAGGTGTTCGAGCGTGCGGAGCTGGTTGGCTTTCACGCCGGCATAGTCGTGCTCGCGGTTCATCTGGAGCGTGTTCACCCCGAGGACATATTGCCCGGCCCGGCTGTGGCAGGTCATGCACTCGGCGCGGCTGGGGTAGTGCCAGGTTTGCCGGCGCGTGCCACCGGGGGCGCTGGCATCCTTGATCTTGAACGTGCGATCCTCGCCCTTCGCCTCCACGAGATAAGCTTCGCTCTGGGCGTCATTCCAACTGTAGGTGTAGCCGACCCATTCGTTCTGCTGGAGGACGAGAAAGCGCGTTTCAATCCACTGGCGCGTGGCTGGATTGCCGGCCTCGCGGTCGAGCGCGAAGCTTTTCACCAGCACGGTCTGCTCGGGGAATTTCCAGGCCCCGCCCTCGCTGAACAGGATGCGTTCCTCGCCGGGCAAGGCGATGAACCGCTCCTTGTGCGCGCCATCGGACCACAGCGGTGAGTTGACGGAATACGGAATGAGCGCGGGCTGGACGACATGGCCGCGCACCTGGGCAAAGAGGCCGCTCTCGCTGAGCTTCCTCGGGAAGGGCGGTCGGCGGACAGGGTCAGGCGGCGTGGGCTCCAGTTCAAAGATGTGGCCGGTGTAATCAACGTAGAACATCTCCCCGTCGCGCCCCTCGCAGAAGGCCACCGGCTGGTGCGGGGTGTCGGCCAGCTCTCTGGACCAGGTCACAGTGTTGCCGCGCCGGCGCAGACCCCAAATCTTGCCCGTGCCATAGTCACCGTAAATGTAGGCACCGCGGAGATCCGCCAAGCGCCGGCCTTGATAAACCACGCCACCGGTGATCGAACGGGCCTCGGCATGATGATGTTCCTTGAGCGGCACGGTGAAGGGATGCGGGCCCGGCTTGCGTTGGGTGTGAAAGGGATGGCTGCCCTCGCGCACGCTCCAGCCGTAGTTTGCTCCGCGCTTGAGCACGTGGATGTATTCCCAGACATCCTGGCCGACGTCGCCGATGAGCATCGCGCCGTCTGCCGGGTCCATCGTCATGCGCCAAGGGTTGCGGAAGCCATAAGCCCACAGCTCGGCGCGCGCGTTGGGGATGTTCCAGAAGGGATTGTCCTTGGGGATAGAATACGCGCGGCCGGGATCGGGCCGTTCGAGATCGAGGCGCAACACGCCGGAGTTCAGGTCGGAAATGTTCTGCCCGGTGTTGTGCGTGTCCGAGTCGCTCGAGCCGTCGCCCGACGTGATGTAGAGCATGCCGTCGCGGCCGAAGGCCATCTCGCCGCCGTTGTGGCCGTTGGACCACCACTTGATGATCTCCAGCTCGGACGCGGCCTCCGCGCGCCCCTGCGGCGTGACGGTGTAGCGCAGGATGCGGTTGAACTTGTTGGTCCCGCCGGAGTTTGGCCCGTGGGCGAAGACAAACACGAAGCGGTTCGTGGCAAAGCCTGGGTGGAAATGACACGAATAGAAATCATGGTCGGCAAGCTGAAGAAACGGTTCCTGATTCGTGCTGGTCTGATCGCGGGGGATGGCAACGATGCGCCCGCCTTGCTCGACGATCAAAAAGCGGTCGCTGCCCGCGTCTCGCCCGATGAAGGCCGGGCGTTTGAACTCCTGGTTTGGCCAGGCGCGCTTGGCGCGGTAGAGCAGCGGCGGTTCGGGCGAGCCAACCACCCGCGAGGTCGTCAACAGCCGACGCTCGGGGATTCCGACCGGCTGGCCGTCATGCGACAGCGTCGCGCCGGGCGCACGCCAAGCGGCTAGGGTCAGTGCCACAAGGCACCAGCGGAAAAGGTGGTTCATGCGCGGAACCGTAGGCGGACCAGCGGGCGCGTCAATGCCCTTCCCGGAGAGCAGCGGAGCGCCGGTCTCCGACCCGGCGTGGACTTGCTGACCACCAACGCGCCGGGTCGGAGACCGGCGCTCCGGCGAGTGCGTGGCTCACGCGCTACTTCCGAGGCCCGCGCAGCCGGCTGATCGCCTCGCCGAGTTCGTGGAGCTTCACCCACGCATTTGTGCCGTCCACTTTCACGGAGGTTTCGGCATCCACGCGGCCATCATTGATCCAGCGGAGCAGGACCGTCGCCGGCACGGGTCCGTATTGTTTGCCATCGCCACCGATGATGCGGTAGTGCCGAGTCAAATCCACCACCCGCTTGAGCGCAGCCACCGGATCCACCGGAACAGGCGGGGGCTTCCCGGGGGCTGATGGAGCGGCGGCGGCCGGCTTCGTTTCTGGGACGGCAGGCATGGCGGCGGCTGCCAATTTCAACAGGGCCGACAACTCGCCGATCGGCTGATTGGAAACCTGGATGTCGGCCAGCGAGAGATTGCCCAGCGCCTCGGAAGCCGGGGGGCCGGAAGCTGGCCAGCGCGCCGTCTCAGTGACTCTTTCCGTCACGGGACTCATGCCAGCGGTGGTCGTGGCGAACACTTGATAGCCGTTGATCAGCACTTCGATTTTTCCGGTGGCGAGGTCCAGCAAAGCACCGTGAACCGGCACGCGCGGACCAATGAGCGGGCTGGCGCGGACGTGCTCGACGGCTTTGAGCACATTCTGCCGCTCGCTGGCGAAGAGGCCGAAAAATTCCTGCAAGTTTTCCGGCAGCTTCGCCCGGGGGATGCCGAGGGCATCGAACTTGTCCAACAGCTCCAACGTGCCCGTCTTGCGCACGAGGCAATCTGAATGGCCGAGAATGAGGATTTCCTTTCCGCCCTTCACGGCGCAGGCCATCGCCAGCGAACGCAGGGTGCTGCTCATCGGACCGGTAATGATGTTGCCGGCGTTGCGCAGCCAGATGAAGTGCGACTCCGGCACGCCGAGCGACTCGGGGATCAGGTGGTTGAGCCGCGCATCAATGCAGGTGAGCACCACCAGTGGCAGCGCGTCCGCGAACTCGGCTGGCGCAAGCGACTGGGCCTGCCCGCCGGCGACCCGCTGGTTGGCGTCGAGGATGGCATCAAGCAGGCGCATGGAAGGACTTGGTCCCGGGCGTTGGCGGAGCGGGGACTATTTCTTGGCCGGAGCCTTGGGGGCTGGGGTCTTGGCGGCGGGGGCCTTGGCGTTGGTGGGCGGTTGGTTGGTGCTGCGGGCGATGGTGACGGAGAAGTTCACGCGCTGCAGGCGGTCGGCGGCGGTGTGCGCCTTGTCCTGCATGGGCACGAAAGTAATGAAGCCCGGCAGGGTGATAGGAAAGACGGCCGCTGGCCCGATGGCGATGGGCACCTGCGCGGTAAGTTGGCCTTCATAGACATCCACCGGCTGCGGGACGCCGGGGATGGTTTTCTTGCTCGCCGGAAAGGAGTAGGCCGCCGGCAGGGCGCGGGCACTGGCATTCTGACCCACCTGCACGAACGTTGCCGTGGCCTGCCGCAGCAGCGGGCGATTGGAGTGCAGGTAAAAGCCTTCCTTGAGCTTGAACGTCACGGTCACGATGGCGTTGCTGCCGGGGAGCGCGTGGCCGGCGGTGACGCTGGCGCTCTCGAAGGTCACGTAAGGATTGGGGGCCTGCGCATGACCCGATACCGAGGCTATCCACAGGAGGAACAATGCGAGGGAGGGGAATTTCATAAGCGGTTCGTAGTGGTTCAGACGCCGTTCAAGCAGAAGTTTTCATCGGCCAGCCACCGGTGACCATGCCCTTGTAGCCGCCGATGAGCGAGGTGACGTTGCGGTAGGCCATCCGTTGCGCGGCATCGCATGTCAGGACCGAGCGGAAGCCGCCGCCGCAATACATGATGATCTCCGTGTCCGGGTCGGGGAACCGCTGCTCTAGATCGCGCTCCAAGATGCCTTTGCCCAAGTGCTGCGCCTCGACCGCATGGCCGGCTTGCCACTCGGAGTCCTCCCGCACATCAATCAACACCGCACGCGGGTTGGCAGCGAGCCGGACGCGGGCCTGATCCAGGGTCACTTCACGCACAATGGCGCGGGCTTCGTTGACGAGTTGGAGAAAGCCAGGCGAATGATTCACAAGGGCAAAGTAGCGGTGGCACCCGGAGGGGCAAAGTGTTTTTCCACCCGCCCACCATCCGGGGAACTGAGCACTTGTCTTCCCTCGCGTCGGTTCCTAACGTCACGCCATGAAATCCCCGTGGTATAAACAGCTGTTTCAGCATTCGGCGGCGAAGGATTTCCTGCTGCACCGCGAGCGTGCCGAACAGGGTGACCCCGAGGCTCAGTATCAGCTCGCCCTGCGCTTGAGCAGCGGACATGGCACGCCCGCCGACCACGCCGCCGCCGCGAACTGGTATCGCCAAGCGGCTGAACAGGGGCACGCGGACGCGCAGAACGCCTTGGGCCTCTGCTACGACGAAGGCACGGGCGTGGAGCGCGATCCGGCGGAGGCGGTGAGCTGGTATCAGAAGGCAGCCGAGCAAGGCGTGGCCGCCGCGCAAAACAATCTGGGGCTGAGCTACCGCAAGGGCGAGGGCCTGGTCCGCAATGTCGAGGAGTCCGTGCGGTGGTTCCGGCTCGCGGCGGAGCAGGGCTACCCGGACGCGGAATATAGCCTGGGGCTCGCGTATTATCGGGGCGAGGGGCTGCCGCAGGACAACGGACGCGCGATCAAGTGGCTGCACAAGGCGGCCGAGAAGGGCGAGGTTAACGCCATGCACCGGCTCGCCCGCGCGCTGCACAAGCACGCGGAGACCAAGGCCCAGTTCCGCGAGACGGCCAAGTGGTATCGGGCCGCCGCCGAACAGGGCCACCCGGAGGCCATGTTCTACCTCGCCGAACTCCACACGTTCGGCAACGGCGTGCCGGAGAATTTTGTCGAGGCCTCCACCTGGCTGCACAAGGCGGCGGCTGAACATCATGCCGCCTCGCAGTTTGAGCTCGGCCGACGATGCCTTGCCGGCCAGGGCATGCCCACGGATGCGGCCGCGGCCGTCCGCTGGCTCCAGCTCGCCGCCAACCAAGGCAATGGGCCCGCCCAGATGCGCCTCGGCATGTGCTATCTCGAAGGCAAGGGCGTCTCACTGGACTTGGGCTTGGCGTATAAGTGGTTTTCCCTCGCCGCCAACCAAGGCAACCGGGAGGCCGCCATCGAGCGTGACCGCATCACCGGTGCGTTGACGCGGGAACAAATGGTGGAGGCCCGACAGCGCATCGCCGAGTTCACTGTGACGATTCCGAGTTGAACGCCACGCCCTGACTTAGGGACCCACCGCTGGCGGATCGAGCAGGCCCCAAATGGCCCGTGCGGCCCGGACATTGGCACCCGAGGTGCCCAGCCCCGCGATGATCTGCCCCAGCTTGACCTGCATTGCCTGCCGCCGTGGCTCGTCCTGCAACAGGGCCAGCGCGGCCTTCGCCAAGTTTGGCCCCGTCGCCTCATCCTGCACGAACTCCGGAATCACGGCTTCACCAGCCAGCAGATTCGGCATGGCCAGATACTTCACGGTGACGATGCGCTTGCCGAGCTGGTAGGTGCTCCACGAAGTCTTGTAGAGCGCGATGGTCGGCACCTTGAAGAACGCGCACTCCATCGTGACCGTGCCGGTGGAGGCGATGGCGATGGTGGCGGAGCGAAGCGCCTCCGGCAACCCGCCCACCTGCACGTCCAGCCCGCGAAAGACCTGTCGCGCGAGGTTGCGGGCCTGCGCCAGCGAGGTGACGGCGGTGTCCGGCAGGCTCTCCTTGTCCATTGCAAACGGGCGGCAGTGCCGCGCGAACACCGGCAACAGTTGCGCCGACGGCAGCACCACGCGAAACCCGCTGTTCACCTCCATGCCAATGCGCCGGGCCGCATCCAGCATCGGCGGCAGGTGGCGCGCCAGCTCGGCAGGTCGGCTGCCTGGCAGCAGCACCGTGAGAAACTCGTGCGGCACAGGTGGCGGCGCGGCCGGCCGACCACGCCACTCCGCATGGCGGTCGAGCAGCGGGTGGCCGACGAACTCCACCCTCAGCTTGGGCGCGCGCTTCGCATACCAGTCCTTTTCAAACGGAAATATGGACAGCAACAAGTCGTAATCGTCCGCCATCTTCGTCGCCCGCCCCGGGCGCGAAGCCCAGACCTGCGGCGAGACATATTGCACAATGCGCGGGTTCCACTTGCCCTTGCTGCGGGCCGCCCGATCCCGCACGGCGCGCGCAAAGCGCCGGTTGAACCCGGAGAAATCCACGCAGACCAGCAGCACTGGATGCCGCTCTTCTGCAAGCTCCAGCAGGTCGTTGAAGACCCGGCGGAACTTGCCGTAGTTCTTGATGACCTCCCACAGCCCGATGACTGCGAGCCGCGTCAGATCCACGGCCAGCTCCATGCCTGCCGCTTCGAGCTTCGGACCGCCCGCACCGAAAAAGCGCAGCAGGGGCTTCGCGGGATGACAGTGAAACTCCGATTCCGCGCGCAGCGCCTGCACGAGTTCCGCCGCCAGCGCGTCGCCGCTCGGCTCCCCGGCGATGAACATGATTCTCGTTTCGGCCATTGCTCAGACTTGTTTTGCCGCCAGGCGCTCCGCCATCGCGTTGCCCGCCAGCCAGCCCGTAGTCCAGGCGGCCTGAAAATTGAAACCACCCGTTATTCCGTCAATGTCCAGTAGTTCACCCGCGAAATACAAGCCGGGGCAGACACGGCTCGCCATCGTTTTGAAATCCACCTCGGCCAGCCGCACCCCGCCGCACGTCACGAACTCCTCCTTGTTCATGCTCTTGCCCGTCACCGCGAACTCCGACTCCACCAGCAGCCGTGCGAGGGTCTGCGTCTGCGCCTTGGTCAGCCCCGCCCACTGCGTCTGCGGCGCGATGCCCGCCGTCGTCACGAGCCGCTCCCACAGCCGCGACGGCAACCCGGCCAGCGCCACGTTGGAAACCTGCCTCGCCCCCGTCAGCCCGCGCTGCGCCTGTGCGAGCGCAATGACGCTCTCGAAGTTGTGGTCTGGCAGCCAGTTCACCCGCAGCGAAAAAGTGTAGGCGAACGCCGCCAGTTCGCGCGCACCCCACGCCGACAATCGGAGAATCCCCGGCCCGCTTAAGCCCCAGTGGGTGATGAGCACCGGCCCCGTCTCCTTGAGTTTCGTCCCGGCCACACTCACCGTCGCTCGCTCTACCGCGAGGCCGGATAACCCTTCCAGCCGTTTGTCCGCTATGTGAAACGTGAACAGCGACGGCACCGGCGGCTCAATCGTGTGCCCAAGCGAACTCGTCAGCACATCCGCTGCCTTCGTCCCGCCTGTGGCCAGCAGCAGCACATCGCAGTCGAGCGTCCCGCCGACAGACAAGCGAAGCCGGAAACCTCCCTCACTGCGCCGCTCCACTCGCTCCACGCCGCAGCTAGTCCGCAACTCCACACCCGACGCCCGCGCTGCGTTCGTCAGGCAGTTGATGATCGTCTGCGACTGGTCCGTCGTCGGGAACATCCGGCCGTCCGGTTCCGTTTTGAGCACCACCCCGTGCGCCTCGAACCACTTCACCGTGTCCGTCGCCTGGAACCGATGAAACGCCCCAATGAGTGCCGGTCCGCCACGGGGATATCGCTTGGCCAGCTCCTTTGGCTCAAAGCACGAGTGTGTCACGTTGCACCGTCCGCCACCGGAGATTTTGACCTTCTGCAAGACATTCGCCCCGCGCTCTAAAACCGTCACCGCCCCGCGCCCGGCGAGCGCCTCCGCGCAAGTGATGGCCCCGAAGAATCCCGCCGCGCCGCCACCCACCACGACGACCTTGGAAGGAAGTAAATTGCTCATAAGCCACAGAGGCACAGAGGACAGAAAGGCTGGGTCTTCATACCTGCGCCCTCTGTGCCTCCGTGGTTAATTCCGCCTTCCGAATCTGGCTCGTGATCTCAAACGCCACGTCCAGTGCGTGCTTGGCGGACACGCCGCTGACCTTGGGCGTGCGACGTTCGCGGACACACTCGACGAAGTGCGCCAGCTCCAGCTTGAGCGGCTCATCCTTCGCGATGGGCACCGGTTCGCGCACAATTTTCTTCCCGGCGAACTCGCTCACGATCGCCGAGTCGTTCGCGGAGAGGAGCATTTTGAGCAGCGAGCTTTTCTCCGCGTCGTCGCCGGCGAGGCGATAGATGAAACCCTTCTGCTCGCGGTAATCCAATGAGATGTAGCTGGGCTGCGCGCCGCCGCTGAAGACGCGGATTTTCCGCAGCCGCTCCGGACTGATGCGGCTGGCGGTGAGGTTCGCCACGCAGCCGTTGGCGAAGCGCAGCCGTGCGTTCGCGATGTCCTCGCTCTTGCTCAACACGGGAATCCCGACCGCGTCCACACTCACCAGTGGCGATTTCACAAACGCCAGCACTACATCAAGGTCGTGAATCATCAGGTCCAGCACGACGCCGATGTCCGTGCTGCGCGCGGGGAAGGGCGAGAGCCGGTGGCACTCGATGAAGCGCGGCTCCGGCGCGGCGGTTTCGAGGTAGCTGAAGACGGGGTTGAAGCGCTCGACGTGGCCGACTTGCAGCACCAGCGCGCGCTCGTGCGCAAGCCGGACCAGCTCCGCCGCCTGGTCGGAGCGCTCGGTCATCGGCTTCTCCACGAGCACGTGCCGGCCCAGCTCCAGCAACGTCTTGGCGATGTCGAAATGCGTCGTCGTCGGCGTGACGATGCTCAAGGCGTCACTCGCCGCTGCGGCCTCGGCGATTGAGGTGAAGGCCCGTGTCCCGTGCGCGGCGGCGTGCTTGCGGGCGGCCTCGGGGTTCGCGTCGAAGACGCCGGCGAACTCCACCGCTGCGGTGCGCGCCAGTTCAGCGTAGAGCCGGGCGTGTTCCTTGCCCAACGAGCCAGTGCCGATGACGGCGACGCGGATTTTTTCGACTGCCACGAACGGAGTGTGCCCTGCGGAAGTGCGGCTGACAACCGCGCGCAACGTAGGACAGGATTCGAGCCAGTCCTGCTGTTGAGGCGGCGAACTTTGAACTTTGAACTTTGTTCCCCGGAAACATACTCCGCCCGTGGCTGCCGCTCTCATCACACTGGTTCTGTTGAGCTACTTGCTCGGCTCGATTCCGACCGGTTTCCTCGTCGCGAAGGCAAAGGGCGTGGACATCCGCAGCGTGGGCAGCGGCAACATCGGCGCGACGAATGTCTTCCGCATTCTCGGCAAGGGAGCGGGCATCTTCGTGCTGACGTCGGACGCGGTGAAGGGGGTGCTGGCGGTCGCACTAGTCGCTCCGTTCGCGTCCAAACTGGGGGCAAGCAGTGACGCTCTACTTCCTCACTTCCCCGCCCTCGCCGGCATCTGCGCCATCCTCGGCCACAACTACACCTGCTGGCTGAACTTCAAGGGCGGCAAAGGCATTGCCACCACGGCGGGCGTCTTCGCTGCGCTGGCCCCGGCGGCGTTCGGCATCGCGCTGGCGACGTGGCTCGTGGTCTTTGCGGCGAGCCGCTATGTGTCGCTCGCGTCCATCGTGGCGGCGGTGGTGCTGCCGCTGGCGGTGTGGCTCACGGGTAACGGCGGCCTGCTCATCGGCGTCTCGGCAGCGCTGGGCGCGCTGGCCATTTACAAGCACAAGGCCAACATCGAGCGCCTGCTGGCTGGCACGGAAAACCGCATCGGCGCGAAGAAGCCAGAGCCGCCGGAAACCAAGCCTTAGCCGCGAAGGGGCGCAGAGAACACAACGATGAAAACCGGAAACGTCCGACATCCAACGCTCTACTTCCAACTTTCAACGGTGCGCTTCGCGGCGGCTTTGGACGTTGAGCGTTGGACGTTGAGCGTTGGACGTTTTCCTTGCTTCTCAGTGTTCTCAGCGCCCTTTCGCGGCAAATCTCCCCTATGAACATCACCGTTCTCGGTGCGGGCGCGTGGGGCACGGCGCTCGCCAAGCTGCTCCGCGAGTCGGGCAACGAAGTCACGGTCTGGGGCCACGACCCCGCCCACCTCGCCGACGTGCGCGCCAGCGGGCGCAATGAACGCTACCTGCCCGGCGTGAAGCTGCCGGACGGGCTGCGCTACGCCGATGAACTGGCCGATGCAGTGCAGGGCGCGGGCGTGATCGTCGTCGCCGTGCCTTCGCGCGCCTTTCGCCAAACCGTGACTGCGCTGGCAGACTTCCGAGGGCTGGCGGTGAGCGTCACCAAGGGCATCGAGCACGACAGCGGTTTGAGCATGTGCGGCGTGCTCCGCGCATGCGCACCGCGCGCCAAAGTCGCCGCGCTCTCCGGTCCCACGCTGGCGCTGGAGGTTGCGCGGGGCATCCCAACCGCGAGCGTTGCGGCCAGCAGCGATACCGGGGCCGCGCACCTGACCCAGACGCTGTTTCACCGACCCGCCTTCCGTGTTTACAGCAGTGCTGATCCGCTGGGGGTGGAACTGGGTGGCGCGTTGAAGAATGTGGTGGCCATCGCTGCCGGCGTGGGGGACGGCTTGGGCTTTGGGGACAATGCCAAGGCCGCGCTGGTGACGCGGGCGGTGGCCGAGATGCGCCGGCTCGGCGTGGCGTGTGGCGCACAGGCGGAGACGTTCGCCGGCCTGAGCGGGCTGGGCGACCTGACGGTGACGTGCTTCTCGAAGTTGAGCCGCAACCGGGGTTTCGGCGAGCAGTTGGGCCGGGGCGGGGCGCTGCTGGAACTCCTCTCCGCCAGCCGGCACGTCGTCGAAGGCCACCCGACCGCGCGGTCCGCCTGGCAGCTCGCGCGCAAGCACGACGTCAGCACGCCCATCATTGAGCAAGTCCACGCGATGCTCTACGAGGGCAAGGATGTGAAGGCGGCCGTGCGGGACCTGACCAGCCGGGACTCGAAGGCGGAGGACTGAAGGGGGAGCAATCAGTGTTCAGTATTCCGTCAGCAACGGTGCGCAGCTCCCCACTGAACACTGGTTACTGAATGCTTCTTCAAAGCTCGGCCTTGAGCTTCGCCATCAGCTCCGCGTGCTTTTCCAGCGCTGGAAACTGCGGGAACTCGCGCTTCACATTCTCGGGCGCGTGCAGCAGGAAGCCCTTGTCTGCCTGAAGCAGCATCGAGGTGTCGTTGTAGGAATCCCCGGCGGCGAGGACGCGGTAATTCAGCAGTTGCAGCGCGCGGACGGACTGGCGTTTCTGATCGGCCATGCGGAGCTGGTAGCCGGTGATGCGGTCCTTCTCCACGAGGAGGCGATGGCAGAACAACGTCGGCCAGCCGAGCTGGCGCATGAGCGGCTGGGCGAATTGCTCAAAGGTGTCGCTCAGGATGATGACCTGCGTGAGGGAGCGCAGTTCATCGAGAAATTCCTTGCCCCCGGGCAGCGGCGCGAGCGTGCCGATGACGGCTTGGATGTCCGAGAGCTTGATGCCGTGCTGGTCGAGGATGCCGATGCGGTAGCGCATCAGCTTGTCGTAGTCCGGTTCGTCGCGCGTGGTGCGGCGCAGATCGGGAATGCCAGTCTTCTCGGAGACGGCGATCCAAATCTCAGGCACCAGCACGCCTTCCAAATCCAAAGTGACAATCGTCGGTTTCACGGCGCGGGAGAGTGCGGGCGGAGGCGGGGGAAGTCGAGCGCGAGGTGGAATCCGGTGCGTCCGCAAGCCCTGGCCTTGCCGCAGCTTAGAATCGACTTGTCCTGCCGACGGCGCGTAGTTTCACGGCATGAAGCTTCATGTCCTCGTTGTCGTGGTGGTGCTGGCCGTGGTCGCGTGCCGCAAGCCGGCTGTGCCGCCGCCAGCTCCCGAATCGGCCACCCCGCCCCCGCCGTCTCAGGGCGTTGTCATACCTCCCGGTCCCTCCGGCACCCCCATCAGCGCCGACCCAGGATCTCCGGAGCACGGGAAAGTGGCGCTGCTCACCTTTGCCGTGCAGCAGTTTTACGGGGCCAATCAGCGAATGCCGGCGGACTTGCAGGAACTGGTGGCGGCCAAGCTGATTCCCAATGTGCCCGTGGCTCCCGCCGGCATGAAGTTCCTGATCGAGCCGCAGACGAAGCAGGTGCGGTTGGTGAAGCAGTAAGCAGCGGGCCGTTCAGGGAATGGAGATAGTCCGGGGGACGTTGTTCTCATGCCACCGCAGCAGCCAGAGATCCGGCAGCTTGGTGGTCGCGGCATGGCCGTCACCGAAGGCGACGCTGATGGCGCGTCCGTGCCGGGCGAGGGCAATCCGGCCAAAGCCGGTGTCGGCCCCGCGCCGGACATCATAGGTGGCAGGCAGCACCTCGGTGGAGTTCGGCCAACTGTCCACCCATGATCCATCCGCCAGCAGCGGGATTTCCCCCGGGCGGTCGCGTTCGATGTTCTTGAAGTTATTGGCCCCATACGTGGTGGCCGCGCCGGCGGCGGTAACGGTTCCCTGAATCCAGCCATTCAAGGTGTAGCTGCCGGTGGTGGCCCCGATGAAACTGCCGGCATTACCCCACCATGTCGCATTGGCAGGCAGGACATCCGTGGCATAGGTGCCGAAGCCGTTGTTGCCCGGCCTGGTGTTCGGACAAATCCAAGATTTTTCAGCCTGAAGATAATTGGTCTTGAGGAGCGGAATCCAGAAGGTGTTGGCCGAGAGCGAATAGCTGTGATACGGCATCACCTTCTCGAAGTCCGTCACATACAACAGCACTCCCATGTTCAGTTGCCGGATGTTGTTCAGGGACTGGATGGCCTTGCCCTTTGCCTTGGCCTGGCTCAACGCGGGAAGCAGCAGGCCGGCGAGGATCGCGATGATGGCAATCACGACCAGTAATTCGATGAGCGTGAAGGCGACGGCTGGCCAGCGGCGCAACAAGCGGTGGGATGAGGCGTTAGTTCGCATGAAAATCATGTCTGGTTGGCTCAGGCTTTGCCTCGGCAGGACGATGCTATCCGACTGGGGCACATGCCCGGCGCAACAAGTTCTGCCGCCTGACTACGCCTGCGCGCCGCACTTGTAAAGGCAAGTATCCATGCCGGCGGCACCTTACTGGGCCACCACCTTCACCGAGGCCGTCGTCCGGTCGTATTGGATGTAGGTTCCGGCCGGAAGGGGTGGCAGCTTTTTCAGGATGCCAGCTTGGACGAGATCCGCGAGGGTGTAGGGGTTCTGTTTGAACTGCTGCTGGTATTTGGTGATGCCCTCGCGGAGGGGGGCAAGGTTCACACTTTGAATCGCGGCTGACCGCTCCGGGGTGACCACGGGGGGCGCGGGGGCGGGATCGAGCTTCGTGGGCGAGACTGGCGGAGGAGTCGCCACTTCCCCGGCGGCAGGTTTCGGCTTGCGGCAACCGCCGCCCAGCAGCCCGCCGAGGATCGTGACAGCAGCAAGTAATAAAAAACTGAAGCGAAGCGGGTGCGCGGGTTGGTTCATACGAAGTGGCTGGCGTGCGTGGTGAAAGTGTGGGTATCGATCCCGCCCGACGGCGTAAAGCACTTCTTGCGGTCCGCCGCCGCCAGCCTACCGCTTCACCCACTGGTAGGCCGTCAGGGCGTTGCGGGCGAAGAATTTCTCCAGCGCTTCGCGACCACGGGCGCTGAAGTAGTCGTGAACGATGCCCTGCACCGTGGCCAGCTTGGCGAAGCGTTCGCTCACCGGCCAGTTGCTCCCGTAAATCAGCCGGTCGGGCCCAAAGGCATTCCAGGCCACGTCCAGCCAAGGGCGATAGAACTCCACATCGCGCGGAGCGGTGCCGTCGTTCTTGCCGGTGCCCTCGACCAAGGCGGAGACCTTCAGGAAGACGCGCGGGAACTTCGCCGCCGCTTCGAGGTCGGCGCGCCACGTCGGCGCGACGTTCTTCCCATCAATGCGCGTGTTGGCGAGATGGTTGATGACGATGCGCAGGGTGGGCAGCTCCCGGGCCAGCCGGGCGACTTCCGGCAGCAACGTCGGCCCGCCATTCACGTCGAGTTCGAGGTCCGCATCGGCGAGGCGGCGGATGTCCGCTATGAAGGCGGCATTGGTCAGGCCGGTGCGCAACGCGCCTTCGTTCACGCGGATGCCCCGGTAGAGCCGGTTGGCGGCGAAGCGTTTCAAATGGCCGGCGAAGGCGTCTTCCCCGGGCTTCAGGTTGCCAGCGAAGCCGACGATGAACGGATTCTTCGCCGCGAGGTCCAGAATCCACTGGTTGTCCTCCACCAACGGACTGGCCTCCACGACGACGGTGCCGGTGACGGGCTGCGGGACCGGTTGCGCGAGGTAATCGGCCGGCAGCGTGGTGCGGTGGAGCTGCTTGTCGCCCTTGCCCGGCCACGGCACGCCACCTTGACGCAGCGGGTCGTAGAAGTGGGTGTGGGTATCGATGATGGTCAGCGAAGCGGGGGCCGCCGTGCCCAGCGTGGGGCCGGCGGCCAGCGCAGCGGCGGCGGCTTGAAGGAAGGTGCGACGGGTGGGATTCATAGGCGATGCGGGGTGTTTGAACTATTCCGGTGAATGACCGTTGCCCAGCCATTGATCGCGGCGATGCTTGGCGGTCTCAAAAAACTCATCAATCGCCGCCGCGTCGCCGCGTTCCAGCGCGAGCTGAAACTCCTGCAAGTCCTCGATGAACACGCCCAGTGCGCGGGCCAGGTGCTTGCGGTTGCCCAGCGCGATGTCCCGCCACATCTCCGGTGAACCGCTGGCGATGCGCGTCGTGTCCCGGAAGCCCGTGGCGCACAGCGCCGGCTGCTCCGCCGGATGCGCGGGGCTGAGGACATAGTTCGCCAGCTCGGCCGCGACCACATGGGGCAGATGGCTTGACCGGGCCACGAGGCTGTCGTGCTGGTCGGGGGTGAGCCGCAGGGACCGTCCGCCTAGGGCTTTCCAGAATTCCTCCGTCCGCCGAACTGCGGCGACGGGGCTTTTCGCACTTGGAGTGACAATGCAGGCCGCCCCCTCAAACAGGTTGGCGCGCGCAGCGGAAGGCCCGGTTTTTTCCGCTCCGGCCATCGGATGACTGCCGACAAACTGCGCCCCCGCACGGGCAAACAGAGGTTCCAACTCGGCTACCACGGAACCTTTGACACTGCCCACATCGGTGACGAGCGCGCCGGGCTTGAGCGCGGGCAGACACTGTTCGGCCAGCGTCCGCATCTGCGCGATGGGCGTGCAGAGAATGATCAGGTCCGCATCTTTGATGGCCGAGCCCAAATCCGTCGTGGCACGGTCCACCACCCCGAGCTGCGCGCACTCCGCCAGGCTCGCCTCGCGGCGCACGTAGCCTTCGATGCAATCCGCGAGCTTGCGCTGCCGGAGGGCCAGCCCGATGGAGCCGCCCAGCAAGCCGACGCCAATGAGGGCGACCTTGTGGAAATGCATGGGCGAATGATGCGGCGGAACCAAGGAAGGTCAAAGGGGAAAATCCCTGAGTGGCGGGCATTCACCGCGTTGACAAGCAGCCCGCCAGCGCGGACAAATCCCGCCCATGACAAAGGTCGCCATCGTCGGTGCGTCCGGCTATTCCGGGGAAGAACTGGTGCGGCTGCTCCTTTCCCATCCACATGCGGAGCTGGTCGCCGTCACCTCGCGCCAGCAAGCCGGGCAGACCGTCGGGCAGGTGTTTCCCAAATTTGCCAGCCACCCGCGTGCCCGCGCCCTGCGCTTCGTGGATCCGAATGCGGAACTATTGGCCCGTGCCGCCGACGTGGTCTTTCTCGCACTGCCGCACGGGGTGGCGGCGGAATTCGCCGTGCCGCTGCTGAAGCTGGGTTGCCGCGTCATCGACCTCAGCGCCGACTTCCGCCTCAAGAGCGCCGCGATCTACAAGGAATTTTACGCCCACGACCACCCCGCGCCGGAACTGCTCGCCCAGTCGGTCTATGGAATGCCGGAGGTTCATCGCGCCGCCATCCGGGGTGCTTCGCTCATCGCTTCGCCGGGGTGCTACCCCACCAGCATCCTGCTGCCGACCTTGCCGCTGTTGCGCGCCGGACTCATCAAACCGCAGGGCATCATCGCCGACTCGATGAGTGGAGTAAGCGGGGCCGGGCGCAAAGCCGAACTGGACTACCTGTTCGTCGAATGCAACGAAAGCGTGCGGCCCTATGGCGTGCCGAAACACCGGCATTTGTCGGAGATTGAGGAACAGCTTTCCCTCGCGGCGGGCACCGGCGTCACGATTCAGTTCACGCCGCATTTGATCCCGGTGAACCGCGGCATCCTCACCACGCTTTACCTCGCGCCGGCACAGCACTTCACCACGGCCGACGAAACCGCCGCGCTCGGCGCACAAATCGCCGCCTGCTACCAGACTGCGTATGCGGACGAGCCCTTTGTCCGCGTGCTGGAAGGCAAGGCGTTGCCCGACACCAAAAACGTCGTGGGCACCAATGTGCTGGAACTCGCCTGGCGATTGGACCCGCGCACAGGGCGGCTGATCGTGATGAGCGCCCAAGACAACATCGTGAAGGGTGCCAGCGGACAGGCGGTGCAGAGCTTCAACCTCCTGTGCGGCTACCCGGAGACGGCGGGACTGCTGTAGGCCTGCGCAACTCCCGGCTCAGGCCAGCACTTCCTTCACCACGCTTCCCTCGGGCGTGACGGGGCGCAGCCGCCCGGCCGCGTCTTCCACGAAGGCTTCCGGATCGATCCCCATCGCGGCGTAAACCGTGGCGATGAAGTCCGCCGGGCCCACGGGCTTGTCGGTCACGCGCTCGGCTTTCTTGTCCGACGCACCATGGACATAGCCGCGTTTCACGCCCGCGCCAGTGAGCAGGATGTTATGAACGTAGGACCAGTGGTCGCGTCCGGCGCGGCTGTTGATCTTGGGCGAGCGGCCCATCTCGCCCATCACGATGACGAGCGTCTCGTCGAGCAGGCCGCGCGCTTGCAGGTCTTCGCAGAGCGCTGCGTAAGTCTGGTCCAGCGGCGGCAGGCGGTGGTTTTTGCAGATGTTGAAATGATCTTCGTGGGTGTCCCACGCGGTCGGGTCGCCGCCGGTCTTGTCGAAGGACTCCCAATACACCGTGACGAACCGCGTGCCGCGCTCGATGAGTCGCCGCGCAATCAAGGCGGACTCGCCAAAGAGATAACGCCCGTAGCGATCCCGTAACGCCGGCCGCTCATCATCGAGGTCAAAGGCCCGCCACGCACTGTCTCGGGAGCCGTTGTCCGCCAGGATGTCGAGGGCGCGCTTCTGATGCGCATCAAAGCGCGTGTAGGCCTCGGAGTTGCCCACGCGATCCGTCTGCGTGTGTAGTTGCTCGGCGAGCGAGCGGCGGGTGTTGAACCGGTCGAGCGTGATCTCGGCGGGCAACTGCGTGCCGGGGACAAGAATCTTCCCGGCGGCCTGACGCTGCACATCGTAGAAATTCTTCGGCTCGTAGAGGTCGCGCAGCTCAAGGTCGGTCACGAGCGGGTCCCACTTGCGTCCGAGCCAGCCAGCGAATGGGCCGGGCCGGGCAATCTTCTGGCCCCAGCCCGGCGCGCAGGGCATCCAGACGCTGGCGGGGGCCGTGCTGCGATGGCCGCGCGCGAGGTGTTCCACCATGGCGTTCATGCTCGGAGCCTGCGTGTTGAGCACGGGCACGAGGGATTCCAACTTGTCGGCTGGGGCGCCGGTCATGGTGTAAAGCATGCCGGCGCTATGGTCGTTTTGATCGTGCGTGCCGGAGCGGATGAGCGTGGAGCGGTCCATCCACTTGGCCATGCGCGGGAGGTGTTCGCAGAAATGCACGCCCGGTAGCGAGGTCGGGATGGAGCCGAACGCGCCGCGCACTTCCCGGGGGGCGTCGCGCTTGGGGTCAAACGTCTCCTGGGCTGCCGGACCGCCGAAGAGGTAGAGCAGGATTACGGACTTGGCCTTGCCCTTCCCGGGCAGCAGCGGCAAGGACGCCTCCGCCCGCAGCATTTCCGGCAGGGCCATGCCCAACAGAGACAGCCCGCCAATGCGCAGTGCCTCCCGGCGGCGGAGGCCGTCGCAGGCGGCTTGTGGCTGACCTAGGACACGAATCATCTGAAGCGTAGCGCGGATGGCGGAATCGTTGGCACTCTAACCACCGAGGCGGTTCCGTCAACCTGCGGAATCATCGTGAAGAGGGGCGTAGCCTGGAGATGACGCTGCGGTGCCTAGCGCGCTTTTCCACCCTCGCTATGCAAAACGCCCGGATCGGCGGTTCTCGTCGCGTCGCCTTCCGCTCCAAGCGGTGGGGGGGGCAAGTCATTCCTAGCAGACCATTCCCAGCAGACCGTTGCCCTGCGCCGCGCGGTCGTGTAGCTTCCGCCCCCTGAGATTTGGCTTTGCATCATGAGTGAAGAACTGACACCGACTGATATGCCCGCCCCCGCACCGAGTGCCGACCCTGCGCTGCCGCCTGAACTGGAGGAATTGCGCGCCAAAGCCGCCAAGGCGGACGAGCATTGGGAGCGCCTCCTCCGGCAGGCGGCGGATTTCGAGAACTTCAAGAAACGTGCCGCCCGCGACCGGCAGGACGCCGCCCGCCTGGCCACGGAAAGCATACTCTCGAAGCTCATCCCCGTGCTCGACAACTTCGACATGGCGATGGCCGCCGCGAACAACGCCCAGGCCGGTTCCGCCGACGCGCTCAAGGTCGGCGTGAACATGATCCACAGCCAGTTCAAGGCGGTGATGGCCGACGCGGGTCTGGAAGAAATGGACGCCACCGGCAAACAGTTCGACCCGAACTGGCAGGAAGCCGTCTCGCACCAAGAGTCCGCCGCCGTGCCCGAGGGCCAGGTGCTCCAGCAGCTCCGCAAAGGCTATAAATTCCGCGACCGCCTCCTGCGCGCCGCCACCGTGGTCGTCGCCAAACAACCCGGCACCTCCGAGTCCGCCCAGTCATGAGCGCCAAACGCGATTACTACGAAGTGCTCGAGGTCGAGCGCGGCGCCTCCGCCGAGGACATCAAGAAGTCCTACCGCAAGCTCGCGGTGAAATATCACCCGGACAAGAACCCCGGCGACAAGGCGGCCGAGGAGAAGTTCAAGGAACTCGGCGAAGCCTACGAAGCCCTCAGCGACCCGCAAAAGCGCGGCGCCTACGACCAGTTCGGCCACGCCGCCTTCGACCCCCGCATGCGGGCCGGCGCGGGCGGGGCCGGACAGCGCGGCAGTGCGGGCGGCTTCCACGACCCGTTTGACATCTTTCGCGAGGTCTTCGCCGGCGGTGGTGGTGGCAGTATCTTCGAGGAGTTGTTCAGCGAAGGGCAGCGCAGCAACCCCACCGGCCCCCGCCGTGGCTCCGACCTGCGCTACGACCTCGAACTCGAATTCGAGGAGGCCGTGCTCGGCTGCGAAAAGGAAATCAACATCTCCAAGCTCGACCAGTGCGAGACGTGCCACGGCGCGGGCGGTGAGAAGGGTTCTTCCATCAAGCCCTGCGGCACCTGCGGCGGCCGCGGCCAGATTATCCGCTCCAAGGGCATCTTCAGCGTCGCCCAGACCTGCCCGGATTGCGATGGCGCAGGGCAGAAAATCGACAAGCCCTGCCGCGCCTGCCGAGGCAGCGGCCGCCGCGAGCGCGCCTCGAAAATCAAACTCAAGATTCCCCCCGGCGTGGACAACGGCGCGCGCCTGCGCTCCGCCGGCAACGGCGAGAGCGGCACACGCGGCGGTCCGGCTGGCGACCTCTACGTCGTCCTGCACGTCCGCGAGCACGGCCTCTTCAGCCGCGACGGCGACGACCTCATCTGCGAGGTGCCCATCAGCTTCACGCAGGCCGCGCTCGGCGCGGACGTTGAGGTGCCCACGATGTCGGGCCACAGCACCGTGCGGATGCCGTCAGGCACGCAGCACGGCACCGTCTTCCGCATCCGGGGCAAGGGCGTGCATAACATCCAGGGCCACGGCGTCGGCGACCTCCTCGTGCGCGTGCAAATCGAAGTGCCGACCAAGCTCAACGCCGAGCAGCGCGCCAAGCTCGTCGAGTTCGCCGAACTCTGCAAAGACGACAACGTCCACCCCGACGGCACCGGCTTCTTCACCAAGGCCAAGGGCTTCTTCAAAAAGGGGGATTAGCGGCTCAATGCGTTGTGAAAGCATTCGCTCCATGTTTTGCCTTCGCTGTCCTTGCAGAGGCTTTGCTCTATCGGAGTGCGACGTTTGAATACTCGCCCCTAATACTGGCTATCCTCGTCACCTTTTGGGGCTTCGGTTCGCTAGTTCTCGCCTGGCTTGAGCCGAGACTCCGGTTTGTCTATTTCGGCTCCGTGGCACTTTCAACGCCTTGCATTTCATATTCGATGCTCGGATATGGTGTTTTGGAAATGGCTGGCCTCATACACGCATTCTGTGCGGGGGCGTATGCGATACCGGCTCACTTCCTGGTGCAGCGCTTCAGGACGCGTAACTCAGTTGCTTCGGAGCCACGCTGAGGCGCGGCATGGAATTCCTTGCCTGTGTTTTCCTTTCCATGCCCGGCTTCCACATCCCGCTAGGCACCGCGAATGGCGCGAAGGTGCTGCTCTCGCCGGAGGAATCCCACCACGCCCTCCGCGTCCTGCGCCTCGCCCCCAGTGACGCCGTGATGTTGCTGGACGGCGCGTCCAATCGAGTGCGGTGACGAAGCCTCGCTCCTTTGCCCTTCGCGGAGCGAGGGAAGGTGGCCGCAGGCCGGATGAGGGATGCGGGGTGCGGCCATCTTCGCCGACGAACCCCCATGAGCCTGCGGCAGTTAGGGCGGGCTGTCCTCAGCCCGCCGCCGATAACCCGGATGCCACTAGACCTCGGCGGCGCGGTGAGGACACTGCGCCCTACCAGCACTGGTTCAAGGGCGACAACCGCAGTGATTGGCGAGCCGTGAGTTCGCACAGCTTGAGGCTTCCGCCGGGTGTCCCGGTTCGGGTAAGGTGCTCCGCACGTTATGTA
>CAMCFN010000047.1 GCA_945874145.1 Akkermansia muciniphila
CCAATGCCGCCTTCAGCATCGTTGCCTCCACGCAGCTCCGGGCCACGGTGCCGGTGGGTGCGACCAACGGCCCAATCCGGGTCACGTCGGCCGTCGGCACGAATGTTTCCTCCAGCAATCTCACCGTCTTCCTGCTCGCGCCGGTGCTCACTGACTTCACGCCGACCAATGGCCTGCCCGGTTCGACCGTGACGCTCAACGGGGCAAATTTCCTCGGCACCACCAACGTGAGCTTCAACGGTGTGGCCGCCAGTTTCAACGTCACGGCGGACACGCAAATCACCGCCACCGTGCCCGCCACCGCGACGAGCGGGCCCATCACGGTGCAATCGCCCGGTGGCACGGTGACGAGCACGGCCCTCTTTTATCTGGCCCCACGACTGAACACCTTCACCCCGGCCACCGGCCCGGTGGCCACGGCCGTGACGCTCACCGGCACCAATCTGGACGGGGTCACGTCGGTGACGTTTGCCGCGCCGGCGGCCACCTTCGTGAACGCGCCGATCACCAGTGTCTCGGCCACGCAGCTCGTCGTGCTGGTGCCCACCAACGCGGTTTCCGGGCTCATCACGGTCACCACCTCCGGCGGCGTCATCGCGAGCACGAGCACCTTTACGGTCACGCCGCGGGTGGACTCCTTCACGCCGTTGCTCGGGCCGGTGGGCACCACGGTGACCGTCAGAGGCCACAATTTCACCGGGGCCACCGCCGTGCGTTTCAACGGCCTGAACGCGGGCTTCTCTTCGCTCACGGACACGCAGTTCGTCACGGTGGTTCCCTTTGGAGCCAGCACCGGCCCGCTGACCGTGGTGACCCCCGAGGGCACCGGGGCCGGGCTGGTGAACTTCATCGTGACCACCAGCCCCGACCTCGCCCTGCGCCAGACAAATTCGCCGTCAGTTGTCTCCTTTGGCTCGAACGTGACCATCACGGTCGTCGTGACGAACAAGGGCCCCTCCATCGCGACCGGCGTCACGCTCTCCGACACGCTGCCGTTCGGCTACACGTTCGTCTCCGCGACCAGCACGCGCGGCACTCCCACGATCAGCGGCCGGATAGTGACCTGCCCCATCGGCGTGTTGACCAACGGCACCGCAGAGACGGTGACCATCATCGCCACGGCGGTGATCAACGGTCTGGCCGAGAACCGCGCCAGCCTCACGCAGGCCGAGAATGATCCCCAGAGCAGCGATAACTCGGGCTCGCTCTACATTCCGGTGGTGACGGATGCGGAGCGCACCTTGTCGTTTGAGCTGCTCTCGGCCACGGGCCAGTTCGTGCTGCACTGGCCCCTCAGCGCGGCGAGCTTCAAGCTCGAATTCAACACGAACCTCGTATCCACCGGCAACGTGTGGACCCTCGTGCCCGATGCCGTCGTGCTCGTGACCAACAACTCGGTGTTGTTCAACTACGTGACGAACCCCACCACGTTGCCGCAGAAGTTCTACCGCCTCCGCGCGCCGTAGGGCGGACACGCCTGTCCGCCTTTGTCCTATCGGGCGCACTATGACACCCGCACCATCCGGCAGCTTTGTTCCACTCCCTCTCCTCCATGGAATGGAGGAGAGGGCCGGGGAGAGGAGGTGCGTTGGTCGAGGCGCCCCGGCAGCTCCTATTTGGCGGACGAGGAGAGCGTGCTGGGCAGCGTGGACCAAGGTGCGGCGCGGGAGTTCTTCACCACGCAAGGGCTGGGTGCGCCCGGCGCGGTGAGCGTGTTCCGCGTGTATGTGGTGACGGCCACGGGCAACGAGAAGGGGAGCAACACAGCGCAGATCACGCGCCGGCGTAGGGGAGCGGGCGTCCGCGCTCCATCCACTGGGCAGGTTCAGGGGCTGAAATCGCGGAAGTTTGGGGATCGTGGGTTCTCTCCCCGGCCCTCTCCCCGTTCGTGCCTCGCAGGGCGAGGGGCTCACGCGCCGTGGTGCGGGTGTCATGATGCGCCCTGTCCCCTCCTTGAGTCTGCTCACGGCTGTTCAAGGCGTGGCCGGACCGCTATCCTTCGCACCTCATGAACTGGGTCCACATCCATCTCGCGCTCAACCACGTCCCCGTGCTCGGCGCGCTCTTCGGGGCGATGCTGCTCGCGGTGGGGCTGGTGCGGCGGAGCGATGAGCTGCAACGTGTGAGCCTGTGGGCGCTGGCGCTGCTGGCGGCGGTGTCCATCCCCATCAAGTTCACCGGGGACTTCGCGAGCGAGGCGCTGGCGGCGAAAGGCGGCGCGGCGGCCACCATCACGCTGGAACCGAAGCTGCTCAACGCCCACGAACAGGCCGCTGATCAGGCCACGACGGGCGTGTTCCTGCTGGGGCTGGTGGCGGCGGCGGGGCTGTTCGCAGCGCGTGGGGGCCGGGCTTTGCCCAAGTGGGCGGTAATCACCTCGCTGGGCTTGGCGCTCGTCACCTTCCTCCTGATGGCGCGGACGGCGAATCTCGGCGGGCAGTTGCGGCACCCGGAGATTCGCGGTCCGTAGCCGCCGAAGTGGGAGGCAGATTCGCAATTCGCAGTTGAACGATTCCGCCTCCTGAACTCGGCCAGTTCCACCAGCCGGCTGCCGCGTTCACGGACTTCGGGACGACGATGGCTGCGAGGGTTCGATGGTTAACTGGCAGGGCTGGCCGCGTTCTTCACCTCGTCGGCGCTGTTGAGGTAGCGCGCCAAGCCTCTCAGCAACACGGCGCTGACGATGGTGCCGATCGGAAAGAAGAGCAGGTGGATAAAGCCGACAGTGTAGATCAGCGGTGTGAGGCGGCGGTTCGCGCGCCGGATGGCCACGCCCGCCACGACACCCGCCACGCCGGCAACGGTCAGACCGAAGGCAACGGCGGGGGGAACTGGTTTCTGCTGCTCGGGTTCGGGAGGGGCCAGCAGCAGCGCCAATCCACCGATCACCAGGAAGACGCTCAGGAAAATGAACAGCACGGCTGCCGCGCGGACGTTTCGGTAGTTGGAGTAGTCGCTGGAGTTAAGAATCTCTTTGGGTTTTGTCATGATGCGCTCCGTTTAATCGCGTTTGGGCCTGCGGCTGGCGTGGGATTGGAAGGGCCTGAGCACGGTGGAATGAAAACGGAGCGAGGAATCCCAGTAAAGAATTAGAATCGAGCGCCGCTACATCACCTCGGCCAGTTCCACCAGCCGGCTGCGCTCGTTCACGGACTTGGCGGCGGCGGCGATGATGGCGGTGACTTCGAGGATTTCCTGGTGCGGCACCGGCTCGACGCGGGTCTCGGCCATTTTCAGGAAGGTGTGGGCCATGCGGAAGATTTGATAGTGGTGGCCGAACCAGTAGTTGCCATCAATCGCGGGGGTCCACTCGTGGGTCTTCTTGGCGAAGTGCGCGCTGGTGCTGCAATAGGTGGGCGTCACGTCGGGCCGGCCATACCAGACCTCGGCGGGCATGCGGTCGTCGTAGGTGATGAGGGCGTGGCAGGTGGCCTCGCGCGCATACATGGAGACGGCTTTCACGCCCGCGCCGCAGAGGGTCATGCACATCCAGACGGGGTGCTGGCCGTAGATGAACCAGCTCTGGTAGCTGTAGCCGCCGCCCTGGCTGGCGACGACGTATTGCAGGGAGCCGAAGTCGCCGCTGGCCTTCATGCGGAGGGCTTCCTCGGTGCCCCATTGGTGGCGGTAGAGGCTGGAGGACATGATGGGGGCCTTGTGCTTGCGCGCGAATTCGAGGATGCGGCGGGTCTCGATGACGGTGCCGCCGATGGGCTTGTCGCAGAAGGTGGGGAGGCCCTTCGCGAGGCCGGGCGCGCACAGCTCGAAGTGGTCTTCGCCGCGTCCGCTGGCGTCGCCGACCCAGACGGCGTCGCAGTTCTTCACCAACTCGTCGAGCGTGCGCGCGACTTCGACGCCGGGGAAGCATTCGGCGAAGGCCTGCGCGCTGGGCAGGTCGGCGTCGTAGTAGCAGGAGATGACGGTGTTATCGAAGGGGAGCTTGGCGAAGTCTTCCTTGGGGTTGCGGAAGTGGGATTTGAACAAGTCCACCGGGCCTTTGGTGAGGTGCTTCTCAATCATCTTGAGGTCCACGGTGGGGTGGAAGCCGTGGGCGAAGTGGTAGGTGTGGCCGTTGCCCTTGTGGGGGCGTCCGCCCATCGTGGCGGAGATGACGCCGATGCGCATCGGCTTGGCCGGGCCGTAAGTGGTGAGCGGGCCGGTGGCGGCGGACGCAGCGGCGGCGAGAACGGTGGAACCGGCGCCGGCAAGAAAGTCGCGGCGGGTGGTGGGGGAGGAAGAATTCATGAGTGCAAAACCGACGCGCTTGCCAGCGCGGAAGTTCACTCCTACTTTTCCGCCCCTATGGAAAATGTCGTCATCATCGGGTCGGGCTGCGCGGGTTGGACAGCGGCGCTTTACACGGCGCGCGCGAGCTTGAATCCCCTCGTCGTCACCGGGGCCACACCGGGCGGGCTGCTGACCACCACGAGCATCGTGGAGAATTTCCCCGGCTTCCCCGAGGGCGTGGACGGCACGGAGCTGATGATGAAGATGCAGGCGCAGGCGGAGCGCTTTGGCACACGCGTGCAGTTCGGCGCGACCGTCGAGGCGGTGGATCTGAGCAAGCGCCCGTTCGTCGTGAACATTGACGGCGAGAAAGTGGAGACGAAGAGCATCATCATCGCCACCGGCGCGGGCCACAAGCACCTCGACGTGCCGGGCGAGGCGGAGTTGGAGAAAAAGGGCGTGACCTATTGCGCGACGTGCGACGGCGCGTTGCCGATGTTCCGCAACCAGCCGCTCGTGGTCGTGGGCGGTGGCGACTCGGCGTGCGAGGAGGCGACTTACCTGACGCGCTTCGCCTCGGTGGTTTACCTCGTGCATCGCCGCGACACGCTGCGCGCCTCGAAGGTCATGGCCGAGCGCGCGCTGTCGAACCCGAAGCTCAAGCCGGTGTGGGACTCCGTCGTGACCGAGGTGCTGGACGTGGCGGCGGGCAAGGTTACGGGCGTGAAGCTCAAGCATCTCAAGACCGGCGCGGAGAGCACGCTGGCTTGCGCGGGCGTCTTCGCCGCGATCGGGCATTACCCGAACACGCAGCTCTTCAAGGGCCAGATTGAGCTGGATGAAAACGGCTACGTGGTGCGCGCGAAGGGTTCGCAGACGACGGTCGAGGGCGTGTTCGTCGCGGGCGACTGCTCGGACCATGTGTATCGCCAAGCCATCACGGCGGCGGGCATGGGCTGCGCGGCGGCGATTGACGCGGAGCGCTATCTTGGGTCGTTGAATCAGTGAGGCTCCATGACACCCAGCCAACGCGAAGCCATCGGTGCCGCGCTCAAGAGCGGGAACAAGATTGAGGCCATCAAGCTGTGCCGCGAGGCGTCGGGCATGGGTCTGGCCGAGGCGAAGGATTGGGTGGAGAAGCTGGAGGCTTCGCCGGAAGTGATGCTCCCGTCGGCGGGGGAGTTGGCAGGGACCTTGGCACCGGTTGCCGAACTGTTGTTCAAGGGTGAAAAGATTTCGGCCATCAAACTCTATCGTGACCAGGTGAAGCCGGGTGCGGGACTGAAAGAATCGAAAGAGGCAGTGGAGCAGCTCGAAGCCGGGCTGCGCGCACAGCACCCGGAGAAGTTCACGGCGAAAGCCAAGTCCGGTTGCGCGGCGATTTTGGCGATGCTTGCCGTCTTGGTCGTGGTGTTGGTTTGGATGCGCTTCTGATATGACTCCCACTGAACTAGCCCAGCGCCTTGCTGCGCCGAATCCACCGCTGCTGCTGGACGTGCGGCAGCCGGATGAGTTCGCCATTGTGTCGCTGCCGGGCGCGAAGTTGATTCCGCTGAACGAACTGCCGGAGCGCGTCGGGGAACTGGCGGCTTGGCGCGAGCAGGAGGTGGTTGTGTATTGCCACCACGGGATGCGCAGCGCGCACGCGATTGGCTGGCTGCGGCATCAGGGCTTCGTGAACTTGCACAACTTGACGGGCGGCATTGACCGGTGGTCGGTGGAGGTGAATCCGAATGCGCCGCGCTACTGAGTCGTCTGCCAACGGTCCCGAAAAGGACGCAGACGTAGTTTCCGCTTCTTTTTGAACGGCATTGCTTTAGAAAAAGCCCATGAGTGAACGGCGGGCGCGAATTCGTCGCGCGACCAAAGAGACACAAATCAGTCTCGACCTGAATGTGGATGGCACCGGGAAGTCCGCCATCCACACGGGTGTGCCGTTTTTCGACCACATGCTGACGCTGTTCGCGAAGCACGCGGTCGTGGACCTCAAGCTGCGCTGCAAGGGCGACCTTGAAGTTGACGCGCATCACACGGTGGAGGATTGCGGCATCGCGCTGGGGCAGGCGTTCGTGCAGGCGCTGGGGGACAAGAAGGGCATCCGCCGCTATGGCACGGGCTTCGATCCGAAGAATCCGTTCACAGGTGAGGCATACGTGCCGATGGATGAATGTCTGGCGCGCTGCGTGATTGATTTCAGCGGGCGGCCTTACCTCGTGTGGCGTGGAATGGATGACTTGTCGCAGAAGAAGATTTCCAAGTCGGAGCGGACGCAGGACATGTCGAGTGCGTTCCGCTTCGGGCTGGCGCGGGAGTTCTTCCAGGGCTTCGCGAACGAGGCGCGGTGCAACCTGCACTTGGAGCTACTTTACGGCGGCGAGCCGCATCATGTCGTCGAGGGACTGTTCAAGGCATTCGCGAAGGCGACGGATTTTGCCTGCCAGCGGGACGCACGAATTGCTGGTCAAATCCCGAGCACCAAGGGCAAGCTGTAGCAGATGGCCAAGCCGCTGGACCATAAGACCGCTACGGACGTCGAGCTGGTTGCCGCCTCGCAGGCTGGTGACATGGTCGCGTTCGAGGAGTTGGTTGCCCGGCATCGCGACAAGATCTACGCGCGCGCCTTCAGCATGATGCGCAACGAGGAGGAAGCCATCGATCTTGCGCAGGAGGCTTGGGTCAAAGCGTGGCAGCGGCTCAAGCAGTTCCAGGGCGATTCGAGCTTCGCAACTTGGATGACCCGGATCGTGATCAACCTGTGCCTGGACCAGCTTCGTCGGCAGAAAAGGACTCGTGCGGAATCCATTGAGCAACTGGATGAAGAGCTTGGCGGGGTGGAACGTCAGATGCCGGTAGTTGCGTCAAATCCGACGGAAGGACTGGAAAGAGCCGAGCTGCGCAAGCGGATAGATAAGGCGATGGTCCAGCTCTCTTACGAGCACCGCACCGTGTTGATTCTGCATGAGTTCGAAGAGATGGAATACAAGCAGATCGCGAAGGTGATGAATTGCTCCATCGGGACCGTGATGTCCCGGCTATTTTACGCACGGCGTCGCTTGGCGTCGCTTTTGCAAAGTTTGAAGAAAGAACAACAAAGTTGAAATTGAGGCAGTTATGAACATCGAATTGAAGTTGCAGGCGCTGGTGGACGGTGAGCTTGATGCGTGCGGGTTGCGCGAGGTTGAGGCTTTGCTGGCGCGGGATGAATTTGCGTCGTCGCTGGTGCAGGAGCTGAAGTGGACCAAGTCTGCGATCCGCCATAGCGAGGCAGGGGCGTCCCTGCCGGAGTCCCGTGAGTTTTTCTGGAGCAAGATCGAGCGTGGAATCGCCGCCGAAGCCCGCAATCAGGCAAGCCCCGCTGCTCCGATTGCGCCAGCATGGTGGGCCAAGTTGCTCTTCCCGGCATCCGGGTTGGCGGCCATGGTCGCCGTAATGTTCGTGTTGAGCGGCACCCGCCCTAGCGCGGATGACGCGCTGAACGAGAATGTTTCGGAGGATATCAATGCTTACAGCTTTCACTCAGAGGCCGAAAAGATGTCCGTGGTGTATGTCTCCGACGAAAACGCGGATTTCAGCCCCGTGGGTCAGGAAGTAAAGCATGAGACTGAAACCGAAAAGTAGCCTGCAAGTGGGTCGGTTTCTGCTCCTTCTCTTGGGGTTTTTGGTTGTTTGCCTCCATTCCGGGGTTGCCTCTGCTGTTGCGGAGGCCAAGGTTCAGGCAATCCTTGTCTGGGGAACCGATGAGACGAACCCAACCAAGAAAAGCCTTAAGCAGCTCGATAGCAGGTTGCACGAGAAGTTGGCCAAGGTTTTCAAGTGGCAGCATTACTTTGAGGTCAACCGGCAAAGCAGCGGCTTGCTTGCAGGCAAATCCCAAGGGCTGAAATTGAGCGAGGAATGCTCGGTGGAGATCAAGATGCTTCCGGATAATGTTGCCGAGGTAAAACTCATCGGTAAAGGCAAGACATTGGTCACTCGGCGTCATTCCCTCGCCAAGACCGAAGCGCTGGTTCTCGCGGGCGATGACCGGAATAACAACGCTTGGTTTGTGGTGTTGAACTTTAACTAATTGCGATCCCTCCTTCATGCGCCTTCGGACTTGGTTGAGGCGGTTCTTGAGCTTTCCGTTGGTGGTCTTCCTGAGTGTTCGGTTTCTCGTGGAGGCCGCAATCCCTAGAATCCAACTGAGTTGTCCTACCCTACTAATGGTGTTTAGCACCCATTTGGTATGCAAATAATCATTGTCGGCGTAGAGGTCAATCGTTAGCATTTCAACGATCCTACAACCGGGTTGTGGAACTGTCCTGTTTGTAACGTTTTCCGTGGAGTTTAGCGCCATTTGCGGCGTTGTTTTTTTATCATGTCCGCCGAATCTCAGACTTACGATTCCTCCAAACTGGGCAAACTGGAGGGCTTAGAAGCCGTCCGCAAGAAGCCGGGCATGTATATTGGCGGCACGGACGAGCGGGCGCTTCACCACTGCGTCTCCGAGGTGTTGGATAATTCCGTGGACGAGCACCTGGCCAACCAGTGTTCGCGCATTGACGTCACCATCCACATGGATGGTTCCATTTCCATTTGCGACAACGGCCGGGGCATCCCCGTGGACATCCATCCGCAATACGGCGTGCCAGGGGTGGAGATGGTTCTGACCACGCTGCACTCCGGCGGCAAATATGGGCAGGGCGGCTACAAGTTTTCTGGTGGCACGCACGGGGTCGGGGCCAAGTGCGTGAATGCAGTGTCTGAATGGTTTGAAGTCGAAGTTTCACGTGGCGGGCAGGTCCACCACATGGAATTTGCCCGCGGCAAGACGGTCAAAAGGCTCGAAGTCATCGGCAAAGCCAAAGGCACGGGCACGCTCATCACCTTCAAGCCAGATCCGGAAATCTTTCGCGACACAACGGAGTTCAAGACGGAAATCATCATGCAGCGCCTGCGGGAGTTGGCCTTCCTCAACTCCGGGCTGGAAATCAGCTTTCTGGATGAGCGTAAGCCAGAGATGCAGCGCGAAACGCTCTTCTACAAGGATGGCGTGGAGGAATTCGTGAAGCAGCTCAACAAGAGCAAGGCGCCGGTTCATCCCAAGCCCATTTCCATTCGCAAAGAGCAGAAGGTCACGACTTCCGAGAAGGAGGTCGAGATACATGCTGAAGTGGTGCTCCAATACAACGACAGCTACAACGATCAGGTTCTTTGCTACACCAATACGATTCACAACCCCGATGGCGGCACGCATCTCAGTGGCTTCCGCAGCGCGGTGACACGAGCCATCAACCAATACGCGAAGTCCAACGAGTTGCTGAAGGAGAAGGATCCTCAAATCACCGGCGACGACGTGCGTGAGGGGCTCACTGCAGTGGTGTCGGTAAAGCATAGCGATCCGAAGTTTGAGTCGCAGACCAAGGTTAAGCTGCTTTCCCCCGAGGTGGAGAGCATGGTGGGGTCGTCCGTTTACGAGGGGTTGATGTCGTATTTCGACGCCAATCCGCCCGTCGCCAAGCGCATCGTGGATAAGGCACTCAATGCCGCCCGTGCCCGCGAGGCTGCGCGCAAGGCCCGCGAAGCAGTCCGCAAGTCCGCGCTGACGGGTGGCGGATTGCCCGGCAAACTGGCGGACTGTTCTGACCGCGACCCGGCCAATACCGAGCTCTACATAGTCGAAGGTGACTCGGCCGGTGGTTCGGCCAAGCAGGGCCGCGACCGGAAGTTTCAGGCGATTCTCCCGATTCGTGGCAAGCTCATCAATGTCGAGAAGGCGCGTCTGGACAAGGTGCTGCAGAACAACGAAATCCGGACGATGATCACTGCCATTGGCACTGGCATTGGCGATGGTGAAGGGGAGGGGGCGTTCGACCTCAACAAGCTGCGTTACCACAAGATTATTATTATGACGGACGCGGATGTGGATGGCTCCCACATTCGGACCTTGCTGCTAACTTTTTTCTACCGGCAGATGCACCAGCTCGTGAAGCAGGGCTTCGTCTATATCGCCCAGCCGCCGCTTTATTCTATCACCCGCAAAAAGCGCACGGATTACGTGGACGACGACGCCCAGCTAAATCGTATCCTGCTGCAAAATGGCACCGAGGAGGTGCGCCTCAAGAATCTGGCCGACGGTCGCGAGTTTGCCCCCAAGCAACTGGAGGAGATCCTCACGCTCTTGGAATCCCTCGACAAACACGCCACCTATCTGCGCCGACTTGGGGGCGACTTCGCGGCTTTTGTCGAGAAGCGCGCTCCAGATGGCACGCTCCCGCAGCACCTCTTCAAGGTGCGCGAGGGCAACGATGAGACTGTTCATTACTTTATCTCCAGCGATGAAGTGGACCAGTTCCGGGCTGCGAACCCGGATCTTTTTGGCGATCCGGAAGCTCGGGAAAAGGCCGAAAAGGCCCGCGGACCGACCCGGCGGGTGAGCGAGGTGAATTTGCACCTCGAAAGCAAGGCCATCGCCGATTTGCTGGGAAAACTGGATCGCAAGGGACTTGCGGTGGACCACTATGCCGCGCAGGACAAACCGCTTTTCGAGTTGGTGGAAGGCGAAGGGGAGCGTGCCACCGTCTCGCCGCTTTTCTCCATTCCTGAGATTCTTGCAGGTGTGAAAGCCGTCGGTAAAAAGGGAATGCAAATCTACCGGTTCAAGGGGCTTGGTGAAATGGACGCCAAGGAACTCTTTGAAACCACGATGAACCCTACCAAGCGCAAGCTCCTCCGGATTGATCTGGCGGATGCAGTTGAGGCTGAAGAGATGTTCGTGCGCTTGATGGGCGATGAAGTTGAGCCGCGCCGCCAGTTCATCGAGGACAACGCCCTGAATGTGCGGAACTTAGACGTGTGAGGAAAAATTTGACGGCTGTAGTCACGCGTGACTACATTGCGGCCATGAAAGCGAAGACGCGCACTATTAATTTCCCGGAACACAAACCCGAGCCGATGGTTTTGAACGACGCTGTGGCTATGCCCGACATCGGGCTGACGTTCCCTGTCCGCGTCGCCAAGGCTAAGCTCTCGGCGCTACTGGAGCTGGTGGCTTCGGGGCAGGATGTGGTCATCACCTCCGATGGCCTGCCCAAGGCGCGCCTCGTCAGCTTCGAGCCACACGAGCGCGGCAAGGTGTTCACTGGCATGGGCGATTTCCTGCTGTCCCAGCCCATCCACGGCGGGCCGACGGCGGATGAAATCATCCGTGCCGAGCGTGATTCTCGGCCCTGACGATGTATCTCGACAGCGCCATCATCGTGAAGTTGGTTGTCCGAGAAAGCGACTCGGTTTGGTTCAACCAAAACGTGGTCGGCCACCGCCTGTGGACTTCCGAACTCGCGCTGGCTGAGGTGCGCTCGGCCATTCATATTAAAGAACGAGGAGGGCTGGTCTCCGTTTCCGAACGGCGGTCGGCCCTTGCTCGTTTCGAGGCGATGCTTTCCGGCGAGTTGTTGAACCTCCTCACGCTGAATTCCAACGTCCTCCAGCGCGCTGTTGCGCTGCTCACCACCTGCCACCCAGAAGTGGGGCTGCGCTCGCTGGACGCGCTGCACTTGGCCAGCGCGCAGTTGAATCCCTGCGGCCCGCTTTGCACCACGGACGCCAAGCTGCGCGCGGCCGCTGCGCGCGTCGGCGTTACTAAATTCCCCGAAGACCTCGCGGTCATCACCTAAGTTTGATTTCCATGCCCGAAGAAACTCCTGAACCATCGCCTGATTCACCCAGCCCCGCCCCGCCGGGAGGTGCCTATTCCATCGGGGAGAAAATCTCCAAGATCAACGTCGCCGACGAGATCAAGGCCTCGTTCCTCGACTACTCGATGTCCGTCATCATCTCGCGCGCGCTACCCGATGTGCGCGACGGACTGAAGCCCTCGCAACGCCGCATCCTGTATGCGATGCACGAGCTGTCGCTCTTCCCCGGGCGTAAGCATTACAAGTGCGCCAAAATCTGTGGTGACACCTCCGGCAACTATCACCCGCATGGCGAAGCGGTGATCTATCCCACCCTCGTCCACATGGCCCAGCCTTGGGTAATGCGCGAGAAGCTCGTGGACGGCAAGGGCAACTTCGGTTCCGTCGAAAATGATCCTCCGGCGGCGATGCGTTATACCGAGGCCCGCCTCACGCATCTGGGCGCGGCGCTCATGCAGGACATGGATCGGGACACTGTGGATTTCGTCCCGAACTACGACGAACGCATGACGGAGCCGACCGTCTTCCCGGCGGCCTTCCCCAATCTCCTCGTCAACGGCGGCACCGGCATCGCCGTCGGCATGGCTACCAACATGGCCCCGCACAACTTGGGCGAAGTGGTGGATGGCATCTGCGCGCAGATTGACAATCCCGCCATCACCATCCCGGAGCTGATGAAGTTCATCAAAGGTCCGGATTTCCCCACCGGTGGTGCCCTCTGCGGCGTTGAGGGAATCAAGAACTACTTCGAGACCGGGCGCGGCAGCATCAAGCTCCGCGGCACCGTCGGCGTGGAAGAACTCAAGGGCAACCGCGAGCAGCTCGTCATTACGGAAATCCCCTTCAACGTGAATCGCGCCGCGCTCGAATCGAGCATCGCGGATCTGGTCAACCAGAAGGTCATCCCGGAAATCTCCGCGATGCGGAACGAGTCCGACGAACATTGCCGCCTCGTCCTCGAACTCAAGCGCGACGCCCTGCCCAAGGTCGTCATCAACAACCTCTACCAGCACACCCAGCTCGCCATTTCGTTCAGCGTCAACGCCCTGGCCATCGACCACGGCAAGCCCAAGACCCTGAACCTCAAGCAGCTCATCCAGTGCTATATCGAGCACCGCCGCGAAGTCATCCTCCGCCGCACCCGCTTCGAACTGCGCAAGGCCGAAGAACGCGCCGAGATTCTCGAAGGCCACCTCGTCGCCCTCGCCAACCTTGACGAGTTCATCCACATCATCCGCAGCAGCGACAACAAGGACGAAGCCCGCATCAAGCTCCTCGCCTTCGAGTGGACCCGCGAGCAAGTCGAGCGCTGGGGCATTCTCATCCGCCGGGAAGCCCGCCTGAACGCCGGCCGCTACGCCCTCACCGAACGTCAGGTGGACGCCATTCTCGAACTTCGCCTCTATCAGCTCACCGGCCTCGAAATCGACAAGGTGGAAGCCGAATACAAGGCCCTCATCGAAGTCATCAAAGACCTCCTCGACATCCTCGCCAAGGAATCGCGCGTGATGACGATCATCAAGACTGAGCTGAAGGCCATCAAGGACAAGCACGCCACCCCGCGTAAGACCCAGATCGTCCCCGACGAGGGCGAAATCGCCATCGAAGACCTCATCGCCAACGAAGGCGTCATCATCACCCTTACCCACGCCGGCCTCATCAAGCGCACCGCCGTCTCCGCCTACCGCGCCCAGCGCCGCGGCGGCAAAGGCGTCATCGGCATGAGCACCCGCGAGCCCGATGCCGCCGAGGAAAGCGACTTCATCGAGCACCTCTTCACCGCCAGCACCCACGACTACCTGATGTTCTTCACGAACTCCGGCCGCGTGTATGTCGAACGTGTCCACGAGATCCCCGACATGGGCCGCGCCTCGAAGGGCCGCAGCATCGCGAACCTGCTCGAACTTCAAGCCGAGGAAAAAGTCGCCGCCCTCATCCGTATCCAGTCCAAGCTCGACGCCAATAAAGCCGACGTCACCTGGCAGCAGGCCGGCGAACTCTTCTTCGCCACCCAGCAGGGCACGGTCAAGAAAACCTCCCTTAACGAGTTCGGCAACGTCCGCAAGGGCGGCATCATCGCCATCGGCATTGATTCGGGCGACGCGCTGATCGAGGTCAAGCTCACCCGGGGAAGCACCGGCGAGACCGACCCCGGCGACGACGTGGTCCTCATCACCCACACCGGCATGAGCATCCGCTTCAACGAGTCCGATGTGCGCAGCATGGGCCGCAGCGCCACCGGCGTGCGCGGCATCAACCTCGACGCGGGCGATACCCTCGTCGCCGCCGCCATCGTTGTGCCCGATGCGACGCTCCTCGTCGCGGGTGAAAACGGCATCGGCAAGCGCACCGACTTCGGCGAATACCGCGTCCAGTCGCGCGGCGGCAAGGGCATCATCACCATGAAGATCGGCGACAAGACCGGCGGCGTGGTGGGCGCGCTCACCGTTAAAGACGCCGACGAAATCATGCTCATCACCAGCGGTGGCCAGATGGTCCGCACCTTCGTGAAAGACATCCGCGAAACCGGCCGCAACGCCATGGGCGTGAAGCTCGTGGACCTCGACCCCGGCGACAAACTCCAAGCCATCGCCCCCGTCATCAGCGAAGAAGCCGCCGCCGAAGCTCCCGCTGTCTGAAGGCCCTATTCAAGTGGAACCCGTCCAAGTCTTGCAAAGCCAGAGGGCACCCGGAAAGAGGCGCGCATATTTGCGGCATGCGCGCAGGAAACACTTGCCAGAAGCTGGTCCAGCCCGGTGAAATGGGCTCTTGGTCTGAGCGAACTGGCAGACCCTTACGCGGCCATGCTAATCGCAGACATAAACAAAACCGAAATCTGTGGTCGGCCGCCGCGCGGGGCTTGCAGTCACGAATGGGCTCAACTAAACAATTCAGGCAGTCGTGACCGCTTCCGTGTCCGGCTTAACCTGATTCATTTCGTGCAACGTAAGATGGCCGATGGTGATGTGAAATTATTCACAAACTAGCCCAACGGCCCGCCTGACAACAACCAACTCAGCCATGTCAGACATTTTTCCCAAATGGACGAACAAACTGCCCGCGATGGTTATCGCTGGCGGATTGCTTGTCGGCGGGGTGGTCACGGCGGGGGTGACCTATTACCTCACGCCCAAGTATGCGCGCGTTGGCTACACGCCGGTGCAGCCGGTGGCGTTCAGCCACGCCATTCACGCGGATCAGCTTGGGCTGGACTGCCGCTACTGCCACAACGGGGTGGAGAAGTCCTGGTATTCCAACGTTCCGGCCGCGAGCACCTGCATGAACTGCCACAATCAGGTGCTCAAGGACGATCCGCGTCTGGCCTTGGTGCGCGAGTCCGCCGCGACCGGCAAGCCGGTGCCGTGGGTGCAAATCCACAAGACTCCGGACTACGTCTATTTCAACCACTCCGTCCATGTGAACCGCGGCGTCTCATGTGTGCATTGCCACGGCCCGGTCAACAAGATGGACGAGGTGCGCCACAGCCAGTCGCTGGGCATGGCCTTCTGCCTCGAATGCCACCGTGACCCGGCGGCCAAGATTCGTCCCAACGACCAGGTTTACAACCTCGACTGGCAGGCTCCTGAGGGCTTTGCCCAGAAAGAGGGGGCTAAGCTGGTCAAGGATTGGAACGTGCATCCCGGCGAGAGCTGCTCCGTCTGCCACCGATGAAAGTCATTCCCCCTGTCTGCCCGGAGCCGGATTCCGGCCCGCAATACTTCCGCAGCCCCGAAGCGCTGGCGGATTCTCCGGAACTGCGCGAGTGGGCCGAGAAGGAGTTCCCCGCCGGAGCCAGCGAGCTGAACGCCGCCGAGTCGCGCCGCGACTTCATGAAGCTGATGTCCGCCTCGTTCATGCTGGCGGGCTTTGGCCTCACCGGCTGTCGCCGGCCGACGGAGCACATTTATCCTTTTGGCAAGCAGCCGGAAGGCTACACGCACGGCGTGGCGCAGCACTTCGCCACGGCCATGCCCACGCGCACGGGTGCGGTGCCGCTGCTGGCCAAGTCCAGCGATGGGCGGCCCACGAAGGTGGAGGCCAATCCGCTGCACCCCGACCAGGCGGGCACCGATCAGTTTGTTCAGGCATCCGTGCTCGGTCTGTATGACCCGGACCGCGCGCAGTATTTCCGCAAGAACGGCACGATTGCCAAACGTGAGGAAGCCCTCGACGCCCTCAGCGCGCTGGGTCGTAAATTTGCCGCCAATCAGGGACAGGGCTTGGCCATCGTTGCTGAAAGCAGCTCCTCGCCCACCCGCGCCCGTTTGCAGGCGGCCATCACCGCGAAATTCCCCAACGCGGTATGGGCCACTTACGACGCGGTGGATTCCAGCATCCACGCCCGCGCGGCCAGCCTTGTCACGGGCAAATCGGTCCAGCCTTACCTCAAGTTCAATCTTGCCAAGCGCATCCTCTCGCTCGACTGCGATTTCCTCGGCGGCGAGGACGAGATGTATCGCTACACGCGTGATTTTGCCAAGGGTCGCAAGATCGCCAAGGCTGATGAAGCCAAGAAGGACGATCTCATCAACCGTCTCTATGCGGTCGAATCGTTGATGACGCTCACCGGTGGCAACGCCGATCATCGTCTCCGCGTCGCGCCCAGCCAGGTCGCGGCAGTGGCCGCCCAGCTCGCAGCGGAAGTGCTCAAGCAGTCGGGTTCAGCCCTTCTACTCGACACCGCCGCTATCGCCGCCGGGGTGAAGGTGGATGCCAAGTGGATTACAGAATGCGCCAAGGATCTCGTCGCTCACAAGGGCGCGGCCCTAGTTGTGGCAGGCCAGCGGCAACCGCTCGCCGTCCACGTGTTGGCGCACGCAATGAATGAAGCGCTCGGAGCGCTGGGCAAGATCATTGAGCTGCATCCCGCCCCGTCCCCAGCCAAGTCCTTGGCTGATGTGGCCGGTGCGGAAACGATTGTTCTGCTCGGGGCCAACCCCGCTTACACTGCGGCTGAGGTCTGGAGTCAGGTCACCAAGTCCGCGAAGACCATTGTCCGCCTCGGCTACCATGAGGACGAGTCGGCTGCAGGTGCCACATGGCACCTACCGACGGCGCACTACCTCGAGTCTTGGGGCGATGCCCGGACCAGTGATGGCACGGTGGTCGCAATCCAGCCGCTCATTGCACCGCTGTTCGGCGGCCTGACTGAGAGTGAAGCCCTGGCTCGCCTCTCCGGCAGCAACGCCAGCGCCTACGAGTTGGCGCGCGAAACGTTCGCCGGTCTTACGGGCGGTGCGCTGGACGAGGAGAAGTGGAAGAAGTTCCTGCACGACGGTCTCCTTGCCGGGACCCGGTCTGCTCCGGTGACTGCCTCGTTTGACCGCGCGGCTGCCGCTGCGGAACTGGCCCAGGCTGCCGCGCCCAAGACACCTTCCAAGGGCGAAATCGAAGTGGTTTTCCACCGCGACTACAGCGTGGACGATGGCCGTTACACGAACAATGGCTGGCTGCAGGAACTGCCCGACCCGATTACGAAGATTGTCTGGGACAACGCGGTCTTGCTGAGCCGGGAGACGGCTTCGCAACTCGGCGTGAAGAACGGTGATGTCGTTGCCATCTCAGCGGCCGGCCGGAGTGTGGAAGGGGCCGTCTGGATTCAGCCCGGCATGGCAGATTTCACCCTTGGATTGGCACTGGGCTACGGCCGCAAGTGGGGGCGCATCGCGTATCTTGACAAGTTCAGCGTCGGCTTCGACGCCTACCCCCTGCGTGTGGCTGGTGCCGGTTTCATCAGCGGCGTGTCCGTGAAGGCCACCGGCCGCACGCACCAGTTCATCTGCACCCAAGACCACTGGACTTTGCATGGTCGCCCGGTCGTGCGTGAGGCCAACGTGGATCAGTATCTCGCTAAGCCCGACTTTGCGAAGAACATGGACCTTGACGCTCACACGGATTACCTCGTCAAGAATCCCGACGGCTCCATCAAGAACATTTACGAGCATCCCTACAAGACCCACCCGAACCTTGCGAGCAAGTCGCACCAGTGGGGCATGGTCGTGGATCTCAACGCCTGCACTGGCTGCTCCGCATGCGTCATCGCCTGCCAGAGCGAGAACAACATCCCCATCGTCGGTAAAGACCAGGTGGCCAAGGGCCGCGAGCTGCACTGGATGCGCATTGACCGCTACTACACGGCGGATCCGAAGAAGAAGCAGCAGGGCGGGATGATCGATGCCTTCCTGAGCAACGCCGCCGGCACGCAGGGCAACCCGGACACCGTGAACTTGGTCGAGCGCGACGAACTGCAGGCGACCAAGAAATGGATCGACGACCCGCAGGTTGTGACGCAGCCGATGATGTGCCAGCACTGCGAAAACGCGCCGTGCGAGAGCGTCTGCCCGGTCAACGCCACCGCCCACGACGACGAGGGTGTGAACGTGATGGCCTACAACCGCTGCGTGGGCACGCGGTATTGCGCCAACAACTGCGCGTGGAAGGTCCGCCGCTTCAACTTCTTCGATTACAACAAGCGTCCCATCGGCGGCGGGAAGCTGGCCAGTGACCTGTTCTCCTCGAATATTGGCCTCTACAAAGGCCCGCTGGGCAAGCGTCCCGGCGACGAGATTGACCTAGTCACCATGGCCCGCAACCCGGACGTCACGGTCCGCATGCGCGGCGTGATGGAGAAATGCACTTTCTGCCAGCAGCGCATCGAAGGCGCGAAGATCGCCCAGAAGGTCAAAGCCGGGGCAAGCGACGACGTGCAAGTAAAGGACGGGGCCATCAAAACCGCCTGCCAGCAAGCCTGCCCGGCGGACGCGATTGCCTTCGGCAACCTGCTCGATCCCAAGAGCAAGGTTTCGCTGCTCAAGCAGCAAGACCGCAACTACACCGTCCTTGGTTTCCTCGACACCAAGCCACGCACGACTTATCTGGCGCGCGTTCGCAACGTGAATCCTGCGATGCCTGATGCGAAGATTTGGAGCCTTGAAGAATACAAGGATGTCTCCCACTCCGACCCGATGAAAGGCCATGGCCACGCTCCTGCCGGCGACAAGAAAGGAGCGAAGCACTAATGAGCGCTGCCGCTGAAGACCACGTTCCCTCCTCGGTGAAGATTGCTCCGCCCCCTGCCGAGCTGGAGCGCCAGCCGTTGGTGCTGCACAACCGCAGCATTGGATGGATTTCCGACCACATTGCCGGCATCTGTGAAGGCCCCGCTCCCAAGTGGTGGCTGCCCGCGCTTATCATGAGCGTTTCCTTGATGACGATGATGTTTGGGTGCATCGCCTACCTCATCGCTACCGGGGTCGGTGTCTGGGGTTTGAACCAGCCGGTCGCCTGGGCGTGGGACATCACGAACTTCGTCTTCTGGATCGGCATCGGCCACGCGGGCACGCTGATTTCGGCCATTCTCTTCCTACTGCGGCAGAAGTGGCGCACCTCGGTGAACCGCGCGGCTGAAGCGATGACGCTCTTCGCGGTGGCTTGCGCTGGCATCTTCCCGCTGATCCACGTCGGCCGCATCTGGTATGCCCTCTGGTGGCTGCCGCCTATCCCAAACAACTATGGGATCTGGCCTCAGTTCCGCTCGCCGTTGCTCTGGGACGTGTTCGCTGTCTCGACATACGGAACTGTTTCGCTGCTTTTCTGGTATACCGGCTTGATCCCTGATCTCGCCACGATGCGTGACCGAGCGACCAGCAAGCTCAAGAAATTTCTCTATGGTTTCTTCGCCTTCGGGTGGACCGGATCGAACCGCCATTGGAGCAATTACGAGAAGTGCTACCTCCTTCTGGCGGGCCTCTCGACGCCGCTGGTGCTCTCTGTTCACTCCATCGTGTCGTTCGACTTCGCCGTGTCGCAGGTGCCCGGCTGGCACACAACCATCTTCCCGCCCTACTTCGTCGCGGGCGCCGTGTTCTCCGGCTTCGGCATGGTCCTTACGTTGCTCGTCCCGCTGCGAACGCTGTGCAAGCTAGAGGACATCGTCACCGTCCGGCACGTCGAGTTGATGTGCAAGGTCATCTTGGCGACGGGTTCCATCGTCGGCTACGCCTACGGGATGGAGTTCTTCATCGCATGGTATGGTGGCAACCCCTATGAACTGGCCGCCTTCAAGAACCGTGCGTTTGGTCCCTATTGGTGGAGCTACTGGTGGATGATTTCGTGCAATGTGATCAGCCCGCACCTGTTCTGGTTTAAGTGGTGCCGCACCAACATGGTCTTCGTCTTCATCGTGACCATTTTCGTGAACATCGGCATGTGGTTCGAGCGCTTCGTCATCATCGTGACTTCGCTGCATCGTGACTATCTGCCGTCGAGTTGGGGATATTTCCGTCCCACTTGGGTGGATGTTTGCACCTTCTTGGGGAGCTTTGGATTGTTCTTCACCCTATTCCTGCTCTTCATGCGCTACCTGCCGATGATTGCGATTTCCGAAGTGAAGGGCGTCACACCGCAGGCTGACCCGCATCATCCGCTGGGCGGCGCCAAGCACGGAGGGCATCACTGATGAACGCTTACGGACTTATGGCGGTCTTCGACACCCCCGCCGACGCGATGCACGCGGCCGAGCAGGTGCGTGACGCTGGTTACTCCAAGTGGGATGTGCACACGCCCTATCCTGTCCACGGGATGGATGCGGCGATGGGCCTCCCGAACTCCAAGGTCGGCTGGTTCACCTTCATCGGCGGAGTCACCGGCTACACCACCGGCATGACCATGATCTGGTGGATGAATGCCTTCGATTATAAGATCGTGATCGGCGGCAAGCCCATGTTCAGCCCCTTCTACACTTTCCCGGTAAGCTACGAACTGACCATTCTACTCGCCTCGTTCGGCTCTCTGATCGGCATGTTTCTGCTGAACCGCCTCCCGCGCCTGCACCACCCGCTCTTGAAGAATCGCAAGTTCTGCCAGGGGGCCACCCACGACAAATACATCTTGGTCATCGAGACGGCCGATCCGAAGTTCAACGATCAGGAAACCCGCAAACTGCTCGCATTCGCCGGCAGCAAGCATATCGAACTGGTGGAGGACTGACATGCGTTACTTCTTCGCCTTTCTCTTGGGCTTGGCCCTCCTGTCCCTGACCGTCTTCGGCATTGCTGGCCGGCGCGGCACCGATTTCCGCAAGCCGCCGTTGGAAATCTTCGACGACATGGTGCGGCAGGATAAACTCCGCCCGCAGGTTCCGAATGCCTTCTTCAACGATGGCCGCAGCTCGCAGCCTCATGTGGCCGGCACTATTGCCCAGCGCATCGGGAATGTGAACAACGACACTTGGCAGGCTTCGGCCAAGAATACCGGCATCAAGCCCGGCAGCACGAACTGGGTCGAAACCATCCCTGTGCCCGTGACCACTGCTTTGCTGGCCCGTGGCCGGGAACGCTACAACATCTCCTGTTTGCCTTGCCATGGGGCCTCGGCTGATGGCAACGGCATCACCAAGAAGATCGGGGCCATGGCCGTGGTGGCGAACTTGCATGACCAGCGCATCGCGAAGCTGCCGGATGGCGAGTTGTTTCAGGTCATTAGTCAGGGCCGCAACTTGATGCAGGGCTATGGGGCTAACATCGACGTCAACGACCGTTGGGCGATCGTTGCCTACCTCCGTGCGTTGCAGCGCGCCCGGTTGGCCACGTTGGAAGAAGTCCCTGCCGCTGACCGCGCCTCGCTGAAGTGATTCCATGAGCACGCACGCATTCAATCCCATCTCTGCGGCCGGCGACTGCCTGTCGTCCGGGCGGTTCTTCGTCGGTTTGCGGCGCACCGTTGCGGCGGCTTTGGCCGTCCTCTTTGCGGTCGCATTTTTGGGCACGACGCTCACTGCGGCTGAATCCCACAAGGCGGAAGCCAAGTCCGAGCACAAGCCGGAAGCCGCCCATGCTGGTCCTGCCGACCACGGGGCAGGGGCCTGCACTGATTGCTGTGGGGCCACCCCGTCATGGAAGAAGCAGTTTGGTTTTGCCTATCTGACGGCTTACATGTTCTGCCTCAGCTTCTGCTTGGGCGCGTTGTTCCTCGTCCTCCTGAACCATCTCTTCGATGCCCAGTGGATGTTGCCGATTCGCCGCTTCTTGGAACACATCGCCTGCCTGCTCTGCCCGACGATGGCGATTCTGTGGATTCCCATCGGGGCACTCGCTCCGCACATCTTCCCGTGGCTGGGGCCTGAGTTGCAGGCCAACCCGGATCACTCCTTGCTGGCCAAGTATCCGCTCTTCACCAAGCAGGCGTTCTACATCGTCTCTGGATTGCTGTTTGTCATTTGGTATGTCGTGGCAAATGGCTTGCGCAACGCGTCGCTCGCGCAGGACAAGGACGGGGCTGCCGTCCACACCCGCACGATGCGCAAGTATGCCGCCGCCGGCATCTTCTGCTTCGCCTTCAGCCTCACGGGCGCGGCTATCTACTGGATGAAGGCCCTTTCCCACCAGTTCTTCTCCACGATGTATGGTGTGGTTTACTTCGCCGGCAGCGTGTGGGTGACGGTTATCACGACCTACTGGCTGCTACTCTATTTCAAGAATCGCGGCGACCTGAAGGATGTGACGCGCGAGGTGACCTTCCATGATTGTGGCAAGCTCTTCTTCGCCTTCACGGTGTTCTACGCCTACATCCACTTCAGCCAATACTTCCTCATCTGGAACGCGGCCATTCCCGAGGAGACCTTCTGGTATGTGGCCCGCGAAAAAGGCAGCTGGTGGTGGGTCGGGCAGGTCACCATCTTCGGCCATTTCTGGTTCCCGTTTCTGCTCCTTCTGCCCATCCACCGGAAGTTGAACTTTCAGGTCATGAGCACGCTGACAGGTTGGGCTTGGCTGTGCCACTATCTGGACCTGCAATTCAACATTGGTCCGGTGCTCTATCCGGACGGCTTGCACTTCGGCTTCTACGACGTGCTCTCGCTGGGCTTCCTGATCTCGGTGCTGGTGTTCATGTTCACCCGCGCCTTTAACGCCCATCCGCCTTATCCTCAACGTGATCCCCGGGTGGCGGAAGCCATGGGCGTTTACGTTGACCCTGCTTCCACCAAGGCCGCGCACTAATTCACCACCATGAGCTGCCCTGAATCCCAAGAGCCCTGCTGCAGCCCGGCCTGCCGCTCAAAGCTGGCCTACTTCATCGCCATCGTCGTCGTTTTCCTGGTTGTCGGCGGATTGGCCAAGATGCTTCAACACTACACCGAGACCGGTTCCCAGGCCGCGCGTGAAGCCCGGGCGCGTGAACGTGCCAAGGCGCAGTCGGAAGTCCGGCAGGCGGCCGCGCAGGAACTGAACACCAGCGCGGTGGTGAGCAAGGACAAGGGTATTTACCGAATCCCCGTCACGGCGGCGATGGAGCTCACGTTTAAAGATTATCAGAATCCGGCCGCGTCGCGGGCGGATTTCATCACCCGGGTGGACAAGGCCAACGCCGCCCCACCCAAGGCACCGGAGAAGAAGAGCGATTTCGAGTAAGCCGGGCAGGGCAGGCGTGATCTCATGAGCCACACCGCACTGTCCGCCGCTCCGTTCCAGAATCTGTCACAGCCGACATGACCGCCCCGCAAATCAGCCCTCCGGCCGCCTGTGCCACCGCGCCATCAGCTGTGGCGGTCGAGGCCTCGTGTCGGCTGCCGGTGCTGTTCTTCGCTTTTAGCAGCGCTACTTGGCTGTTATTTGGAGCGGTGCTCGCGCTACTCTCCAGCATCCAGGTTTACCAGCCTGCTTTCATGGAAGGCTGCCCGTGGGTCACCTACGGACGGCTCCGTCCGGCGGCGGTCAATTCGCTGGTCTATGGCTTCGCCTTGCAGGCGTCTTTCGGCCTCGCCTTGTGGCTCATCGCCCGGCTGGGTCGGGTGGAGCTGACCAGCCCGCTCGGCCTCTTCATCGCCGGAAAGTTCTGGAATCTCGCGGTGACTGTGGGAGTCATCGGGATTCTCGCGGGGGACGCCACGGGGTTCGACTTGCTGGAGTTCCCGCTTTATGCCGCGTTGCCGCTGTTCGCTAGCTACGCGTGCATCGGCGCGTGGGCGCTGATTACTTTGAAGGCGCGCACGGAACGGACGCTTTACGTCTCCCTCTGGTTCGTGCTGGCCAGCCTGCTCTGGTTCCCGTGGATTCTGTCGTCTGCGCAAGGGCTGCTGCTGGGCTGGCGCGTGCCGGGTGTGGTTCAGGCAATCGTGGCCGGGTGGTTTGGCAACAATCTCCTGCAAGTGGTCCTCATCGGAATGGCTCTCGCGGTTATGTTCTACTTCGTCCCGAAGGTGGTGGGGCGTCCCCTCCACAGTCAGTCGCTGGCGCAGAATGGCTTCTGGCTGTTGCTGCTGATTGGCGGCTGGACGGGTTTGTCCCAACTGTCCGCCGTTCCGGCGTGGATTCCCGCCGTTAGCGGCGCGGCCAACGTGCTCCTCGTCGTGCCCGTCATTGTCCTCATTTACAACCTGTATCGCACGGCGGACGGGGAAATTGCCGAGGCGTGGAAGCGCAGCGGGGTGTTCCGCTTTGTGACAGTGGCGGCGTTTCTGCTCCTGCTCGTGACCCTGCGCAATGCCGTGTTCGGCATCGGGTCCGGGGCGCGTTACACGCAGTTCACCTACTTCGCCGGAGCGCGGACCGACATAATGGTGCTGGGGGTATTTGGTCTGTCCGCGCTGGGCGCGTTACACTACATCGTGCCGCGTCTGACCGTGGCGCAGGATGAACTTCCCTCGGACGGGCTCGTGGATCTGGCGTTTTGGGCGTCGATAGTGGGATTGATTTCGCTGGCCATCGGCTACTCGCTCGCCGGGCTGACTCAGGGTGCGGTTGGGGCCACGGCTGATCGCAACTTTCTTGGTGAGGCGGTCACGGGCGTTGCCGGCCACCTCAAACTGGTCACCTTCGGTTATGGAGCCATTGGCGTGGGCGCGCTGGCCTTCCTCGTTAATTTTGCATTGGCCTTGCGCCGCTGCTGCGTAGCCTGCTGTGGAGGTGTGCGATGAACCATGGTCCCCTGATTGCCGCCGGTGCGTTTGTTTCGCTCGCCTTTTCTTGGGCAGCCTTGGTGATGGCTCCGCAGGTGCAGCTTGGCAGCCTGGCTCCCGCTTCGATTCCCAACACGAGTGACGTTCACCCCGCTAATCGTCCCGGGCTGGCCGCCCAAGGTGCGGAAGTTTACCGCTCGCTCGGCTGCTATCAGTGCCATACGCGGCAAGTCCGGCAGGACGCGCTGCTCTACGGTGTTCGTCTGGTGGATCGCGGTTCCAACGCCAGCACGATCAATCTCGAACTGCCGGACAGCGGCCGGACCAATCTGGTCAACTTCAACCTGCTCATTGCCCTCGCCAAAAGCCGCGCGGACCTCGGCATCACGCCGGTGGCCGTGCCAGCCGTCCTGGCGGCGGACACGAACGTGGCCCCGGTCCTCAAGGAGTTTGCCACCGAGCTCAAGTTGCTGAAGCAGTTCGACGACAAGGCGCAGGTCGTCCGCTCGACCAGCAAGACGGTGAATGAGCTGGCGGCGGCGCTGCCGGTGGAAGTTTTGGAGCGAACCGGCCCGGATGAGGCGGAGCGCGCGGTGAAATTGCTCAACGATGCCGGGGGCAAGGCGGAACTGGTGATCTACAATCTTGGCCCGGATATCGAGCGCGGCTGGGGTGCCCGTCGCAGTGTGGCGCGCGACTTCGTCAATGATTCGCCGGTGTTGCTCGGCAGCCTGCGCGCAGGTCCCGATCTGGCGTGCCTCGGCAGCCGTGCCCCGGAGAAATTCGCCGCTGCTTGGAAGTTCGCCTCCACCAACCTCGCCTCAGAAATGGAGCAGCGGCTGCTGATTCACCTGTATAACCCTCGTCTGGTGGCTCCCGCCTCGACCTGCCCGTCTGCCAAGTATCTGTTCGCCACCAAGCAGCCGGATCAGCGGTTCGCCGGTGAGTCGCTTCAGGTGCCTGGCAGCGACAAGCCGGTGTATCCCCGGCACGACGCCCGTGCGCTCGTCGCGTATCTGCTCGATCAGCGTCTGGACGTTGGGCTGCCCGAGGCCCCGGTCACCAAGCCTTCCGGGCCAGCCAAGATTGCCGCCGCTCCTGCAAAACCATGAGCAAGAAGAAGCAAAAGCCATCTCCCGCAGCGGTTGCTTCCAGCCCGCAGGCAAAAACCGCGTCCGCAGCCGAGTCGGAGCCCAGCGTGTCCGTCGCCTCGACGAGCAGCGCGTGGCCGTTCGTTGCTCTTGGAGTGCTGCTGTTTGGCTGCTTCCTCTACGTTGAGAACACAGGCGGCGCGTTTCGGGCCGATGTGTTTCAAGGCGATTACAAGACCCCGCCGCGCGCGGCGGCCAAGTCCCCGGAGGAGCAACTGCTCGACCGTGGCCGGCAGGTTTATGCTGCGTGTGCCGCGTGTCACCAGCCGAGCGGACTCGGCGCTCCCGGACAGTTTCCGCCTCTGGCCGGATCGGAATGGGTGCTCCACGAGAATCCGAACCGGGTCATCCGCCTTGTGCTGGATGGCGTGGGCGGCCCGATGACGGTCAAAGGTGCCGCTTACAGCAACGTCATGGTGCCTTGGCGCGATGTGTTGAGCGATGCCGACGTAGCCGCCGTGGCCAGCTTCATCCGCAACAATGCCGACTGGGGCAACAAGGCTTCCTTTGTGACCCCCACACAGGTCAAAGCCATCCGGGACGAGACCAAGGATCGTTCAGGGCGTCCTTGGACGGCGGATGAGTTGCTGAAGGTTCCCTGAACGGCAGGCCTCCGCTCCACCCTGCCGCTGCGGTTCCACTGCGAAATCGCGGTTTTCTTCAGCTCGGACTGATTCAGTCAGCCGCTGACCGCGCCAGAGCGGCCTCGCACTCGGGGCAGATCCGGGGCTGCACCTCGCCTTGGAGCGTGGGCTCCAGCAGCTTCTCAATCGGCTGCCAGTGGCCCGCGTTGTCACAGTAGCTTTTGCACCCGGGGCAGAAGCGCAATGTGCCCTTCAGCTCGCTGAGTTCACGATGGAGGCTCTGAATGCGCTCCGCCACGCTCAGCCGGGCCGCCAGTTGCTCCCGATCCAGCGGCTTGCTCAGAAAATCGTCGGCCCCGGCCGCCATCGCCTCTAGGTAGCGGGTCTTGCCGTTTACCACCGTCAGGAAGACCACATAGACGTAGTGCCGGGTCTTCACTTCGCGGATGTGGCGGCAGAGCGTGGGTCCATCCATCTCCGGCATCATCCAGTCGGTGATGACCACTTCGGCGGGTGACTGCTGAAAAGCCTCCCAGCCGGCGCGGCCATCGGCCACCGCACTAACCTCGTGTCCCATCGCGGCCAGGGCGTGGCGGAGTATCTCGCGGGAAACCGGCTCATCTTCGGCGATCAGAAGGCGCATGCCGGTATGTTAGGGGCGAGGCGTCCGGGGCGGAAAGCGCAAATCTGGGGTGTGCCCACCGGTGGTAAAGCGATCCGAACCGCGGGACGCGTGGTGGGATCATGAGCGCGATGGTCGGATTAGATGTAACTCACCCCAAGAGCCGCCTTGCCCGCTCCCAGCGGGTGAACCACGGACCGCCAGCAGAGAGAACCGACAAAATCAGACCCAACGGCGTGACTCAAAACCGCCGCGCAGACGGACCGCGTCTTCTGCCGCCGTTTTTAAGTTGATGCCAGATCAGGCCCGCAGGCTGCGGGCAACCAGGTCGGAGATCGGCCCCAGCAGCCCGTTGCGGGAATCCTCCGCAGGCTTGGTGGTCAGCAGGATGCACGTCAGCGCGACGGCGGGATCGTGCCAGACCACGGTGCCGGTCGAACCGAAATGACCGAAGGTGGCCGGCGAGGAGGTTTGCCCGAACGAGCCTGGCTGGAGCGACCAGCCGAGCCCCCAAGCCTGATTGAGTCCGTCGGTTTGCAGCGATCGCATTTCCCGTCGGGTGTCCACCGTCAACGGGCCGGGGCCCACGCCGGTGAACAATTCGATGAACGCCGCCAGGTCGGACACAGTTGAGTACGCTCCACCCCAAGGGGCGCCTAACTTGCGCCAGTAGGGGCTGTTCCAATCCCAATCGCTGGCGGCGGGAACCTGGCACGGGGCGGTGCTGGCGAGCTGGTGGCTGCCCAAGCCAAGCGAGGTGCTGGTCATCTTCAATGGGGTGAAGAGATTGGCCGCTAAGAACTCCGGCAATGGCTGGCCGCTGATTTTCTCGACGATCGCCGCAGCCAGCAGAATGCCCATGCTCTGGTAACTCACTTTGGTGCCCGGGCGAAACAACAGCGGCGTCCGGCAGGTTCCGGCCACGAACTCGCTCAAGGGTGCATGTCGTTTCCGTAGCTCGACGTTTTCCGGCAGCATGTCCGGCAGGCCGGAGGTGTGATTCAACAGGTGCTTGACGGTCACCGACTCGCGGTCACCGCCGCTGAACTGTGGCAGATACTTCGTCACCGCGTCCGAGAGCTGTAGTTGCTTCCGATCCCGCAGCAGCAGCACGGCCGTGGCGGTCATCGGTTTGGTGGGTGAGGCGATGAGGAAAGGCGTCTGCAGGCCGGCTTTGCCATACGCGCGGACGAATTCAGCCGAACCCTGGCGCACGAGCAAGGCGGCGGCGGTGATGCTGCCGTTGTCCGTCTGACTCGTGAGGAGACGGTCCGCTTCGGCGAGGAGTTTAGGCATGCGAGTTGGTTCACGCGGCGGTGGGTTGTGCGGGGCGGCTGCGCGGGAAGTGCGCCGAGCGAGCGGTTTGCGCGGCGGTTGCATTCGTTGGAAACTGGGCGCGGCTGCGTCCACCCGGATTAAGAATAATCCAACGGGGAATCAGTCAGCGCGATAGCCACGCCAGAGCCATACCAGCGTATCCGCCAAGGTTTGGTCGAATACTCGCCGGTCACAGTGGCCGGTGGCCTGGCTGAAGACGAAGCGGTGGTGATAACCCTTGGCCTTGAGTGCCGCCGCCGTGCGTTGGCCGGCCATCACCCAGTTGTGGTGCGTCTCTTCCGCATCGTTCGGGCGGATGTCCTTCTCGGACACATGCGTGAAGATGCGCAGGGGTTTCTGATCGCTGGTTGCGATCAGCTTCATGCCGGAATGGTATTCCCACGCGCCCAGCGGGTATTTGGCCTCCTCCGGCGCGTCGTCATCCTGCTGGTCCACAAAGGTGCCGGAATAGGCGATCACCCGGCGGAACCAGTCGGGCCGAAACCAAGCCATGGTCAGAGCCGCCGCCCCACCGGAACTACAGCCGATGACACCCCGGCCCCAAGGGTTTTCCGTGAAGGCCAGACGAGGGTAAGCGGCCCGGAGTTCCGCGTGGTTCAGCACCGCCGGCAGCACTTCATCATGAATGAACCGGGCGAGCCGGTCGGACATGGTGTCGTATTCCAGACCGCGCTGGCTGTTCTTGCCATCGTTGCCGCCATTTTCAACGGCGATCGCGATGAACGCCGGCAAGGTGCGGTTGGGATTCTTGGAAACGGTGAGGTTGTCCAGCGCATTGCGCACTGAGTTGAGCGGTCCCGGGCCATCATGGATGATGAGCAGCGGAGCCTTGGTGCCGTCTTTGTAGGCCGCCGGCACATACACCGAGATCTTGCGCTCCTTGCGCACGGGCTTCTTGACCGGATCGAGGGTCTGGTCGTCGCCTCGGAAAATTTTGCTGCTGGCCAGGGGCATGGAGAAGCCGAAGGACTTGCCCTTGGGATTGCCTCGGTCCGTAAGATCAGGATCGACCTTGTAGTCAGGCCCGATGGTGAACAGCCCGTCCCCCTCTGGGCCGGGATTTTCCAAATGGTGCTCGGCCGCACTGGTGGTGAGTATGAGCAGGCCGATGGCGAGCAGGTGGCAAATGGCAGCAAATCGAGCACGAGTGTGGAGCGTCAACGCGGTCATGGGATTCAGGCTGGCGGCCAACTGAAAGGGCAGCAAGTCGAATTCAGTCCCCGCATTCTAGCCGGGAACAGCGGCGTGCGGGTGGGGCGGATACTCCTTTGCCTACGGTTTGCGCAGGCGGAAGAATCGCACCGTGCTCCCCACCGGGACCTCCGTCTCCAGTTCGCTGCCGCTCAGGGTCAGCGCATTCGGCTCATCCAGCCATACCGGGGCCAGCAGGTTCGTCGTGCTTTGCAGGATGTAGCTTGATGCCGCCAGCGGCCAGCGCATCCGCATCCGCCCGCCCAGTGTTTGGAAGCCCATCTGAGGCAAGCCACCGCCCGTGAACTGATTGAACCGCGTCACCAGCACATCCTCCGCGCCCCGGCTCGGCAGCGTGTTGCCGCCGATCGTGCTCGTGCCGCTGAAGTAGCCGGTGATGACGCTGTTCCCCGCCGCGTCCGCACCCACCCCCAGCCCGAAGTCGCCGCTCACGTCCGCCCCGCCCGCCTGCTGCGCAAACGCAAACACCCCGTTCGCATCCAAGCGTGCCAGAAACGCATCGTAGCTCCCGGAGATGCCGCCGAGCGTGTTCGTGCCGAACGTCGCTCCGCCGGAGAAATAACCCGTCACATGCACCGTGCCCGCCGCGTCCACCGCCACCGCGCGCGCGGCCGACAAACCACTGCCGCCGAACTGCCGCACCCACGTCACCCGGCCGTCCCCGGCATACTTGGCGATGAAGCCATCCGACGCCGCCCCGGCGAGGCTCGTCACATTGCTGCCGGAGAATGTCGCGCTCCCGCCCGTGGCTCCCACCAGATACACGCTGCCATCCGCCGCCGTGGCCACGCCCCCGGCCGCTTCCGTGCCCGCGCCGCCCGCTGGACGGCTCCACAGCCACGTCCCGGCAGCGTCATACTTCACGAGAAACACATCGGCGGAACCTAGGTTGGTGGCCGTCGCCCCACCCAACGTCGCCACCGGGCTGTAAAACACCCCCGTGACAAACACGTTTCCCGCACTGTCCGTCGCGATGCCCGTGCCGGTGTCCTGATTGCCGCCGCTGAAACTCCCGGCCTTGCGCGCCCACACCTCGGCCCCCGCGCTCGTGTATTTCGCCACGAAGATGCGGCCGGCGTTCACCACTGGCGCGCCCGCGAACGTGTCCAGCACCGAGCGGCCGGTCACCAGCACGTTGCCCGCGCTGTCCACCGCCACGGCGGTGCCTTCGTCATT
>CAMCFN010000048.1 GCA_945874145.1 Akkermansia muciniphila
GCTGCTGCGCAGTGCGGTGCTGGCGGTGCTGGCCGAGCACCATCCCGAACAGCCCCTGCCCCCGTGGCTGGAACATTTTCATGCCCACCCCCACCACGGCCTCCGCCTCCTCCGCGCATGATCACCAACTCAAAACAAAAGACCCTGGCCTTGGGACGCGGCCTTCAGGCCGCTTCCGCGTCCGAGCGGTCGAAAACAGGACGATGGCCCTCTGGACGCGCGGACCGCGAAGCGGCGTAAACGCCGCGTCCCGCCCCCGATGCGCCCTTTACTAGGAATCGAGGCTTGGCAGGCTTGGGGCCCGTTCCCTAGCATGTTGGGGTGCTCTCCTTCCTGAGATTTTTTGGCATGACGGTCGCGGCCGTCTGGTTTGGGTCGGCAGTCTTTTTTAGCCTGTTCGTGGGACCGGCGTTCTTCACCGACGAGATGAAGCGCCTTTTTCCGCCGCCCTACAACGGGGCCATTGCGGAGCTGGTTTTGAGCCGCTACTTCGTGCTGCACTACATCTGTGGCGTGCTCGCGCTGGTGCATTTGGTGGCCGAGTGGATTTACTCCGGGAAGGTCGCCGCACGGCTGACGCTCTGGCTGGTGGGCGGGGTGCTGGGCTTAAGCCTGCTGGGCGGGGTCTGGCTGCAACCCAAGCTCAAGCAGCTGCAACGGGTCAAATACGCTGAGCACTACCGGCTCAATGCCGCGACCCAGCAGCGTGAGGCGGCGGCTAAGGATTTCGGCTTGTGGCACGGCGTCGCGCGGATGACAGACCTCGCCATGCTGCTGGCGCTCTGGGTGTATCTCGCGAGAGTGATCCACACGGGGGAGAGCCCGCGCTTCGTTTCGCCGATCCACAAGTTCGGCATGGATGTCCGCAGTTGACCGGGTTGCGGTCTGGCAGAGGCGCTCAGCCCTTCGCGGCGGCCTTGGCCTTGGGCTTGCGCGGCCGGCTGACACGCACCGGTGCGGCATCGCTCCAGAGGCTTTCCAAGTCGTATTGCTTCCGCAAATCGGGGTGCATGACGTGGACAATCACATCGAAGAAATCCATCACGACCCAGCGCCCGCCCCGGCCACCGTCCTCGGCTCGTGGCCGCAGGCCGTGTTCTTTCCATAGGCGTGATTCCAGTTCAGCCACGATGGCGCGGAGGTGCGGTTCACTGGAGCCGGAGCAGATTACGAAATAGTCCGTCACGCTCGATACTTTGTGAACGTCGAGCACGACGATGTCTTCGGCCTTCTTATTGTCCGCAAATTCCCGGCAGAGCAGAGCGAGTTTCTTAGCTTCCATTGGCAGGACAATGGCAAACCCCGGCTCAGAGATAAAGCCTGTTCGCACGGATGGCCTCGGCGACGACCGGGCCGGTGAGCAAATCCACCGGCAGACCCGCCTTCACCCGCGCGCGGATTTGCGAGGAGGAGACGCCTAGTGGGAAGCCTTTCAACATCTCGCCTCGGAACGGGGCAGGGAAGGGGACGTTCGGTTCGCCGGGGCGTGGAATGACGAGGAACTTCACGCTGGCCGCAAGTTCCTCGGCGTCGCGCCAGAGCGGGAGTTTGGCGACATGGTCCGCGCCGATGAGCCAGAAGAGCCGCGCGTCCGGGAAGCGCTGCCGGTAGTCGCGCACCGTGTCAATCGTGTAGGACACGCCACCACGGGTAACTTCATGCGTGTCCACCTCGTAGTGCGGCTGTCCGGCCAGCGCGAGACGGAGCATTTGCAGGCGGACTTTTGCCGGCGCGGGCTCGGTGTCCGGTTTGAATGGCGACTGCGCAGCTGGGATGAAGCACAGCCGGTCCAGCCCAAACTCTTCGCACGCCGCCTGCGCCACGAGCAGGTGCCCGAGGTGGACGGGGTCGAAGGAGCCGCCGTAGAGGCCGAGTTTCATGTCAGCGCCCCACTCTGCCATCTCCATTCAGATCTTCGCCAAACCGTTCTTCAAGAATCTCAGTGAGGCGGCGCAGTTGATTGCGGGTTGTCAGCAGTTCCTCCTGTAAACGAACAACTCGTCGCTCCAAGAGTTCGGCGCGATCGGTTGCCTCATTGCCTTTGCTTTGCGCAGCGCTGATTTGAGCTTGTTGGATCAAGTCCCAGAGCATATGTGCCTCTTTTTGGTTTGTTAACAACACCGGTTCGGTCCGCCCTCGAAGCGCTTCTCCGCCGCCGCGACGTAGGCTTGGGCGCGCTGCTCCTTCGCCATCGCCTTGCTGCCGCCTAGCAGGTCCACCTTGCGGGGGATGCAGGCCTGCGCGCGGTCCACGGCGGCCTCGCCGCTCACTTCCTTGAGCAGCAGTAAGCCGAGCGTGAAGAGGTTCCACCACTGCACCGGTTTGCCTTCCGCCACGGCGTAGTCGGGCAGCCAGACGGGGTCCGTTTCGGAAAGCTGCGGGGTGCGCCGTTTGGCCAGCAGGGAGAGCCACTCATAGATGCTCATCAACACGATGGCGATGACCAGCGTCATGAACGTGCCAGCGACGAAGGCGTTGAGTTGGCTGTTGAAGCGGAGCGTCCGGTTGTTCTTCAACGCGCTTTCGGCTTTCGCAACCGCTTCGGCCACGCCAGCCGCCTTGGCGGTCTCGATGGCCTTTTCCAGTGCTGGCTTCGCATCCTCCAAACCTTTGGCCGCTGCGAGGAAACCGATGGTGGGCTTGGGATGCCAAATCTTCTGATACCCGGCGGTCAGCGTCACCGACAGCAGCCAGATCAGCGGAATCAGCGTCACCAGCGCAAAGGCCGGATTGCCTGTCCACGGCTTTGCGACTTTGGCTTCTTCCGGCGAGAGCTTTGGCCCGGCGAGTTGCAGCTTGAGAATCACCGTGGTCGCGAGGCACAAGGCGATGCTCGCCAGCAACTGGTTCGCGATGCCGAAGAGCGGCCAGAGCGAGTTGATGCCGCCCAGCGGGTCGCGCACGCCCTGGATGAGGAAGTAGCCCCAGCCCATCACCACCAGCAGGCTGGCGAAGAGGTTCGCGCCGATGGCCTTGGTGTCACCGAGCGGCTTCCAGACATGGCCGAGCGCGTCCTGAATCAGGTAGCGGCCCACCCGCGTGCCCGCGTCGAGCGTGGTCAGGATGAAGAGCGCCTCGAACATGATCGCGAAGTGATACCAGATGTCCAACCACCGCCCGTGCGTGACCTTGGAAAAGATGTTGGCCATGCCCACCGCGAGCGTCGCCGCGCCGCCAGTGCGTCCGTAAAGCGTGTGTTCACCAACATCCTTCGCGAGGCTGTCCATCTGCGCGGCGGAGACGGTCACGGGGACGTGTGTGAACTTGCCGGCGTTCGCTGGGTCCGGCGCGAGCACGGTGAAACCGGATTTCTCCACCTTGGCAATCGTGTCCGCCGCCACGGCTTCGGGCGTCGCGCCCGCGCCCTTCACGTTCATGCTGAGATATACGCCGGGATCGAGTGTGCAGGCGGCAATCATCGCCATGATGGCGACCAGCGATTCCAGGCACATCGCGCCGTAGCCGATGGACCGCGCGTAGCCTTCGCGCGTGATGATCTTCGGCGTGATTCCGCTGGCAATGAGTGTGTGAAACCCGCTGATGGCCCCGCACGCGATGGTGATGAAGCAGAACGGGAAGAGCGCCCCCGCCACCACCAGCCCAGAGCCGTCCACGAACTTCGAGACCGGCGGCATCTTCAAGTCCGGCAGCACGACGAACACGCCGACCGCGAGTGCGAAGATGGTGCCGAGCTTCATGAACGTGCTCAGATAATCGCGCGGCGCGAGCAGCAGCCATACCGGCAGCACGCTCGCTGCGAAGCCGTAAATGATGACCGACCACGCCAGCGGTTCGGCCTTCAGCGTGAAGACTTTCGCCCAGTCCGCGTGCGCGTGGACGAACTGCCCGCCCCACACCGCCAGCAGCAGCAGCACGACGCCGATGGCCGAGACTTCCATGACCTTGCCCACGCGCCACCAGCGCAGGTAGCCGCCCATGAACATCGCGATGGGAATCGTAGCCGCCACGGTGAACACGCCCCACGGGCTTTCCGCCAGCGCCTTCACCACCACCAGCGCCAGCACGGCCAGCAGGATGATCATGATCGCGAGGATCGCCACTAGGCCGATAACTCCTGCAAACGAGTTCAGCTCCTCCTTCACCATCTGGCCGAGGGAACGGCCGTTGCGCCGCATCGAGCAGAAGAGAATCACGAAGTCCTGCACCGCGCCGCCCAGCACCACGCCGATCAGAATCCACAGTGTCCCCGGCAGGTAGCCGAACTGCGCCGCCAGCACCGGCCCCACGAGCGGGCCCGGCCCGGAGATGGCCGCGAAGTGATGGCCGAAGACGATCCACTTGTTCGTCTTCACGAAGTCATGGCCGTCCTCCTTCACCTCGCACGGCGTTGCGCGGCGGTCGTCCAGCATCATCACCTTGGCGGCGATCCACTTGGAGTAGAAGCGGAAGCCCACCGCATAGGTGCAGAGCGCGGCGACGAGGATGTAGATTGAGTTGAGCGGCTCCCCGCGCCGGAGCGCGATGGTGGCATAAGCGCCCGCGCCAAGGGAGGCGACGCCGAGCCAAATGAATGAGGCGATGAGTTTGTTCATGAACTACGAATGCGCGGCATCCTACGCAGCACGCGGCTGACTGCAATGCGGTAACCGTGCGCAGCCGGCAGCCCGCTCAGCCGCCGGCGACGATGCGGACGATTTCGAGGCGGTCGCCGGGGTGCAGCGGGCGGCGGGGAAACTCTGAGGGGGCCACCGCCTCGCCGTTGTGCTCCACGACCACGCTGCGCGGGAGCAGTTGCTGCCGGGTGAGAAATTCTTCCAAGGTGCAGGGAAATCCGGTGGGGATGGGCTGGCCGTTGGCGATGACGTGCGGGGAGTTCATGGCGGGCCGCCAAGGCGGAGGGTTTGCGGTTGGCCGTCCACGGTGACGACGACCGCGTTCTCCTGGGCCGATTCCAGGCGGACGCGGCGGCGTTGTCCACCGACGAGGAGGGAGATTTCCGTGCCGAGTTCGAAGCGTTCACCGTTGATCACGGCGAAGGTGCGCTTGGCGGTGCGCACGAGGGAGCGAAGTTCGAGCTTCACTGCGGGAGGCGGGGGCGGTCGTAGTTCGGTCGGAGCTGCTGCGGTGGCGATGGTCACGACGGGAGCCGAATTGCTGCCGAGGCTGGCGGCCGTCCCATTGCGCACCCAGTTCAGCACGGCGGCGAGACCTTCGCGGGCTTCGAGGTCGATCGCCGGAATGATGCGGCCGTTGGTGTAGGGATTGCGCCGGATGCGGGCGAGTTCGTTGGTGTCGCCCCGGCGGGCGGCCAGCTTGTAGCCCAGCAATTCGCAGATGGCTTCCAGCGAGTCGGGTTCGATGGTGCGGTTCGCAGGGCGGTTTTCGTTGATCCAGAGGTGGCCATACTCGTGCGCGCAGGTGGACAGCGTGAGGCCGCGCAACTGGCCGCTGAGCAGCACGACGTTGTGGGTGAAGCCGTTGCCGGCGGGCCGGCTCATGGAGAAGCCCAGCCGGTGCAGGGGACTGGCGGATTTGCCGGATGCCTGGGATTCCGTGAAGTCCAGGTGGAACAGCATCTGCACGTTGACCTGCGGGGAACGCAGCCGAAGCTGGCCTTCGGACAGGACGTCCAAGTCGGTGACGGCCTGCTCAAACAGCCGGCGGCCCTCCTCCTCGGTCAGCACGGTGTTGGGCAGGTCGGTCTTGCAGAGGAACCGGCCGTCCTTGGTCTTGCCAAAGTTATCCTTCACCGGCAGCCCGCAGAGGGAGCAGCGCGATTCGATCTTTTCGCAATCGACGCAGATGTTGTTAGTCAGGTTGTGGATGAAATACTTGCCGGAGATGACCTTGGCGCAGACGGCGCAGTGAATCGGGGCCGGAGGAGCGGCGGGGTTCTGCGCCTGGGTCCAAGTGCCGGACCTCAGCAGCACGGCAACGAGGCACAACCATGACGCCAGTGACTTGGCGAACCGGACTGGCGCGGCGTGGCCCATGGGAGGATGGTGGAACATCTTCGCAGCCTCGGTCTTAGTTCATGCGGTCAGCGCCGCATCCCAATCTTTCCAGACCGGCTCGTAGCCGAGACTGCGGATGAGGGTGGCGATTTCCTCCGGCGAACGCTCGTCGGCGATTTCAAATTGCCCGGTGGCATTGGTCGAGCGGCCTGCCATCGCGGCCCACTCGCTCGCGCCGGACGCCAGCTCCACGATGCGCCCGCGCTCGGTGCGGTGGATGTTCTCGCGCCCCGCGCCGGTGTAACCGCCGGGCTCGGTGTGGCTGCCGGCGCTGGCCAGCGTGATGCCGAGCGGGAAGAGCCCATCGCGCAGCTTGGCGGGTTCGCGGGTCGAGAGCACCAGCCCGACATCCGGCAGCAGGAGCCGAAACGCGGCGACAAGCTGCACCAGCTCGCGGTCGGCCATGGTGGTCAACGGCTGGAACTCGCCGGCGCAGGGACGCAGCCGCGGGAGGGAGATGGTGACTTGCGCCTTCCAGCAATGCCTCAGCAGGTAGAGCGCGTGCGCGGCGACGCTCAAGGCCTCACGCCGCCAGTCCGCCAGGCCATAGAGCGCGCCGATGCCCAGCCGGCGGAAGCCCGCATCATACGCGCGCTCGGGCGTTTCCAGCCGCCAGTCGAAATTCCGCTTCGGCCCCGCCGTGTGCATTCGCTCATAGATGGCGCGGTCGTAAGTCTCCTGATACACGACCAGACCTTCCGCACCGGCGGCGACGATGGGCCGGTATTCCTCCGTCTCCATCGGGCCGACTTCGAGCGAGAGGCTGGGCCACTCCGTGTGCAGCGCGCGGACACAGGCCGCCATGTAATCGCCCGAGACAAACTTGGGATGCTCGCCGGCGACCAGCAGCAGATTGCGGAAACCCTGATCGCGCAGCGACCGGGCTTCGCGGCGCACCTCCTCGACCGCCAGCGTCACGCGCAGAATCGGGTTGTCGCGGGAGAAGCCGCAGTAGGCGCAGTTGTTGATGCACTCGTTGGAGAGGTATAGCGGCGCGAACAGGCGGATCACCTTGCCAAACCGCTGCCGGGTGAGGGCCTGGGAGCGGCGGCACAGCGGCTCCAGCAACTGGCCGGCGATAGGCGAGATCAGCCGGGCAAAGTCCGCCAGCGACAACTGCGCCTTGCCCAGCGCAGTCTGCGCCTCCGCCAGTGAAGTCGTGCGGGCGGACTGCTCCAGTGCGGCCATGGGCAGCGCGTTGAACTCGGCGACAAAACTCATTGCGCGAACCGTAACAGAGGGCGGCGCAGCGGCAAGCGGCGACGTGTCCGGCACGGTGATGGACAACCGGTGGCAGGATCTGGCAGCTCGGTTCGACCCGTGCAGGAGGCCAGTTTTGCTTTGCTTCTGGGTGGGCGGTTCGCCGCTAATCACGGCATGCTGAATCTTGCCATTGTCGGTCTCGGCTTCATGGCCGCCACGCACATCAAAGCGCTGCGGCAAGTCCCTGGCGTGCGCGTTGCCGCCCTCTGTAATCCGAGCGGGCGTCATCTTGATGGCGATTTCAGCGGCGTCGCTGGCAACGTGGGCGACAACGCTCCGGTGAAGCTGGAGCCCGGCAGCTTCAAGGCGTTTCGCGATTACGCAGCAATGCTCGCCGATCCGGAGATTCAGGCCGTGGACATCTGCGCGCCGACGCTGGCGCACCGCGATCTGGCGGTGGCGGCCTTGCGCGCAGGCAAGCACGTGCTCTGCGAGAAGCCGCTGGCCCGCACGGCGGCCCAAGCCCGCGAAATGGCGTCGGTGGCCGCCGAGTGCCGGCGCGTGTTCATGCCCGCGATGTGCCTGCGATTCTTTCCCGAATGGGCGTGGGTGCGGGCGGCGATTGGGGACGGTCGGTTCGGCAAAGTGCTGGCCGCCCGCTTCCGCCGCGTGGCGGAACCGCCGGGCTGGGGACAGGCCAATTTCTTCGACGGTGCAAAGTCCGGCGGCGCGTTGCTGGACCTGCACATTCACGATACTGATTTCGTTCAGTTCTGCTTCGGCCGGCCGCTGGCGGTGCGCGCGCAGGGTTACACGAAGATCAGCGGGGAGATCGATCATGTCGTGACGCATTACGAAGTGGCCGGGGGCGCATTGGTCCACGCCGAGGGCGCGTGGTGCATGACTCCGGGCTTCGGTTTCAACATGAGCTACACGGTCAATTTTGAGCGCGCGACGGTGGACTACGATCTCGCCCGAGGCGCGGACGCACTGAAGCTGGCGGAGGCGGGGCAGGGCGGCCGGGTGCTGAAGTTGGACCAGCCCGATGGCTATATCGGTGAGTTGCGCCACTTTGCGGAAGCCATCGCGACGGGCCGGCAACCAAGCATGGTCACTGCGCAAGAAGGCGTCAGCTCGGTGGAAATCTGCGAGGCGGAAGCGGAGTCCATCCGCAGCGGTGAACGGGTGCTGCTGGGGTGACCGCTCAAGGCGGGGTGGGGGCGGCCCGCAGCGCGTTCACCGCGTTGATGAGGAACTGGAAGGCCAGCGCCGCCAGCAGCAAGCCCATCACGCGGATGATGATCTTCAGGGCGATGGGGCTGAGCCATTGCACGCCCTTGGCGCTGATGCGCAGGATGTGGTAGCTCGCCGCGCACACCGCGAGAATGCACAGGTAAAGCGCGACGTTTTGCTCCCAGCCTTTCGCCTGGTTGTGCAGCAGGACGGCGGTGGAGATGGCACCCGGTCCGGCCAGCATCGGAATGGCGAGGGGCGTGATGGCGATGTCCTCCTTTTCCGTGCCGGCGATGGTTTCCTCACTGGTTTCCTGCACGCGGGAGCGTTGTGCGCGGATCATGTCCAGCGCCACCATCAGCAGCACGAGGCTCGCCGCCATCTGGAAGGCCGGCAGCGTGATGCCGAGGTATTGGAAAATCCATTTGCCGACCACCGCGAAGGTGAGCAGCACGCCCGCCGCCACGAGGCACGCGAGCCGCGCCATCTTGATGCGCTGCTCCGGCGTGTCCCGCGCCGTCATGGCCAGGAACGCCGGAATGCTCGCGATGGGGTCCACGATGACGAACATCGAGCTGAACGCCATGATGGTGAAGGCCAGCAAGCTCACGTTGGGAATGTCGAACGGGGACAGGGGAATGTCGAATCAGTTTGCGCCACGACCAGCGCACCGGGGCGATTGAAGGCAGGCGGTCACTTCCGCTTTAGTTTTAAGGTCAGCGCTTCCAGCCGTTGCTTGACACGGGTCTGCTCCGGGGACATTGGCAGGAGTTCGGCCAGCTCCTGCCACGCAACCAGGGCGGGGACTTCGCGGCCCAGCGTGCTGAGTGCTTCGGCGCGGTCCACCAGGAGGCGGAGGCGTTGCTGCGACGTGGGATGGTTCGCCAGCGCCTGTTCCCAGGCGGCGAGGGCGTGGGCGGGCTGTTCGAGCTTGAGTTGCAGGTCGCCCAACTTCTCCAGCAGCACGGGACTGGTCTTGGTTTCCGGCTGTTGGTTTAGGTAGCCGACCATCTCGGCCGCAGCGGTTTCTTGCGCGAGATTCAGGTTCACCACGCGCAGATGGGACCAGGCGACGAACTCGCTGCGGCGCTTGAGCAAATCGGCGTGCAGCTCCGCCGGGTGCCGACCGAAGGGGCGGTAAAGCGGGTCGCCGACCACGGTGGTTTGCCAGGAGAGCGAACCTTGCGCCGCATAAGCCGCCTCGCCAAAGGTCCAGCCCGCCGCCGTGAGCCGATGGAAGAACACGCCCAAGTCCGGCGTGCCAGCGAGGAAGGGTTCTTCCACGCAGCCCAGCGTGGCGGTCGCGCCCTTGGCCAGCAGCGGGCCGCACCAATGCTGGTCGGTCGAACGCAGCGTCCGGGCGCTGAACGAATGAAGATGATAGGCCACGGCACCGGGAAGAAATTCGACCGTGTCGCGGGCGAACGGGCCGGAAGCGTTGCCGTCATACCAGCCAGCGTAGAGGCCGACTTGGCTGAGGGGGAAACCGGCGGAGAAGGTGGCCGGGGTGTCGTCGAGCACGGTTTCAAAACCAAAGCGCTTCACCACGTCGGCGGCTTTGCGCAGCCACTCGTCGCCGATGAGGTAGCCGCCGTCGCGCAGGCCGCGTGCGTCGAAGTAGGCCCGGCCCCAGAGTCCGTCGCGCTCGGCTTCGCGGGCCTTGTCCACCAGGCCGCGCGCGATGGCAGGGGTCGGTCCGTCGAGGCGCGCCACGAGCAGGATGCCGTTGGTCGGGTGGAGCGCGGCGGGGTTGGTTGCGGCGTAATTCCGGTTGGGCACGATGCCTGCGAGCGAGTGTCGCCCGGCCGCGAGGGGCAGCAAGGCGAGTTCGCTGTCCACCGCAGCCTCGTTCCGGCGGATAGGCGGCGGGAGCTTTTCGTCGTCGGGTTCGCGGGCGGCGGCATCGTGGGCGATGCGCAGCGGCACCCCGAAACACAGGACGGCAAAGCGGATTTTGGCCTCGGTGACGGCGGGCGGGTTGGTGGGGCTGAATGCCTGCGTCGCCGAGTCCGGGCGAAGCCGCCACAGCTCGCGGGCGGAGAGCGCTTTCAGCAGCGGTTCCTGCAACTGCTCGCGGAATTCCTTGCGCGACATCGTCTCGCTGGTGGGCAGGGGCAGGCCGATGACTTGGTTGGCCGGCACGGCGCGGACGGTGGCGTAGTGGTCGGCGACGGCCTTGGAATCCTGAACGGCGCTGTTGAAGACCACGATTACGGAATCGCCCGGCGAGGCCGCCCACCCGACCGTGACCGCGAACATGAACAGCGCAACCGCAGCCGAGAAGAGGCGGATCGGGCCCCGAGCCCGCCCGCCCATTTTGTGCGGGTGGCGGCCAGCTTGGAGAAGGCTCGGTTCTGCGCTCATGGGCTGAGCTCCACTTTTAAGCCGTCCCACGCGAGCAAGACGCCCGGGGGAAGCTCAGCCTGATCGAGGTCGTGGTCGTAATGGTCGGTGAGATGCGTCAGGTAGGTTTGGCCGGCATCGATGCGGCGGGCGGCGGTGAGCGCTTCATCCAGGCTCATGTGCGTCCAGTGTGAGGTTTTGCGTAACGCATCGAGCACGACAATCTCAACGCCGCGAATTTGCGCGATGATCTCGTCCGGCACCTCTTTGCAGTCGCTGCAATAGGCGAGGCGTTTGCGCCCGGCTTGCTCAAAGAGGAAGCCGTGGCAGGGGGTTTTGCCGTGCGGCAGGGGCAGCGGCGTGATGCGTAAGTCCCCGATTTGAAAAGGCCCCTCAAACTCCGTGGGTGCGGGAATGAAGTAGCCAGCCGGGTGCGGTCCGGCGTGGAAGGCGTAGAGGAAGATGCGGCGGAGATGCTCCATCGTCGGCGCGCTGGCATGTATGGGCAGCGGCTGTTCCCCGGTGGTGGCGCAGAACCGCCGGCAGTCGTCCATGCCCATGATGTGGTCGGCGTGCGCGTGGGTGATGAGCACCGCGTCCAGCTTCATGATGCCTTCGCGAAGACATTGGAGGCGAAACTCCGGCGGCGTGTCCACGACGAGTTGGGTGTGCGACGTCTCCACATAGATGGCGGGCCGGGTGCGATGGTTCTTGGGATGGGCCAGGAACGCGGCGGGGTAAGCCTTCGCCATGGCCGGCACTCCGACCGAAGTGCCAGTGCCAAGGAAGACAAGTTTGAACGACATCGTGCTTACATCGTGCCCCGGCCGAGTTGCCAAGTCAAAGGGTGGCCATCCCCGGGGTGCGGTGCTTGCGCCGCTGCCTGGTTCGCACGGCCACCGGCCATCAGTTTGACCTGATCCGTTCGGACGCTGAAGCGCCTGATGACCCCGCCCGGCCCAATCCACTCTTGCGCTTTGAAGGTCCAAACCTAGACTCGCCCTCCCGTTGGCCTCGTCCGACGGGAGCGATGAGCCAGCAACGGATTTATTACTTCGATAACAACGCCACCACGCGAGTCGCCCCGGAAGTCGTGGCGGCGATGACCCCGTTCTTCACGGAGTTGTGGGGCAATCCCTCCAGCGCCTACCAGTTCGGCAATCAGGTGGTGAAGCAACTTGATGAGGCCCGGGAGAAAGTCGCCGCGCTCATTGGGGCGGACCCGCGCGAAATTGTGTTCACCAGTTGTGGCACGGAGGCGAACAACACCGCCCTGCACAGCGCGCTGGTCACGCAACCGGGCAAACGGCACGTCTTGACCACGGCCGTGGAGCATTCCGCGAACATCAAATACGGCGAGTATCTCCGGCGCCGCGGCTACGAAGTGACTTTCCTGCCCGTGGAGTCGGACGGGTCGATCGATCTTCATTTGCTGGAGAAATCCATCCGGCCCGACACCGCCATCGTCTCCGTCATGTGGGCGAACAACGAGACGGGCGCGCTCTTTCCGCTGGAGGAGATCGCCGCCATCTGTCGCAGCAGGGGCGTGCTTTACCACACGGATGCCGTGCAAGTGCCGGGCAAGCTCAAGATGGACGTGGACGAACTGGGCGTGGACTTTCTATCGCTCTCGGCGCACAAGCTGCACGCTCCGAAAGGCGTCGGGTTGTTGTATTGCCGCTACACGGCCCCCTTCCATTCCCACCTCATCGGCGGCGGGCAGGAAAAAGGGCGGCGGGGAGGCACGGAGAACGTGCCTTACATCGTCGGTTTTGGCCGGGCGGCCGAGCTGGCCATGGCTTCGATCGACGACGAGAACACCCGCATCCGTGGTTTGCGGGACCGGATGGAGCGAACCATTCTGAGCACGATTCCCCACACCAGCCGCAACGGCGGACGGGATGCGCGACTGCCCAACACAAGCAACATCGCCTTCGATGGCTGCGAGGCCGAGGGGATACTGCTGTTGCTGGATCGCGCAGGCATCTGCGTCTCCAGCGGGTCCGCCTGCACCACCGGCTCGATGGCTCCCAGCCATGTGCTGACCGCGATGGGGCTTACCCCTGCCCGTGCGAAAGGATCAATTCGCTTTAGCCTTGGGATCTACAACACGGCCGAGGAGGTTGATTACCTTCTGGAAAAGCTGCCGCCGATCATTGCCCGGTTGCGTGGTGCGCCGGCCGATGCCGGGGGGGCCTGACGGGTGGTCAGCTGCGGGGCGCGGCGTTTGCGCCGCTTCACGATCCGCATGCCCACAGGTTTAATCGGTTCGTCCTTATCCGCTCGAACATTGAAGCGGCCTGAAGGCCGGCGGGGGGGGGCAGTGTCACATGCGCGCTCCGGATCTTGATTTCGCCACTTGCCGGGGAAGCGGAGGTTCCGGCACAGTCTGCGGCCCTGTCAGCGCATGTTGCGCCGGCAGCTGATTTTCATGCAGAGCACGCACAATTGGCACATTCAAGCCACGCGCCCCATCATCACCCCGCGCCAACTCGCCGAGGCGATTCCGCTGACGCCGGAAATCGCCGCGACCGTCGTCACCGGACGGCATGCGGTGCAAAGCATCCTTGACCGGAAAGATCCCCGGCTGCTCGTGGTGGTGGGCCCCTGCTCGATCCACGATCCCGTGGCGGCGGTGGATTACGCGCGCCAATTGCTGCCACTGCGGCAGGAACTGGCGGACCGCATGGAAATAGTCATGCGGGTGTATTTTGAAAAGCCGCGCACTATCCTTGGCTGGAAGGGCCTGATCAACGACCCTCACCTGGACGGCTCGTGTGACATTGAAACCGGCCTCAAGATCGGCCGCCGGCTGTTGCTCGACATCGTCGGGCTGGGCATGCCGGTGGCGACGGAGTTTCTGGACCCGGTCGTGCCGCAGTTTCTCGCCGACCTCGTGAGCTGGGCGGCGGTGGGCGCGCGCACCACGGAGTCGCAGACGCACCGGGAAATGGCCAGCGGCCTCTCCATGCCGGTGGGCTTCAAGAACGGCACGGATGGCAGCCTGGAAACCGCCGTCAACGCGATGAAGGCCGCCCGTTCCTCGCATAGTTTTCTCGGCATCGATCCCGATGGCCGCACTTGCATCATCCAGACCACCGGCAACAAGTGGGGCCACTTGGTCTTGCGCGGCGGCAAGCACGCGCCGAACTACGACGAGCGCAGCATTGCTGATGCGGTGGAACAATTGCGTGCGGCTGGTTTGCCGGGCGAGCTGATCGTGGATTGCAGCCACGCAAACTCCGGCAAGAAGCACACGCGCCAGCAAACCGTGTGGGAACACATCATCGAGCAGCGCCGGGCCGGCCGTGAAGGGGTCATTGGCATGATGTTGGAAAGCAATTTGGAGGAGGGCAGCCAGCCCTTGACCGACGACCTGAAGCAACTTCGCTACGGCGTCTCCATCACGGATGCGTGCCTCGGCTGGCCAGACACCGCGAAGCTGCTGCGCAAGGGTCACGCCATGCTGGCCGGCGGCCACTGAGGGTCAGCGCTTCTGCTCCGCGAGGCGCTGCTCCGCGAGCTGGAGGTAAATGTCCGCGATGGTGTAATCCGGGACGGGTAGTTCGCGCGCGTGCTGGAGATGCTTCCGGGCGGTTGCCCATTCCTCGAGCTCGCAATAGTGCCAGCCCACATGGGCCAAGGTGAAGTAGCCGTGGGGGTCCAGCGCGAGCGCGGCGAGGAAATGCGGAGTGGCGGCCGACCGCTCCCCAAGCAAGTCCAGACACATGCCGTAGCGAAGCCGCGCATACGGGTCATAGGGATTTAACTCGGCTGCGCGTTGGAACCACTGCATGGCCTCCCTGGCAATTTCCGGATACCCCGGCGGACGATCGAAGGCTTGCACCCGCAGCACCTCTCCGCGTCCAAACGCAATTTGAGGATTGGACGGCACCAGCGCGTGCGCCCGGCGGAGCAGTTCAGCTTGTTCACCCAGCGTCACCTTGGAACTGTTGGCTTGTGCGAGCCAGACCGCCTCGACCCCCCGAATCGCGCTTCGTTGGGCCAGCCACCCCGCCGCCACCAAACCCACCAGCGTGACCGCCAGCCGTCCCACTAATCCGACTGGCACATTATAGTTGGAGGTGGCGAAGCGCCAGTGCGCTGTGAGCAGCGCCATGAGCACGATGGCTCCGAGCGCGTTGGCGGGAATGTGAAAGTTGAAATCCACCACGCTATGCACGAGCAGGGAGACCCAGCCGATGGTCGCGCCCAGCACAAAGGCCGTGCGGTTGCTCTGGGTTGATCGGAAATCATCGCCTTCCCGCTGGACGTGTCGCCAGGTGCGGAATACGCCCCAGAACATCAATACCACGGCCATTCCCACCAGCGCCGTGCCCACCACGCCCCAGTCGGCGAGCGTGTCCAAGTAGTCATTGTGGGCACGCTCAGGCCGGGCTTGGACCGCTCCATCGCCAAACATCCGGAACAGGTGATCGAAGTGGCCCGGTCCCGCGCCCCACCAGAAGTTGGTGTGCCAAATCTTGATCGCCGCCGGCCAGAGCACGAGGCGCACATCAGACAATTGCTCCATGCCCAGCATCATGCGCACGCGGTCCGAGTAGGCCCGCGCCTCGACCACGACCCACACCGCCGCCCCGGCCAGCACCAGCAGCATAAGCAGCGCCGGCACCCGGCGGCCACGCTGACTGAGCAACACCGCGAAGAGCAGCAGCATCGCCAGCGCCGTGGCTGACCACCCACCGCGTGATTGCGTGGCCACCAAGCCAGCCGCCATCACCACCACGGCATAGCCCAACATGATGCGCGTTAGGTGGGAGATGCGGCCCGCCAGCAGGTAGGCAACGGCCAGCGGCAGCGCCATTTCCAGCCAGCCCGCCAGATGGTTGGGGCAAATATAGGTGCCCGAGCCCCGGCCGACATAATTCGCCCAGCGCACGTAGTTCCACACCATGGAGGACTTCGTCAGCGCCTGAAAAATCCCATACATCGCCGCGAACCCCGCCACGGCGATCATCGCGCCCGCCACCCAATTGGCCGAGTGCTGGCGGTTGAGGTTGTTCACTACCACGAAGAAAAACACGCCGTGGAGCGCCACCTGCAGCAGTTCTCCCTCCGCCGTGTAGGCCACGGTGGCGAAGTGGCAGCGCAACACGGCGTAAAGCATGAAGGCGGTCACCGCCCACGCGAGCGGGGGCCAGAGGAGGGCAGGGGCGGGCTGAACCCAAAGTCGCACGAGCCACAACCCCATGGCGGCGGCTCCGAGACCGGCGAGCACGGCGAAGAATTCCGGGTGGGTGCCGCCCAGCGCCATGGCCCCGAAGGCCAGCGCGAAAACCACGAGGAAGTGTATTCCCCGTTCAGCGATGCCATCGACGCGCTCCCGCCACATGTTCGGCACGCTAGGCAAGTCACGGTGGCTGGTCACGTCCTTTTCATGGGCCACCGCGCTGACGGGCGCAGCGTGGCATCGTCCCGGAGATGCGGGTGGGGAGTTGGTGCTGGGTGAAGTGCTTGGGCAGCCAGTCGCCGTTGGGGCCGGGCGGGAGTTCCCAGTTGGGGAGAATGGCAGCGGGCGGGGAGTGGCGGAGGGCCTGCCACGCGGCCTCGGCGCTGGCATACACGCCCACGAATTCGCAGCCGCTGCGCGTGAGCTTGCGCAGCCAAACGGCGGCGAGGTGCAAGTCATCCACGACGACGGCCACGGTGGGTTTGCGACGGGTTCAGTGTTGCAGGGAGTGCCAAAAGTAAGGCCGCGCTATCATCACAAACAACCAGCCTATGCTACCTCGTTGTCTGCCGGGTCAATAGTCTCCAGCAGCGCATAACGCACTGCCGCCCGCGCTAGTCGGTTTCGTGCAATTCTAGCCTTGCTGCTTCGGTGTTTTGCTAGCTCGGAGACCTGCGGCGTTGGGCACCGGCCTATACAAGGGCAACTCACCTGAGGCAGCCTGCGCCGAAAGTGGCCGCATCCGCATGCCGGCCGCGGCTTCCGCCTTCTTCACGGTGAAGCAGCGGAAGCGGGGACGAGGGGGATCGCATGTCTTGCTCTGGTGCCGGAGGTGCCCTAAGGTTCGGGCGGCTTCGGAAGGGTGGAGGATCGCTCCCGGCTCACGCTGGGGGAGGAAAGTCCGAACACCATAGAGCGCGATGCCGCGTAACTCCGGTTCAGCCGGAGATACACGCGGGCGATGCTGCCGTGAGGCGCATTGACGGACAGTGCCACAGAAACTGAGACCGCCGTGTCGGGCAACCGGCGCGGTCAGGGTGAAAAGGTGCGGTAAGAGCGCACCGCCCCAAGCGTAAGCGCGGGGGCACGGCAAACCCCATCGGGTGCAAGGCCAAATAGGGGACCACCGGAGCGGCTCGCTCCAGTTCTCGCGCAAGCGGGATGGGTTCCGGGTATTGGCTGCTCAGACAAATGATTCTCTCCGGCCGCAAGGCTGAAGACAGAATTCGGCTTACAGCCCTTCCGAAGCCACTTTCAAGCAGGTCGGGCACCTGCTGCTGCTTTGTCGGTCCGCTTCAAGCCGCCGGATAATCCTTTACTCCCCGCGCGCTGTTTTCCAGATTCGCCCCCCGATGTCAGTTGTTACCCCATCCGGTCGCGGCTCCATGCCGGCCGCCTCAGCAACCACTCCAGCCGGTCAGTTCTCCCCGGCCGCCCTTACGGCTGCCACCCGGCGGTCGCAAGATTACCTGCTGGGCGTTCAGAATCCCGAGGGCTACTGGGTGGGCGAACTGCTCGTGGACTCCACGCTCGTCTCGGACATGGTGGCGTATCATCACTGGTCCGACACCGTGGACCCCGAGTGGCAGCGGCGGGCGGTGAACCACATCTTCGAGCGTCAGCTTGAAGACGGCGGCTGGAACATCTATCCGCACGGCCCCGCTGAGGTGAACGCTACCGTGAAGGCGTATCTCGCGCTCAAGTTGGCAGGCGTCCCGGTCACTGATCCGCGCATGCTCAAGGCCCGGGAGTTGGCCCGCAACCTTGGCGGCGTGCCGCGCATGAACACGTTCTCCAAGCTGTATCTCGCCCTCCTCGGTCTGGTGGGCTGGAACCATGTCCCTTCCATTCCCTGCGAGGTGCTGCTCATTGGCAAATGGTTTCATGTCAACTTCTGGGACATGTCCAACTGGTCGCGGGCCATGCTGGTGCCGTTGGCCATCATCAACCATTTCCGCCCCACCCGGCCGCTGAAGAACGGCGTGAACCTCGACGAGCTGTATCCCGACGGAAAGCGCGAATTGGAAGAGGCGCTGCGCCCGCGTTACTTCGATTTCGGCCTGCGCAACGCCTTCCTCTGGCTGGACCGCCTGCACAAGCTTGCTGAGTGGGTTGCGCGGAAGAGTGTCCACCCGTTCCGCAAGCGGGCGCTGAAGAAGTGCGAGCAGTGGATGCTGGAACGTTACGAGGGTAGCGACGGTCTGGCGGCCATCTTCCCCGCGATGCTCAACAGCGTCATCGCGCTCGAAGCGTTGGGGTATCCGAAGGACCATCCGATCTTTGCCCGGGAATATCGGGAATTGAAACGGCTCGAACATCACACGGCCGATTCCATGCGCATCGAGCCGTGCTTCTCGCCGGTGTGGGACACGGCCATCGTCAGCATCTGCCTCCGTGAATCCGGCGTGCCGGCGGGACATCCGCAGCTCCAGCGCGCCGCCCACTGGCTCATCGACCGCGAGATTCGTTTTCGCGGTGACTGGTATCACAAGAACCCCGTGGACGTGGAGCCGAGCGGCTGGGTCTTCGAGTTCAACAACAAGTGGAACCCGGACGTGGACGACACCGCGATGGTGCTGCTCGCGCTGCGCCAGATCCCCACGGCCGACGGGAAGCGTCGCGACGAGTGTTTCCGGCGGGGCTACAACTGGATGCTCGCCTTCCAGTGTCGGGACGGCGGCTGGGCGGCCTTCGACAAGGACTGCACCAAGGGCATTTTGGAGAAGGTTCCCTTCGCCGACCACAACGCGATGCTCGACCCCGAGTGCGTGGACATCACCGCGCGCATCTTGGAAGTCATGGGCCTCGAAGGCGTGCGCAAGGACCATCCGCAGGTGCGGCGCGGGCTGGCCTTCATCAAGAAATCCCAGGAGGAAGACGGCTCCTTCTATGGCCGCTGGGGTGTGAACTACGTTTATGGCACCTGGCAGGTCTTGCGCGGCTTGAAGGCGCTCGACTACGACATGACCGAGCCGTGGCTGCTGCGCGGACGCGACTGGCTCCTGTCCGTCCAACACGAGGACGGCGGCTGGGGCGAGCGCTGCAACACCTACGATGATCCCGTCCACAAGGGCAGGGGCCCCAGCACCGCCTCCCAAACGGGCTGGGCGGTCCTGGGCCTCTGCACGTTTGGCGATCCCGATCTGCCCGCGCTTCAGCGGGGCATCGAGTATCTGTGCCGCACGCAGAATTCTGACGGCTCGTGGTCCGAGGACGAGATCACCGGCACCGGCTTTCCGAAGGTTTTCTACCTCAAATACGACATGTATCGGAACGCTTGGCCGCTGCTGGCGCTGGCGGCCTACCAGCAAATCCTTGATGCGAAGTTGGCGAAAGCCAATGGCCACAGCACGGATGCTTCCGTTCCCTCCTCCGCCCGGGTGCCCGCAGCCCTGTCCCGGTGAGCCGCTCCATCCTTGTTTGCTTTGCGGTCAAGGAGGAAGCCGCGCCGTTTCTCCGCCAGCTCCCGGCCGGGGTCGAAACCTTGGTCACGGGCATGGGTGCCGCCGCCGCTGAACGCGCGACTCGGCCTCGACTTGCTGCGCGGGAGTGGGACCTCGTTCTCACCTGCGGCTTCGCCGGCGGGCTCAATCCTGCGCTTCGTTCGGGGACCGTGGTCTTCGAGGCGGATGAAACCTTTCCGCTTCGCCAAGCCATCCAGGCCGCCGGGGCCGATCCCGTTGGCTTCCACTGCGCCGACCGAGTGGCCGTGACCGCCGTCGAGAAGACCCAACTCCGTGCCCGCACCGGGGCGGACGCCGTGGAGATGGAGTCCGGCGTCATCCGTCGCCTGTGTCGCGAACGCGGCATCCCCAGTGCGACCGTGCGCGCCATCTCCGACGCCGCCCACGAAGACCTCCCGCTGGACTTCAACGCCTTGATGAAGGCGGATGGCACCTTAAACTTCGGCCAACTGCTGGGAGCCATCCTTCGCCGCCCGCAGAAAATCCCCGCCCTCATCGCCCTCGGCAACCGCTCCAAGTCCGCCGCCGCCCGCCTGACCGCCGTGCTTCAGGCGGTGCTGGTGCGGGACTCCAACCGCTGAGGCGCGTTCGTCTGGCCGAGGCGCGGCGCAAATGCCGCCTCCCCGTGCGCATGTCCGCGGCAGGCGAACCGCAAAGGTGATCGGACGCTGAAGCGGCCTGAAGGCCGGGCTCCCGAGGGCAGTGTCAGGCTACGCCCGTGTCTTCGGGTGTTGGCTGGAGCCGGCTATTTTCAGCGGGGAGATCCGTTGAGGACCGGGGCGGCGGTGCTGGCTTTTTGCTCCTTCACCTTCTCGGTCCAGGTGATGATGCCGGCTCCGAGCATGATCAGGAGGACGCCGAGCCAGCGCATGGGGGGGATTTCCTCGGCGAGCAGGAACTTGGCGGTGAGGGTGGTGAGCACGAAGCCCATGGCGGTGAGGGGCCAGATGAAGCTCACGTCGCTGCGGGAGAGGAGCACGAGGAGGGCAACGAAGAAGGCGGCTTCCAAGGCGACGCCCAGCAGGATGTTCGGATTGGTTCCGCCCGCTTTGACCACGCGCCAGATTTCAGCGGCGGTGATCTGTTTGACTTCGCCGACTTGTTTCAGGCCCTTGCTGAGGAAGACGACGCCAATGGCTTCGCAGACGAGGCCGGCGATGAGGATGGCGAGGATGCGGGTCATGGCGGAGAGGGGTTACAGGTCTTGGTAGCGGAGGAGTTGGATGCCTTGCGTGGCCACGAGCGCCTTCACGCGCGGGCTGACGAGGGCGGTGAACTCATGGGGGAATTCATCCAGCGACGGGTGGGAGTAAAGCTCGGAGTCGCCGGGGGGGAGCTGGGGCAGGAGCTTGAGGATGAAACTTTCGTCCACCTGGGCGTTTTGCAGCAGGCCAAAGACGTGGTTGGTGGACTTGATGCCGCTGCCCAGCAGGGTCCGGCGCGCGCGGCGGGCGAGGCGGCGGAAGATGAAGGCGTGGCTGAGTCGGTAGCCCCAGCGGCCCGATGCGAGGCGGGCGTTTAGGGCGAAGGGATCGTCCGTGATGCGCAGGTGGCGGATGTTCCACTCGAAGCAGCGGGAGGCCAGGATCTCAAAGACCGTGGGGTGCAGGTGCAGGTTGAGGTGGCCGTTGACGTGGTCCAACACTAGGCCGGTGGCCTTGAACTTGGCAAACTGCGCGCCGATTTCGCGGGCGAGTTGCAGGCGCAAGGTCGGGCTGAAGAAGTAGCGGGTGCCGGCGAGGACGGGGGAGTTGCTAAATTCGCCCCGGGCGTTGACGAGGTCGGGAATCTCCAGTTGCCGGCAGGTGGCTTTCCCGCAGATGAGGGTGAGGTGGAGGCCGACGCCGAGCGTGGGGTTTTGCTTCGCGAGTTCGACGGCTTCGTCAAACGCCGCGCCGTTCACCATCAGGCTGGCGGTGGTGAGGATGCCTTCGCGGTGGGCGCGGATGACGGCTTGGTTGATGGCGGAGGAGCGGCCGAAATCATCGGCATTGACGATGAGGCGGCGGGTGGCGGCCGGCGTGCCGACTGCCGGGGAGGACGGCAGCCTGCCGCCCGGTCTTCGGACGCGCGATTGGTCGGAAGTGGTTGGCTTCGACAGGCCCGTGCCGCCGGGCGGGACGCCCGGCTCTACGGCAGGCGGGACGCTTGCCGCCACGGAGGCGGCGCGACGGTTGGGTTTGAAGCGTGCGAGGTCCGGGACCGAAGCTTGGCTGGCGGCGCGGTTCCCCGACGGGTGGTCGGCTGCCTTGGACGGCACGTTGCGAGGTTCGCTCGCCGGGTCTGGGTCAGACGCCATAGTTCGGGGTCAACGCGCCGGTGGCGGAGCGATACCAGGTGCGCAGGATCAGGCGGAGCTTCTGCAACTTGTGCAGCTTGGTGGGCTGGGGGGCCAGGACGGGAAAGTCAGCTTGCTCCAGCTTGCGAAGCAGGCGCCAGTAAACGGCACCCATCAGCTCTGCCGCAACCATGTTCCGACGTTCCGGCGTGGGCAGCGCGGCGCGGGCCAAGGCGTAGTGGTGGCGTGCCCGACTGGCGGTGGTTTGCGCGAGCCGGCGGAAGCGCGGACTGAACTCACCGCGCAGGATTTCCGCCTCGGTCACTTGGTGGCGGGTGAGTTCAGCGAGCGGGAGGTAGATGCGGCCGCGGGCGGCGTCATTGCCGATGTCGCGCAGGATGTTGGTGAGTTGCAGGGCCTGGCCGAGATGCACCGCGTAGGTGCGGCAGGCGGGGTCTTGGTAGCCAAAGATCTCGATGCTCAGCAAACCGACTACGGACGCGACGCGGTAGCAGTATTGCTCCAAGTGTTCCCAAGTTTCGTAGCGCGCGACGTCGAGGTCCATTTCCACGCCCCGGATGAGGTCGTCAAACAGGGCGAACGGGAGATGGTGCCGCGCGATGAAGGGCTGGAGTTCGCGGTTCACCGCAAACTGTGGCTGGCTGCCCTCGCAGGCGAGGCGGACGTCTGCGCGCCATTGGGTCAACTGCTGGCGGCGGTCGGCCAAGGGCACGGTTTCTTCATCGGCGACGTCATCGACCTCCCGGCAGAAGGCGTAGAGCGCGGACATGCCGGCGCGCTTTTCCTTGGGCAGCATGATGAAGGCGAGCGCGAGGTTCGACGCGCTGCGCTGCGTGATCTGCTCGCTGACGGGCGGGGTCATGAAGCGGGGGGAGTCTTCGAGGTGTGGGGCGGCGGCAGGCCGCCGGTCTCGGCGAGGGTGGGGTTGCGGGGCCGGTGCGTCACGCGCTTGCGCTGGCGTCGCCGGCGCACGGAGAGCAGCAACGCCAGTGGAAGTGTGACGAGCAGCGCGGCGATGATCAGGGGCATGACCTGCGAATCCTGAGGCAGTCCTTTCCACCCGGCACCCGGGGGGGCGAGCCCCAACGGCAAAGGCTCAGCAGCCAGGATAGACGGAACCAACTTGCGCATGGCGGTTATTTCTCCAGCACGTCGGGGTCCCCTTCCGGGCTGCTGTCCGTGCTGATGTTCAGACGCTGCATGCGGTAGCGCAAGGCGTGGCGGGTGACTTTGAGGCGCTCGGCGGTCTTGTTGATGCTGAAATTGTTCCGTTCCAAGGCGCTCATGATGAGCTGTTTCTCAAAATTTGACAGTGCCTCGTCCAGGGAATCGGGGATGGGGGCCACCGGTCCGTCCGCCTTGCGTAGCCGGGTCTCCAACTCGAAGTCCGGGAGGTGGCTGGGCAGCACTTGCGGACCGGGCGAAAGGATGACCGCGCGCTCGATGACGTTACGCAGCTCGCGGACGTTGCCGGGCCAGTGATGGGCCAGCAGCTTGCTGGCGGCAGCTTTGGAGAGCGTCATCACCGGCTTGCCGAGCGAGGTGCAGAACTGGTGCAGGAAATGATCGGCGAGCAGGCAGGCGTCCTGACCGCGTTCGCGCAAGGGCGGAGGGCGGAACTGCACGACGTTGAGGCGGTGATAGAGATCCTCCCGGAACTGGTTCTCGCGAATGGCCTGGATGATGTCGCGGTTTGTTGCAGCGAGCAGGCGGACGTTGACCTTGAGTTCCTCATTGCCGCCGACGCGGGTGAAGGACCCGTCCTCCAGAAAGCGCAGGAGCTTGGCTTGGAGTGAGCGGCTCATGTCGCCAATTTCGTCGAGGAAGATGGTGCCCCCGTCAGCCTCCTCCACGCGGCCAAGCTTTTGCTTTAGCGCGCCGGTGAAGGCACCTTTCTCATGCCCAAACAGCTCGCTCTCCAGCAAGGTTTCCGGAATCGCCGCGCAGTTGATGCGCACGTAGTTGTTTTTGGTGCGGCTACTGAGGCTGTGGAGCGCGCCGGCGACGAGTTCCTTGCCGGTGCCGCTTTCTCCGAGGATCAGCACCGTGGCGTTGGTCGGGGCGACGGTCTTGATCAGCTCCCGTAGCTCCTGCATCCGCTCGGACTGGCCGATGATGCTTTCGAGCCGGTAGCTGTTGCTCACCCGCTCCCGGAGGGCGGCGTTTTCGGAGAGGAGGCGGTAGCGTTCGGCGCAGCGGTTGACGTGGAGGATCAACTCCTCCGGCGCAAAGGGCTTGGGCAGGTAATCCGTCGCGCCAGCCTTGATGGCCTCGGCCGCCAGCTTGGGCGTGGCGTAGGCGGTGATCATCAGCATGGGCAGGTCCGGCCGGCGCTTCCGCACGCGGGTCAGCAGTTCGTAGCCGCTTAGTCCACCGAGGTGGGCGTCCGTGATGAGCATGAGAAACGGGCGCTTCTCCAGCAGTTGTTCGGCCTGCTCGGCTGACTCCACGGGTTCCGTTTGAAAGCCCTCGTCCGCGAGCATTGTCGCCACCGAGAGCCGCATGTTTTTTTCGTCGTCCACCAGGAGGATCGGCGGGAGTGGCTGGCTCATGCGGTTGCGGTCATGGTTGATTTCGCCGGAAACCGTAGTCGGAAGCAGGCGCCTTTTCCAAGCGTCGATTCCAGCTCGACCCGGCCGCCATAGATCTCCGTGTTGTGCCGCACAATGGCGAGCCCGAGCCCGGTGCCCTTTTCCTTGGTTGAGAAATAAGGCTCGAAGATATGCTCCCGCTGGTGCTCGGAAATGCCCGGGCCGTCGTCGGCGATGGTGATTTCCACGGCCCCCTGTTTGGCGGGCGTTGCGGTGATGCGGATGCAGCCGCGGCCGTTGAGGGCATCTCGCGCATTGGTCAGGAGATTGCCCAGCACCTCGGCAAGGTGGGCGCGCTGCATCAGCAGTGGCGGGAGCCCGTCGGGACAGGTCACTTCGAGCCGCACTTCATGGGCCAAGGCGGTCGGAAACACCCGGGCGAGCGCCCGCTGAATCTCCTCCTTGATCTCCAGTCGTTCCACGCGTCCCTCAGCCAGTTGAGCGTAGCCCATCAGTTGGGTGAGGATGCGGTCGGAGCGGCCGACTTCCTCGCGAATCATATCGACCTGCTGGAGCTGGGCTGGCTTCGCTTCCTTGAGCGATTTTTGCAGGCTGAAAGCGGCATTGTTGATGATGGCCAAAGGGTTCTTCAACTGATGGGCGATCTCCGCTGCCAGCCGGCCAGTTGAACGCAACTGCTCCTGCCGAAAAGCAAACTCGCGGGCCTCCGCCTCGGCCTGGAGCTGGAGGTCCGCCAAGACGTTGATGCCATAGGCGGAGAGGGCCAGCAGCATCAGGAGCAGGACGCGGATGAAGATCGATTGGGCGAGCTTGCCCTCGGAGATGTTGGCCAACGCCAGCGCTAGAGCCCTGCTGAGATCAACATGCTCGTCGTCTGGCCGCGTCGGCCGAACCGGCTTCTTCGCTTCAGGCATGATGGGGACGGGGTCCAATTCGGGTTTCGCGGTGTTTCGCGGGCTCGCTTGGCTGATTTGTTCCAAGCCGGTCTCCACCTCTTGCTGGGCGGTTCGCAGTTCCTGCATGGTGAGGTCCAGCACGCCGGCCAGCAGGTAGCAGAGCACGATGAAAAAATTGACCGTCATCTGGAGCCGGACCTTGGTGATGCTCACCGCGTTGCGGATGACGAGCACCAAGAACACCCAGTAAATTGCGCTCTCCAACCCGCCGGTGATGATGACCAGCAGCGCCACGAACGTGCCATCTACGATGTTGAGCACGAACACGCACCATTGCACCAGCCAGATGGGCAGGTAATCCATCGCCAGCAGCACGAGGCCGATCAGGATGTTGGTCACGAGATAAGCCCGGAACGCGCCGCGCATCGTCTCAATCCCCAGCTCGCCCACGGTAGACACGCCTTCAAACCAGTTCGAGAGGAAGATGTAACCCAAGGCTCCCAGCACAATCACCTTGATCGTCAGGCAGACATCGCGCTCCATGAACCTAATACGGTCCGCCGTCTGTTCCGGCGAGACCTCCGGGGCCCTGAGGAGGCTCTTAATCCAATGCAGCGGTAATGAACTAACCTCAGTCATGCGTGGCTCCCTCGACCCGCTAGTTCGAGTGCGGCGGCCACGATTCCGTCCGTGTTCCACAGCCGGCCAATGCCTTCGTAGCCGCACGACAACATGCCGGCATCCGGCCCGATGAACTCCACGCCCCGGCTGCGGAGCAGGCGCACATTATCCTGGGTGGCCGGGTGCAGCCACATCTTGCCATTCATGGCCGGGGCCACGAGCAGCTTTGCCTGGGGTCGGAGCGCCAGCGCGATGCACGTCAACGCGTCATCGGCCAGCCCATGGGCCAGCTTGGCCAGGCAGTTGGCCGTGGCCGGCGCGATGAGCAGCAGGTCTGTCTCATCCGCGAGCCGCACATGAGCCGGCTTCCAACCTTCCTCTTCGTCATACAGGCCGGTCACCACCGGCTGCCGTGACAGCGTTTTGAAGGGCAGGGGAGTGATGAAGTGCTGGGCGTCGGCGGTCATGACCACGCTGACCCGGCAGCCGGCCTTCACGAGCTGGCCGCAAATGTCGGCGGCCTTGTGCGCGGCGATCGAACCCGTGACCCCCAGCACGATGCTGCGCGGCTCGGGATGGTTCTCGGCGGTTGGCTGCGCGCTCATAGTTCAGGGGCGGAAGACCGGCTTTGCCGGATCTTCTCCGCGTCGTAAATCGCCTGCATCCGACGGTAATCCTCGGCGATGCTTGTGCTGATGAGCAGGTAATCAAAGTGCTTCCACTGGGCGATTTCCTGCCGGGCCACGGCCAGCCGCTTCTTGATCGCCTCGGCCGGATCTTTGCCGCGCTTCTTCAAGCGTTGCTCCAGCACGGCCAGCGACTCCGGGGTAAGGAACACCTCCACCAGCGCCCGCTCTAGTTCCGGGTCGCTCTCGGCCTGCGTGCGGATGGCCGCCGCGCCCTGCACATCCACCGTCAGCAGCACATCCTTGCCGGCCCGCAGCTTGCCCAGCACCTCGGACTTCAGTGTGCCATAGCTGTTTCCATACACCGTCGCGTGTTCGAGGAAGTTTCCCGCCTGCACGCGGCGCAGGAAATCCTCCGCTGACAGGAAATAGTAATCCACCCCGTCTCGCTCGCCGTCCCGGGGCGGTCGCGTGGTGCAGGTGATGGCCCGCGTGATGTTGGCGTTGGCCGCCAGCATCTTCTCGCAGACCGTGGTTTTGCCGCCGCCCGAGGGCGCGGAAATGACCATCAGCAGGGAATTGTTTTTCTGACTCATGGCTCGAGACTATTCCACGTTCTGCACCTGCTCACGGAAGCGTTCCAGTTCCGCCTTCACTGTCACCACTTCGCGGGAGATCACCGCATCCTGCGCCTTCGAGCCGATGGTGTTCACCTCGCGGTTCATTTCCTGCGAGAGAAAATCCAGCGTGCGCCCGACCGGCTCCTTCGCCTTCAGGCAGTCCGCAAACTGCTGGAAATGGCTCTGCAACCGCGTCAGTTCCTCGGTGATGTCCGTGCGGTCGGCAAACAGCACAACCTCCTTCAGCAGCCGTTCGTCATCCGGGGCGATGCCTTCCAAGCCCGCTTGCCGAATCCGCTCCAACAACCGCTCACGATACTGCACCTGCACCTGTGGACCCTGCTGGCCGATGCGTCCGGCGGCTTCCTGAATGGTGGCAATCCTCGTCGCCAAATCCTTCGCCAGGTGCGTCCCTTCGCGTTCGCGCATCTTGACCAACGCGTCGAGGCCCTGCTGGAGCGCTGCCTGCACTGCCGGCCAAAAACTTTCGGCCTCCACCACGTCCTCCTCCGCTTCCAACACGCCGGGCGCACGCATCAAGGCCTCCAGTGTGACGCCTCCGGACAGCTGCAACTCCTTTGCTAGCCGGGCAAACTCTGCGGCATACGCGCTGGCCAGCGCGGTGTTGATCCGCGCCGTCGTCGGCTCGGAACTCGCCGCGTGGACGGTCACGCGCACATTCAGGCGCCCGCGCGAGATGCGCTTGTTGATCTCATCGCGCACCTGCGCTTCGAGCGGCTCCAGGTCACGCGGCAGGTTCAGGGTGATTTCCCCGGACTTCCGGTTCACCGAACTGAGTTCCACCGTGACCTTGACGCCATCCCGCGCGCACTCACCGCGACCGTATCCCGTCATGGACTTCATGTGGGCGAACTATGCGGAAGCCCCGAAACCCCGGCGAATTCTTTTTTGCCCTGTAGCGGCGGTCTGTGACCGCTGCACCGACTCGCCAAGGATCGTGTTCTGTAACCGCAAACTTGCCTCTGGCGCTTGCTTGTTGGCGGGCGGGCTTGATAAACAAACCCCGTGTCTTCCACCCAACGCGAACTCTGCGGCGTCCTGCCGGTCTTCCAGACGCCTTACCATTCCGACGAGACGATTGACCACGCCACGCTGGAACGCGAAATAGCCTGGCTCTACGACTGCGGCGCGCAAGGCATCGTCATGGCGATGGTGTCCGAGACGCTGCGCCTCAGCAGCGAGGAGCGCGAGGAACTCGCCGGCGCAGCGTGCAAGTTCGGTCATGCACGCGGCGTGGTGGTCATCAGCGTCGGCGCAGAGTCGAGCAAGGTGGCCGAGCGTTACGCGCGGCATGCCGAGTCCGTCGGCGCGGACGCGGTGATGGCCATTCCGCCCGTGTCGGTGGGCATCGGCGAAGCGGAGTTGCTCGCCTACTACCGGCGCATTATCGAGGCCATCTGCATCCCCGTCATCGTGCAGGACGCCAGCGGCTACGTCGGCAAGCCCATGCCCATCGCCATGCAGGCGCGGCTGCTCGACGAGTTCGGCCCCGAGCGCGTGCTCTACAAGCCCGAGGCCAGCCCCATCGGCCCGAAGCTCTCCGAGTTGCGCGACGCCACGGGCGGACGCGCGCGCGTCTTCGAGGGCACCGGCGGCATCGCGCTCGTGGACTCCTTCCGGCGCGGCATCGTCGGCACCATGCCGGGTGCGGACCTCATCCGCGGCCTCGTCCCGCTCTGGCACGCGCTTGCCGCCGGCGACACCGCGCGCGCCGACCGCATCCACGGCCCGCTCGCCGCGCTCATCTCGATGCAGACCAGCCTCGACGCCTTCCTCGCCGTGGAGAAACACCTGCTCGTGCGCCAAGGCATTTTCAAGAACACTCTTGTCCGCGGCCCCGTCGGCTTCCGGCTCGATGCCGAAACCACGCGCGAAGTGGACCGGCTGTTTGACCGGATGATTGAGGCGGCGGGTTAACCACGAATGGACACGAATGAACACGAATGAGAAGCCCGCCAAACACGCCCATCAAACTAAATGGGAAATGTTTTTCGCGTCATTTCGCGTGTTTCGCGGGCGCCTCATCTTGGCGTTTTCCAATTCGTGATTCTTCGTGTCCATTCGTGGCTTCCCGCTCATGATCATCGACCTCCACTCCCACTTCTGGCGGTTCCCCGATGATTTCTCCGCCGACTTCATCCGGCAGGCGCAGCGGGCGCGGGGCGGGCAGCCGGTTGATTTGCGCGTGCGGTTCGAGGACTACGCGGCCAGCGCACCGGCGGACACGCGCACCATCGTCTTCGGCGGCAAGGCTCGTCTCAGCGGCGTGTGGGTGGACGACATGCTCGTGGCGGACTACGTCACCGCGCACCCGGACCGGCTCATCGGCTTCCTCTCCGTGGACCCGACGCAGGACGACTGGGAACGCGAGCTGCGCGCTGGCCACGAGGAACTCGGCTTGCGCGGCATCAAGCTGCTGCCCATGTATGCCGGCTTCAGCATGGACGACCCGCGTCTCGACCCGCTCTGGCGCTACGCCGAGCGGCACGCGTTGCCGGTGCTGCTGCACGCGGGCACCACGTTCATCGCGCAAGCACCGCTGGCCTTCACGCTGCCGCGCCTTATCGAACCGGTGGCGCTGAAATTTCCCGGCGTGAAAATCATCCTTGCGCACCTCGGCCATCCCTACGAGGCCGAGTGCCTCGTGACCATCCGCAAGCACGACAACGTCTTCGCCGACGTGAGTGCGCTGCACTACCGGCCGTTCCAGCTCTACCACAGCCTGATGCTCGCGCAGGAATACGGCGTCTGGCCCAAGCTCCTCTTCGGCACCGACTACCCGTTCACGACCGTCAACGCGAGCATCACCGGCCTGCGCTCGCTCAACGACATGCTCGAAGGCACGAAGCTGCCGCGCCTCGACGTGAGCCAAATCGAGGCGATGATTCAGCGGGACAGTTTGAAACTGCTGGGACTGGAGAAATGAATCCGTCTCCCGCCAACGCCGCGCCGACGAATACCCGCTTCATCGTCCTCGCGGGGTTGTGCGCCGCTGCTGCGCTGTCCTACGTCAGCCGCAATGCCATCGCCGTGGCCGAGAGCACCGTGCGTGGGGACCTCGGGTTAACCAAGGAGCAGTCCGGCTGGTTGATGAGCGCGTTCTTCATCTCGTATTCCGTCTGCCAGATTCCCGGCGCGTGGGTCGGGCAGCGGTTCGGCGCGCGGCGCGCGTTGCCGGCGTTTGCCATCGTGTGGTCCATCGCCACGGCGGCAACGGCGCTGGGCGGGTTCGTGAACGTGCTGGCGATGCGCGTGGCGAAGGGCGTTTCGCAGGCCGGCCTGTTTCCCATCTGCACCGGCGTCGTGGCGAAGTGGTTTCCCAAGACCGGCCAGGCGTTCGCGACCGGCGCGCTGGGCAGCTTCATGTCCGTGGGCGGCGCGGTGGGCGCGGCGCTGACGGGCTGGCTGGTGGTGGAGATTGGGTGGCGGTGGATGTTTGTGCTCTACAGTTTGCCGGGGCTGCTGTGGGCGGCGTGGTTCTGGGGATGGTTCCGCGAAACGCCGGGTGAACACGCGGCGGTGAACGCGGGGGAGGTGCAACTCATCAGCCCTGAACCGCCCATCGTCCGTGCCGGCGACTTGCAGTCGCCGTCCGTGGCTGCC
>CAMCFN010000049.1 GCA_945874145.1 Akkermansia muciniphila
CCGCTCCCCATCCTCCGTGACTCGCCGCACCGCCAGCACCCTCAGATGCGCCAGCGCCTTGTGAGATAATTTTCGCCCATCAATCTTTGGCACCCCACAACGCTATCAATCTCAATCAGTGTAGTCTATCTAAATGACTCCGTAGTAACCTCCGCACGGTGAACGTGGGCACCAACTACGCCGTCGCCTTCACCACGGACAACCAAGTCTGGCAACTGGGCTCCGTGGCGGTGCAGCTCTTCGCGTTTTTACCGAGCACCTTGCTGACGGAGCTTCGCACGGATGCGGGCGGAGTGCCCGGCACAGTGCTGGAAAGCTGGTCGGTGCCGGTAAGCGGCTTCTCGCTGCGCCTGACGAATCAGTCCGTCAGGCTGCCGTTGCTTCAGGCCAGCACCAAGTATTGGATCGTCCTCACGCCGACCGGAAACTCTGTGGATCTGGAGACCGGCGGCCCCGTGGACAACGCGGGCCTCGGCACGCTCAACGAACAGATCGGCGCGATCGTGTTTCCCGACTCGGTCCCGTTTTTCGCCGTGCGGGGGCTTACCGCCGCCCAACTCGCCGCCTCCTTCTCGGTGGCAGCCACCGCCGCCGTTAAGGCCGAGGGCAACCCCGGCACTCTCACCCCCTTCACCTTCACCATCACCCGCAGCGGCATTCTCACCAACGCCAACAGCGTAGCGTGGGCAGTGACCGGCACCGGCCTGCGGCCGGCCAACGGCACCGACTTCGCCGGCAGCGTGCTGCCCACGGGCATGGTCAGCTTCGCGCCCAATGAAACCAACAAGATCATCAGCATGAGCGTCAGCGGCGACACGCTGGCGGAGGGGGATGAAACGTTCACGGTCACGCTCTCGAACCCGTCGAATGGAGCCCTGCTCGGCGGACCAGCTGCAACCGGCACCATCCTGGCCGACGATGCTGAACTGCGCCTTGAAGCGGTGAATCCCGACCGCCAGGAGGGGGCCGGTCAATGGCAGTATCAAGTCCGGCGATCCGGTGCGACGAATGGGACCACCACGGTGAACTGGGCAGTGACCGGCAGCGGCGGGGCGGCTGCCAACGGCGCGGACTTCGGCGGAGTGCTGCCCTCGGGCACGGTGACGTTCAACCCCGGCGACACAGTGCTGCCTGTCAATTTCAACGTGGTCGGGGACACCACAGTCGAGCCAGACGAGACGTTTGTTGTCACACTTGCGGGAGCCTCGGCGGGCGCACGCATCGTCATCGCGACCGCAAACGGGATTATCCGGAACGACGACACGGCGGTGTCTCTTGCTGCCTTGGACGCAGACAAGGTCGAAGGCAATGCCGGGGCGAAGGCGTTCACCTTCCAGCTCACCCGGACGGGGTCGCTAACGGCGGCGACGACCGTGAACTTCGCGGTGGCAGGAAGCGGACCCAACCCCGCCGCTGCCGCCGACTTCGCAGGGGCTGCGCTGCCCGCCAATCCCATCACGCTCAATGCCGGCGTCGCGACGATGGCACTCACCATCAACGTGGCAGGAGACACCGCGGCCGAGGCCGACGAGGGCTTTACCGTCACAATCTCCAACCCCACCGGGGGTGCTACCATCGGCAACGCCACCGCGACGGGCAACATCCGCAACGACGACACGGGCGCGGGGACTTTGATTGTAAGTAGTTTTGCCAACCAAGGCACCGGCTTTCACGACCCAGTCTCCGAACCGGACACCCAGGCCCAGTCCTTCACGAACGGGCCGCAGGATTTCGTGCTCGGCTCGGTGGCCCTGCGGCTGGCCTTGCCGGACAACTCCGTGCCCAACGTCACGGCGGACATCCTGCTGCTGGCGGACAACGGCCCGGTGCGAACCGACATGTTCTCCAATATCACGCGGCCCACCCCCGGCACGGTGCTCATGACCATCGGCACCGTGCAAATCAACCGCGTCTTCCCCCAAGCCGCGCTGACGGCGCAGGATCTGTTGGATCTGACAGTCACTGTGCCGGCCAGCAGCAACGTGACCCTGACGGCGAATACCACGTATTGGATCGGAGTGCGCCCAACGGCACCCAGCGGCGGGACGGTCGCCATGCTGTCGTGGTTCGACCCTAATCCTGTCCAAGGCGTTGGCACCATGGGTTCACTCGGGGCCAACCTGTTTACCACGAGCGGGGGCGGGCGGTTTGTCCTGGGCGGCAGCTTCCTCGCCGTCACGGCGGCGGCTCCCGCCGGAGCGCCCACGCTGGCCATCGCCGCGAACAACGCGGACCAATTGGAAGGCCAGGCCGGGACGACCTCGTTCACGTTCACCATCACACGCGGCGGGACCACCACCGGCTCCACCACGGTCAATTGGGCCGTCACCGCTGGAACCATAAGTCCGGCGGGGGCGGATGATTTCCAAAGCGCGGCGTTCCCCGGCGGAATGGTGACGTTTGCGGCAGGCGAAACGAGCAAGAGCATCTCCGTTCAAGTTGCAGGGGATTTGGCGGTCGAAGCCGACGAGGATTTCGTTGTAACGCTGGCCGGGGCCACCGGTGGAGCCCAGATCCTCGCCGCCGTGGCAACCGGGGTGATTCGCAGCGACGAGACCACCTTCGCCATTTCGGCTCCGGATGCGGACCAGCCCGAGGGCAGCGGTGGCTCCACGCCATTCCGCTTCACGATCACGCGGAATGGGCGGGTTGACTCCGTCCAAACGGTCAACTGGGCGGTGACCGGTAGCGGCTCCTCCCCCGCAAATGCGGTGGATTTCGTGGGCAACGTGCTCACCAATGGTGCCGCGCAATTCGCCGCCGGCGAACGAACGAAGGACATTGTCGTCCTGGTGAACGCGGACACGGACAATGAACGCGATGAAGCCTTCACACTCACACTCACCGCCGCGACTGGCGGAGCGGTAATTCAGGAAGCAACTGCGACCGGCTTCATTCGCAACGACGACCCCCTCGCCATCGTGGCCGGGGGCGGCTTTTTACAAATTGCCTGGGGTGTTGGCGCCTTGAGCAACTATGTGCTGGAGTCTTCGGACAGTCTGACGTCGCCCAACTGGATCGTCGTGGCCCAAGTCCCGGATGTGGGTGATGGGCAGGCCTCTACCATCCTGCCCCTCCAAGGCAGTGGCCGCTTCTTTCGTCTGCGAAAATTGCCGTGATGGCGGTGTCGTGGGCAGTGCTGGATCGTTTCTGTGGATCATGCTGATTATCAGGCGCAGCAATCAGATCAGCGAAGTGAGAGTTCGCGCCCGATTGCGCCGGCGAAGCCGGGGAGATGATCGGACGACCAGAGTAGCCTAGGGATTTTGGCTGGCATCTGGTGAACAGCGTCACCTGGACTAGGTGCTCCAAATGCAAGGACGCTGTCCTCCTTCGCCAGCGCCAAGCGCTGCGGCTGGCACCGACACAGCCGAGCTCCTTTCGGATCACGAAACCAAAAATGGTGATGCCGCGTTGTGTTTTCGGGGAAATTGCGCCATGCTGTCTGCACTATGAACCACTCCGTGATTGCCTTTGCCGGGATGATGAGCCTCGCAGCTCTGTTGCTGATGGTGTTGACGGCGCGCGAACTCGACTTTCACCTCATCCCGGAGACCCAGACGGGCGATAGCAGCCTGAGTCCACGCTCCGTGGACAAACTCACCATCACGGCGTTTACGATCGCCCTGCTGATTTGCCTGCTCTAGGCTAGCCCAGCGAACGTTACGGTGTTGCCCTTTGGTAGGCGCGTCACGTATCCATTGCCGCGATTCCCGGGTATCTCTCCGCTGGCTGCTCACCCTCGCCTATTTCACCGCAATCTCCGCGGGTTGCCGGGCGGGCGTCTCCCTGTCATCTTTCTGCCGCGCATGAAACTGTTCGCCCTCACTAGTCTGATGTTGCTCGCGGTCGCTCCTGCAGCTTCGGGGGCGTTCTTCGGTTCGCCGTCGGCCAAGGACCCGGCGAAGCTGTCCTACCAGAAGGACGTGCTGCCGCTGCTGAAGAAGTATTGCTTCGACTGCCATGCGGACGGGGCGAAGAAGGGCGGCGTGGCGTTTGACACGCACCGGTCGCACGCGGACCTGCTCGCGGACCGCAAGCTCTGGGAGCAGTCGCTCATCAACATCCGCAGCCGCGCGATGCCGCCGGAGGACAAGAAGAAGCAGCCCACGCTGGCCGAGCGCGAGCTGCTCCAGTCGTGGATTGATTACGAGGTGTTCAAGTGCGACTGCAAGAATCCCAATCCCGGCCGCGTGACGCTCCGCCGACTCAACCGCGCGGAATACAACAACACGATCCGCGATCTCGTCGGGGTGAACTTCCGCCCCGCCGATGACTTCCCGGCGGACGACGCGGGCTATGGCTTCGACAACATTGGCGACGTGCTTTCGATGCCGCCGGTGCTGCTCGAGAAGTATCTCACGGCGGCGGACAAGATTCTGGCACAGGCCATCGTCACGGACCCAACGGCCAAACCAACCGCGCAGCGCATCGCGGCGCGGCAGATGCAGGGCGGCAACACGACCACCAATCCGGACGCAGCCCGGCGGGTATCCGGCACCACGCCGTTGAAAGCGAAGTTCTCGGTGGCGCGCGCGGGCGAGCACCGGCTGCGGCTCTCGACGCAGACGCGGCACGTCGCCCCGGAGCAGACGAAGATGGAGATCCGCGTGGACGGCAAGGTAGTGAAGACGATTGATGTGCGCGGTGACCCGGACTTGTCGCACGTCGCGGAGTTGCCGGTCCAACTCAGCGGGGGGACGCACGAGTTGAGCATGGCGCTGGTGAATCCCTACTCGACACCGAAGGACAGCAAGGGTCGCTCGCAGACGCGGGCCTTCGCGGTGGAATGGGTCGAGGTCGTGGAGCCGACGCCCAACGCGGTGCTTCGCCTGCTGCCCGATCTGCTGCTGGTGGGTTACAACGCGAAGAAGCAAGGTGACGGCTGGGTGGCGCTGAACAGTGTGGAGGAGGACGACGTGGCGTTCGACTTCAACACCGCGCGCGAGGGTGATTACTTCCTGCGCACGCTGGCGTGGGCAAAGCCCACCGGTTCGAACGCGATGGTGCTCACGTTCATGCGCGACGCCCAGATCCTCCAGCAGGTGAAGGTGGAGGCAGATGAATCCGCCCCGCAGCATTACGAGGCGAAATTCCGGCTGCCCGCCGGTAAGCATCACTTGCGCGTGGTGGTGCTGCGGGACAAGACCGGCTTGTCTCCCGAAGACGCCGCAAAACCGCTGACCGGCAAGACGCAGAAGGGCACGGTGAACTTGCACCACCTCGAAATCGAAGGCCCTCCCGAGGCCGCCGCCGAGATGCTGCTAGAGACGCACCGGCGCATCTTCTTCAAGCGTGCCACCAAGGACACCGCCCCGCAGGTCGCGCGCGAGGTCATCGGGGCCTTCGCCGCGCGCGCGTATCGCCGGCCAGTGACCCCGGCAGAGGTGGAGCGCCTGATGAAGCTCTACGAGTTGGGCAAGAAAAACGGCGAGACCTTCGAGGGCAGTGTGCAGCAGTCGCTCAAGGCCGTGCTCGTCTCCCCGCACTTTTTGTTCCGGGGCGAGTTGCAGCCGGAGCCGGACAATCCGAAGGCCGTGCATCCCGTCAACGAGTTCGCGCTGGCCTCGCGCCTGAGTTACTTCCTGTGGAGCTCGATGCCGGACGCGGAGCTGTTCTCACTGGCTGAGCGCGGGCAGTTGCGGAAAAACCTCGAGGCGCAGGTGCGGCGGATGTTGAAAGACCCGAGGAGCAAGGCGCTGGTGGAGAACTTCGCCGGGCAGTGGCTCCAGCTCCGCAACCTCAACATCGTGCAGCCGGACAAGAAGCTGTTTCCGACGTTCGACGCGAAGTTGCGGACAGCGATGCAGCGCGAGACGGAGCTGCTTTTTGAAAACGTGCTGCGCGAGGACCGGAGCCTGTTCGAGTTCCTCACGGCGGATTACACCTTCGTCAACGAGCGGCTCGCGACGCACTACGGCATCAAGGGCGTGACCGGCGAGGAGTTTCAGCGTGTGAGCCTCAAGGGCACGCCGCGCGCGGGCGTCCTGACGCACGCAAGTATCCTCACACTCACCTCGAACCCCACCCGCACTTCGCCCGTGAAGCGTGGCAAGTGGGTGTTGGAAAACCTCCTCGCCACGCCTCCCCCGCCGCCCGCGCCCAACGTCCCGGAACTGGAGAGCCAGAAGCAACTCACCGGCACGCTTCGCCAGCGCATGGAGCAGCATCGCGCGAATCCCTCGTGTGCCGGCTGCCACACGCGCATGGATGCCATCGGTTTCGGGCTGGAGAACTACGATGCCATCGGCGGCTTCCGGGCGCTGGACGCGGGCGCGCCGATTGACCCGAGCGGCGAGCTGGGCGCGGCGGACAAATTCAAAGGTCCCGTGGAGCTGGCCAACCTGCTGGCGAGACAGAAGAAGGACGACTTCATCCGCTGCATGGTGGAGAAGATGCTGACCTACTCGCTGGGCCGGGGGCTGGAGTATTACGACCGCTGCGCGATGAAGGAAATCGCCGACGGACTGGCAAAGCGGCGGCACACCTTCTCCGGCCTGGTGCTGGAAGTGGTGAACAGCGTCCCCTTCCAAAAGCGGCGCGGCGAAGGCGACGCGCACGTGGCGGCGAAGTAAACACCGAGAGCAGCGCCGAAAGATGACCTTCCCCTGCTTTGAAATGCCCGTCGTAACCGCCAGTCGAGTGGTCGTGTCTTGCACAGCAGGGTTTGCCGCCCTAGGTTGGGACCAGCGCTGAAAATTATGAAACACCTCGCCTTGCCCCGACGCACTTTTCTCCGTGGACTCGGCACACTGATGGCCTTGCCCGCGCTGGAGGCGATGACGCCCGCCCTCAAAGCCGCCGCTGCGAAGACCGCGCCGCGCCGCGCCGCGTTCGTCTATGTGCCCAACGGTATGAACATGGCGGAATGGTGGCCGCAGATGGTCGGCAAGGGCTACGACCTGCCCTCGATCCTCCAGCCACTGGCCGCCCATCGTGACGATTTCAACGTCCTCTCCGGCCTAGCGCAGGTGAGTGGTCGCGCCGGTCCGGATGGCGCGGGGGACCACGCCCGGGCCAACGCCACCTGGCTGACCGGCCAGCGCGCACGCAAGACAGCCGGCGCGGACATCCAGGTCGGCGTTTCGATTGATCAGGTGCTCGCCGAGCAGGTAGGCAAACAGACGCGGTTTGATTCGCTGGAACTGGGTTGTGACAAGGCCCGCACCGCAGGTGCCTGCGACAGCGGCTATTCATGCGCCTACCAGTTCAACCTCGCGTGGAAAGGCCCGGCCACCCCGATGCCGCCCGAGGCGAATCCGAAGCAAGTCTTCGAGCGCCTTTTCGGCAACGGCACCAGCAACGAGGAGGCCGCCGCCCGCCAGAAGCGCGAGCAATACAACCAGAGCATCCTCGACTTCGTGCTGGAGGACGCGAACTCCCTCAAGCGCCAGCTCGGCGCGACCGATCGCCGCAAGCTCGACGAATACATGACCGCCGTGCGCGAACTGGAGGAGCGCATCCAGCAGACGGAAAAATTCAAGCTGCAGAACGTCGCGCCCGTGCTGCGGAAGGACTTCCTCCCACAGGACTACAGCTACGAGCAGCACGTCCGCATGATGTATGATCTGATGGTGCTCGCCTTCCAGACGGACTCGACGCGCATCGCGAGCTTCCTCGTCGCGCACGACGGCAGCAACCGCAGCTACCCGTTCATCGGCGTGCCGGACGGCCACCACGACCTCTCGCACCACGGTGGCGACGCGGTGAAGCTGGACAAGATTGCGAAGATTAACACCTTCCACACGACGCAGTTCGCCTACTTTCTGGGCAAGCTCAAGGCCGTGAAGGAAAGCAACGGCACCCTGCTCGACAACTGTGCCATTATGTTCGGCAGCGGTCTCGCTGATGGCAACCGCCACGCGCACCACGACCTGCCCATCCTGCTCGCCGGCCGCGGCGGCGGCACCATCAAGACCGGCCAGAGCCTGGAGTTCAAACAGGAGACCCCGCTGTGCAACCTCTTCGTCTCGCTGGCGGAGCGCATGGGCGCGAAGGTGGACAAGTTCGGTGACAGCAATGGTCGTCTGGAGGCCATCGCGCAGACGACCGAGGCCGGCCCGCGCCAGTTCCCGCCGGACCAGAATTTGATGTGGAAGAAGAAGGTTTGACTGCATGAGCGCCACCTTGCCACTCGCCAGCATGACGACGGCTGAGAAGCTCCAAGTCATGGAGCAGTTGTGGGAGGACTTGTGCCGTGACGAGCGGCAGGTCACCAGCCCCGGCTGGCACGGAGATGTGCTGGCCGCGCGCGAGGCGCGCATCGCAAGTGGCGAAGCGCACTTCAGCGACTTGGAAGAGGTCAAGACCCGCCTGCGCCAGAAACTGGCATGAAGGTAGTAGTCCTCGACGAGGCCGAACGGGACTTGGACGACGGTTATTGGTTCTACGAAAATCAAGAGGAGGGCGTCGGTGCCTGCTTTCTGAGACAGGTGCTCAATGATTTAGAATCGTTGCCAAGCTACGCCCGCATCCATCAAGTCTGGTTTGGAAAATACCATCGGATGCTCTCACGCCGGTTTCCCTTCGGCGTCTATTACACCGTGGCGGACAGTGAAATCCGTGTCCATGCCGTGTTGGACATGCGTCAAGACCCGGCGTCCATCCGGCGGCGGTTGCAGGTGGGCATTCGGCGGAAGCGCGATTGATTCTCGCTTCGCCGCCGCTTGGTATTGAGATAACTTTCGCCCATGTTTTCGGTCCATGACCACAACCGCGATGCCTGGGATGAGCTGGCCCGCCAGCGGGTTCCGCTCGCCCGGCCCGCTGGGGAAAAGGAATTCGCCAAGCCGCAGTTCATTATCAACCCCTTCGGCTGGGTGGATTTCGAGTTGCGTGACCGCAAGGTGCTTTGCCTCGCGGCCGGCGGCGGCAAGCACAGCCTGCTCTTCGCTGCCGCCGGCGCGGAAACCACCGTCGTGGACATCAGCCCGCAGATGCTCGACCTCGACCGCAAGCTCGCCGCCGAGCGTGGTTTCAAGGTCAACGTGGTCGAAGCTTCGATGGATAATCTCGCCGCGTTGCCGGAAGCGCACTTCGACCTCGTGGTGCAGCCGGTGAGCACCTGCTACGTGCCGGCGGTCGCGCCAGTTTATCGCGAGGTTGCGCGCGTGACCGCTCCCGGCGGCCTCTACATCAGCCAGCACAAGCAGCCGGGAAACTTGCAGGCCAGCCTGCGCCTCTCGCCGGTGGGCTACACCCTGCTGGAGCCTTACTACCGCAGCGGACCGTTGCCGCCCGTTCCGGCCGGATCGGCCCTGCGGGAGAGCGGCACGCTGGAATTTATGCACCGGTGGGATGAAATCCTGGGGGGCCTTTGCCGCGCTGGCTTCGTCATTGAGGACACCTTCGAGCCGCGCCATGGCGATGGCACCGCCGCGCCGGGCAGTTTCGGGCATCGCTGCTGGTTTATCCCACCTTACTTCGCCATCAAGGCACGGCGAAAGGCCGGGCCACCGCCGGAACGGAGGCTGTTGCTTGGCTAATCCCATTGCCGAGCCAGCTTCCGCAACAGTCCCCCACGCGCCAGCTGCTTGGCTCAGCACGCCACAGTTTGCCGGGCTGCTGGCGCTGCTGATCCTCGCGGCGTTTCCGGACGTGGTTTTTGGTCTGCGCACCTTTGCCTCGGGTGACTTCGGGCGCTTCGGGCATCCCATCGCGCACTTTCATCGCGAAGCGTTTTGGCGGGGCGAACTGCCGTTGTGGAATCCGCTCAACGATTTCGGCCTCCCGTTTCTCGCGCAGTGGAACACGCTCACGCTCTATCCCGGATCGCTGTTTTACCTGTTGCTGCCACTGTCATGGTCGCTCGGTGTCTTCTGCCTCCTGCACCTGTGGCTCGGCGGCGTGGGGATGTTCGTGCTGACGCGGCGGTGGACTGGCAGTCCGCTGGCGGCGGCCTTTGCTGGACTTGCCTATGCCTTCAGCGCCGTTTCGCTGCACTCGCTGTTGTGGCCGAACAACTCCGCCGCGCTTGGCTGGCTCCCCTGGGTGGTGCTCGCGTGGGAGCGGGCGTTGGCCGATGGCGGGCGGGCGGTCTTGGTCGGTGGCGTCGTCACCGCGTTGCAACTCCTCACCGGCGCACCGGAAATCATCCTGCAAACCTGGTTGCTGGCGGGCGGGCTGGGGCTGGTGCAAGTGCCCGATTTGCGCGCGAAGCTGCTGGTGCTGGTGTGCCGGATTGCGGGCGTGGCTTCCCTGGCTATGGCGCTGGCAGCGGTGCAACTGCTGCCGTTTCTCGAACTGCTGGCGCGGTCACATCGCACCGGTGGCACCACGCCAGTTGAATGGTCGCTGCCGGTGACGGGCCTAGCCAACCTGTTGCTACCGTTATTCCACGCGCACGCCTTTCCCGACGGGGTCTTTCATCAGCCAACGCAGCAGTGGATTGCCAGCTACTACCCGGGCATCGGCGTGTTCCTGTTTGCGGTGGGTGCGCTGGCCACTGTGAGGGGACGACGGGTCGGGCTGCTGGGTGGCCTCTTTGTCGCCGGACTTTGGCTGGCGTTGGGGGAGCGTGGTGGCCTGTTTACTTGGCTCCAGCAAGCCGTGCCTTTCTTTGGCGGGCTGCGTTATCCGGTCAAGTTCGTCGTCCTCGCGGTGGCGGTGTTGCCCATGCTGGCCGCGCTGGGCATCGCCCAATGGCAGACGGCGGCGGCTGGTCTGCCGCGTCGGTGTTTGCTCGCGCTGGGATTCACGCTACTCGTTGCGGTGGGCGCGCTGGCTTGGTGCGGAAAACAGTTCCCCCTCTACCCGCTGACGCCTGCGGAACAAGCGGCCTTGCTGAACAATGCTCTGCTCCGGGCCGTTTTCCTCGGGTTGATGCTCGTTGCGAGCTGGTTTGTCTGCAGCCACTTGCCGCCGCGTCGCGCCTGGCTGGCCGGGGCGCTCCTGCTTGGCTGCGCTTGGCTGGATGGGCTGACCCATATGCCGGTGCTGCCTGCCAGAGTGACGCGTGAACTGCTACAGTCGGGCGTCACGGACCTTTCGCCCACACCCCGAGTTGGTGAGTCGCGTGCCTTGGTCCGCACCGCTGCCAACCGTGCGCTTGTCCAGACGGTGCTGCCCGATCCGAGCCGCGACTATCTGATTCCACGCCTCGCGCTCTTCGCCAACTGCAATCTGGTGGAAGGCGTGCCCAAGGTGGACGGCTTCTTCGCGCTGTATCCACGGGAGCAACGGGCGGTGCGGTTGTTGTTTGGCCCGGATGAGATTCCCGAACCGCTCGCGGATTTTGTCGGAGTTGCAATGGTCACGAAGCCGGGCAGCCTCTTCGCTTGGGAGGCACGGCCTAGCCGGCTGCCGCTGGCGACTGCTGGGATGCGCCCGGTGTTCCGGTCCGACGGCGAGGTGCTGGCGGCGCTGACCAATTTCAATCCACGCGCCGAAGTCTTCCTGCCGTCGGAGGCCCGCGCCTTGGTGCCGTTCACGAACGGTTGCGTGGCCGAGGCGAAGGTGCAGCGCTGGACGGCGAATCAGGTGGAAGTGGACGTGCGCGCTGAAGCGCCAGCGTTGCTCGTGCTCGCGCAGACTGACTACCCCATTTGGCGTGCCACGGTGGACGGTCTGCCAACCCCAATCCTGCGCGCCAACCACTGTTTTCAGGCCATCGTGGTGCCCGCTGGCACCACGCGTGTAAAATTGGAAGTTGTCGATCGGACCTTTCAGCTTGGTTTGGTCGTCACGCTTGGGACGTTGCTTTTGGCGGGCCTGCTTTGGCGTCGGTGGTCCGCCGCAAGTGCAGTTTCACCTTGAGCCACACCGCGGCCTCTCGCCAACCTCACGCCCATGTCGCAAGCGCTTTACCCGCTCACCTTTCAGCCCATCTTCAAGGACCGCGTCTGGGGCGGGCGCAAGCTGGAGCAGCTTTACGGCAAGGCCCTGCCGCCGCAGGCGCCCATCGGCGAGTCGTGGGAAATCACCGACCGGCCCGAAGGTGTGAGTGTTATCACGAATGGCCCGCTGGCAGGACGCGACTTGCGCTGGCTGATGGAAAACCACGCGCAGGAGTTGCTCGGCGACTCCCAGCCGTGTGCCGGACGCTTCCCGCTGCTGGTGAAGATTCTCGACGCGCAGGAAAAGCTCTCGCTCCAAGTTCATCCGCCTGCGCACAAGGCTACCGATCTAAGCGGCGATCCAAAAACCGAGATGTGGTATGTGGCCGACGCGACACCCGAGGCCGACCTGTTCGTCGGCCTGCGACGCGGGGCGACGCGTGCGGAGTTCGAGCGGCGGATTCAGGATGGTTCGGTTGCCGAGTGTTTTCATCGCATCCCGGTGAGGGCCGGCGACTCCATGTTTCTGCCGAGCGGACGCGTCCACGCGCTTGGTGCGGGCAACCTCATCTTCGAGATTCAACAGAACTCCGATACGACTTATCGCGTGTTCGACTGGAACCGCGTCGGCCTCGATGGCCAGCCGCGCGAGCTGCACATCCCGCAGGCGCTCGCGTCGATTGACTTCGCCGACTTCGAACCAGCGCTCGCTCCGGCGGCGTGGACGCAGGAAGGGACCCACGAAGCGCGGCAGTTGGCGGCTTGCGAATTGTTTACCGTTGATCTGCTCCGGCTGCCACTACGAAGTGAGCTCCGACTGGGCGGCACCCGCGTCACCGTGCTCGCGGTGACGGAGGGGCAACTCTCCGTGCGGTGGGAGGAAACCCTTTGCGAGCTCAAACCCGGCGACTTCTGCGTGGTGCCGGCGGCGTGCGCGAATAACACAACGGTTCGCGCCACGCGTGAAACGGTCTTCCTTCAAGCCATCGCCCGCTGAGGCCTGCGCGGGTGTCAGTGCGAGTGCGCCTTGCCGGTGCCGCACATGCCGCAGGACTTCGGAACGCCGGAGCAGGACGGAGCGGATTCGCCCGCAACGCTGGAAGCGAAGGTCGAGAACTTCTTTCCTAGTTTCTTCGACCCACAGTGCGGACACGGCGTGCCCTCCCAACGGATGGAGCGGACGAGCACTTCGCTGTCCTTTTCGCAATCGCTGCAATGAAACTCGTAAATCGGCATGGCTAGAAATTAGTCAGGCCCGCAGAAAAACTCAATTGCTTGCCTCAGTGCTGTTCGCGTCCGCCTGAGGCGCAACTGTCTCCTCGCCCTTCGACTCCAGCACTTCCCATGTGTGGTCGGCGAGCAGGCGCACGGTGGCGAGGTGCGTCTTGTCCGTTGTCCACTCGTCCGGCGCGATCAGCGAGAGCTGCGGGCTGCCGTCCTCCGACTCGTAGAGATGGTAGGTTTGGTTGATGCGCGGATCGAACCGCAGGTCGCTCTGGTAAATCTTGTAGCTGACCTCCGCGCGCGTGCGGATGGCCTTGGCCTGCCGGGCGAGCGTCTCGACCTGCTCGTAGATTTGCTTCAACTGCTCGCCGACCTGCCCCTCCATCGCCTCAATGGCGAGGCCCTTCGCGCGGCCCATGTCCTCGGGTTTGATGACAAACCCGCCACGCATGTGCGCGTAGGGCAGGAGAGCAAGAATCTGGTCGTCCGCAGCAACATCGTCAGGCCGTTTTAGCATACCGGAAATATGCGCGGAAACTGCGCGGTGGCAAATGGTCGCACCGGATCTCCGTTGCTCAGAAGAACGGATTGCTCGTGCGCTCCTGCGCGACCGTCGTCAACGGTCCATGACCGGGACAAATCAGCGTGGCCAGCGGAAGGGAGAGGATTTGTTCGCGCACCTTGGCCTTGGCCAGCTCGCCGTGCTCCTTCGCGCCGCCCATGGAGCCGGCGAAGATGGCGTCGCCAACAATCGCGATGTGCGCCGCGTCGTCCGGCCAATTGCCGATGAGGTAGGTCACGCCGTCCTCCGCGTGGCCCGGCGTCTCACGGTTGGACACGCGCAGGCTGCCGACGTGGACGCAGTCGTTGCGGCGGTTCTTGTTCTGCGGCGGCACGCCCTTCATGTCCGTGTGAATGCGGAGCGTCGGAAACCGCTCGCGAATGGGTCCCAGCGCGTCGATGTGATCATGGTGGGAGTGGGTGATGAACAAATGCTTCAGCTCCGCGCCATTTTCCTCCAGGACCTTGAACACCGCTTCCGCTTCAAAGCCAGTGTCGAAGAGGGCCGCCTCGCGGGTCACCTCGTCCCATGCGAGGTAACAGTGAACCGTATTTCCGCCAGCGGTGGTCGTGATCTGGCGCAGCTCGCGCCAAGTGCCGATATCCACGGGGGAGGGAAGCCAATTGTTGGCGAGCGCTTCGAGTTTTGCGCCGTTCAAGCCGATGGCGGTGGCGAGCGCGCTGAACGCGGGCTTGCGCGGGGATTGGCCGGAGGCTTCGAGCGCAGTCAGTTCCGCCACGCTGAGTCCGGCCGCCTTGGCAGCAGCGTCAGCGGGAATGCTCAGCATCGCCCGCGCCTTGCGAATCACATCTCCGACGTGGTCTTCTAAATTCATGCGCGCGAAGTGTAGGGACGAGGCAGAGCCGAGTCGAGCAAGGGACTTTGACAGCAAGGGACTTTGACTCCTGCTTGTAATCCTAACTGTGCTCCGCTGTGGGCCGGCTAGGAATAGAGCAGGATTAGGATTGCGAGCCGGAGGAAGCTGCCAGCAGGCGCTCCACCCGTTCGACATCCGCTGGCACATCCACGCCCACGCTGTCGTAGTTCACGCGCACGACGGCGATGGGGATGCCGTTTTCCAACGCGCGAAGCTGTTCCAGCCGCTCGGCCTGCTCCAGTGGGGATTGTGGAAACTTCACCAACCGCAGGAGCGTGTCGCGCCGGTAGCCGTAGATGCCGAGATGTTTCAAGAAGGGAAACGCGGCAAGCTGTGCGGCGACCGGCTGGGTGGCCTGATCTCGGAGGTAGGGAATGGTTCGACGCGAGAAGTAGAGCGCCCGGCCGGCTGCATCAGTCACGACTTTGACCACGTTGGGATTGTCGTATTCCTCGATGCTCTTGATCACCGTGGCGGCGGTGGACATCTCTGCGCCGACCAGCGCCGTCGCGACGACATCAATCACGGCCGGGTCAATCAACGGCTCGTCTCCCTGAATGTTCACCACCGCGTCGCACGCGCAGCGCGAGGCGACCTCGGCGATGCGGTCGGAGCCGCTGGGATGATCCGCGCGGGTCAACTCCACGCGGCAAAATTTCCGCGCGACTTCGGCGATGCGCTCGTCATCCGTGGCCACGATGACTTCGCGCAGCGACTTGGCTTGCTGGCAGCGTTCAATGACGCGCTGGATGAGCGATTTGCCGGCGATGAGGTGCAGCGGCTTGCCGGGAAAGCGGGAGGCGGCGAAACGCGCGGGGATGATGCCGAGAATGTTCACGGCGACTCTGTAGGCGAACCCCGAGGGGATTGCACGCCGGAAACGAAGGCTACTTGGCGACGCTTTCCACAAACGGTTTGCCCGATTCGTAGAGCGTCAGGCGGGCACGGATTTCCGTGCCGGCCGAGGCGTTGGTGCCGGCGGCGGTCAGGGCCAGCCGGGCTTGCGCGACCGCTGGCTCAAATTTTCCGGCCGCCGCATTGGCCGCCGCCAGCACGTCGAGAAACTCGGCATTCTTCGGGCCGGCGAGGCGGTGCGCGTGTTCGGCGACAGCCACGGCCCGGGCCGGGTTGCGAATGCGGGCGTCGGGATGGGTGGCGAGCGTCCAAGCGAGGCGATAAAGCGCGGGCATGAAATCCGGCTTCAGCCGTGCCGCTGCGTCCCAATGATGCAGCGCGGTTGGCCAGTCGCCCAATATTGAGGCTAGTGAACCGGCATTGAACTGCCCTTGCACCGATTCGGGTTCGTGCTGGAGCAGGAGTTGGTTGTGTTGACGCGCCTGATCAATCAGGCCCTTCGCCCCGTAGAGGGTCACGAGTTGCAACCGCGCACGGGAGGAGGTCGGCTGTTTCTGGACGATGAACTCAAGCTGGGCGATGGCCTGCTCCAGCTGGCCCTGATCGCTTAGTGCCAGGGCGTAGTTGAAGCGTGCTTCCAAGTTGGCAGGTTGGAGGCGGAGGCTCTCGGAGTAGTGCTTCAAGGCTTCCACGGAGCGCCCTTGCTCCGCGAGCAGGTTGGCCAGGTTGTGATGTGCGCCGGCGTGGCCGGGGTGACAGCGAAGGGCCTCGCGGTAGTGGGCTTCAGAGCGCTGGCCTTGACCGACTTCAGCGAGGGTGATGGCGAAATTGTAATGAGTGGTCGGGTTGTCCCGCCGCACGGCCAGCGAGCGTTCGTAGAGTTCGATGGCCCGGGCGTGCTGGCCAAGGCGGGCCAAGCTGTTCGCCAGATTAGTCATGGCCACGAAGTTGTTTCGCGTCACCCGGACGGCTTGCTCAAAGATGGTCACGCCATCACGCCACTGCTGCAATTCGTTGCGGGTCATGAGCGCGCAGAACCCCAAAGCGAGGGCGCTCATGGCCGTCCCCAGCAGCCGGGCGGCAGGTTTCCGGGCGAACCACCCGTCCAGACCCCAGACCAGTGCGATGAAAAGACCGATCAAGGGGACGTAAGTGTAGCGGTTGGCGATGGCTTGCTCGCCCACTTGCACCAGTCCGATGACCGGCACCAGTGTGCCAATAAACCAGAGCCAGCCCACCAACAGCCCGGGTTCGCGGCCCAGTCGCCTGACGCCAATGCCGGTGATGCCCAGCAGCAATGTCAGTGCGCCGCCGACTTGCCACGGCTGCCATGCGGTCGGCAGGGGATAGAGGATGGCCAAATCCACCGGCCAGCAAGTCAGGCCAAGATACCTTGCGTAGGCCACCGGCAGGTTGGCGAGGCGCGCGGCCAGCGGATGGTGGGCCTCGGTCATCATCGCGCCCACTTTCTGTTGGGCGAGATAAGTGCCAAGTGCGGCCAGCCCCACCATGACGAAGAGCAGGGCCTTCTCCCGCAGCAAGGGGAACAGCTTTACCGCCAGTGCGCTCCAGTTGCTACGGGAGTGAAATTCCACCCGGCGCAGCGGCCAGACATCAAGCAGCAAGAGCAGAAAGGGAAACGTGAGAATCATAGGCTTGGACATCAGGCCCAGCACGAAGCACAGGATCACGCCCATCAAGCGGCCTTTGGTCGGCGCGCGGGTGTAGTGTGCGTAGGCCAGCAGCCCGAGGAACCAGAAGCTGGCACAGAGGACATCCTTGCGTTCGGCTACCCACGCCACTGATTCGATGTGCAAGGGGTGCCAGGCAAACAGCGTTGCGACCAGAGCTGAGGGCAGCGTCCGTCCGGTCAACGCGTGGAGTGCTAGGCCGAGCAGCGCGGCGTTGACGGCATGAATCAGAACGCTGGTGAGATGGTGCCCGCCGGGTTCCAGGCCGAACAGCTCGACATCCAGCATGTGCGAAAGCCAGCTCAGGGGCCGCCAGTAATCAATGTCTGCGGCCAGGAAGGCCCATTTGACGCCCGCCCAGGTGAACCCCTGTCGGACATGCTCGTTCGCGAACACGAAGACATCGTCATCGTAGTTGATGAATTGGAAATGGCGGGCCGGCGCGAACAGCACCAGCGTGCTCAAGGCTATCGCCAGCGCCCACCAGCGGATGCTTTTGGAGTCGGCCCGCGTGCTGTCAGAGGGCTGGCTGGATTGGTTGCCGGAGGCCATCGGCTGACTGGGCTTACGGCTTGGGCACCGCCGCCTCGCTGGGCTTCAAGGCCGGGGGGCGGTTGGTGGTCGCCGGTTCGGGGGCGGGCTGGCCGACGCCAAAAAACGCCAGTCCGGCACGCATGAAGACCGGAGTCAGCTTGGCGATGAGTTCGCGCGAATCCTTGATGTCCTGGACGACTTCGTTGCGGATGCCGAGGTTGAACTCGCGCGGCGTGCCCGAGGTGCGCAGGTCGGTCCAGGTGCCCTTGCCGAGCGTGAGATTGAGCATATCGAGGCCGGCAAATTCCATCGGCGCGTTGGTGCGGGTGACGGTTTTGCCGCGGCGGATTTCCTCCACGGTCGCGCGGACGCCATCGAGGTTCGACCGGCCGTCCTTGTCCACGACGATGTGCAGCTCGGCGAGGTTGAAGCGCAGGACGTTGAGATGGAGCTTCCGCTCGCGGGCCAGCGCGGGATCGTATTCGACATGCAGTTCGGCGATGTCCACCAGCGGGCCGCCGCCGAACTCAGCCGGGTTGTAAAAGACGAGTTTCTCCAGCCGGGCGCGACCGCTCCACGGGCGCAGCTCCAGCCTGCCCAGCCGCACTTCCAAGCCGGTCTGCTTGCGCAGTCTGCTTTCCGCAATGTTGGTCACGATGGTGTCCGCGCTGAGGGCGAGAATGACTAGCACGACCACCAGCAAGAGCAGCAACCGAAGGGTCCATTTGAAAAGAAACTTCATGCCGAGCAATGCTCAGAGCGGAATGTCCTCGGGGCGCACGTCGAGGCATTCGTCCTGATCTTCCCACAGGACGGCGGGGTAAAATTCCAGCAGCGCGGGCGCGAGCTTGTTACCGGCGGCCGCGAGGAGGCGCTCGGCTTCCGTGGCGGCATCTTCCAGGGCCTTGTCGTAGTCGCCGCTGCGCTTCTGCTGGCGGTCATCCCAGTGCGCCACTTGATGGATGGGGAGGTATTTGTCGGCCCAGTTGCGGAACATCTTTTGCAGGTCCACGGGGATGTCGTCGAACGGGACTGCGGTGCCGCTGCAATGCTGGCAAATCAAGCCCTGCTCGGTGACATCGCGGGTCAGGAACGGGAGCAGCGGTGCGCGGCAGCAAGGGGACTCGGCGTAATCGCGGGGCGAGGTGGCCAGGCGCTTATGCCAGATCTGGCGTTCGTGCGCGACCTGGGCGGCGAGGCGATATGCGCCCACGAGCGGATGGGAGTTGCGCCAGACGCGCCCCTGCAACTGGCCCAGTGTCTGGGCCATCCAGCGGGCGAGCGTGAGGTCATCGGTCTTCCGGAATACCTCGCCGTATTCGTGCCAGAGTTTGTCCAGTGGAGCATCCGCGTGTTCGCTCATTGCGTGGGACTGTGCGGCGACGCGTGCCGGGTGACAAGGGGCAAGGGAGGCGCGCCGTTCTACGGCAACCGCTCCAACACCTCTTCCGTCCGCAGGCTAGCCAGCAACTCGGTCACGGTTTGCGTCTGGCCGGGCAGCACGAAGTCCGGGGCCAGTTCGCTCAAGGGCTGAAGCACGAAGCGCCGCACGTGGGCGCGCGGGTGCGGGAGAGTGAGCATCGGCGTGTTCCGCACTTCGTTATCCCAAGCAATGAGATCGAGATCGAGCGGGCGGGCTTCGTTCAAGACCTGCTTGGGCCGACGGCCAAACTCGCGCTCCAATGCTTGCAGCTCGGCGAGCAGGTTTTCCGGCGTGAAATGGGGCAGGGGAGTGAGCGCGATCACCGCGTTGATGAAGTCCGGCGAGCCGGGCGGGCAATCCACCGGTGTGCTGCGCCAGAGCGAAGAGCAGAGCAGAGGTGTGGCGGAGAAGAGCGCCAGCCGTTGCATCGCCTCGCGGACGGTTGCTGGAGCGTCGCCGAGATTTCCACCGAGGGCGACGAACGCGAAGCTTCTGACTCCTGACTCCTGACTTCTGGCTTCTCCGCTCATCTCAGCCCCAGCACATCCTGCATGTCGTAGAGGCCGGCGGGTTGCTTCACCACCCACTGCGCGGCGCGGAGCGCGCCGTTGGCGAAGGTCTCGCGGCTGCTGGCCTTGTGCGTGAGTTCCACCCGCTCGCCGTTCGCGGCGAAGATGACGGTGTGGTCGCCCACCACGTCGCCGCCGCGGATGGCGTGGATGCCGATCTCGCTACTGGTGCGTTCGCCGACGATGCCTTCGCGGCCGTGGCGCAAGGCTTCCTTGAGCTGCACCTTCCGCACGTCACCGAGGATTTCGAGCAGCGTGGTGGCCGTGCCGCTGGGTGCGTCCTTCTTCAGGCGATGGTGCATCTCGACGACTTCGAGGTCGAAGCTGGGGCCAAGGATTTCCGCCGCCTTGCGGGTGAGCCAGAAGAGCGTGTTCACGCCGGTGGAATAGTTCGAGGCCCAGACCATGGGGATCTTCGTGGCGCAGGCCCGGAGCGCGGCCTTCTCCTGCTCCTTGTGGCCCGTGGTGCCTACGATCAGGGCCTTGCCATGTTGCACGCAGAGTTCGGCGAAGGGCAGGGTGGCCTCATGGAAGCTGAAGTCGATGACGGCGTCGGCCTGCGACAGCAGCGGGGCGAGCGGCTCGCCGAGGTCGATCTGAGCGACGACTTCGAGCCCGGACATGCGGGCGGCGCAGGCGATGAGCGTCTGGCCCATGCGGCCCTTCGCGCCGGTGATGATGACTTTGGTCATTCTATTAACGAGCGGTGTTTCAGGGACGGTTCTTGCGGAGAAACTCACGGCACAAATGGCAGACATGCCGCCGGAAGACGGGCAGACTGACTGGCGATTGCTCTGGCAGCGTAGGCTTCACCCGGGATTCAAACAGGTTCTCAATCTGGTCGTTGAAACGTGATTCTGCTTCATCAGCCTCCCGTGACAACGGGTCGAGAGCGAACTCAAACCGGTCAAACAGCTCGGCCAACTCGGCTATCTCATCTCGGGCAACAACCCCCTCGGCAAGGCTATCGTCAGGCATTGCTTTTCCTCCAGCGCTCCTTGGTATCGCTTATCACAGGCGAGCTTGTAATCCAACACGCGGTCATAAAGTTCAGCCGTGCCGCAGTGCGGGTATTTGCCCTTGAGGCTGTCCAGAATTGCCAGCGCGGCGAGGCAGAAGCCGGACATTTTCTTCCAGACGTCGGCTACTTCCTCCAAGGAATCCGCCTTGCGCGCAACGGTGGCGGCGATGGCGTAGCTGTGCAGCACGGCGGCCTCGACATTGCGCACCTGCTGGGTGAACGCCGAGCACGCCTCGTCAGATTCGCCGTCGGTGAAGGTATCACCGACTTGTTGCATCTCGGCGAGCCTCGGCTCACCGACGGCCAGCACGTCTTCAAAGCTCAGGCAACTTTTCATTTTCATGGATACGGTAACGGGACGGCAGAGGCATTGCAAGCAGCGCACTCAGCAGCGCACTCAGACCGGCGTCACCGTCTGGTCTTCCGTCTTCAGCTCCCCTTCCCAGCGGGCCATGACGGCGGAGGCGAGGCAGTTGCCGACGAGGTTCACCGTGGTGCGGGCCATGTCCATCAGCTCGTCCACGCCCAGGATGATGGCGACGCCTTCCAGCGGCAGGCCGAAGCTGGCGAGCGTGCCGGACAGGATGACCAGCGACGCGCGCGGCACGGCGGCGATGCCCTTGGTGGTGAGCATGAGCGTGAGCATCATCATGAGCTGCTGGCCCAGCGTCATGTCCACGCCCGCCGCCTGCGCGACGAAGACGGACGCGATGGCGAGGTAGAGCGTGCTGCCGTCGAGGTTGAAGGAGTAGCCCGTGGGCAGCACGAAGGAGACGATGCGCTTGGGCACTCCGAACTCGGTCATGCGCTTGAGGGCGTCCGGCAGCGCGGCGTCGGAGGAGGTCGTGGAGAAGGCGATAAGCGCCGGCTCCTTCACGGCGCGCAGGAACTTGCGCAGCGGGATGCGCGCCCAGAGCGCGACCGGCACCAGCACCACGAGGCAGAACACGACCAGCGCGCCGTAGAGCGTGAGCACGAGCATCCCGAGGTTTTTCAACACGCCCAGCCCGCTGTGCCCGACCGTCACCGCCATCGCCGCGCCGATGCCGAAAGGCGCACAGAGCATCACGAGCCCGGTGAACTTGAACATGACTTCGCTCAGGCCCTCGAAGAAGTTGAGCATCGTCTCCTTGGGCTTGCCGTGCACCTGCGTCAGCGCGAGGGCGAAGAGGATGGTGAAGACGACGACTTGCAGCACGTCGTTGTTGGCCGCGCTCTCGAAGAAGCTCTTGGGCGCAATGTGTTCGATCATTTCCTGCGTGGTCTGCGTCTTGGCGGCCAGCTCCTTGCCCGTGCCCGCCGAGGGTGGGAGGACTACGCCGACGCCGGGCCTCGTCAAGTTCACCGCCGCCAGCCCGATGAACAGCGCGAGCGTGGTGACGACCTCGAAGTAGATGAAGGACTTGAACGCGAGCCGCCCGACGGCCTTGAGGTCATCGCTATGGCCCGCGATGCCGATGATGAGCGTGCCGACGAGGATGGGAACGATGATGCACTTGATGAGGTTGAGGAAGAGCTTGGAGACGACCTTTAGGTTCCGGGCGACCATCGGGTAGTCGGACTCGGGGAAGGCCCAGCCGATAAGGATGCCGAGCGCCATGGAGATGAGAATCCACTTGGTGAGGCTGATTTGGCGCAGGGCGTTCCACATAGGCGGGAGGGGACACTCAATCACCCGTTGCGTTCCGGGTCGGATTCGGTTGATTGAAAGGGGTTGACCGGTGGTTTCGAGGGCTGGTTTTCGGTTGGGTCAAAGGCGGGGGGCGGCGGGGTGAAGGGGTTGGCGTCGGCGGGGGGCGGGACTTTCGCGGGCAGGCGAAACGGGGCCACCAGCCCATAGACCAGTCCCAGCAGCAGGTAGAAGCCAAGGGCCAGTCCCAAGCCCACGAGCGAGAGTTGCTCGGCTGAGTAGAGCAGCACGGCACCCCCCAGCCACAGCGAGCCGGGCAGCCAGGCGGCGGCGGCCACGCGCCAGCTCCCCCCCAACGTGGTTTCCCGGCCGGCCAACCAGGCGAGCACCCGCACGGGGAGGCAGCCCAGTGTCGCGAGGGCCAGCCAGCTCGTGAACAGGAAAGCCAACGTTCCCAGTCCCGCCCCGAACCCAATCGCCGGTCGCCATGCGCCCCACCAGGGATTGAGCACGGGGCGATTGAGTTCGATGACCCATCCCAGATCGTAGGGAAAGGAGGTGTAGCCCAACAGCGAGACCAGCTTGATGCGGGTGCGGCCGAACTCAAACTGAAGGTCGGCCACCTGGCCGGTTTGCCCGGATTCCTCCAGGTCCATCACCAGACCCAGGAACCGGTTTTCGCCCAAGAGGACGGCTTCCTTGGTGGGCCAGGCCAGTTGTCCGTGGCGAAGTTCGCCAAATTGGGTGAGATTCTCGATAGCCTTGGTCATGACGGGAAACCAAGTCGTGCCCAGGCAGAACACGACACTGGCGGCCACCCAGACCGCCACGGCGGTTTGCACCACCAGCAGGCGCGCAACCGGGGCGCGGGAAAACGCCGCCACGCCGCCAAAGGTCAGCGGCTGCCAGACCGGGAGTTGAGGCAAGTCAGTCAAAGCCGGTGAATGAAAGCACGGCCAGGCCGCTGGCGGCAATGCCTGGCCAAGGAGCCTAACGACCGGGCTGCTGCGTTTTACGCCGCTTCACGGTCCGTGAGGCCGCAGGCCAATCGTTTCGTCATGGTCCGTTCGGACGTTGAAGCGGCCTGAAGGCCGCGCTCCGGGGGGCGTTTCAGCACACGTTCCGAGCCTCTCCGGCAAACCGCCCGCTGGGGAAGCGAGCAGCGCGCTTTACGCACCCTCAGGCGCGCTGGGTGCAGCTTGCTGCTGCGGCGCGGCGACTAGCACGGGCAGGGGAAAACGCAGCTTCATCACGTCATCCACCAGCACTTCCACGAAGTAGATGCCGGCGGTCGGGAGTTCCAACTGGCTGAAGACGGAGAGGTTGGTGGCGTTGTGGGCGGGGTCTTGCAGGACGAATTTCACCTTGGCCTCGCGCAGGGCGGTGGTTTGATCCGGGGCGATGAGGCGCACGGTCTCGGTGAAGTTGCCCACGCCGGCGCACCACCGGGAAAAGACGCAGACCCGGTTGGCGGTGATCGGCACCTGCGGCACGCGGAGGAAGGCAGTGACGCCGAGCAGGATGAAGTTGCCGGTCACTTCCTGGCGCACGTCTTCACAGACGAGGGCGCATTGGAGGTCGGGGAGGATGCGGGTGATGTTCATGATAAAGTGTTCAGTGTTCAGTAATCAGTGTTCAGCGGGAAGTCGTGGTGGGTAGGTAGGGGTCACTGGATACTGAACACGAAATACTGCTTACCGGCTCGCGACCTCCGCTGCTCGGACCGTATTCCGCATCAGCATGGCAATGGTCATCGGGCCGACGCCGCCGGGGTTCGGGGTGATGAGTCCGGCGATGGGTTGAACGGCGGCAAAGTCCACATCGCCGACAAGGCGAGAGCCGTTCTTCGCGGTCGGGTCGGGGATGCGGTTCACGCCCACGTCCATGACCACGGCTCCGGGACGGACCATGTCCGCCTTCACGAAATGTGCGACGCCCATCGCGGCGACGATGATGTCCGCGCGGCGGCAATGCGCCGCCACATCGCGGGTGCGCGAGTGGACGAGCGTCACGGTGGCATCCGCGTGCTTCGCCTTCTGGCAAAGGATGGCGGCCATCGGCTTGCCGACGATGTTGCCGCGGCCGAGCACGACGACTTCTGCCCCGGCGATTTTCACGCCGCTGCGGATGAGGAGTTCGTGGACGCCGGCGGGGGTGCAGGGGACGAAGCCCGTTGTGTCGCCGAGCATGAGCTTGCCGACGTTGACGGGGTGGAAGCCATCCACGTCCTTTGCGGGCGAGACGGCGGCGAAGATGACGGCCTGATCAATGTGGGCGGGCAGGGGAGCTTGGACGAGGATGCCGTGGCAGCTTGGGTCGGCGTTGAGCTGCGTGATGAGCGCGAGCAGTTCGGCCTGCGTGGTGGCATCCGGCAGGACCGTGGTGGTGGATTTGATGCCCAGCCGCTCGCTGGTTTTCTCCTTCATGCCCACATACACGCGGGAGGCTGGGTCTTCGCCAACGCGCACGAAGGCTAGGCCGGCTTGCACGCCGCGCGCCTTGAGCGCGGTGATGCGGTGGGCGGTCTCGGCGTGGATTTGCTCGGCGATGGCGCGGCCGTCAATGAGATTGGTCATGCGGGGGCGGGATTAGGTTCAGGATCACGCGCAGGAGAGGGCAGTCGGGGCGGAGCTTTTCCTACCCCGAATCCTAAGCCTGCTCCACTGGCTTATTCCTCGACCGTCTTGAGCGTCTCGATTTTGAGCACCGGGGTCTGTGGCCAGCGCACATCCAAGGCTTCCTCGCCAGTCACGATGATGGTGCGGCCTTTGAGGGTCTTCCACGGAATGTTGGTGGAGGTGCTCCAAAGGTAGTTGATGACCCGGCCCGAATCGGGGTCTTGCAGCGCCCAATCGCTGGGCGTCTGGATGTTCCAGGAACGGGAAACCACGCCTTCGCGGGTGACAATCCGCAACGGGGCCGGGCCTTCATCCACTGGGGGAGCGGAGGCGACCTTCTTGGCGGCGGGGGCCTTGTCGGTGTCGGGCTTACCCCCAAAGATTCCTCGCAGCCAGTTGCCAAATCCCTTCTTTGGTTCGGGTTCGATCTTGTAGCGGCCGGTGGATTCGAGCGGGTCGGTCACGGGCGGGACATTGTCCGTGAGTGCCGCTGGCGGCGCGACTTTTGGCGGCTCCGGCTTCGCTTGGGGTATGGCAGGTGCGGGCGGTGGCTCCGGCGTAGGTGTGGGCACCGAAAGTGGAGCTGGCACCACCGCGACAACGACCGGAGGGGGAACAAGGGGGGGAGCAACAGGTGCTCGCTGGCCGGGCGGGAGGGCAACCGGGGGCTGGGTGATCGGCTTGATTTCAACCGGGTTCAATGCCGGTGGGTTGCCCGGCGCGGTGATCGGGCTGCGCGGAGCAGCCTTGGCCATGGCTTTGTCCTTGGTGCCGGATTTCGAAGCGGCTTTACCCGGTGCCAGGGGGGCGGCGGGGGTTTTGGTGCCCGCCAGCTGGGTGCCCGTTGGAATTGGAGCCGGAGCGGCGGCATTGCGCGTGACCAAGTCAGCCGCCACGTAGGCGAAGGTATTCGGTGGAGCTTCAATTTCCAGCCAGTCACCGTTGCGGCGGAGTTCCTTGAGCTGTGCCCCACGAGGGATGCGGCCGATGACGCTGTAGTTCTCACCGGGACCAGAGCGGATGTTCAAGCGCGGCGCGGCCACCACGCCGTTGGTGACGAAGAGCGTGCTCACCCACACAGGGGTATTGGCGGGCAGCGCCACGCGCAGCCACTTGGCTGGCTCGCCCTTGGCTGGCTTGGGATGGTTGATCTCCTCCAGCACCGTGAGCTTTTCCCCTTGCTTGAACTGCGTGACGACTTCGCTGCCGGTGGTGGGTTGACCGCGGACGTTGATGCGGTTGCCTTTGACCACGGCTTCGTCTGCCGCAAACACGCCGGTGATGCTCAGGCACACTGCGGCAGTTAGAGGAAAATAGCACTTCATAGCCCGGGCAGTAGAGCTTTATCCTGGCCTCCGTGTCAACGCCGCGCACCGAAACCAAGCGCATGCGAATCCGCAAAAAGTTTCACCTTCCCGTAACGAAACCGCGCTTGCTGGCATGGTGACGCGCGGCTAGTTTCCAGCCGTAAAGCGTCGGGTGTAACGACGCTCGTCATCGGCAAGCTCCCAGACCAACCGCATCAAACCACGGTAACTACTCATGAGCACTCCGTTCGCACCCATCCCAAGTCATCGGCTGCATCGCGCCTTCACCCTCATAGAATTGCTGGTCGTCATCGCCATCATCGCGATCCTTGCGGGGATGCTGCTGCCGGCACTTGGAAAGGCCAAGGACAAGGCGAAAGGAACCAGTTGCCTGAACAGCATCAAGCAATGGGGCTTGGCCCAGATCCTTTATGCTGGTGACTATGATGACAAAATGCCGCGCGATGGCATGGGGGCGGCAGGCACTTATGGAGTCGCCGGGACGACCGGGAATCCTTCCGATGTCGCTGCATGGTTTAACCTCCTGCCAATCTACATGAGTGAGCTGCCGCTCTCGAGATACTGGACCGCCCCAGGCACCACGGTATATGCCAACAACACCGCCAATCTTCCCTATCCAGGGGCCAAGGGGAAAAACTGGCATTGTGCCGCCGCCCGCCAAGGGATTGCCCCCAGCGGCAATGGCTTCAACGGTCAGTTCGGCTTCTTCAGCTTTGTGATGAACATCGACCTCAAGAAATCGACTGCCGCAGGAGTCGGCGGCCCGAACTTGGCTTTTCCGGACATGCCGCGAATGGCGGAGATAATTAAGCCCGCCAGCACCGTGTTGATGTTCGATAGCGTGTTTGATCCTCAGGGAGAGGTCATCAACGGCTCGCCCGGCTTCAACTCGGTCAACCCCGCCAACCGGTGGCGCAGCTTCGCTGTTCGGCACGGCGGTCGGGGGGGCAACATTGTCTTCCTCGACGGCCATTCTTCGCTCGTGGCCACGAATACCATTTTGCCCCAACAGGCTGGGGGCGACGAAAAGCTCGGGATTGATGTGATTTGGAACAATCTCTACCGCGCCAACAATCCTTGATTTGGGCTAGCCGGAGCCGCCAGCCAGCGTCCGCAGATGCTCGGCCATCGCAAACCGGTCGGTCATTCCCGCCAAGTAGTCACAGACCGCGCGCGGCCAGCCTGATTTTCTGGCCCAGTTCTGAACCTCCCCATCGCAGCTCTCCGGGTGCTTCAGCACATGATGAAATAGTTCCTCGAGCATCTTGGTGGCCCGCACATGTGGCTCATGGACGGCGTCGCTGTAGTAAAGGTTCCGGTAGAGGTATTTGCGCAGCTCCAAGTTCAGTTTCCTTCGCGCAACGCTGTAGCGGATGAGGGGCTTTGGATGGAGCCGGACCTCGTCCACAGACTTCACTCCTGCGTCTGCGATGATGGCTTCACTGGTCTCCACCACGTCGCGCACATGGTCATCAATCAGGCAGCGGATGATGAAGTAACGGCGGCATTCGTCCGGCAGTTTGCCGTGCTCGCGTTTCGTTTGGCGCGCAGCTCCGGCCCAGAGCTGCACGTCGCGTCTAAGTTTTGCCTCGGAGAGCAGGCCAGCATCCAGACCATCGTCGAGGTCGTGGCTGTAGTAGGCGATTTCGTCGGCGAGGTTCGCGACCTGCGCTTCGAGGGAGGAGTTTTTCGCGTCGAAGTCGGGGCGCTTGCTCGGGTGATCGTAGGCGGAGTAGTGCTTCACGAGACCCTCGCGCACCTCCCACGTCAGGTTCAGCCCGGGGAAGCCGGGATACTTCTGCTCCAGCTCCTCGACCACGCGCAGGCTCTGGCGGTTGTGCTCGAAGCCGCCGTGCTTGCGCATCAGCCGGTCGAGCGTCTCCTCGCCCGCATGGCCGAAGGGCGAATGGCCGAGGTCGTGCGCGAGTGCGATGGCCTCGGTCAAATCCTCGTTGAGCCGCAATGCGCGCGCAATGTTCCGGGCGATGCCGGCGACTTCCATCGTGTGCGTGAGCCGGGTGCGGAGGTGGTCGCCGGTGCCGTTGAGGAAGACTTGCGTCTTGTATTCCAGCCGGCGAAACGCGCGCGAGTGGATGATGCGATCGCGGTCGCGTTGGTAATGCGTGCGCCACTCGGGCGGTGCTTCCTGGTGCTTGCGCCCGCGGGAGTCAGCGGAGAACTGGGCGAACGGTGCGAGGAACAGCCGCTCGCGGGCTTCGAGTTCAGTGCGCGTGCAGGGCATGAAGCTAGACGAAGCGACACAGCGCGCTTCTCAGCGCGTTTAGCTGGTCATCCTTAGGAATCAGCTTTCCGCGTCTCTCCATGGGATTAACCCGTTCGGCGAGGCGATACCAAACTTCATCAGACCTGCATTCAGGGTCGAGGCATAAAAGGTCCATGACACCCACGAACTCGAAATGAACCGGATGGCCGTCTGAGTTCTTGAAGGAACGGCAGGCAGCTACGCCGCGCCTCTTGGCTTCGACAAGTGCTGATCGAGGCTTGAGTGATTTGAACGTGATGATTCGCTCCTCGCAGAGCCGACGCTTCTTCGAGTCGCCGTCCACAACAACACGCCATTGGAACAGCAGTTTAGCTGAGAACCTCAAGTAATCCCCGCTGAGTTTAAGTTTGGATGGCACCTTCACAAATTCACATCCCCCCCAGTTTCCTTAGTTCGCCAACAACTCCTGCACCGCAATCCCGCGCAGCTCGAACAGCCGCCGAATCGTGTCCTCGATCAGGTTGTTCGGGCAGCTCGCGCCGGCGGTGATGCCCACGGTGATGGTGCCGGCGGGCAGCCAGTTTCGTGTCGTCTCCTCGACGTGCGTGTGCTGGTTCCAGTGTCGGATGAGCGCTGCGGATTCCATCTTCGCGGCGTTCTTGATGAAAAAAGTTGGCAGCACCTTCTCACCCATCTCGGCAAGGTGCGAGGTGTTGGATGAGTTGTAACCACCCACAACGAGCAGCAGGTCGAGCTTCGTGTGCAGCAGCTTCTCCAGCGCGTCCTGCCGGTCCTGCGTTGCACCACAGATCGTGTCAAAGAAGCGGAAGTGGTCGGCCACCTTGTCCGCACCGTATTTCGTCTCCATCGCGGCTTTGAAGCGGCGCTGCACTTCCTCGGTCTCGCCGCGCAGCATCGTCGTCTGATTCGCCACGCCCACCGCTGTGAGATGCAGATCAGGGTCAAAGCCCGGTGAGTAGGCACCCTTGAACTTTTCCAGAAACTCCCCTTTGTCCCCGCCGCGCAGGATGTAGTCGCAGACGTAATCGGTCTCCTTGAGGTCGAAGACGACGAGGTAATGGCCCGCGCCGTAAGCCGTGGCCTGCGAGGTCGTCGCCTTCGTTTCCTCGTGCTTGGCCTTGCCGTGGATGATGCTGGTGACGCTCTCCTTGGAGTATTGGCGGACGCGCTTCCACACGCTCATCACGTCGCCGCAGGTGGTGTCCACGAGCAGGCAGCCCTTTTCCTCCAGCTTGCGCCGCGTGGCGACCTCGGTGCCGAACGCGGGGATGATGACGACATCCTCGCGCTGGAGGACGGCGAGTTCCACGTCCGTGGGCTTGTTCGCCAGCATGCGGATGCCGAGATTGCGAATCTGGTCGTTGACCTCCGGGTTGTGAATGATCTCACCCAGCAGGTAAATGGGCTTCTCCGGCGGGAATGAGCGGCGGGCCGCGTAGGCGAGGTCAATGGCACGCTCGACGCCGTAGCAAAAGCCGAACTCCTTCGCGAGCTTGATGGTCAGGCCGGGGGCGGCGAGTTGGTTGCCGCTGGAGCGGATGCGCTCGACCAGCGTGCTGCGGTAGTGCGATTCTACCTGCGCCTGCACTGCCGACATGATGTCGGGGCGGCGAAGGTTGATTTTCTGCGGCGGCGCGGGCGGCGCGATCGTTGACATGACGAGGCTAGTCTAGCGCGGGGCAGGGGATCGTCGAGCCTTGGTTTCGGTGTGTTGCGTGGTAGTGGTGCTTGCTTCACGAGCTGGGATTAGGAAAACCTCTTTCGCCGCGCGGAACAGCTTTGCTACCGTCCTGCCCGCATCGAATGAACACCCAAGACGCATCTGCCACGCCCGCGCCCGCCCCGAGCGATTTCATCCGCGACATCGTCGCGAAGCACATTGCCGAGGGACGCTACCCGCGTATCCACACGCGCTTTCCACCTGAACCGAACGGCTACCTGCACATCGGCCATGCCAAGAGCATCTGCCTGAATTTCGGCATCGCCCGCGAGTTCGGCGGCGTGTGCAACCTGCGCATGGACGACACGAACCCGGCGAAGGAAGAGGTCGAGTATGTCGAAAGCATCCAGGCCGACGTGAACTGGCTGCTCGCCGGCTGGGCGGATGACAGCCTTGGTCTCAAACCCAAAGGCGCAACGCCCGCCACTCAGTCGGTGAACGGTAAGTCCGACTTCCACCTC
>CAMCFN010000050.1 GCA_945874145.1 Akkermansia muciniphila
TGAAGGACGGAGAGATCACCGATAGCCAAGCCATTGAGTTCCACCTTGAACGTGCCGTCGGGCAGGGCATTGACCCGGCCCCGGTCAAGTTGCCCAGCGACCCGGTCAACTTTCCATCCGGGCTGCTTCTGATATTCGCGCAAGCGAGCGATGATCGCAGCCTTGGCGGTGGCGGAGTTCGGATCGATGAGCGCGGCGAGCGGGGCGCTTTCGACGAGGCGCTTCTGCTCGCGCAGGGCGGCGAGGAGCTGGCGCTGCTGGTCGAGCTGCAATTTCGCGCCACCGCTTTCCCGCAGCAGCTTTTCGCAGAGGGCGAGGTTCAACTTCGCCGATTCATCCGCTGGGCGCAGCGCGAGCACGCGGCGGTAGCCCGCCGCCGCCGGGGCGAGGTCCTGCGCGGATTGCCGCAGGTGCGCGCGGAAGAGGTGGTAGTCCGGATTCGCGTCGTCGAGCTGGATGGCGTAGCCGATCTTCTCGAGGGCGTCCGCGAGCTTGCCCTCCTCCAGCACGATCTTCGCCTGCGCGAAGAAAACGGGCGCGGTGCGGCGCAGGTCGGTCAGGGTGGCCTTCGCGGCGGCTTCGCCCCGCTCGGCACGCTGCTCATTCTCCCTTGCCGTCTTGGCGTTGGCCGTGGCCTTGCGCTCGCTGGCGATGACCAGTGGCAGCGCGGTGAGAATGACCAGTAGCACGAGCGCCGTTGCGGAGGCCAACACCTTGTTCCGCCGGAAGAACAGCAGCGCCAATGTGAGCAAGTCGGCATTCTCCGCGCTTGTGGCAAAGCCGCCCTGATACGCTTCGATGTCTCGCGTGAACTCCGCCACCGTCTGATAGCGCCGCAGCTTGTCCCGCGTCAGCGCCTTCATCGTCACGGCCGAGAGTGCCGTGGGCACCTTCCCGTTAGGGCAATGCGGCAGCGGATATATCTTGCGCGGCTCCGTCACCGCACCGGTCGTCGGGGTCTTGGATTGCGTGGTGGTGCTGGGGGCGTTGAAGGCCGTGGGCGGTGCGATGGTCCCGCTGCGCACCTTGGACAGAATCTCCTCCAGTGAATCGCCTTCCACCGGTGGGCGCAGCGTGAGCAGCGCGTAGAGGATGCCGCCCAGCGAGAAGATGTCCGAGCGGCCATCCAGCTCGGCAATCTTGCCCTCCGCCTGCTCGGGGGACATGAAGTGCGGCGTCCCCATCACCGCGCCCTCCAGCGTGGCATAGACACCGCTTGGCCTGGCGGGTTCGGGGTCTTGTGAACCGAATGTGAGCTTGCGTGCCGAGGCATTCCCAGTGCCGACGGCAATGGTGGCGTCGTCCGCGGCCGATGAGCCAGCGACGAGCGTGGCGTCGGCTTCGGCACTCTGGCTGGCGACCAGCGTGGCCTGGTCCTCGGCAGCGGGAGAGTTGAGCGGCAGCGTGCCCGTCGGCCCGGTCTGCCCCAACTGCCCGCGCAAGGTCAGTGTCTTGGCCGCTTCCTCGGCGGCCGCGCTGCCCGGCAGAATCTTCGCCAGGCCCCAGTCCATCACGAGCACTTCACCGAACTCCCCCACCATGATGTTCTGCGGCTTGAGGTCGCGGTGGATGACGCCGCGCGAGTGGGCGAACGCCACGGCGTCGCAGACTTTCTGAAACACGGTCAGCAGGGCGTTGAGCGGATACTTGGCGAGTGTCTCCTTGTCCCCCGCCTTCAGCTTGCCGATGACGTCATGCAGCGTGACGCCCTGCACGAGCTTCATGGTGTAGAAGAGCCGGCCCTGCTCATCCGTGCCCACGTCGTGGACGGGGACGATGTTGGGATGCGCGAGCTGGCCCAGCACCCGGGCTTCTTGCAGGAACCGCTGCTGCTCCTCCTCGCTGGCATTACGCCGCAGCATGACTTTCATGGCCACGCTGCGCCCGAGCTTCTGGTCCCGTGCATCCAGCACCGCGCCCATGCCGCCACGGGCAATCTCACGGCCGGTTCGGTAGGCGGAAGTGGGAGTCATGTGACGCGCCGGAGGTTAGCGCCACGCGGCTTGGCGTCCAGCCGCTTCGATTCGGCCGGACTCACAATTCTGGGCCGCTGCCCAGCCCCAGAGCGGCTTCCCGCTCACACCCAGAATTCGGGCGCACTGCCAGAGTGGGGATGAGGCCCGGACCGGGGGATCAGGCAAACGCCTCCGGCACGCTGTCCGGTGGGCCGACGCGGCGTTTGTAATCAAGAATTTGCTCAATGACCTCCTGCGGCTTGTCCGTGACGGTGACCAGGTCGAGGTCGCCGGGGCTGATGTAGCCGTCTTTTTCGAGGGTGGCCCGCATCCACTTGAAGAGGCCGCCCCAGTAGTCCTTGCCGTAACAGATCAGCGGGAAGCGCGAGATGCGGTGCGTCTGCACCAGCGTGAGAACTTCGTAGAACTCGTCGAGCGTGCCGAAGCCGCCGGGCATGTAAACAAAGCCCATGCTGTATTTCACGAAGCAGACTTTGCGCGAGAAGAAGTAGTGGAAGTTGATGGGCAGATTCGCGTAGCGGTTGCCCTTCTGCTCGAAGGGCAGTTCGATGTTCAGGCCCACGGATTTGCCCTTGGCCTCGGCCGCGCCTCGGTTGGCCGCCTCCATGATGCCGGGACCGCCGCCGGTGATGACGGCCAGCCGGTGCTTGGCCAGGGCGTGCGAGATTTCCACTGCCGCCTTGTAGTAGCGGTCATTGGGTTTGGTGCGCGCGGAACCGAACACAGTCACTGCGCCTTCCAAATGCGACAGCGTTTCAAACGAGTCCACGAACTCCGCCATGATGCGAAAAATGCGCCAGGGATCCTCGCGGACGAAGCCGTTGTGCTGCGGGGGATGGTGAGAAGTGTGCATGGGGCAAGGCTGTCTGGAAAGACCGCTGAAGTCGAGCGCAAGCCGGGTGCCTGCCCGGGTTTCGAGCCTGCTCAATGCAGGGCAGGGCGGGCTAGCCCTGACGTTTGGTGCCGCGCCCGTGCTGGCGCTCCCGGTTGGGACGGAAGGCGCGGTCAGGTCCCTCGCTGCCGTTGGCCTCGCCCAGGTAAAGGCTCAGAAGATAGGCGCGCTTGGTCTGCTGCTGGTGCGCCTCGCGGCGGCCGCGAATAAGTCCGGTGATTTTGGCGATGAGTCCCATCGAAGTGTCGTTGGTAACCGCGCGCAGCCTGTCAGCATCCGGACGCGGCGGAAAGGAGGAAATTGTGCGTCTGCGCGCGGAAAGTCTGCTGGGCGGGACCGGTGGACAGTTTTGGAATCTGTCAAGCTGTTCGCCCGCACTATTTGACAGGAACATTTCTTCAACTATGGTCCCGCCGCCTCGGTGCCAGTCCGTCGCCGTCAGCGAGGGGTTCGAATAGCCAAACAATGTCAACCGGACACAAAGCAGCCGAGCCGGGTGGGGTGCATGGTCAGGCCTCGCCTTTTCACCGTTTTCTCTCGCTGCTGCGCTCAGAGCGCGCGGAGATTGGGAGCATCATCATGTTTTCCATCATCGCCGGAGGCTTGTATCTGGCGACTCCCTTGGCGGTCGATGCGGTGGTCAACAGCATCGCCTTTGGCGGCGAGCAGCAGGTGTATGTGCAGGCGTTGGTGATTCTCTCGGTGGCCTTGCTGGCGCTGCTGGGCTTGCTGGCGCTGATCCGGGCTGCGCAGGCCATTGTGATGGAGCAGATTCAATGTCGCATCTTTGTGCGCATGACCGCGGATCTGGCATTCCGTCTGCCGCGGGTGCAAATGGAGGCGCTGGATCGCCGGCAAGGTCCGGAACTGGTCAACCGGTTCTTTGATGTGGTGGTGCTGCAGAAGAGCGCGGCCAGCCTGCTGCTGGACGGGGTGAACGTGCTCTTCAGCACGTTGATGGGCCTGCTGGTGCTGGGCATTTATCATCCCATGTTGCTGTCCTTCGCGCTGGGGTTGCTGTTGCTGATCGCGGGCGTGGTCCTGCTGCCGGCGCGGCGCGGGGTGCGGACCAGCATACAAGAATCCTACGCCAAGCATGCGGTGGTGGGCTGGCTCGAGCAAATCGTGATGTTTCCCCTGCTGTTCCGGACGCGTGGGGGGGCGGAGCTGGCCTGCCACCGCGCGGACCTCCTCGCCCAGGATTATTTGGCCGCCCGCCGTTCGCATTTCCGGGTGCTCATGAGCCAGGTGGCGGGCCTGTTGATCATTCAGGCGGTGGCCAGTGCGGTGCTGCTGACGCTGGGTGGCTGGCTGGTGCTGAGGGGGGAGCTGACATTGGGCCAGTTGGTGGCCAGTGAACTGATTTTGGCCGCAATTGTCGCTGCCTTGGGCAAGCTGGGGAAGCATTTGGAAAGCTGGTATGACGCGCTCGCGGCGGTGGACAAACTCGGTTATCTGGTGGATCTGCCGGTGGAACGGGAGACGGGCGAGACGCCGGTGACGACCGACTCTGCGGGTTTGGCGGTCGACTTGCGCAAGGTCACCTTTGCCTACGACCCGACGCGTCCGGTGCTCGATAACCTTTCTTGCCGTATCCCCTCCGGAGCACGCGTTGGCGTTGTGGGCGCCGCAGGGCATGGCGCGAGCACTTTGCTGGACATCCTAGCGGGGTTGCGGCAACCACGCGAGGGGACCACCTTGCTGGACGGTTTGGACTTGCGCCAATGGCGGCTGGAAGCGGTGCGACGTGAGGTCGCTCTGGTGCGTGGACATGAACTGGTGGGGGGGACCATCACGGAAAACATCCGGCTGGGTCGGCCCGACGTGACGTTGCAGGATATTCAGGCGGCCCTTCAACGGGTTGGTCTGCTGGACACGCTCCTCCACCTGCCCGCTGGATTGGACACTCGGCTCAACCCGGGCGGGGCACCCCTATCCAGTTCCCACCGGAGCTTGCTGATGATTGCGCGGGCCATTGTGGGACGGCCGCGGCTGTTGCTCGTTGATGAGACTCTGGAGGGCATGGATGTCGAGTTTCTGCCCGCCATGCAGTCGCTGTTGTTCGACGGCAAGCGATCTTGGACGACAATTTTGGTGACGCGGGATCCCGATTTACTGGCTCAGTGTGACTCTGTCATCCATCTCGGCGACTGCCATCTCAGCCAGTCCAGCCAGCCCAACTCCAAAACGACGGCCGCATGAGCACCGTGACCGATTCTCATTCTCCAACGCCAGCGTCCTCGGAAACTGGTGCGGCCATGCCCATGCTGGACCATCGGTCCGGGCTGCGGGCCTTGGAAATGGCGCGCTCCGGCAAAGTGGTGCGTTGGTTCGGTCGTGGACTGGCAGTCGCCTTCGTGCTGACTGTGGCCGGGCTTGTGTTCCTCCCCTGGCGGCAGTTCATCAGTGGCCACGGTCGCATCGTGGCCTACGATCCATTGGAACGCAGTCTCACCGTGGAGGCCCCGCTCACCGGCCGGTTGCAAAAAACGCGGGTGATGGAAGGGCAGGTGGTCGCCGCCGGCGAGGTGTTGTTCGAGCTCATGGACAATGACCCCAACTTGTTGGCGAACCTGCAACGACAACGCGAGGCCGCGCTCGCTCGCCGCGATGCGACCCGCACCCGGATCGACTCCTTGCAGGCCCAGTTCAACGAGCAGGAGCGGGCGCTGCCGCTGGCCGTCGCCGCCGCGCGCACGCGCCTAGCGGCTGCGAAGTTCACTGCGGACACCGCCCGCCAGCAATTGGAACGCATCAAGGGGCTGTTTGAGGATAAACGCGGGCTGGCCTCGCAACGGGATTACGAGCTGGCGTTGCTGGAGCGGGACCGTCAGACCGCCGAGCTGGAACGCGCTCAGGCGGAGTTGGACCGCACCCCCGTCGATCTGCGGGCCGCCATGAGCGGCACCACGGCGCAGCGCGACTCTGCCCGTGCCGAACTGGCCACTGTCGAGCAGGCCCTGGTGGCGCTGGACATCCAGATCAGCCAGACGCAGATGCAAAAGGTCACGGCCCCGCGGGCTGGGATCGTGTTCCGGGTGCAGGCCACTGAGGGCACCTACCTGCGTGCCGGATCGCCGCTCTGCACCATCATCGCCAGGACTGAGACCCGCATGGCCGAGTTGTGGCTCAGTGGGCTGGACATGCCCCTGGTCGGTCCCCGTGAGGCGGATGGCACCGGCAAGGTGATTCGCGCTGGCAGTCCCGTGCGGTTGCAGTTCGAGGGCTGGCCCGCCCTGCAGTTTGTGGGCTGGCCAAGCGTTGCCCGGGGGACGTTCGGCGGTGAGGTGGTGCTGGTGGATCCGACCGACAACGGCAAGGGCAAGTTCCGCGTGCTCGTGGCCGAGAAACCCGATGTGGTGCAGCGGGCCGATGGCCGGACCGAAACGATCGCCTGGCCGGACGCACGCTGGCTGCGGCAGGGCGTGCGGGTCAACGGCTGGGTGCTCTTGCAGCAAGTGCCGCTGTGGTTCGAGGTGTGGCGGCAGATGAATGGCTTTCCGCCCGTTTTGACCGAGGAACAACTGGAACCACGCAAATGACTGTCTGCTCCCGTCTGGTCGCCTTGGGGTGTGCTCTTTGGATAACGCTGCCGAACGCCTGCCCGGCTGGCGCTCAAGCCGGGCCGCTGCGGTTGGAGGAGGTGCTGGCGGGGGTGACGAACCAGTATCCGCCGCTGCTCGCCGCACTGATTGAGCGCGATGTGGCGTCGGGTCGCCTCCAAAGTGCCCGTGCGCCGTTCGACTTCAATGTCTTTGCCCGCATCTTCAGCAACCCCAGCGGCTTTTATGATTCCACCACTGTGGACACTGGTTTCGAGCAGTTCACCGGCTGGTGGGGTAGCACGATTTTTGGCGGCTACCGGCTGACACGCGGCGGCTCGCTGCCGGATTACGACAAGGATCGAACGCAAGGGGCAGGCGAACCCCGGCTGGGCTTCCGTGTCCCGCTGCTGCGGGACGGGGCGATCGACCGCCGGCGCGCCGCCGTGCTCAAGGCGCGGTTGGATCAGGAGCTGGCCGATCCTTTCATCCAGCGACAGCACCTTGATTTCATCCGGGCGGCCTCGGTGGGCTATTACGCCTGGCTGGCGGCGGGCCAGCGACTCCGCCTGGCGGAGGATTTGTTGCAACTGGCGAACGACCGCGGTGGGGCCCTCACCAATCAAGTCAACGCCGGTCTGATTCCGCGCATCACACTCAAGGACAACGAGCGGCTGATCGTTGCGCGTGGTCTGGCCGCCGTGCAGGCACGCCGCCGTTTCGAGGCGGCAGCCATCGCGTTGTCGTTGTTTCACCGGGACGCGGCAGATGTTCCCGTCCTGGCGGGCCGCGAGCGGCTGCCGACTGGATTTCCGCCCGCGCCGCCGCCGAATGCCCTTGGCTTGGAGGAAGACATCCGGCTGGCCGTCAGCACCCGGCCGGAACCTCGTCGCCTGCAGCTTGCCATGGACAAACTGGGGGTGGATCTCCGACTGGCGCGCAATCAAATGCTGCCCCAACTGGATGCCGGGGTGAGCGTCAGCCAGGATTTGGGGCGCAAGCTCTACAAGGACAAAAGCGAAGTGGACACGCAGTTGGGGCTGGAATTCCGCATTCCACTGCAACGCAGCGAGGCCAAGGGCCGCGTCGCGGAGGTTAATGCCCAGTTGGAACAACTCGTCCGGGAGGAGCGCTTCTCCCGGGATCGGATCGCCGCCGAGGTGCGGGATGCCGCCTCCGCCCTCGGAGCGGCGCACGAGCAGATCCAGCAGGCCCGGCTCAATGCGAGCCTGGCAGCCGAGCTCCAGGCGGCTGAGGCTGAACGGTTGCTCCGGGGGGCGACGGATCTGCTCGCCTTGCAGCTCCGCGAGCAGGCTGCGTTCGATGCGCAGGTCACCGAGGTTGAGGCGTTGGCGGAATACTTCCGGGCTCAGGCCGACTATCGGGCCGCCACCGCACGGGATGGTCGCCGACCGGTTTCCGGGCAGCCATCGCGGTAGCTGTGCCCGTTGCCAACCTGGGTCGGCCTTGGCGCTTGTAACTTCCGCCGCCGCGTTCGCATCCTTCGCCCCATGACACGCCGACTGATTCTTGCCGCACTTGCCGTCTTCAGCTTTCAGTTTTCGACTTTCAGCGCCTCGCCACCCGCCCGCCCGAACATCCTTTGGATCACCAGCGAGGACCACGGTCCGCACATGGGCTGCTACGGCGACAAATATGCGACCACACCGAACGTGGATGCCCTCGCCGCGCGTGGACTACGCTACCGCTTCGCCTGGTCGTGTGCCCCCGTCTGCGCGCCCGCCCGCACCACGCTCATCAGCGGCTTGTATCCGCCGTCCACCGGTGCCGAGCACATGCGCTCGATGGTCCCGCTGCCGGCGGGTTTTAAGATGTATCCGCAGTTCCTCCGCGAGGCCGGTTACTACTGCTCGAACAACTCCAAGGAGGACTACAACCTCGCCAAGCCCGGCCAAGTTTGGGACGAGTCCAGCGGGAAGGCGCACTACAAGAACCGCGCCGCCGGCCAGCCGTTCTTCGCCATCTTCAACTCCACCAAGAGCCACGAAAGCCAGATTCGCACGCGCCCCAACAAGGCCGTTCACGACCCCGCCAAGGTCCGTGTCCCCGCCTACCATCCCGACACGTCCGAGGTCCGGCAGGACTGGGCGCAATACTACGACAAGGTCTCCGAGGTGGACGCCGACGCGGGCCGGCACTTGAAGGAACTGGCCGACGCCGGTCTCGCCGACGACACCATCGTCTTCTACTACGCCGACCACGGCTCCGGAATGCCGCGCAGCAAGCGCTGGCCTTGTAACTCCGGCCTGCAAGTCCCCGTCGTCGTCCACTTCCCGGCGAAGTGGAAACACCTCGCGCCGCCCGAATACAAGGCCGGCGGCACGAGTGACCGCCTCATCAGCTTCGTGGACTTCGCGCCGACTGTCCTGAGCCTTGCGGGCATCCGGCCGCCCGCGTGGATGCAGGGCCATGCCTTCGCCGGGAAGTTCACCGCGCCGATGCAGCCGTTCATCTACGGCTTCCGTGGCCGGATGGACGAGCGCATTGACTGTGTCCGCAGCGTGAGCGACGGCCGCTACGTTTATCTCCGCAATTTCATGCCGCACCTCTCGCAGGCGCAGCACGTGGACTATCAGTTTGCGACGCCCACCACGCGCGTCTGGTTTGACCTCTACCAGTCGGGTAAGGCCACCGAGGCGCAGTCCATCTTCTGGCGCGCCCCGAAGGCACCCGAAGAACTCTACGACCTCACGACCGATCCCGACGAAGTGAAGAACCTCGCCAGCTCGCCGCAGCATCGGGACATCCTCGCCAAGCTCCGCCAGGCGCAAGCCGACCTTGCCGCAAGAATTCGTGATGTGGGCCTTTTGCCCGAGGGCGAAATCCACTCCCGCGCCACTGGGAGCGCGCCCTACACCTTGGGCCATGACGATGCGAAGTATCCCTTTGCCCGCGTCTTCGCCACCGCCAGCCTGGCGTCCTCGCTGAAGCCGGATGCGCTCCCGCAGTTGCGACAGGCTTTCAAGGACAGCGACAGCGCCGTCCGCTACTGGGCCGCACTGGGCGTGCTCATGCGCGGGAAGGACGCCACCGCCACGGCCCGGCCTGAACTGCAAACATCACTCTCCGATGCAGCGCCCGCCGTTCGCGTGGTGGCCGCCCAAGCCCTCGGACAGCACGGGGACAAGGCCGATTTGGAGCGGGCTTTGCCGTTGCTTGTAGAGCATGCGAACTGGGCGAAGCACGACGTCTTCACCAGCATCGCCGCGCTGAACGCTCTCGGGGCGCTCGGCAGCAAAGCCACGCCCGCACTGGCGGAACTCAAGGCACTACCGGACAAAGGCACCTCGCCCGATGGCCGCTACAACTCCTACGTTCCCCGCCTGATCGCCGACTTGATCGCGTCCGTGGACGGCACCGCTAAACCCGCCGCCAAGAAAGCGCCGGCCAAGAAAGCGAAGCAGAAGGCCGAGTAGCCGGCGTGCATTCGCGCAAAGGCGCGGACTGTAATTGCCCCTAGGGCGTCGGTGTGAAACAGTCCCGGCGATGAAGCCAGTCGGAGACAACCAGACCAGCGCGTCCCTGCTCATGGTTGGACATGGCTTGAGCTTTGCCTTCTTTTGCTTCGCTCTGCATCTCACGGCGACAACAATCCGAATCTACAACATTGAGATGTTGGGTCACGACTGGTTGGAGTATTTGCCTGGAGCGGGTCAATTGATTCTGAGCGGAGACGCATTCCTGCGAGCGAAATGGTTGTGGCTGGTTCCAACGGGCGCGTTGGGATTGTGTTTGGACTGTCGGTTGAGTCTGCGCCTGCTGCGCAGTCCAAACCCGGTTTTGGCGAGACTTTGGGCCTATTGCGTCTTTGGGCCGTTGTTCGTGCTCACCGCCATGTGTGTCGGACTGTTTCGCTTTTGGATGTGGCAGCTTGAGCAACCCCTTGGCGGCCTTGGTTGAGCGAGGTTCTTGGCAACCATGTCCCACGTCTCCGACTTCCTTACGCCGGCCGAGTTGCAGAAGGTCGCGAACCTGCAGGTCGTCGCTCGGCTGGTGGTCGAGGGCTTTTTCTCCGGCCTGCACAAGTCGCCGCACAAGGGGTTCAGCGTCGAGTTCGCCCAGCACCGGCAGTATGTGCAAGGGGACGAAATCCGCCGGCTCGACTGGAAGGTCTTCGGCAAGACCGACCGCTACTACATCCGCGAATACGAGGAGGAAACCAACCTCCGCGCCACGCTCCTGCTCGACCTAAGCGGCTCCATGAGCTACGCGGGCGCGGGTCGTGCACCCAAGGCCGACTACGCCATCCGCCTCGCCGCCGCGCTCGCCTACCTCATGCTCCAGCAGCGCGACAGCGTGGGCCTCGTCACCTTCGACGCCAAAATCCGCCGCTACATCCCGCCGCGTTCCAGCGTCCCGCACCTGCGCGTGTTGCTGGACGAACTCCAGTCCGCCAAGCCCGGCGGCGAGACCGCGCTCGGCGGCGTCTTCCACGACCTCGTCCCGCGCATCCAGCGGCGCGGCCTGCTCATCGTGCTCTCCGACTGCTTCGGCGACTCGAAGGAGCTGTTGAAGGCCCTCGCGCACTTCCGCCATGCCCGCCACGAGATTCTCATCTTCCAAATCCTCGACCGCGACGAGCTGGAGTTCCCCTTCACGCACTGGACGCGCTTCGAGTCGCTGGAGAAAACCGGCGCGCACCGGATGATTGACCCCGCGCAATTCCGCGCCGCCTACCTCGACAACCTGAAGAAGTTCCAGGACGAGCTGACCCAAGGCTGCCACCGCCACCACATTGACCTCGTTCAGATGGTGACGGACCAGCCGTATGCCGAGGCGCTGGCGCAATACCTGACCCGGAGGCTGGCCCGCGGATGACACGGATGAAGGCCTCGTCGACAACCACCCTCAGCTCACCACGGCTGCGTAGCAGCCAAACAACAGTAGCCGTGGGTGAAGCGAGCGCATGCGAGCGCAACCCACGGTCGCATGCAAAACGTCTGCCACCGCGCAGCGGTGGGACATTTGGCCGGTTCCACCACGGTTCAAACGCTACGCGGTTGCCGCCATCATGCACACGACACCGTGGGTTCCGTCCGCTGTGCGGACTCCACCCACGGCTACTGTTGTCTGGCCCCGCTGGGGCCGAACCGACTTCACATCGTTTCGTGCTCACAATGCGGACCTGGCCAATAAACGCGCTCTTTGAAAGTTGGAAGTTGGAAGTTGAGCGTTGGACGTTTCCCCGCATTCTGTTCCGCGCCGCCGCATGACCTTCCTCAACCTCCTCCTCCTCGGCGGCATGGCGGCGGCGGCGATTCCGGTGCTGCTGCACTTCTTCAACCGCTCGCGTCCGCGCGTCGTGCAGTGGGGCGCGATGCACCTGCTCGACGCCGCGTTCCAGGCGCACACCCGGCGGCTCAAGTTCGAGCAGCTCCTCCTGCTCCTCGTGCGCTGCCTCATCCCCGTGCTGCTCGCGCTCTGCATGGCGCGGCCCGTCCTCACCGGCATGCGCGCGCTGCTCGGTGGCGCGAAGACCTCGCTCGTCATCCTGCTCGACGACTCCTACTCCATGTCCGCCGGCGCGGGTGCGGCCTCGAACTTCGCGCAGGCCAAGGAAGCCGCTGCGAAGCTCATCGAGCAGGCCGGCTCCGGCTCCGATGTCGCCGTCGTGCTCATGGGCGGCACGCCGCGCCAGCTCCTCGAAGCCCCGACGCTCGACACCGTCCGCGTGACCAAAGCCCTCGCCCAACTCGAAGCCAACTTCGGCGCGGCGAACTTCCCCGAGTCGCTCGAACTCGCCGCCAACGTCGCCGCGCAGATGCAGCACGGGCTGAAGGAATTCGTCGTCCTCAGCGACTTTCAGAAAGCCAGCTTCAGCGACGGCGAGGCAGCGGCGCGCGGGCGCGCGTTGCAGACTTTGAAGCGCCTGCCCGTCCCGCCGCGCGTCACGTTCCTGCACGTCGGCACTGAGTCGCGTGACAATGTCGCCGTCGAGTCGCTCGACCTGCCGAAGCTCGCGCTCGGCGTGAACCAGCCGCTCCAGGTCCGCGCCACGCTCCGCAACTTCGGTGAGCGCGCGTGGCCCGACCTGCGTGTTTATTTCCGCGCCGATGGTCGCGAGCGCGGCGCACAGCAAATCGCCCTCGCGGCGGGCGAGCAGCGGCAGGTGCTCTTCACACACGCGTTCGACACCGCCGGCTTTCACACGCTCGAAGTTCACACCGACGCCGACGCGCTCAAGGCCGACAACTCCCTCGCCGCCGTCGTCACCGTCTGGGAAAAACTTCCTGCCCTCCTCGTCAACGGCGACCCCAGCCCCGAGCCGCTCAAGGGCGAGACCGACTACCTCGACATCGCGCTCTCGCCCGCGATGAAGGCCGCGACCGGCGGCAGCGACCTCATCCTCACCCGCGTCATAGCGCCCACCGACCTCACGCCCGACGCGCTCTCGAAGGCCCGCGTCGTCGTGCTCGCGAACGTCCGCCAGCTTGCCGACACACAGGTCCGCGCGCTCGCCGAGTTCGTCGCCAGCCGCGGCGGCCTGCTCATCTTCCCCGGCAACCGCGTGAACACGGACTGGTATCAGCGCACGCTGCGCGCCGCCGGCCTGCTGCCGCTGCCCTTTACCGCGCTCGCCGGCGGCCTCGAGGACGGCAAGCCGCGCGCAAAGATTGTTGTCCAGCCCTTCACGCATCCGGCCCTGGAACTCTTCAACGACGCGCGCAACGGCAACCTCGCCGACGCCGAGATGAAGCTCTGGTTCCAGCTCGGCACGCGCCAGGAGCAGGCCGACCCCGGCCTCTCCATCCTCGCGCAACTCAGCAACGCCGACCCGTTCCTCGTGGGAAAAATGAACGGCGAGGGCCGCATCATTCAATGCGCCGTCCCCTGCGACGCCGACTGGGGCAACCTGCCCGTGCGCCCCGCGTTCGTGCCCCTGATGCAACGCCTCGTTATCTACCTCGCGTCGCAAGCCCAGCCGCCGCGCAACGTCGAGGTGGGTAAGCCGCTCGCCGCGTTCGTGTCCCGCGCGCACGTCGGGCGGAAGGCGCAGTTCACCGGGCCTGACGGCGTGCGGCACGACGCGGCCATCACCGGACGCGGCGCGCTAGGCTACGTCGAGTTCGCGAAGACCAGCCGCCCCGGCACTTACACGCTCGCCGCGCCCGACGGCGGCGCGACGCCGTTCGTAGTGAGCACCGCCCGCGCGGAGTCCGACCTCCGCCAGCTCACCGAGCCGGAGCGCAAGACGCTCGCCGACTCCCTGCAAGCCACACTGCTCAGCTCCGTCGCCGACTACCAGCAGATGGACAAAGACCGCCGCTTCGGCCGCGAAGTCTGGAAACCGCTCCTCTGGGCCGTGCTCGCGCTGTGCTTCAGTGAGTTGTTCCTCGTGCAATGGTTCGCCAGGCGCAAAGGAGCGAAACCGTGACCGACCTGCGCTTTATCGGCGACTGGCGGTTGTGGGGCGGCGTTGTTGTCGGCTTTACACTGGCCGTCGCGGCGTGGCTGCTTTACTGGCGCGAGACGCGGCCGCGGGCGGGCGCGGTGCGATGGCTGTTGCCGACGTTGCGGGCTGCGGCGGTCTTGCTGCTCGTGCTAATGCTCACGGGGCCAGTGCTGCATCACCGGAACACCATCGGCGAGGTCGCGCGCATCCTGCTCTTCGTGGACGCCTCGGCGAGCATGGGCATCACGGACCAGGAGATGGAGCTGCCGCGCAAGCTCTTCATCGCGCAGCAGCTCGGCTGGCTCGCGACCAACAAGTTCGACCCTGACCTCCGCGCCGCTGCGGCTGCGTTGGCCAACGCGCAGGAGACCGCCGCGCGCGCGAAGCCGAATCTCCCTGCGCCGCAGTTCCACGAGTTCGTGCGCGGCTTCGCGACGAACACGGCGAACGCGACGGAGTCGCTCGGCAAGGTCGGCACCGCGACGTGGCCGCAAATCACCGGACAAGTCGGCAAGCTGAACTCCGAACTCGCCGTGCCGTCGCGCAAGCTCGCCGAAACCAGCGTGGGCCGTGACCCGAACGTCACCGAGCGCGACCTGGCCAAACTCTCCGCCATCGCCGCGCGGTTCGAGGCGGAGTTCCGCACCGCGTTCACGAACCACGTCCTCGTTGTCTCGGAAAAGCGTGACGCGGATGTGCTCGCAGCCATCCAGAAGTTCGACACGCAGACGCGCTGGCAGCGGCTGGAGACGGCGTTGCTTGGCAGCTCGGAGGGCGTTGCGAAGCGGCTGGCGGCGCAACACAACCTCGAAGTCATCGCGCTCGCAGGTCGCAAGGCGGAGCCGGTCTGGCTGCCGGGCGAGCGCAAGCGCGGCGACCCGCCGAAGCCGTCGCAGACCTTCGCGCTCGCGTCGACGAACCTGAATACGGACTTGGCCGAGCCGGTGAAGACGCGGGCGTTGGCGCTCCGCGAGGGCGAGCGCACGGCGGTGATTCTCCTCAGCGACGGTCAGCACAACGTCGGGGAGCCGCCCGCCGAGTTGGCGCGGCTGCTTGGCGCGCGGGGTGTGCCGGTGTTTCCCGTCGGCATCGGGATGCAGCAGCGCCCGCCGGACCTCGCGGTGCTCGCGGTCAAAGGCCCCGACACCGTCGCGGCGGACGGACGCGTGCGCGGCACGGTAGAGCTGAAGGACGACATGCCCGCGGGCGCGCCGTTCACGCTACGGGTCAAACACGGCGAGCGCGTGGTGTGGGAGAAGGAGTTGACGACGGAGGCGAAGCACCTGCGCACGGTGGAGTTTGATTTCCCGGTGAAGGAGCTGATCGCGGATGAGCTGAAGCGGCAGGACAAAGACCTGCGGTTTGCAAGTCTCCCGCTGCACTTCACTGCGAGCGTGACCGCGCTCCCCGGCGAGAAGGACCAATCGAACAACACCGGCGCGCTCTGGGTGAACGCGACGACGCAGCGGCCCAAGGTGCTCGTGCTCGACGGGCGGCCGCGCTGGGAGTTCCGCTACCTGCGCAATCTGCTGGAGCGCGACGACCGCTGGGAAGTGAACGCGCTGCTCGCGGGCGCGGGCGGCGAGCAGAAGTTCTGGCCGCGCGGGAAGCTCACCGGGCAGTTCCCCGCCGACCGCGAGACGTTGTTCACTTACAACCTGATAATCTTCGGCGACCTGCCGGCGAACCAGCTTACCGCGCCCGAGCTGGAGTGGATTCGCGACTTCGTCGGGCAGCGCGGCGGTGGGGTCATCTTCGTGGATGGGCGGCAGGAGCGGCTCGCGTCGTTGCAACAGTCGGCGCTCGCGCCGTTGTTTCCCGTGAGCTTCGAGGGCCGGCCCGTTGATGGCGTGCCGATGAACTTCCAGCTCAAGGCCACCGGCAGTTCGCTCACGCCGATCACGCTCACGAGCGACCCGCTGGAGAACGCGCGGCTGTGGTGGTTCCTGCCGTCGCCGCACTGGCTCGCGCCTGCGCGTGCGCTGCCCGGCGCGGAGACGTGGCTGGAGGCCGTGACCGGCGAGACGCGCCATGCCGCCGCCGTCTTCCGCCGCTACGGCGCGGGCAAGGCGCTCTACCTCGCATTCGATGAGTCGTGGCGCTGGCGCTACAAGGTCGGCGACCTCTACCACCAGAAGTTCTGGAACCAGGCGGCGAAGTTCGTGATGGAGTCGCCCTTCGCCGTGCAGGACAAGTTCGTCTCGCTCGACAGCGGCGCACTGAACTACGAGCCGGGCGCGACCGCCGAAATCCGCACACGCATCCTCGACGCGCAGGGCCGCGCGATGCCGCGCGCGAAGGCCGAGTCGTGGCTGATGCGCGAGGGTCGCAAGGTCGCCACCGTCGCGCTCACCGCCGACGAGAACGAGACGGGCATCTACCGTGGCCGCACCGCGCCGCTCACCGACGGCGATTACGAAGTGCGCGTGCGCGTCGAGGGCCTGCCGGAGAACGAGATGAAGGCGCGAACTGGCTTCGCGGTGCGGAGAGTGGCAACGGGTGAATTAGCTGAACTGCACTGCAACGAGGCGTTGCTGCGCCAACTTGCAGCAAACTCCGGTGGCCGTTATTTCCGCGAGGAGGAGCTGGGTTCACTGCTCGAACACCTGAAACCTTTGAGCCAGGGTCGGATAATTGAGACCGAGACCGTGCTGTGGCAAAGCTGGTGGTGGTTTGGCGCAGTCATGCTGCTGCTGGCTCTGGAGTGGGGTTTGCGCAAGCGGGCGGGGATGATGTGACCGTCACACGCTTTACTTGCGCAAGAACTTGGCTGCCTCCACCTGGATGAACTGCCAGCGACGGTCCCAGTCATCCCAATGGGCCGCCCACGCCTCGCCGCTGAATTGGGCACGAGCTTTGGGGAGCAGTTGGGCAAGGACGTCGAGGTCGCGCTGGAGGGTCTTCTTCTCGCGCCACTGGAGCCAGGTTTCCACCAGGACGAGGTGGTTTTCAGGGAACTCCGGGGCGAGGGCGACACATTTGAGCAGGTGCTGGCGTGCCTTGGACTTGCTGCCGACGCTAAGGGGCCAGCCAGGGGCGTCGCGATAGAGCAGGCCGAGGCACCGGTCGGGGCCGGCGTGGTCGAGGCGCGGCTGCATTCCGCTGGCGAGGTTCAGGCTCATTTCGAGGTCCTTGACCAGGCCAAGGGCCTCGAACCATTTGGTTCGGGCAAGCTGGCCGAGGTTCATCGCAAGGTAGTAGTGCCCTTCCGGCACGGTGGGCGACCGGAGCGTCACGGCGCGACAGACGGCGATGCCCTCGTTGGCGAGCTGGGTGCGCTCGGTGGCATTGGTCGCGAACTCCGCCCGCCAGAAGCAGGCCTCGCCTAGCGCCCACGCCGCGGGGATGCTGTTGGTTTCCGTCTGAAACCGCTTCCGGGCGTCGATGAGCTTCACCTGAGCGGAATCGGCAAACTGGGCCGACAACGTCGGCATGGGGATGTCGGCGGGCTTCTTGGGGGGCGGGGCGGCGCACAGGCGCGCAGGCGCGTTCAGCAGCGCAAGCAGCCCGACCAAGCTCGCCAACCGGCCCCAACCAGAGGCCTTCGTTGCCTTGGAATAAAGCATTGCCATGTTTTCGCCCGGCTCCATATAGTGCTGCGATGCGTTTTAGTTGGAAACGACCGCTGTTGGCAATCCTCCCCGTGCTCGCGCTCTGGCTGGGTGGCTGTAGTGGCATCCACACTTCACAGTCGGTGTCACCCGGCATGTTCCTGCTGCCCGGTTTGATTCAAACGCCCACGCAAACGAGCCCGGCCGAACGTCTTGACTTGACGCGGGAGCCGGTGCCGCAAGTCGCTTCAGTTAAGTAATTCAGTCAATTTTATGCGCTTCCCCCTCGCGCTGACGGTCAAAATCGCCCGTCACATCATCAAGCATAAGCTGCGAAAGACGCCGAAGTTCGCCATGGTCTTGCAGCTCGAACCGTTGCACACGTGCAACCTCACCTGCACCGGCTGCGGGCGCATCCGCGAGTATTCCACGTCGCTCAAGGACATGGTGCCGCTCGAGCAATGCCTCGCCGCCGCGCAGGATTGCGACGCGCCGATGGTGTCCATCTGCGGCGGCGAGCCGCTGATTTATCCGAAGATTGAGGAACTGGTCGCCGGGCTGCGCGAGCAAAAGCGCATCATCTACATCTGCACGAACGCGATGTTCATGCGGAAGAAGATGCGCGACTACATGGCCACCGTCTTCACGCCGGAGATGGAGCCGAAGCTCCAGCAACTCGTCGCCGAGAAGCTCGTGACCGAGAAGGAAGCCGAAGCCATCCGCAAAGCCGATGCCGCCGCGAAGGCGAAGGTCGTCATCAAGCCCAGCAAGTGGATGTATTGGAATGTCCATGTGGACGGCCTGGAATTTACGCACGACCTCATTGTCGAGCGCGAGGGCGTTTTCAAGGAGTGCGTGCTCGCGATCAAGATGGCGAAGATTCTCGGCTACCAGACCGCGACCAACACGACCGTTTACAAGGAGACCGACGTCCAAGAAATCGAGGACATGTTCAAGTTCCTCTCCTCGCTCGACGTGGACGGCCACACGATTTCCCCCGGCTACGATTACGACGCCGCCAAGAAGGACATGGTCAAGCGCCTCGGCCGCGACCCGAAGGAGTTCTTCCTCACGCGCGACATGACGCGCGCGAAGTTCAAGGACATCGAGAAGTGGGGCCAGCTCTTCACCATCTTCGGCACGCCGGTTTATCAGGAGTTCCTCGCCGGCAAACGCGAATTGACCTGCACCGCGTGGGCCATCCCGACCTACAACGTTAAGGGCTGGAAAGCGCCGTGCTATCTGATGACCGACGGCCACTACCCGACCTACGGCGAGATGCTCGGCACGGTGAAGTGGGAGACTTACGGCGTGGTGAACGGCGTTGCGCGCGACTCGCGCTGCGAGCACTGCATGGTCCACTGCGGCTACGACCCGAGCGGCGCGTTGAGCAACAAGCCGCGCGACACGTGGATTAACATGAAATACAACTTCGGCTCCAAGCCGAAGCCGTATCCCGCCAGCGCCGACTTGGAGAAACGCGCCTTCAACGGCGTGACCATCGGCAAGGGCCACCTCGCCGAAGCCAAGGCCGCCATCAATCCCGCCGCCGGCGCGCGCGGTGCCTTCACCCGCAAGGAAGAGGAACACGAGCATGCTCCCGCAGCCACCGGCGGTGGCTGTGGCACCGGCGACACCTCCCAGCGCGACGACCTGCTCGCGAAAATCAAGGCGAACGGTGCGGTGACGACGAAGGCGGAATAACGCCTTCACCAACCCAGCGATTTCAGAGTTAGAACCCATGAGTGCATTGTTTTTGTCTCCTCCCTCCTTCGACGGCTTTGACGGCGGCGCCGGTGCGCGCTACCAGGCCACCCGCGAGGTTACCAGCTACTGGTATCCCACCTGGCTCGCGCAACCCGCCGCGCTCGTGCCCGGCAGCCGGCTCCTCGACTGCCCGCCGCACCACATCGACATGGCCAAGTGCCTCGCCATCGCGAAGGACTTCGACCACGTCATCATCAACACCTCCACGCCCTCGCTGAAGAACGACTGCAAGGTCGCCGAGGCCATCAAGCAGCAGCGGCCCGCGACCAAGATTGGCTTCGTCGGCGCGCACGCCATGGTGCTGCCCACCGAGACGCTCAAGGCCTCGTGGGCCATTGATTGGGTCGCGCGCAAGGAGTTCGACTTCACCTGCAAGGAAGTCGCCGAAGGCCGCGAGCTTTCGACCGTCAAGGGCGTTTCCTACAAAGACTCGGAGGGGAAAATCAAACACAACCCCGAGCGCGAGATGATTACCGACATGGACTCGCTCCCGTGGGTCGCCGACGTCTACAAGCGCGACCTCGAAATCGAAAAGTATTTCATCGGCTACCTCCAGCACCCCTACGTCTCGATGTATACCGGCCGCGGCTGCCCGGCCCAATGCACCTTCTGCCTTTGGCCGCAAACCATCGGCGGGCACAAGTATCGCGTCCGCAGCGCGCAGAACGTCGCGGACGAGATGGCCTACATGAAGAAAATCTTCCCGCAGGTGCGCGAGTTCTTCTTCGATGACGACACCTTCACCGCGAACCTCCCGCGCGCGCGCGAAATCGCCAAGAAGCTCGGCCCGCTCGGCGTGGACTGGTCGTGCAACAGCCGCGCGAACCTCGACTACGACACCATCAAGAGTTTCAAGGACAACGGCCTGCGCCTCTTCCTCGTCGGCTACGAGAGCGGCAACGACGAGACCCTCACGCGCATCAAGAAGGGCGTGACCACCGACGAGATGCGCCGCTTCACCAAGGACTGCCACAAGGCCGGCGTCGTCATCCACGGCACCTTCATCCTCGGCCTGCCCGTCGAGACGAAGGAAACCATCGAGCAGACCATCAACTTCGCTAAGGAGCTGGACGTCTTCAGCCTCCAGGTCTCGCTCGCCGCGCCGTATCCCGGCACCGAGCTGTTCGAGCAGGCCAAGATGAACGGCTGGTTCGTGAAGAAGGACAAGACCGACCTCGTGGAAGGCGACGGCCTCCAGCAGTCCACGCTCGAATACCCCGGCCTCTCGAAGGAGCAAATCTTCGAGGACGTGGAGCGCTTCTACCGCAGCTACTACCTCCGCCCGAAGCCCATCCTGCGCATCATCAAGACGATGCTCGAGGACAAGGACGTCTGCGTCCGCCGTCTCCGCGAAGGCTACGAGTTCTTCAAGAGCATGGCTGCGCGCCGCAGCGACCTCGCAGCGGCGAAGGCTGCTGCCTGACCCCTGTGAAGGTAGGGCGCGTCTGTCCCCAGCGCGCCGCCAAGCCTCTGGTAGGGTTGGGTTGCCGCGCGGCCTTTGGTTCGTCCCAATGGGCAAACGTGGCCGACCGCAGGTCGGCCCTACCGCATCGCCAGAAACCGCCGCAGCTTTGATTCCCTCTCCGCCTCGAACGGGGAGAGCGGCCCCGCTGCTACTGATTTCTGTCAATCCACCACCGTCACGCGCAATTCTGCGCCGTTGCAGCGAATCTCGGGGACATACATGGCGTGACCTAAGACTGGCAGCGCGTGGAACGTTCCGGGCACTTCCGCGCGCATCTCGTAGCGGAGCTGCCAGACGCCTTCGGGGAGCTTGTCGAGGAAGAGGGCGACTTTGCGGTCGCGCAGCTCCTGGTAAACCCAGCGTGAACGGCCCGTGAAGTCCGGCTCGCCGATACCGATGGGCCGGGGCGGGAGCACCGCGATGGGCGGCGCAATCCCAACGCGCGCGGGCGCAGCGGCGACGAGCGTCGGCGCGGCTGCCAACGCCGGAGCGGCAACGGTCGCCTTCGGCTTTTGCCCTTTGCCTTTGTCCTTTTGACTTGGCCCCGGTGCCGGCTGCCCAACCACGCCAAACTTCCGCTCCACCGCGCCGCTCTTCAGCTCACGCGCATACAGCGACTCCCCGCTGCGCACCGCCACCGCCTCGAAGCCGGCGGGCTTAAGGTCCTCGAAGAGCAGATACTCGTAGTTGTTCTTCGCCTCGATGGTCAGGACGGTTTCGATGCGCTCGCCGCTCTTCACAGTCTCGCCGTCGAGTAGCGGCACCTTGTCGTAGAGGAGGCCCTTGAGCAGCGTCGGGCGGCCCACCAGCTTGAAGTATTCGCGCTTCACGAAAATCTCGTTGCCGCTCGCGGGGATGGGTTCTTCCAGGCTGAAGAACTTGGCCTCGGCTGCGAAGTAAACCGGTCCCTCGCCCTTGCGCTTGATACGAATGTCGTTCGCGCCGTCCTTGATGAGCTTGGTATCCACGGCGAAGCGGCTGGGTGCGGCGAAGACTTCCGCGCCGCTGACCTTGCGCTTGGCGATGCTTGTGCCGTTCACGGTCACCTCGTATTCCAACTCGGGCGACAGCTCCTTGGTCACGCGCAGGTAGTCGTTGAGCGCGAGCACGGTGATGGCGGTGTCGCGGGTGTTGCTCCACTGCGCGCCGCGGCGGCCTTTGAGCAACCAGTTCGTGACCGGCTCGATGAGCTTGTTTGCAGGGTCAATGGCCAGCAACGCGCGGAGGGCGAAGGCTGTGGCCTCCACGCCGCCATCGGACCAGCGCCAGTAAATGCCATCCTCGCCCCAATGCGCCGTCCCCATCACGCCAGCGTTCGCGGGCAACGCGCCGCCGATGAGCACGCTGGCGTCGGGCCGCTCATCGCGCTTCACGCCGTTCTCCAGGTTGGCGATGAGGGTCTTCGCTTCCGCGCCCTTGCCGAAGTGATGCGCGGACAGCGCGAGGAGCGCGCGGGTGTAGGCGTTGAGTGCCTCGCGGTTCTTCCACAAGTTGTCCCAAGCCTTCGCCTGCGCGGGCGTGAGGATGTGCTTCTCCAAGCCTGTCAGCCGCGACGCGATGGCGTGCAGCATGAAGGCCTGCATGTCGAAGTTGAGCTCCTCCTCGACGAGCGTCTTGTCGAGGAACGCCACGCCGCGCTCCAGCACGTTGGCCTTCAGCGCCACGCCGGATTGCTTCGCGAGCGTCAGGCCCCACACGACGTAGGCGGTCATCCAACGGTCGCTCGTGCCTTCCTTCCACCAGCCCCAGCCGCCTTCGCCGTGCTGGAAGTCGTAGAGGCGCTTCAGCCCGGCGTCGGTCATTTCGGTGAGCTTGGCCAAGTCCTTCTTCGCGCCGAGATTCGGAGGAGCAGCCCCACCGGCACGGGCTTCGATGCCGCCGAAGACACGGCTCATCACGTCCTCGGGCTGGAGGCCGAGGTCCTTCAAGGTCTTCGCCGTCACGACCGCCGGGAGGAAGCGGCTCATGGTCTGCTCGGTGCAGCCGTAGGGGTAATCAATCAGGTAGGGCAGCGCGTCGAGCATCGTTACGGCGAGGCTGGGCGCGACCTGCACGACGAGCGTGGTGGTGTCCTTCTTGCGCGCGGCGGGAATGTCCAGCCGCACGGTGATGTCGGAGCCGCGCACTTTGCCGGCCTTGGTGAGGAAGCGCTCGATGCCGTGTTCGTGGACAGGATAGGTCTTCTCCATCGCGTCCGCGTATTTGCCGCTGACGGCCGTGACCTTGAGGCGGGCGGTGCCGGGGTTCTTCACGTAGATGGCCCAGTCCTCGCGCACTTCGCCGTTGGCGGGCACGGTGACGCTGTCGGCGCGCTGGCCTTTGACCACCATGCCGTCTTTGATGCCGATGCCGCTGATGATGAGGCCGTCCGCTTCCAAGTTGTGCTTCACCTTGAGCGGCTGGTCCGTGTTGTTGTTGAAGACAGCGGAGACGAGCACCAAGTCGCCCACGGAGAAGAAGCGCGGGGCCTGCAACCGCACGATGAGCGGCTGCTTCGTGCGCGTGGTCGAGTTCGCGATGCCGAACTGCGCGCCGCTGCCGACCGCGCGAGCGGTGGCCTTCCAGCCGGTGAGCGAGTCGGGATACTTCACTGGCACGCGCGCGGTGCCGTCCGCGCCGGTCTTCACGTCCGGCAGCCAGATGATGGTCGAGCGGAAGTCCGTGCGGACGATGACATTCGGTTCCTCACCACCTTCGCCCGCGCCTTGTTTGTCGGCCTTGCCCTTCTCATCCCGGAGCGAAGACTTCGCCAACTGCATTGGTGCCGGAGCGGCAGTGAGGGCCACGGCGTCCATCGAGACTGCTCCGCCGGGCGCATTGGCTGCCATCGGCATCGCCAGTCCGCGCATCCGGTTCGCATTCGCGCCGCCGCCGAAGGCCGCTGACTCTTGCTCCATTGTCTCGCTCGCCTTCCGCAGCTCCTGGCGCTCAAGTTTGTCGGCACCGTCGAAGGCCCAGTTCTTCCGCCGGTCCGCGCGCCCGAGCGCATCGCTCTGCTCCAGCACCATCTTCACGCCGTCCTCCTCCCACTCCACGAGCTTTGCGTAAGACTTCTGATTGAACGTGCTCTGCGTCTGCGTGCGCTGCTGACGCTTCGTGCCGAAGTAGAACTGCCGCGGGTCGCCCGCGTAGTCGCTCTGGATGTAATAGACCGACTCGTCCACCAGCCCCACTGCCACTTCGGCGGCGACGGGCTTGCCCTCGTGGTCGCGCGCGGTGACGAGCAATGTGCCTTCCTCGCGCGGTTGGTATTGGGCGCGGTCGGGCTTCACGTCCACGGTGAGGAAATGCTTCGTGGGCGGCACGATGACCTGCTTCGTGTCCATGTGAACCTGCTTGTCCGCGACCATCGCGGCGCTGAGGAACACGTTCGGCACATGGGCATCGCTGAGTTGCAACTCGACGAGTTTCACCGTGCCCGTGAGATGCACGACCTGATGGCTGATGAGCTCATCCGCCTCGACGGTGAAGAGCACGTAACGGTCGTTGCTGTTCGCCACGAGCATGACCGGAGCCTTCTGCCCGCTGCGGAACGTGTCGCGGTCCACGATGATTTCCACGCCGCCGTGACGATAGCCCAACTCGGCTGTCGCGTTGTTCGCGACCCACAGCGCCGTCTCCGTGCGGATGGGCTGCGGCGGGCGATTCGGGAAAGCATCTTCCGTCAGCCACGTCACCTTGTAGTAGCCCTCGCGCTCGGGCGTGAAGACCAAGTCCACCTTGCCCTCGGCGTCCGTCTTGAGCGTGCGCGTGAGAATGTCGTCGCTGTGGTAGCCTCGGAACTTCAGCCGCCACGGACGCTGCCCCAACTGCGGTGCGGGCGGGAACTTCCCGTCGCTCTGGAGCGCCTTCAGCTCCGGCCCCTTCACTTCCTTGCCCGCCGGGTTCACCCAGATTTCCTCCCAGAACTCGCGCATGACCTTGACGATGCCTTCGATGACGGCGGGCTGTTCGTTCGCGTCCTGCGCGCGGAAGTTCACCGTCGCCTTGTCGCCGGGCTTGTGGAGGTTGTGCTCCGGCTTGGCGTGGACGTAGTAGCGCTGGCGCGTGACGCGCACGGTGCCGTTGCCGGTGATTTCGCGACGGCTCGCGTCCACCACGCGCGCCTCGATGCGGAACTCGAAGTCCTGCCCGTAGTCCTTCGGCGACTCGAACTCCAGCGTCGCCTTGCCCGTCGCGTCGGTCTTGAGCGTCTCGCGTTTCAGGATTTGCCCGCCACCGCCGCCGCGCCAGCCACGACCGCGACCAAAGCGCCCCTCGTTCTCCTCGTAGAACCAGCCGAACTCACGCGGCTCCTTCCACGCGAAGTAATAAGGATTCTGGTGAACGATCACCTCGACCGTCGCGTTCGCCACCGGCCCGCCGAAGTAGTAGTCGGCCTGGATGTTGACCTCCACGCGGTCGCCGGTGCGGAAGGCCTTCTTGCGCCCGCCCTCCTCCGGCGTCTGCACGGCCACCTTGAACTCCGGCAGCTTGTATTCCTCCAGCCGGAAGAGCGTGGCGCCGCCGATGTGCGCGTTGTTGCCCTTGTCGCGGAACTGCACGTGATACTCGCCGAGCCGCTGCTGCTCCGTGAGTTCGAGCGATGCCCAGCCGGTGCCGAACTCGTTCAGCTTGAGGTCGCCTTCCTTCACTTTCGCACCGTCCGGGCCGGTGATGCTGTAGGCGATTGTCACATTCGCGGGCGTGGAATAAACCGAGCCGTTGTAGCGGCGCACGATAGCCTTCCACTGCACCGTCTCCTTCGGGCGATACGCCGGGCGGTCGGTGAAGGCGTAGATGCGCCACGCCTCGCTCGGGTCGCGGTAAGAGTAGTTGTTGCCGGGGCTGAAGGCTTGTTTGTCCCCGAGCGTGGCGGCGGCGAAGATTTCCACGTTGTTGTTCGCCACTCGCGTGACTTCAAACACCGCGAGCCCGTCCTTGTCCGTGACCTTTTCCTGCGAACGCGCCTCCCACTTGTTGTTCCCCACGTGCCAGCGTTCCCATAGGCGCGTCTTAGCGTTTGCCAGCGGCTTGCCGGAGAGCGCGTCCGTGACGAAGACCAGCGCCGCTTTGCCGCTGGTCTTCAGCACCAGCGCCGCATCGGTCACCAGCACCAGCTCGCGCACGGACTGCCCACCGCCTTGGGCTTCGAGCACGTAAGCACCGGGGCGCAGTTTGCCATCAACGCGCAGCGCGGCGTTGCCGGGGCGGTAGTCGCCCTTGTCCTTGGTATCGTGCGCCCAGGCCTTCGCCTTCTCGCGACCGGCGAGGTCAATCGTCTGGAGCCACGACGAGCGCTTGTTGCCGTCTTGCACGGCGAGGTTCACGTCCTTCGTCAGGTCCACGGGATAGAGGGCGAGTTCAACGCGCTTCACGTTCCGCCAGTTGAGGTGATACTGAACCTCCGAGTCCGGCAGGAACACGTGCGAGACGCCGACGCCGAGGTTGACCTGCGTGATGTTGCGAATCTGCTGCTGCGCCTGCTCCCAGTAGCGGGTCTCGCCCTTGTTGAACTCCGCGACGAGCCGACGGAACAGCGCGAGGGCCTTCACGTAATCCTGCTCCTGCGTCCAGTTGCCGTCCTTGAGCGGCACCGCGCGGCCCTGGTTCATCATCCACTCGGCGTAGTGGTAAAGCGCGTCATCATACCAGTCCTTGCCTTTGCCGGGCTTCAGCGCGGCCTCGAAATGCTCCGGCACGCGGGCACGCGCGTCCCAGTCCCCGCCGTGATATTGGAAGGAGACCGCGAGCAGATAATGCGCGTGGGCCTTGTCGTTCTCGCTCACAGCAATCTTGAGGACGTTTTCGAGAATGTTCAGCGGCAGGGCGTTGCCGTAGTTGCCGTAACGATAGTAAGGCTCCGCGCCCGGCGGCTTGGCCGCGCGCCACACGATGCCGAGGTATCGGTCCCGCGATTCCTCGCCCGCCCGCTGGCCAGCCCACCAGTCCAGCACCTGCGAATAGTGCTGCCACGCGCCTCCCCAGTTGCGCTGGTTGCGCGGGGTCCAGTAGGAATCTCCGAGCGACTCCTGCACCTCGACCCACGCGCGGTCCTTCTCCTCCTCGCGCTGCACATCGCGCACGAGGACGTTCAGCTCCTGCCGCGCTTGATTGAACTTCGTGTTGTCTGCCCGCTGCGTGCTGGCCTCCGAGCGCCACAACGTGTCCGCGCGCCGAAACAGCACCCAGCGCTGCTCGGTCGGCGGGAGGTTCGTCACGTTCACCGCGCGATAAATCTCGTTCGCCTTGAGGAAGGAATTTTCGGCGAAGAGCCGTTCTGCCTCGCTCCGTTGCGTGGCGTAGCTTGCAGGTGGTTCAGCGGCGGGGCAGGGGAGGAGGAGCGCAAACAGCGCGGCGACGGCAAGCAACGGTTTCATGTCGGCAGGTTAGACGGCGGATCGCAGAAAACACTCCCGAAATGGAGCGGGTCGCCCCCCAACTGGTAGGGCGCGCTGTCGTCAGCGCGGCGGTTGCTCGTGCGGACACTTGAAACCTCCGTGCTGAGCAGCACCCGCAACCGAGCCGGGCGCAAGGCTACTGGCTCTTCAGTCGGTAGAACTGGCGCGTCGTGGTGATCGGCACGCTGAAGAAGTTGGTGCCGTTGGTGGGAGCCGGGCTGCCTGCCACGGGCTGCCAACTGTTCGGCAGGTGCGGCGTGGTCGTGGTCTCCAGCACGAACGAAGCGGCTGGAACCGCCCAATTGATGATCGCGGTGCCGGGGCCGTAGGTCAGCTTGAGCACCGGCGCGCCCGGGGTTTGCAGCAAAATCACGGCGGGGCTCAAATTTGCCTGCACGCCAAAGGTTCCGCCCGTTTGAATGACCGGGTCGGGATGCCCAAACTTGGACACCATGGTGAATGTGCCGCCGGAGCTCGTGCCTCCGCCGGCCACTTGCGCGCTGGTGGACGCCGCTGCGGCGATCAAGATGGCGGGCAACCAAGCCCGGCGGAACAGGCCCCCGAAGGTAACGATACGTTTCATACGTTGGTCGGTGGCTGGTTCAATTCCGCTGGTAAATGTAGAGCGTCCGCTGCGGGGCAAACCGGTAGGATCGGAACACCGTCACGGGCGTTCCGTCATCCGGGGAGATTGGCAGGTAGGAAAGGACTTCCGTGCCTGTCCATTGGGGGCTGATGACCCGGGCGTAGTCCGTGATGCTGGTCACAAGGGCCGGCTCCCCGCTCAGGAAGCTGCGCCAGGTGTCCGTCGCCGGCTGGTAGAGGTAAACGGCGGTCCGGCGCGTGGTGGCCCCGATCTGCATGACCATGCCCACTTCCGTCCCGGTCCAGAAATAATTGGGCACCGCGGTGCCGGGCAAGCCTAGGCTGGGCATGCCATTGGTGGAGCAGCGCCGCCAGGCATCGGTCTGCGGGTTGTAGGCCTGGAAGGCGGATGGGCTGTTGATTGGGTCGCTGGAGTTGAAGTAGCCGATCCATTCCGTGCCCGTCCAGATCACCCGGTTGCGGGTGGGGCCGCCGTTGAAGCGAGGGCCGTTGTTCGTGCTGGCCGGACGCCAGGTGCTGTTCGCCGGATGGTAAAGCGCGCCGGCCATGCCGCCAAAGTTTGTCTGACTCGCTCCGTAAACAAGCAGTTCAGTGCCGTTCCAGCCCACCACACCCGAGTCCAAGCGAACGCTGGGATGGCCGTTGGTGTTGATCCGACGCCAGCCGTTGGTCGCCGGACTGAACAATGCCCCGTCAAATCCGCCTAACGAAGGTAAGCCGACCGCCAGCACTTCGCTCCCGATCCAGAAGAAATGGGCCGCTATCGTCAGGCCGTCGTCGTAGATGCGGGCAAATCCATTGGTGGGGATGTTTTGCCACACGCCAGTCGCGAGATTGAAATAGCCGCCCGTGGAATTGGTGTTGTCGTTGAACGTGTCCACATTGCCGAAGACAAACACGTTGGTGCCGCCCTGCACCATGCTGAGCCGGGTGCCAGACATGAACTGCGGTGCGGCGTTCGTCGGGACTGGATTCCAAAGACCCGTGGCGGGATTGAAGCGCGTGGCCCTCATTTGGAAGCTCGAGTTGTCGCGGCCGTAAATGAACAGCTCGCTGCCCGTCCACAAGGAGGCGAAGCCTTCCATGGTGGTGTAGGCATTCGTCTGCGAGTTGCGTTCCTGAACCGGGTTCCAGCCGCCAATCGTGGAGGTCAGGCCGGGAATCCTCGCATACCCGCTGCTCATGAGTGCGGTCGCGTTTTCGTCGAAGGAGCCAATCAATGCGCCCATGGGTGTGCCGAGGCTCGCGGCGACCGACGGGGCGAGCTTCGCCGAGGTGATGGCCCCATCTGCCAGCTTTGAGGCGTCCACGCTGCCGCCCGCCAAGGCGGTGCCGCCCACCGAACCGGCCGCCAGCTTCGCGCCGGTTACTGAGCTGTCGGCCAGCTTGGCCCCCGTCACCGCACTGTCCGCCAGTTTCGGACCCGTCACCGCATTGTCGGCGAGTGCTATGGTGGTGACTGCATTGCTGGTCAGATGCGCGCCCCCGATGATTTCGAGGGCGAGCTTCGCCCCCGTCACGCCTTGATCCGCGAGCTGCATCGTGCCAACCGCCCCGTTGGCGAGTTTGGCCGTGGTCACGCTGCCCGCCTCGAGATTATCCGCTCCGACCGCATCCGTGGCGAGGGCGGTCCGCCCCACCCCGCCCGGGAGAAGCAGCACCCCGCCAATGGAGCCCAGGGCAATCTTGTTCCCCGCCACGGCCCGGTCTGCAATGTGCCCGGTCCCGATGGCCCCCGCCGGCACGGTCAGCGCCTTCGCGGCCAGCTCCGCCATGGGCGTTGGGTAGATCCGCTGGCGGGGCGTCAGCGTGACATAAGGTCCGGTGGTCGGAACGGCGCTGCGCCGCACCTTCGTCTCGATCCAGCGGTTGCCGCCGTCCAGCCAGTTCGCGCCGAAGGCCATCTCCATCACGATCTTGCCGTTGACGACTTCCAATCCGAGATACTCGCTCGATGACCCGCCCACTTGATTCCCGCCGGTGAACGCGTCATGGGCAGTTAACAGAATGTCATACTGGCCGTTGGCCGGGGTGCCGCCGTCAGTCAACGTCCCTTGATAGAGGAAAATTGACAGTTGGGCTTGGAGCTGGACCGGCTGGAAGCAGGCCAGCAAAACCATGAGGGCGGGGAGGAAGAGCTTCATGCGTCCATGGAGACAAAGCGGAAGCGATGAGTCAATCGCCGAACCCCGCGCCGGCAATATATTCCAGAGTTACTACCTAGTCAGTAGTATAGACTACAGTTTCGGCCAAAAAGAAGGAGGCCACGAGGATTGCATCCCTGCTGATGTTGGCCAAGTCCTGTTCTACCCGCGCGCGCAGGGATTCGTTCGTCTTGAGCGGCTTTTTGGATACTCCG
>CAMCFN010000051.1 GCA_945874145.1 Akkermansia muciniphila
CCAAGTTTTTCCAGGGCGTAAGCGCGGAAATTGCCCCCCAGCAATTCGCTCATTTCGGCGCAGGCTTCCACCTTCTTGGCAAAGGCATCGTAGGCGAGCGCTCCAGACTTCGTGGCCTCTTCGTCGCTCTGTTTGATTTTCGCCACCGCTTTTTCAAGCCTGGCGCGTTGGTCTGCCTTCAGTTCAGCCAGGATTTCCTCCACTGTCAGCTTGGCGGGTTTCTTGGTGGCGGGTTTCGTTAGATCGGTCGGCTCGGCGGTCTTGCTCATTTCAGTGGGGGTGATTTTCACCAACTCAACTGATCGCCGAGAATTTGTCAGCAAAAAGCTGATCATCCGATCGCTCGGCAACTCCGCGCATCTCGTTCCACTTTCAGCCAGAGAAACTTCTCGATCGCAGCCCACCGGCTAAGCAGCGGCGGCTAATTCAAGGTGTCCCGATCGGCCTGATTGAACATTCGCCGGGGCTTCCAGTCCGAGTCTCCCTATGAAGGTAAAAAGCCAAGTTCCCCAGCCAGCCTTTGCCGCCGGCCAGGTCTGGCGCATGGAGGGCGTCACTTGCCACATCGGCCAGGTGGGCAAGACGCTGGTGAACTACAAGCTGCTCAAGGACAATGTCGTCCGGGCTCCCAACTCGCTGGGGAACCAGGTGATGCTGGCGAAGCACTTGCAGGCCAAGGGTGCGGTGCTGGTGCAGGCGTAGCCGCCGTGTCGGCTGAATTATCGCGTGGCGTCCCGGGCGATGCAGGCCCACCAGACCCAGCCGATGAACAACCCTTGAACGGGCAGGCGTGCCCACAGCACCCATGGCGGGATTTCGACTCCCTCCCAGCCATGCAGCGCCACATGCAGGTTCGCCGGAAAAACTGCGACCAACAGGGCGATGAGTCCCCAGCCAGCTGCGCTGCGTAGTCTGGGAACCAGGATGGCCAGCCCACCAGCCATCTCCGCCGCGCCGCTGGCCAGAATCAACTCCCGGTGCCACGGGAGATACGCGGGCATCATGCCGAGATAAGGGCCGGGATTCAGGAAGTGGTTCAGCCAGGCCAGTGTGAAAAAAGCGCCCAACAGCCAGAGCGCTGCTGTGCGCAGTCTGCCGGCCAAGTCACGCGGGTTCACTGCGGGAGTGTTGGGCTGACGGTTGTCGTCGTCAACGCCCGGCCACCATTCCGACCACCGGCTCACTCGCTGACCACCACCCGCGCCACGCACCGTTTCGCCCGCACCACGGCGAGGCCCCAACGCGCGTGCAGCGCGATGGTGGTCTAAGAATGGCGCTGCGTGAATCTCGCCACGCCTTGTGCGCCTGCGCACGCCGGTTCCTGATTGGAATCTGCATTTTGAGGGCCGCAGCTCATTGAATGAACGGCTGGAGCGATTGGATCTGCATCAAATGCCTCCTTAAACTTGGGAGTCGTGATGCGATGCGGGGCCGGATGTGTTGCGCAAAATACTTAAGCCCGGGAGATTCTCGCCAGACCCGTTTCTGCCAAATGTCTTCCAAGGCAACCCAAACCTCCTCCTTGGTGCCCACGCATTCGAGCGGTTTGCGGACTTCGGGGTCGGCCAAGGAACGGATGAGTTCGAGGTCATCGAGCAGGTTGGCCCCCATGAGCCGGCGAATCTTCAGCGGGTCGGTGTGAGCAGCGCCTAGCAAAAAGACGAACGCACACTTGGCACAAGCGCCGCAGAACAACCGCGCTGACGTGGAGTTGTTGCAGCTGCTCCATTGCTTCAGGTAACGGTCATCCGCGAAAAATGTCTCAGCGATGCGGTATTCGTGCCAGCTCCAGAACGGCGAGGTGTGCGTGAACTCTGCGGTAACGTGTTCGGTCAGATAAGCGTTCAGTTCCTGAGCAAAAGAAAAGGATTTGTCATACTGGTGATTCACCGGGATGCCATCGTGCATACCGTTGCCGAAATTGGCGCTGAACTCGTTGCCGATGCTGATTGTCGAGAAACGGTCCATCAACAGCAGAGCGCTGAAGGCAATCTGGCCGATGACGAACATTCCGTAAGCTTTGCAGTCGAACGCTTCAACCAAAGGTCCCGTTCCTGTGATGTCGGTCCGCACTTTCACGCAGTCGTGCGTGCGCTGGAAGAACCTGAACAATCGTCCGCCATGCTGCCATCCAGCATCCGGGTAGTGCAGAAAGAACAGAGTGCAGGCAGACTCGCCCTTCATCAGCTTCAGTGCCGCAAGCGACTCCTTCCCACCGCTCATGGCGAGCAGTGGGCCACGTGGCACCGACTTCGGCAACGGCTCCATCCGGCCACGCAACGAACTTCGGCTGCGCCATCGGGCGTCCAGTGCTTGGGCTGGCAAATTGTCCTCCACGAGCCGCTCGGCCGCGAGGTTCCGGGCCGTTCTCTTCCAAAAACCGAGTGCTTTCCGGTTCAACTCAATCCCTTCAATCACAACTTCCTGCGGAAGTGTGATCGAATAGAGGTCCATGAGATTTGCGAGCGCTGCGTGTGCGGCGGCAATTCTTAACGACTGCTCGGTAAGGCCACGTGGACCGACACTGGTGAAGAAACTCAACCGACGCCGATCCAGTTGATAAAAATGCCGAAAACCTGTGGGTCGTCGCTCGCTGCCGAGATAAGTCAAACACTTCGCACGACGGAAACGCTCTACAGGGTTGCGACGCTTGGTTGCCTTTGAAACCTCTTCAAGAGAATTGTGACTCATGAGATTTCGGTGCAGGACGGCTGACTCACGCAACCGATAAACGACGCGCACCACCCGCTTGGTCCGCACCACGACGAAGCCCTCTCGGCCACCTCGGCGATGCCTCCGGGTCGCGGTTCAGGTAGTGCATCACTGTGTCGCCGGGGTGAATCTGTGCGCGGAGCGCGGGGTTCGCCGCGATTTCCTCCGGAGTGGCGAAGCACAGATTCTCGCCCATGTTTACCCCCCTTGACCGGTGCTCGCCAATACAGACAGCAGACCCGATTGCAGTCGCGGTCCGAGGTTTCCGCTAGAGGCGAAGGAGCCAAAGGGGCCGTTCGATGGATTGCTCAGTCCAACCCAACCCAAATTCTGGCCGTTTCCCATGACACTGAAACTCTTTCCAAACTGAACTCGGGAGATGAAGTCCGGCCTTAGAGAGTAGGCGCGTCCCATCGAGGAAACACTCGTGCCAAATGGTTGATTCGACATGAACGAGAACGCCTGCGAACCAAACTTGTCCGTCATCGAACCAGAACCAATTCCACCCAAAGTCGATGCGTGGGCGCTTGCTTGCGGGCTGGACACCTGAGCGCTACCGAGGAAATTTTGAATGGTGTAAGCGTCCACTAGTCCTTCGCCCTTTCGCCTAACAAGCGTGATGAGGAAAGTTGTTCCAACGAGTAGCCATTCGTCGTTAACAGGTCGCACACACAAATCATCTTGTTCGAGATGTAGTCGGATTTGAGCCGAAACATTATTTTCAGGTGCGGTAGGACGATCGCTTCGTTGACCCGTGACCAATCAGTCCAAACTTGATTGAGCATGACGGAAGTTGCGAGGAACGCCTTGAACCGATGCTCACGTGCTAGATGGCCTTGAAATTGAGCGGTCGGAACCGCCAGCGCGGCGCTCACGGCAACGAGCGGCGCGATTGTTACCCCGGCGGTCACTGTCTTAAAGAATTTTTTGAAAACCCCGTCTTCTTTGGACGCAAGATTGATCGAGCTCGAAACCGAATCGAATGCTGCATTCCAGATCATTTGAATCTCAGGTGTTTTAAGATCTCTTAAGAGTTCGCCTCCCAGCGCTTCGAGCAGGTCGTGCCGACGCTGGGCGTCATCCAGCAGCGTTGAACTGGCACGCAGCGTTGAAAGGATCTCCTCAGACACCTGAATGACATCCGCGTAGTTGAGTCGAGACGCATAGATTCCGGCGCGGCAACGTGGGAACTGCGATGCGAGTGCATCGATGACCAGATTGTGCTGAGAAACCAAAGCCCAGCCCGCCTCCAAGGCACGCTGTTGAAAGGTCGCCACGATTCGCTTTGGCGAGCAATGCATCAGTGTGTCCAAGGCAACGGCCAAATCCTTCTTGGGTTCGTTGGCGTTCGTTTCCTTAATCTTGTCCAAAATTGCAAAAAACCGTTCCATCGCTTGCCCTACCGGCACGTGCGCGTCCGCAAGCTTTCTTGAGAATTCTTCGCCAACTTGGACAAAACAATGAGCCGCGTAAGCTGCGACCTGCTTTTTTTGGTTCTCAAACCGGAAATCATCGACCAGCGGGAATGTTTGAACCGGAATCGGACGAGAGCTTGAATCACGCAAGGATGAATTGAGCACATCAACGCGCTCACACGTAGAACCAAGCGCCTTCTCAAGTGCGCAGTTTTGGAACCCGGCGTGAATTGCTTCACGAATCCTTTCCGGACTTTCTCGGGCATTCAAGGCCACGGCGACTTCTGCCAGGCGAACGTTATTCTCCTGAATTGAAGCGGCAAGAGCCTCGTTCGCTCTACGACTCTTGTTGAGCCAATCAAAAAGACTCATGTGAGGAAGGGGGTGCTACGAGCCTACCACAGAGGACCAGCGTCGCACCCCATTCACGCAGCCACCGATAGCGACGAGGCGATCCACAGCGTGCTCGAATACGCCATGCACGATGGCACACCTTTGGTCGGGATCGTCCTCAAGGCTGGCAAAGTGGAGGGCTGACAAGCGGGCGGGGATGTATCTCATGTGGTTAAGGGCGAAGCACAACCACGGAATTAAAGGGGCGCGAACCTAACGCACCCCCTGTAGAGGCACCGCGAAGCGCCCGTGTAGAGAATACGCCAAGCCGCGCCCGGTGGGGCGCGTGCTTTGGTCGGGTCTCTACACTGTGAAAATTCGCGGTTTTCTACAGAGACCGTAGCCTTAGCTACGCAAAAGTATGTGTGTTGGGTTTTACATGGTGATTTCTTCGCCGGGGATTTAGCGCCGCACCGAGTGGGTTGACAAGAATTCTCGAAAACAAGAGCCGCAATTTTTCGACGAACTTCCCGCCCACCAGCTCACTTCGCCCCAATGCAATGCAACTGCGACCACGTCCGCACGAACATCCGCCCGCCGGCGATGGCTGGCGTGCTCTGGCACAGTTCACGATGCGAGCTGCCGGCGAGCGCCTCGAAGTCGCTGTGCCTGAGCGGACGACCGTCCAGCGCATTGAGGCAGGCGGCTGTGCGCCAGCCCAGGTCTTGTCGCGGCCACGAGCAAGCCGGTGGGCGGAATGCCCCGTCCGTGCTGGCTTGCTGAAGTGGCCGAGATCCGCTAACTTCGCCGTCATCATGAACCAGCAAAAAAATGCTCCGACCGTGGAGGAACAAGCGGCCGAGTTGGAATCCCTCATCCTGAGCAACGGCCTGATGCTGGCCCGAGGCGGCGGGCTGAACCAAGAAAGTCTTCCGGGTCTGGATCGGGCGTTGGAACTGCTCAAAATCCGCCGTCGTCGCACGCGGCGGCGGTCGGAGTCGACAGCCAACAGCCAAACTGTCCCCACGGGAGCCAGTCTGGCCCAAGTCATCGCCGAGACCCGGATGCGGCATGGGCAGTTGGGAGCCACGGCCGGGGTTAGCAAGGTCGCCACGCCCGACAGCGGCATCGTCGGAATGCCCGTGCATGGTGAGTCGCCAATCGCTGAAACCGAGCGCCGCGCTGCGTAAAACCACCGTCCCCGGCGTCCTAGACGTCCTGGGTCAAGCGGGCGGGGCGAGGAGGACGTCCCGAAAGCCGCGGCGGGCGGTGCCGTCGCGCATGATGCTGTGGCTCTTCGCCACCTGAAGGACTGTCTTGATCCATCGTGTGGATGCGCGGGCAAACCACGGTTCCGCCAGTGGTGCCAGGCGGTGCAAAGTGCAGAAGATGAGGTAGGCACGGTAAAGCTCCTCGGCGGTGACCGTCGCACCGGGACAGGCACTGAGCGACCGCGCCAGGAAGGCGGCCAGCTCCGACGACTGCGGCGGAGGCGTCTGGCTGGCAAACAGCTTCAACTGCACGACGATTCGCCGGAGGTGCCGGGGTTCCCGGTAATGGAGTAGCGCCTGACAGTTGGGCCGCTGGCTGTGGGCATGGAGGAGCCGCGTCAGGTCCATCTGGATCACCGCCTCGCTGACCTCACAGTCGCCGGAGTTCGTGCTGCGGAACACCCGTTCGATCGGATCGAATTGGATGCGCAACTGCGCTTGGTAGAGCGCGGCCCAGAACGCGGGGTTGAGGCGGGGCAGGCCCCGTCCTGGCAGGAGCTCCGGGCCGTGCTGGGCCGCGATCTCCGCTATCATGATCTCCATCCCCAAATCGGGGAGCGCGTTCCAGTTCAGCTCCGCCAGGGCAATCTTCCGCACCGGGAGTGGCTGCAGACAGGCCAGCGGCGAACGGGAATCTCGTTCGCACACCGGCAGGATCTTTCCGCCGCTGATCCAACCTGGCCCCTGGGGCACACCGAGACTGGCGGGCGGCAGAGCGGGAGAGCGGACGAAGCAAGCCACGTTCAGACTGGAGGAGTTCCAGAAGAGCGCCGACTCGGTGATGACCGGGTTGTCGCGCAGGAATGGCCCGAGCACGCGCTCCGGCAGCAGCAGTGCGCCGATTGGGTTCGGTCCCGCGCCACACAGCACGCCAAACGGGTTCCGGGAGAGTGTGGACAGCCGTTCCGCGGGGGTGAGGTGGCTCAATGTCGGATCCGGTGCCGGGCCGTCGAGCAGCAGCGGCACCAAGGCACTCTCGCCGAAGAGAACGGTCGCGTGGCGCACGGCCAGGTCGGGGATGCGCGGTGCCAGTTTCTCACTCGCTGCCGCCAGATGGGGCACGTCGTGGAAAAAATTGGGATCGGCGAGTTGCCGGGGTGCGGGCGGCACTCGATTGGCCGGCGGAGGGGAGGTGGTTGTCATGTGAATACTAAGCGGCGCACAAATACCGATGCAGGGCGATGTTGGTGGGCTGACGGCGGCAAGACTCAGGCCACCGCCAGTTCGTCTTCAGCGTCGTCGTCAAGTTCTTCGCCCGTCATGATCTCCCGGCCGACCTCCGGATACGCGATGTAAACGCGCTGCGGATAGGGCGGCTGATCGGCAGGCGGTTGGATGTGATGGTTGAGGAGCAGGGACGACGCGTGGCTTTTGATGAGGGCTTTCATAGTTGTTTTAGGGTTTGGACATTCCCCGCAGCGACTGGTGGTGGGAAAATTGGGTCATGTGCGAGGCGGTCAGCATGGTCGAGGGGCGAGGCATAGCGCACTCGGCGCTTAACTCTGTGTTCCAGATGGAACACGAGCTCGCCCACCAAGGCCGGCAGAACGACGCAACTCAACGGGTTTGTTGATCCTTCGAGAGATTGGGCCATGATGCGTTTGGGATTTCCTAAACGATTCCACGATACGCTAACGTGTTCCGCGTGCGCCGTGCGTCGTCTAGGAACTCGTGTGCCGACGCCAAGGCTGCATTGAAATCTTCCCCCTCTTGCTCAAACCACTCTGCCACCGGGTGAGCCGTATCCACGAACGACTTCACCAATGCCGGCACGGTCTTGAAGTAAGCGACCGCCGTCGGCCTGAGTAGGGCCAACCGCGTCGCGTTCGCGGGCTCAGTCCACCAAGTCCGCATGAAGGCTTCAAACCCAGCTTGAGCTTCCCGGTGCTTCACATCGCTCAGTTGCGCCCAGGCATCACGGTCTACATGGCAGTTTTCAGTGCAGCCGTCGGCGTTGTAATACGACAAAGCACTGCGCAGCAGTTCGGGGGTGGCTGTTCGAATTATGAACTCCTTCTGTGCGAGCTGATCACGCTCAAACCTCGACATGAGTTGCTCAGTCTCGCGCCAAAGGGTAAGCCAGTTGTTGAGGAAGGCGACGAGGTCTCGTCTCGCAAGCCAGGCTTCAGAATCACCATCGCCGGAGGGGTTGAGAGAGGCAGGATAGCAGTAGCGCAAGATGTCACGGATCTTGGCGGCGCAATCCAGGTGCGCGTAGTCGCTGCTCCAGAGGGAGGAACCGCAGGACTCAACGAACGGGTGATTGTTGACCCGCTCGTTGTCCGTCTCCGTCCGAAACAGCAGCTTGGCAACCAGCGCGAGACGGAACTTGTTGAGCTGGCCACGGGACTCGGGAAGCCGGGCCAGATAGATGATTTGACTCCAGGAGCACACACCAGGTTCGCGGGTGAAAAGCGACTCAAGCATCCGTGCCAACTCCACTTCGTTTTGCCGGGCCGACCATGTTTCAGGGCCGGAGTTGTATGGGACGGCCTCCGGGGTCGGTGTGACCCGGGCCGACAAGCCGTCCGGCCGCAGCACCACCACCACCGGAGGGTCGATGCGCGTTCGGTCCGGGTTGAACTCCGGGAGTTCCCTTGGCATCTGGGTATTTGGGGTCTCTGTTACCTCCGGGTCCGGGGCAAGATACTCAGCTGCGGCTCCATGGTAATGCCGGGGTTCAGGTTGTGCTCCACCGGGGCCTGCGACAGACTTCTGGCCGTCCCCTTTTGAAGAGGGTGACTCCTCCGCCGTCCCGGCGTAGCTGATTCCCTTTTTGTCGGGGAAGGGGACAAAGCGCTCCCCGGAAGCACCTCCCCGGACCCCTATTGGAGGGAATACAACGCCATTTTTGTCGCTAGGCGCAGCCGATGAACGTGTGGCCTTGCTACTTCTTCTAACATACTCCCGGTTGTCCTTCTCCCGGCTCGGTTCAGGTAGCCGAACCAAGCTTCGCTTCTTCGACTGAGCAATCAAGTCCCACAGTTTCTCGACGTTCAGCCGGTAAATCATGTCCCGGTCCCACCTGCCGTCCTGCGCCTGCAAGCTGCGGTTGCGCGGCACGAGGACGAGTCCGTGGTTTTCCATGGGCTTGAACAGCCGTTGGCCATGCCGCGCAGAGATGTTGTTCCAGCTGTATTGGCGTACCGACGCGGCTAGGACTGTCGTCAAGGGCATCTGCCGATCCCCATTGGGCAGCATCGAGGTTGGTGAATAGCGCGGATTTCGGATGTCGTCGTGTCCACCCATCCCGCGACGGAACCCGAACATGAAGGTCAACAGACGGAGGACGCATCGCTCACCGCGAGACATCTCATGGCCGAAGATCAGAAAACCCACGCGATCAAACTTCGTGCCTCGGGTGCCAAGTTCGCGCAGGACCTCGGCTTGCTTCAGTCGCTGGCGATCGCAGTCGTTTAGGAGAGCTGCTGCGGCGTTGGAATTGTGCGGCATAGTTGGTGACATGAGGTTGGATTGGTAGTAGGCCCGCGTGTTGAAGTTAGTTTGGACGGCGATAGAATTAGCCGACGAGCTTGCGCAATTCGCTGGCCGGAATTATGATGTGCCTGAAGCCGGTGACGCGACGCAGGCGCCCGCGCAGAACTAGCCTGCGAACGGAGGCCGTCGAGATGCCTAGCTGTTCGGCGGACTCGGAAAGGTTGTAGGCGAGGCGGGCCGGTTTAGGTGGTGCGGGAGTGAGTTGTTCATCGCTCATACTCCCCGAAATTACCTGATGGCACCCCACCTGAAAACCGGCGCGGCATCACTAGAATTGTCCGCTTTTTAGAGGCCGGATTCTAAAAGCTTTTGCTTCGCTTTAACCGGTCTCCCCCGTTTGGAATCGCTTACGATGCCCAATTCGGTCTTGATGCGACGGATCGTTCTGTCGTCCACGCTGAGTCGGTGCTCCTTAAGGTGATCCCGGATTGACCGAGTGGGGGGGATGTCTGCTTTCTGCACTGGCTTTCCGTCGACGATGTCGAAGCAGCAGAGAAAAACCAAGAGCCTTGCCTGGTCGGCAAACTTCCCTTGATTGATTGTTTCGAGAGCATCGGCCATTCCTCGAAAGAAGGAAGCCTGGCTCGTCTTGAGTGCTTGCTCGAATTCGCGGAGCAACAGTTCAACAAACAATTCCTGACTTGGATTCAGTGACCGCAAACTTGTGGCTGGAATATAGCTAGTGGGATTCTCGCGGAGTTTGTTCGCCCGTGCCAACGCCGCCCGGGCCTTACCTCCAACCGGGTTTACCACCCCGGTTGGGAGGAGAGGGTGACCAGCGATCCCGCCGAAGAGATTGGTGAGACGAAGAGGTTGGGGCGGTTTGGTTGGGGCGGCGTGACTTGTGAGAGCCCGTGACATCAGGAACGTAAACCACAAGGCTGGGTCGTCACACTTCGCTCCGAATGCGCTGATCAGAAACTTTCTGGTCGGGCTTTCGCCCACCAACAGTTTCGCTGCTCTATGTTTGTCGCGGCTCACGGGCGGACGCGTTCTGGATACGCCATCCGACCTTAATTATCCAGTTCCATCCGCGGCCGCGCTCAACGCACCCGACGTGCTCTCTCGGTGTGCGCTCAAAACTTTACCTTACCAGCCATCGCCTGGGAATGCTGGTCGCGCAGGTGTCCATACACCTTCATCGCCAGTGCGCCACCGTCCTTATGCCCCAGCCAGCGCGACACCGTCGGGATGTCCACGCCGGATTCGATGCACCGGGTGGCGAAGAGGTGCCGCAGGTCGTGGTGGGACAGCTTGGCAATGCCGAGCCGCAGGCAGGCATGGGCGAGCGCCTTCCGGGCCGTCCGCTGCTGGAGGATGGAGGTCTCCGGCGGCTCGTCGGGGCGTTCCTTGCGAATCTTCTTAAGGAGCTGGCGGGCGTCTGCAATCATGGGCACTTCCCGGGGCCGCTGGCCTTTGTTGCCCTTGGTGCCTGTGATCGGATCACCCCGGACCTTGATTTTGAGCCGCTGGAAGTCCACATCGGCCCAGCGCACGTTGATGGCCTCGGTCAGCCGGCAGCCCGTGTAGGCGAGGAACTCGATGAACCGCGCCGAGGCTTCCGCGTCGACCCAGCCGCAGTTGCGGACTGAGGCCACCAGCTTGCGAAACTCCTTGGGTTCGGGCAGGCGCAGTTCTTTGGGCTCTTCGCGCCGCCACTCGATCGTCGCCGCCGGGTTGTCGGCGCGGCAGCCTTTTTCGATGGCCACGTCGAAGGCCCGGCGCAGGTGGCGCACGACTTGGTTGTAGCTGCTGGCGCTCATCTTGCCGGTGGCCGACGTCACCCAGGCCAGGCAGTCGGCCTTGGTCACCGCCCGGACGTCGAGCTTTTCTAGCTGTGGCCAGGACCGCTTGAGGGCGCCGATCCGGTCCTTGGCACTGCGCTTGGTCAGCGGCTTGCGTTCGTGATTTCCTTGGATGCGCTCCAGCACGATCTGAAGCGCCTCGCCCACCGTGAGGGTTCCGCCTTGGATTTCCTGCTGCCGGGTGTCCCGGGCGCGATGCTCCCGGAGCACGTCGGCCAGCCGGAGCTGCGCGATGCTGATCCGCGTGGTGTCCAAGGATTTCCAAACGAGCTTGCCGCCGCAACGGAAGCGGGCATAGTAGGTCTCCGATGGCACGTAGCGCATCAGATTGGCATATTTGGTTTTCAGCCACACCCGCGCCGGGGGATCCGGCGCCGGCGGGGTTGGGGCGGCTGGCGTCATGCTTCAAGTATAGAAAACCAGTATATAAAAAACAAGCCGCTGTCGTGTTGTTTCTACGTAACGTGTTGGTGTTAAATTAGTTGGGCGAGTGGCGCAGTGGTTAGCGCAGATGCTTTACACGCATTTGGTCGGGGGTTCGAATCCCTCCTTGCCCACCATCTTCATCTCCTTTCGCCCCGCAAGAATCGTGGACTGACTGGCAATTGTGGGAGGGCATCCCCTGGCCCCTGGGTGAAGCTGACACAGATGCCCTCCGGTGAATGCCGGGTTGCCCGCAGTAGGAAATTAGAGTATCAAGCGGTGTCCACTCGCATGAACGTATTCTCTGAAAGATGGTGGAAACAGCCAGTCAGCGGCTTGCTTGCCGCCTTGCTCGCGATGTCGGCGTGGGCTGACACGGTGCAAAACTTCGACACGGGGGGCACGCCTTACGAGTTGGCGCAGAACAACGTGAATCCGCCCCCGGCGATCACCCCGGGCGGGCCGACGGGCAATTTCCTCCGGCTCGCGTCGGCCAGCGCGAACCAGAACGTCAACACCATCGCCTTCACCAAGAGCGATGCGGGCACCTACAATCTCATTACCGCCGAGTTCGACTTCCACATCACGGGACTGGCAGATGGAATGAGCTTCGCGCTGCTGGACACATTCACCTGGGGACAGGCCGGGCCGATTGACACGATTGGCAATTTTTATCAGGAGCCGAACATCGCGGCGTCGCTGGGCGTTGGCTTCGACGTTTTCAACAACTTCGACGGCGGCGACCAGAACGACAACCATGTTTCGATTCACTTCAACGGGCAGAAAATCAACGAGTTCAACGCCGGGGGGGTCAATCTCAAGAGCGGCCAGTGGATTCACGCGAAAATCATTGTGCGACCTGGCGGTGGGAATTCCGACGTGAGCGTCATCCTCACGCCCAACGGCGGCTTGCCCGTCACCGTCTGCACGAATGTCCTCGTGACGGGGCTTCAGCCTTATGAGTCGCGCGTGATGTTCGGCGCGCGAACGGGCGGTCTCACGGCGGACCACGACATTGACAACGTGAACGTGAAGTGGGAGCAGCCGAACCTCGGCACGGTGGGCTTGGGCTTCGCCACCTATGCGACGCCCGAGACCTTCCCCGCGCAAATCTACGTCAGCCGCTATGGCGCGAGCACAGGTGATGTGACGATCAACTTTGCCACTTCAAATTTGACTGCGGTCGCCGGGGTGGACTACGTGGCGACCAACGGCACGCTCACCTTCACCCCGACGGAGCTGGTTAAGTTTTTTCGCGTTGCCCCCATTGATAATCCCACCATCCAGCCGAACCGCACCTTCTCCGTGCATATCAGCAATCCGGGCGGCGGGGTGACACTGGACACCCAGGTGGTGGCGACGGTGACCATTGTGGATAACGACGACTTGGCGCGGGTGGGGGCTTGGGGTGCGCCCATCGACACGCCGGTCAACCCCTATCCGGTGGTGCCTATCCACATCAACCTGCTGCCCAGCGGGAAGGTGCTGCTGTGGGACCGTGGGGCTCCGTTCGACACGCCGTTCGGCGGCACTGACGGGTATCCTTACCTTTGGGACATCGAGGCGGGAACATTCACCCGCACCCCGTTTCAGGGCTACGACCTGTTCTGCTCCGGGCATGCGTTGATGGCCGACGGCCGGCTCTTCGTTCCGGGCGGCCACATTGCTGACGGGGTGGGCGAGGCAAAGGCGAGCATCTACGATCCCAACTCAAATACCTGGACGCGCGTCACTGACATGAACGCGGGCCGCTGGTATCCCACCACGACCGTGCTGGGCAACGGCGACCTGCTGGTGGAGGGCGGCACGGTGGACATCGCGACCGACGTGAACCGGACCGCGCAGATCTGGCAGATCGCCAATGGCACTTGGCGCAACCTCACCGCCGCTGCCGCCCAACACGGGGTTTTTCCGGCTTGGGCCAACTACTATCCGTTCATGTATGTCGCGCCCAACGGCAAGGTCTTCAATGCCGGCCCGCAGCAGATGTCTCGTTATCTGGACCCCAGCGGCACCGGACAGTGGACGGAGTTGGCCGCAAGCAGCCTGGCCTATCGCGATTACGGCACCTCCGTGATGTATGACGACGGCAAGGTGATGATTCATGGTGGCAACGTGCCGGAGGGCTACGCGCAACCCAGCATCTTCGCCACGACGGCGACGATATATCCCAGTCGCGTGACCGAAGTCATCAACCTTAACGCCCCAGTGCCGGCCTGGCGGCAGACGGCACCCGCGAACACGGGACGCCGTCACGGCACCGCTGTCCTGCTGCCGGATGGAAAAGTCTTCCTCTGCAACGGCAGCAGTTCGGCTGGTTTCAACGTCGCCGCCGGGAAGGTGCTCATGGCCGAGATGTGGGACCCGGCGACGGAGCTGTGGACGCCGATGGCCCCCAATGTCCGTTACCGTGGCTATCACGCGAACGCCTTCCTGCTTCCCGATGGGCGGGTCGCGGCCACCGGCGGCGGTCATCCCAATCCACCGGATGACTTGGCGGAGCCCAGTGCGGAAATTTACTCGCCGCCTTATCTTTTCCGTGGCGCTCGCCCCACCATCACCAGCGTGCCGGGGCATGTGACTTACGGGGAACAATTCAGCGTGGTCACCCCGGACGCTGCCAGCATCACCAACGTCGTCTGGATCCGCCCGGGCAACACCACCCACGCCTTTGATCAAAACCAGCGCATCAATCGCCTTGCCTTCACCGCCGGCAACGGCGAACTGCGGGTGACGGCCCCGAACGATCCCAATCTTTGTCCACCCGGTCATCACATGCTGTTCATTCTGAACACCAATGGCGTTCCGGCTGTGGCCAAGTTCGTCCGCCTGGGCATGGGCATTCTTTCCGTGACGAAGTTCGGCACCGACAACCTAGTGACCGTCACCACCTATCCCGGCACCAAATACACCTTGGAGCGCGCCAGTGCGCTGCCCGCAACTACTTGGACCACGGTGCTTGCCGACTTCACCGCCACGGCGAACACGACGCTCATCACCGATCCCGGCGGGGCCGGCACGGCGAAGCGCTTCTACCGCGTGCGTCAGGTGCCGTGATCGGAGCGCCGGTCTCCGACCCGGCGTTGAGGAGAGCAGGATCAAGATTACAATTAGGAGCACGAGCCCAGCAGCTCTTCCTGCTCGTAATCCTGATCTTATTCTGCCTTCCAACTTCCCGCTCGTCCTCACCCGAGCCGCCTCGCTATCCTCCGGCCATGATTTCGCGAGCCAAATCCGAGGCCCTCTTCGCCGAGGCGCTACAGCATATTCCCGGCGGGGTGAACTCGCCCGTGCGCGCCTTCCGTGCCGTGGGTGGGCAGCCGTTCTTCGTGCAGTCCGCGAAGGGCTCGCGCGTGACCACCGTGGACGGCGACGAGTTGATTGACTACGTCGGCACCTGGGGGCCGGCCATCCTCGGGCACGCGCATCCGAAGATCATTGCCGCCGTGAAGGCCGCCGCCGACCACGGCACGAGCTTCGGCATCCCGAACCCCGCCGAGGTCACGATGGCGCGGCTCATCAAGTCCCTCGTGCCCAGCGTGGACAAGGTGCGGATGTGCAACTCCGGCACCGAAGCCTGCATGAGCGCCATCCGCCTCGCGCGCGGCTTCACGAAGCGCGACAAGTTCATCAAGTTCGACGGCTGCTACCACGGCCACGCGGACTGCCTGCTGGTCAAGGCCGGCTCCGGCGCGCTCACCTTCGGCAACCCCGACAGCGCGGGCGTGCCGGCGGACACGGCCAAGCACACGCTCGTGCTGCCTTACAACGACGTGGAGGCGTTGAAAGCGTGCTTCGCGGCGAACCAGGGCGAAATCGCGGCAGTCATCATCGAGCCGGTGCCGGGCAACGCCGGCTTGTATCTGCCGCGACCGGGCTACTTGGAATTCCTCCGGCAAATCACGGCAGAGCAGGGGACCGTGCTGATCTTCGACGAGGTGATGACCGGCTTCCGCCTCGCGCCCGGCGGCGCGCAGGGACGCTTCGGCATCCGTCCCGACCTATCGACCTTCGGCAAAATCATCGGTGGCGGCCTGCCCGTCGGTGCGTTCGGTGGGCGCGGCGACATCATGGACTGCCTCGCGCCACTCGGACCGGTCTATCAAGCCGGCACGTTGAGCGGCAACCCACTCGCGATGGCGGCGGGCATCGCCGCGTTGGAAGCACTGCGCGCGGGCAACGCCTACGCTGAGCTGGAAGCGAAAGGCGCGGCGCTCGAAGCCGGTCTGCGTGACGCCGCCAAGTCCGCGAGCATCCCCGTCACCTTCAACCGCTGCGGCTCCATGTTCTGCGGCTACTTCACCAGCGGCCCCATCTGGAACCTCTCCGACGCCATAAAGGCCGACCGCGAACGCTTCAAGAAGTTCTTCCACGGGATGCTGGTGGAAGGCGTTTACCTCGCCCCGTCGCAATTCGAGGCCGGCTTCCTCTCCACCGCCCACACGGAACCGGACATCGCGGCGACGGTCAGCGCGGCGGCGAAGGTGCTTAAGACCCTGTGACTCCCCCTGCGCCCGTCGCCGGACGCCGCGCTGCCGCTTTTTGAACAACCCGGGGCGCGCGGGCAGGCTCACAGACCGCTTTTTTGCCACTCTTGGCCGTCCAGACTGCTGCCGCAACGCTATTTTGGCTCTCTTGGGCGTCCGAGAACGGCAAAACAGCGCTACTTTGCCTGTCCCGGACGCCCGAGAACGCCGCCGTAACGCTTTTTTCAGACTCTTTACTGCTGCAAAGCACTAAACTACAGACACTTACGACAAAATCGAAAGCCGGCAGCGCGAACAACTGCGGCGCGAGGTCCAACGCCTCGCCGCCCAAGGCCGCAGCCTGCTGTTGACCCAAGGCCATCGGGAGAAGACCGGCTGGTGGCTGGGCTGGCGCTGGGAGGACCTCAAAGTCAAAGTGCCCGCCTGGCTGCTCCCCCGGCTGGAAGTGTGCCGTCGGGTGCTGGCCACGCTGACCGCGGAACTCAACGCCGCCACGGGCGCGCTGGAGGCCAGCGCGCCAGCCCTACGCCCCAAGGGCCTGGGCGGCCTGACCTACGCTGTGGTCGAACGCGAAATCGGCCAGTGGGACCGCTTCACCAACCGGCGACAGGTGGGCAGCTACACCGGGCTGTGTGTGGGCGTGAGCGCCAGCGGGAAGAGCCGGCACCAGCTGCCCATCACCAAGCACGGCAACGTGCGGCTGCGCACGGCGCTGATCGAACTGGCCTGGCGGCTGGCGCTCTGGCAGCGCGACTCCAAGCTGGTGAAGCACTGGTGGCCGGTGCTGGGCAATCCCAAGGCCAGCAAGGCGGCCAAGAAGAAAGCCATCGTGGCGGCGGCGCGGCAGATGGCTGGGCAACGACAATTATTCCTTTCGTACCCGTTGCCTCATTCCAAAATGTTACCAAGGTTGAGGGGCGATAAAAAGCTGCTTTTTCCTGTGTCGCTGCGCGTTGTTTCACGCGGTTGAGACACCTGCAGGGTAGGCCACGCGGAGGCGAGCGTAGCGAGCCAGAGCGTGGCCTACCCTGCAACGGAGACGGTGGCCGCGACGGCCTGCACATCGTTGCGCTCCGCCACTCCGCCAAAGACCAGCCGGCGTGCCATCGTTCCTCTCCACTCGCCGATCCGGCGCTGGAGGGTTCGCAGCAGCTTGTTGCCAAACTGCCCTGGATATTTTCCCTCCAGTTTTTGCAGGAGATCCTTGGCGGTGATGTCGGGCTCCTTCTGAAGCCAGAGCAAGATGTCGGTCCAAACGTCTTTGAACGGATCCTCACGCGTCCGCCAGTCGCGGGCTTTTGCCTCTCCTTTGCGATGCGTAGGACGCGCCTCCCCCTGCCGCCATAGCTCAGGCAGGGCGGCGAGAAATTGATCCAAGCTTTTCCGATCCGGACCCTCACTGGGTGCCCCGGTGCTCAACGCCGCCAAAGCTGCCTGCCCCTGCCGAATCCGATGTAGCAGTTCCACCGGGTCCAACTGATCCCGTTGCGTTCGCAAAGTCGTCTTGACCGTTTCCTCAACTCCCGCGTGCGCCAGCAGTCGATCGCAAGGCGTGGCGGGCGGGTAATACGCCTTCTTCACTTTGGCCCCCACGCGGATCCGCTCCCGCAGCTTGAAGGAAGGCTGAAAATAGTTCACGTAGAGCCGCACGGCCCCCAACAACTGCGCCAGCGCTTGGCCGGCCACGAGCCCGGAGAAACGCTCGTGGCCCACCATTCTACGAATCACCGCCCCATTCTTCTGTTCAATCCAGGCTTGGTCGTTTTTGTGATGCGGGCGCGAACGCGTAAACGCGATGCCTTCCGCTTTACAGTATGTCGCCAGCGTATCGTTGATAAACGCCCCGTCGTTGTCCGAGTCGATGCCACACGTGGGCACCGGCAACTGGTTGCGAATCCGCGTAAGTCCCTCGACCGCCAAAGTCTGCTCGCGGGCAAGCAACGCCACGGCTTCAACCCAGCCGGAACAAACGTCAGTGGCCACCAGGCTGTGCAGATACTCCCCCGCCATCGAACCCCCACCGTGGACCACGAAATCGATCTCCAGAAAGCCGGGCAAGGGATCCTTCCAATCCGCAAACGTCTTGATCGGGATTTCCTTGCGCAGCTGCTTTGGCAGGCGCCGCTTCCTCCGTATGCCAGCTCCCTTGCGTTCCGGCGTGAGCATCCGATCCATCGTGGCCGCGCTCACCTCCAGCACTTGCTTGCGCACCTCCGTATCCAGCTTCAAGTGCCCGTGTCTTTCCATCGCGCTCACCAAATGTGGAATCGCCGCCTTCAAGCGCTTCCCGCAAATCCGGTCCGCCGTCTCCCAGATCAACACCAGCGCCGCCTTGACCGCCGCGCCATAGATGCGTGCCCCTTCAATCACGGTTTTGACGCCGACCTCCGGGCGCGGGTTTAACAAGCGAATCGCGTGCTTGCGATGATAGCCGGCCACCGCAGCGAACTCGCTGAGGATCTTCCCCTTTTCCAGCTTGGAGGCTTGCCCATACCGAACTCGCACCGCTGCCAAGATTTCCTTCCGCGCCGACTTGCTGAAAGTTTCCATTCATTGCCTCCAGTTTTGGGTAACATTCTACTGAGGCAACGGCCACGACTCGGTAACAAAATCCCTGAGTCAAGGCGATGAAAGTTCTAATTGACGCTAGCCAGATGGCCGTGGACCTGTGGCGCTGGCGCACCGGACGGGCCGAGCCAGAGGCGCTGCGCTGGACGATGATCGGCGCGTAGCAGGGCCCCGCCCGGGGAACCCTTGACCTTAACCCCTTGAACAGGTGGCTCGGAACGATTTGAAACGGCGCGCGCCCGTAACAGCCCTTGGGCTGGCAACGGCCCGTTGGAGAGATTGGGCGCGCTCGTTTCCTGGCAGTGACCGGACACGTCATTATGTGCTGTCCCCTTTGGGGCCATGCACGGATAGCAGGTTGAGCAACGGCTGGGGCCGTTGACCTTGCCAGGAAAACGCCTCGAACCTCGACGCCACCGGAAAGGCCACGGAAAAAAGCTGTTAGAGAAAAACAAAGAACCGCGCCACGGACTCCGCTTGACACAACTCATAGCAGGGCCGGGGTGAGGAGTCGATCAGGTGTGGAGTCTGAAGTTCAGTGAGTCCGGGATTCGACATTTTCCTCGACCGCCCGCGTGTTCGCGTCCGTCTTTTCGATGGGCGTGCCGGTGAAGCCGATGAACGACGCATTCGGCAAGGCATCGCCGAAGAGGAAGAGTTCAAGACGCCAAGAATGTCGAGTTGAAAGGATTCCTGGAAACTGGCGAGCGCGGTTTACGCGAAAGCTTGAGCAGCAATGCGCAGGTCTTCCACGAACACGGCGAGCGGTTGGTGATTTCCCCGATCGGTGCGGTAGCCAGCGGCGATGCACAGTGGTTTCGGGCCGGGCGATAGAATCTTGAACTGGGCGCGGGTGCGGAAGAGTTGCGCGGTGCGAGCTGTGACGACGGCTACGCCCAGGCCGGATTCCACGGCAGTCATGAGGCTCTCTGCACCGTCGTATTCACCGGCGATTTTTGGGCGCTGCCGGTGTTCGTTCAGCCAGTCGGTGACGATTTTCCAATACTCCGGATAATCGCGCTGGCAAAAGGCGAGCAGAGGTTCGCGCGCCATTTGATCCGGCGTGATGCGCTGTCGGTTCGCGAATGGATGTTTTCGATTTACCGCCAGCTTCCAAGCCGTGCGAACGAGGGGTGTCCACGTCAAGCCGCGTGTCTTGGTATCGCTCGCGACGGTGAGGATAATATCCAGCTTGTTGCTTTCGAGTTCGGACAGCATCTCGCCGGTGGAGAGATCGAACAGTTCCACCTTCGCATCGGGGTGCGCCTGGGTAAAGTTCTCCACCGCGACGGACAGGATACCGCTGGCCAGCGAGGGTGCATAGCCCACGCGCAACCGCACGCCTCGACCCGCGCCGCGGACTCGCTCCAGCACTTGATCGGCGTGTTGAAGGAGTTCGCGGGCTTCCCGCAGCAGACCTTCGCCAACAGACGTGAGATGGACGGAATGCGCGCGGCGCTCCAACAGACACTGGCCGATCTCCGTTTCCAACGCCTTGATCTGCCGGCTCAACGCGGGCTGCGTCAGAAAGATTTTCTTCGCGGCGGTGCTGATGTTGCCCGTCTCGGCCACGGCCACGAAGTAACGCAGTTGTCGGAGTTCCATACGCGCCCAGCATTACTCAAAGGCAGGCTCAGGCCAAGAATTTGGCATTATCTCAAGCCAAAAACTCCGGCCATCTTGCCCCCATGAAAACGAAAGCAACCGAACTGAACATCCGACGGGCAGACGAACGCGGTCGCGCCGATCACGGCTGGCTGAAGTCGAAGCACACCTTTTCTTTCGCCGATTATTACGACCCGGCGCAGATGGGCTTCCGCTCGTTGCGCGTCATCAATGATGACCGTGTCGCGCCCGGTCAGGGCTTCGGCACGCACCCGCATCGGGACATGGAGATTTTCAGCTATGTGCTGGAAGGCGCACTGGAACATAAGGACAGCCTCGGCAATGGGCGCGTGCTCAAGCCAGGCCAGATTCAACTCATGAGCGCGGGTCAGGGCGTCACGCACAGCGAGTTCAATCCATCACCGAGCGAGCCGCTCCATTTTCTGCAAATCTGGATTCAACCCCGCGCCCGCGGGCTTACGCCCAGTTACACCGAGTGGCTTCCGAAACCCGAACACGCCGATGCACCCAAGGTGCTCGTCATCTCAACCGACGGTCGTGACGGTTCGGCGACGATTCATCAGGACGCGGACATCTATCGCATCCGGCTGAAGGCTGGCCAAACCATCACGCACGATCTGAAGGCGGGTCGAGGTGCATGGCTGCAAATTGCCGAAGGTGCATTGGCGCTTAACGGCGTCGAGATGCGGACGGGCGATGGCGCGACCACCGAGCAAGCAGGCAAACTGACCCTCACCGCCACTCGTCCGACCGAAGCCATCCTTTTTGATCTCAACTGAAACGCGAATACGACAACCAAAAACACAAACAACAAACAGAAAGAAATTAACATGAACCAATACCACAAACTCTACACACCACAGGACACCGCCATCGTCTTCATCGACCACCAGCCCCAGATGCTCTTCGGCGTGGCCAATGCCGACCGCGCCACGCTGATTAACAACGTGACGCTCCTCGCCAAAGTCGCGAAGGAGTTCAACGTCCCCGCCGTCCTCACCGCCGTCGAGACCGAATCATTCAGCGGCTACATCTGGCCACAGTTGCTCGACGTTTTCCCCGGCCAGCCCGTCATTGAACGCAGTTCCATGAACTCGTGGGATGACGCTGGTTTTCGCAAAGCCATCGAAGCCACCGGCAAGAAGAACATCATCATGACCGGCCTGTGGACCGAGGTGTGCGTCACCTGGCCGACCATCGAGATGCTCGGCGCGGGCTATAACATCTACGTCGTAGAAGATTGCTGTGGCGCGACTTCACCCGCCGCGCAGGAGGCCGCGTTGTCCCGCATGGTGCAAGCGGGCGCAGTCCGTGTGACGACCATCGCGGCCCTGCTCGAATGGCAGCGCGACTGGAAGAACCGCGAGCATTACAACAACCTCATGGGCATTCTCAAAGGCCAGGCGGGCGCTTACGGCGTCGGCGTGGAATACGCCTACACGATGGTTCACCACGCGCCGCAGTCGGCGCAGAAGCCGCAGATTGTGTCGAAGGCGGCAGCGCACTGAGCAAAACCAAGCGAGCCGGGGCGGCGGCAAGCCGTCCACGCCCCTTGTCAGCAGCCTTGCGCCGAATCATGCCCATCCACATCGCCATCACTCGTCGGGTGCGGCCCGGCTGCGACCCCGAGTTTCAGGCCGCGCTCCGCGAGTTTTTCCAAACCTCGTTCGCACACGGCGGCGTGTTGGGCGCAAGCATGCTCACGCCGCCGCCCGGTTCGGACTCCCGCGAGTTTGGCATCCTGCGCACGTTTGCCAACGAGAAGGAGCGCGCTGCGTTCTATGAATCGCCGATGTTCAAAGCGTGGGAGGAGCGAGCCAGAACGCTGACAGAAGGTGAGCCGGTGTATCGCCAACTGCACGGACTCGAAGCGTGGTTTCGCTCTCCGCACCATCCGCCGCCGCGATGGAAAATGGCGATGGTGACACTGCTGGGCGTTTATCCAGTAAGCCTCCTCATTGGCATCGTGCTCTCCGCCACGCTGAAGAAACTTCCACTGGCGCTCAACCTGTTGGTGGTCTCCGCAATCATCGTGACGATGCTCACCTGGGTCGTGATGCCGCTTATTACGCGACTGCTCCACGGCTGGCTCAACCCGCCCTCCCCAAAGAAAGAAAGAAGCTCATGAACTCAAACACTGCCGCGGACCTGATTCTCCACAATGGACGCATCACCACGCTCGACCCGAAGTATCCCGCCGCGACGAATCTGGCCATCAAGGATGGACGAATCATCGGCGTGGACGACGCGGAATCTTACGAGCGCGGGCCGAACACCAGGGTGATTGACCTCAAAGGCCGACGCGTCATTCCCGGGTTGAACGACTCGCACCTCCATGTCATTCGCGGCGGGTTGAACTACAACATGGAGCTGCGCTGGGACGGCGTGCCCTCGCTGGCAGACGGATTGCGAATGCTCAAGGAACAGGCCCAACGGACTCCACCCGGTCAGTGGGTGCGCGTCGTGGGAGGGTGGAGTGAATTCCAATTCGCCGAACGAAGGATGCCGACGCTGGATGAAATCAATGCCGCCGCACCGGAAACGCCCGTCTTCATCCTGCACCTGTATTGCCGCGCGCTCCTCAATAAGGCCGCGTTTCGCGCGTGCGGTTACACGAAGGACACGCCCAATCCGACGGGCGGAGAAATCCAACGCGACCACAGCGGCAATCCCACCGGTCTGCTCCTGGCCCGCCCCAACGCGACCATCCTTTACGCCACGCTCGCCAAAGGACCAAAGCTCCCGCCGGAGCATCAGTTGAATTCTACGCGCCACTTCATGCGCGAACTGAATCGCCTCGGCCTCACGAGTATCATTGATGCGGGCGGCGGCTTTCAGAATTACCCCGACGACTACGCCGTGATTGACGAGTTGCATCGCAAAGGCGAGATGACCCTGCGCATCGCTTACAATCTCTTCACGCAAAAGCCGAAGGAGGAGAAAGCGGACTTCACGCGCTGGATGCAGATGACCGGCCCGGGCAAGGGCGATGACTTCCTCCGCTGCAATGGCGCGGGCGAGATGCTCGTCTTCTCCGCGGCAGACTTTGAAGATTTCCTTGAGCCACGTCCCGACCTCGCTGGATCGCTGGAAACGGAACTCAAGGAGGTCGTGTCGCTGCTCGCTGCGAACAAGTGGCCCTTCCGCCTGCATGCCACCTACGACGAAAGCATCACGCGCTTTCTCAATGTGTTCGAGGAAGTGAATCGTGATGTGCCGTTCACGGGGTTGAACTGGTTCTTTGACCATTGCGAAACCATCTCCGACCGCAACCTGGAGCGCGTGAAAGCGCTCGGTGGCGGCATTGCCGTCCAGCATCGCATGGCCTTTCAGGGAGAATACTTCATGGAGCGTTATGGCCAGCAAGCCGCCGAACGCACGCCGCCCGTTCGGAAAATGTTGGAGCTTGGCATTCCGGTCGGCGCTGGCACGGACGCGACTCGCGTCGCCAGCTACAACCCGTGGGTTTCGCTCTATTGGCTCACGACCGGCAAAACCGTCGGCGGTGTCTCGATGTATCCCGACAAGAACTGCCTGAGCCGCGAAGAGGCGCTGCGACTTTACACGCAAGGCAGCAGTTGGTTTTCGAGTGAGAGCGGGAAGAAGGGTGCGATTGCTCCCGGCCAGTTGGCCGATTTGGTGGCGCTCACCGACGATTATTTCTCAGTGGCGGAGGAACAAATCAAAGGCATCGAATCTGTGTTCACCGTCGTGGACGGAAAGATTGTCCACGCGACCGACGAGTTTTCCCCTCACGCACCACCGCAGATTCCCGTGCTGCCAGAATGGTCGCCGGTCAAAGTGTTCGGTGGCTATGGCGCGCCGCTCGACGTGCGCAAATCCGCCCGCGCGGGTGTGCCGATGCCGCAGCATCAACACAATGCCGAGTGTCATCACGGCGGCTGTGACCACGCGGCGCATCAACTGCTCGCTGGCATCGAAGCCGCCCGCAATCGCTACGCCGGCTTCTTCGGCCTGGGCTGCGACTGCTTCGCGTTCTGATTCGCTTGTGAAGGGCCATATCTAACGAATTGCAATTCCATCCGGCCCTCACTTTGACTACTTTCATCTCATGGAAACAAATCGGCTTGAAGCCTTCAGCGATGGCGTGCTTGCCATCATCATCACCATCATGGTGCTGGAAATGAAAGTGCCGCAAGGCGCGGATTTCGCCGCCCTCAAGTCATTGTTCCCGGTTTTCCTGAGTTACGTCCTAAGCTTCATCTACGTCGGAATCTATTGGAACAACCATCATCACCTGTTGAAAGCCTGCCGCCGCGTGAACGGCAGGATCATGTGGGCGAACTTGCACCTGCTCTTCTGGCTGTCGCTCTTTCCCTTCGTCACTGGCTGGATGGGACAGAATCATTTCACACCGTTGCCCACGGCCCTCTACGGCGGCGTGCTTCTGCTCGCGGCCCTCTCTTACTACGTGTTGCAGAACTGCATTGTCGCCGAGTTGGGTCGTGATTCGAAACTGGCGGCTTCGCTTGGCAAGGATTGGAAAGGTAAACTTTCGCTTGTGCTCTATCTCGGCTCGATTCCGGCGGCGTTTTTGCACCCGTGGATTTCCAACGCCGTCCACGTGCTTGTCGCCATCGTCTGGCTGATTCCCGACCGGCGCATCGAACGCATCGTGCGGGAAGCAGACTGAAAGATCCTACTTGAATCAACTCCCGGCTTCTTTGAGCAACACCGCAGTCGCGAGCTTGCCGAGGTTGTTGGAGGCGAGCGGGCTGCCTCCGGCAATCAGTTCGCTGTCCTGTTGGCACTGCTGCCATTGGCGAGGACGAAACCGGCCATGCCCTGCGGCGCGAGGTGGTGGATGAAGTGCCGCACCCAGGCGAAGTTGGCGTTGCCCTTGGGCGGGACGCCGAACTGCCAGCGCACGTCGTCGTCCTTGCGGAACCAGTCGGAGTCGTTCAAGGGCGGATTGGCGAGGAGGCTCATAGGGCGTCTCCTTTTGGTGGCAGCTTCTTGATGATCCGGTCGAAGTCTGACTCGAACAGCCGGTCCTGCACGATGCGGTATTTTTTCGAATTCGCTTTCGGCGTGGGCATGGGCGATCTCGGCGGTGACTTTGTCGGCATCCTGCAAAATTTCGCGGTCGGTCGCGGCGATGAAACGGTTGAGGCGGGTTTCCCAGTCCTGCATGGTCATGGGAATCTGGCGCAGCGCCATGTCTTCGGCCAAATCCAGGTAGGCGGAGACTAGGCGCTGGAGCTGCGCCATTTCGGATTCCGTCAGGTAGTTTTTCGCCACGCCGACATCGAACTTCTGGATTTTGCCCTTGGGCGCATCCTTCCAGGTGGTGAGGCCCATGCGGTCTTAGCTGGCATCGGCACGCGCTAGGATGACCTCCGCCGCTGTCTGGCCGTGGATGGCCCAGTGCAGCCTGTTTTGGACGGTGGCAAAGAAGCGTTTGGTGGCGGCGGCAGTGACATCGTAGTCGGTGGAGGTCGCGTAAATGTCGGTGATCTTCTGGTAGAACTTGCGCTCGCTCAGGCGGATTTCCCGGATGCGCTGGAGCTGTTCCTCGAAGTGTTTTTTGCCGAGGACGGAGCCGTCGTTTTTCAGCCGCTCGTCATCCATGGCAAAGCCCTTGATGGTGAAGGACTCGATGATGCCGGTGGCCCATTTGCGAAACTGCACGGCGCGTTCCGAGTTAACCTTGTAACCGACGGCGATGATGGCGGAGAGGTTGTAGTGCTGGGTGTCGTAGGTTTTGCCGTCGGCGGCAGTTATTCGAAAATTTCGAATAACTGCATCCTCCTGAAGCTCGTGGTCGGCGAAGACCTTCTTCAGGTGGTAGTTGATAGTGTGGGTCTCCACATCATAGAGCAGCCCCATCATCTTCTGGGTGAGCCAGACATTTTCATCCGCGTAAACAGCTTCAACGCCACCCTGGCCACTGGCCGCCACAAAGGTGAGGTAATCCGCCGCCGAGGAGCGGACGACGGAGACTGCGGTGTTCTTCTTGGAGCGACCGCCGGGGGTTGGCTTCTTTTCGCTCATGGGTTCAGCCTTTTCGAGAAGGTGTGTTTCTCCAGCGCGGGGCGGGCGTAGTCCTTGGGAAGGACGCCTTTGAAGCGCGGGTCGTCGCGCTCGATGGCGACCATGGCGTCGTCCATGGTCTTGCCGATGGCAGCGGTGCTGGGGTTCGTGCCGGTGTCTTTGGTGCGGGCCATGGTTTATCGGTGCTCCGTGGGAACGGCGTGAGTGTTGCCAGACGGGGCGGAGGGGGCAAGGGGGTTTTCCAGAAGTTAAAAGGTGAAAGATGAAAGATGAAAGGGGAGGGGGGCGGGCTCGACACCTCACCCTCAATCGCTCCGGGATGCCAGTCGGCGAGCCGGCTCTTACGCCAAGCCCGTTCCAACAAAAACAGCGGAGAACCAATCCGGTTAAAGTATTCCCGTTTTGCTCAACCACGCCTGGCACTTTTTCGGCCACACGGCGACTTCCTTGTCGGAGCGCAGGCCATAGCCGTGGCCACCGGTTGGGCAAAGGAAGAATTCGTGCGTGACCTTCGCCGCCACCAGCGCTTCGTGAAAGATTTTGCTCCCGGCCACAAACGATTTGTCGTCCTCGGTATGCACCATGAAGGCAGGCGGCGTAGTGGCACTGACGGGAAGATCTGCGGCGAGTTTTCCGGCGGCGCTTGAAAGATAGGCGGGATAAACAAGGATGGCGAAATCTGGGCGGAGCTTTTCTTCGTCCACGACATCCAGTTTGGGATAGCTCGATTGGTCTGCATTGGTGCTCAGCCTGGCGCAGAGGTGGCCACCGGCGGAAAAGCCCATGACGCCCACGCGGTGCGCGGAGATATTCCAGCCGGAGGCGTTGCGCCGGGTGAGCCGCACGGCGCGTTGGATATCCTGAAACGCCCCGTCTTGATTGCCCGGCACCCGGTATTTGAGGACGATTCCAGTGATCCCGATGGAATTGAGCCAGGCAGCGATCTCGGTGCCTTCTTTGTCGTAAGCCAGAATGCTGTAGGCACCGCCGGGGCAGATGATCACTGCGGGGGTCGGCTTGTTCGTGCCGGGGACCTTGAAGACGGTGATCGTCGGTTCGTTGATGTCGGTCAGGCGGGTCACGTTGTCGCCCCTGGCTGGCAATTCCCGTTCCGGTCCCGTGGAGCCCCGACCCGGCATTTGGCCCTTGGGCCACAGAGGGACAATCGCAGCGGCGCCGGCGGGTTCCCCGGCCCGGGCTGGCGCTCCTGAGGCAACGCATAGGACCGCAGCGGTGATGGCGACGAGTGGGTTCGCTTTCATATGGGCGATTGAGATTGGCTTTGTGTCTGCTCCGCTCAGAACGGGCTGAAGGGCGCGGTCACTTCCGGTTCAGCTTCTCCTGCTCAGTGACTTCTTGATGGCGTCGTTCAAGTTCTTTTGAAAATCCTCTGGGCGGAGCGCAGTGCCGCTGGTGGATTGCGGCGAATACTCGCCGCCTTCCCAGCGCAGGTGGCGGATTTCGCGCGGGCCCTGCCAGGCTTTGCCGTCCGCTTTCACCTTCTGGCCGTCCTTTACCGTCGTGCCGCTGGGAGAGATGCTGAACTCGGTGACGGTCTGCCAGTTGGCGAGCGGGGCCGTGACCTTGGGATCCGTGGCGGCGAGTTCGCTGAGTTTCACGGAGACGGGCTGCCAGTCTTGGGAGGCGTTCAGCTTTTTGACGACCGTGTAGTCCACTGCCGGCTTGCCGGGAAGCATGGCCCCCCAGGCGTTGCAGTTGAAGGTCACCACGAGCTGGTTGTCGCTCTCGCTCTTGACTTCGAAGTGCAGCGTGGCGCCGTCGGGGCCGCGCCATTTCGGATCCTTCAGCTTGCGGGTGGTGGCGGTCCACAAGGGCGGATGGCCCCAGTTCAGGCGATACCAATCATGCCAGCCACGCGCGCCGTCGTCGATGGAGCGTTCCGTTTTGTCCGTGGGCTTCACCCCGGCCGCCTGCAACCGTGCTGGACCAGCCGAGAGCACGCGAGAGCTGATGGCAAAGGTGGCGCTGTTCCCACGCCCGGCTTCTTGCGGCCCCGTTCGATAGGCGGCGGGAGTTTCATAGACCACATTGGCGAAGGCAAAGATCGGCTGCGCCAGCGTCATCACCGGGCAAGCCGCGCGCCATTGCTTGCTGTTGTTCACCGCCTTCGCATCACGCCAGAAGCGCGTCAGCGCATGCGGGTCGAGCGAGTAGTAGATGTCCACGCGTTGCACCGGCTGCGAATCATCGGGTGTAACGGTGATGCGCGGCAGGCCGTCGTTCGTTTTCAGCTCCAGCGTGATTTGTGGCGTCTGCGGCATTTGGAAAGCCGCACCCTTCAGGTGCTGCTCAAACCACAGGTATTCGGTGATGGCGTGCTCGTCGGTGTGGTGGTGATTCAGGTGCGGGGAGACGCTGAAACGCACGCGGTCATCGGGCAGGCTGCGCCAGTTCCAGGCCATGTTGTCGATGTGCGCGTGGAAGTCGTTGGTGGGCGAAAGCCAGAGCACCGGACAGGTGATGAGCGGGATGTATGCGTTGTCGGAAACGCAGGCCAGCTCCATGGCAGTGCGCTTGGTTCTGCTGCCGCCGGGCACCACGGCTTTACTTTCCACCAAGTCTCCCGAACCGCCGCACGATGGCACCGCTGCTTTGATGCGCTGGTCGATGCCCGCGAGGTTGGTCGTCAGCTTCCCGCCCATGGAATGCCCATGCGCACCGATGCGGGTCGCGTCCACCTCCGGTTGCTGCTCGAGAAAAGTGATGGCGCGGCGCGCAGCCATCAGGACCAGAAACCAATTGCTGTTCCGGGGCGACTCCACCGCGTCGAGCGTGAACTCATCCGGCGAGAGCGCGCCGGCGAAATGGTTCGCCTGGTTGCGCTGCGGCGGGTGGGTGGCGTCCAGCTTGCCCCAGTCGGTCTGCGGCCCGCCCCAGGTCTCCTGGCCAAGACTCATCTTGTTGCCGCCCCAATTGATCGAGATGCCCGCATAGCCGCGCTTGGCGTAGGTCACCACGCTGTTGAGCGATGCCGACTGCCCGCCGCCGTGCATTTCGAGGATGGCGGGCAGTTTCATCCCCCCTTTTGGAAAGGCGTAGAAGCCCGCGACCTTCGATGGCGCTCCTTTGAAAACACCGACTTGGTAACGGACAATCCGGCAGACCACGCCATCCTGCTCCCACTCCCTGAGCACTTCGATGTCGAGTGGGGTGGTCTTGTCGAGAACCGCATAGCCGTCCCAGAGTTGATTCAGAGTCTGCGGGATGCCCGGCGTCTGGGCGGAGGATTCCAGCCATGGGAGCACCGTGGTAAGTCCAGTGGCGCAGAGAAAATGCCGGCGGGCGATGCTGTGCTTCATGATTTGCTGATGGCCTGCGGTGCTCCGTGGAACGGCGTGAGTTTTGCCAGATGAGGTCGTGGGAGCAAGGGGTTTTGAAGAAGTTGAGAGTTGAAGGGGCGGTGCAGGGCGGGATGGTGGAGGGGGCAAGTTCGACACCGCCCCCTCAATCTCTCACCGGCACGGGCTTAGTGGCTCAAATCACGGGACTTGGCGGACCGTGGATTCACTCCGCGTTCGGGGCGGAGAGGGAAGAACAGGCGAATCGGCCGGCGGCGATTTCCTTGTCGGGGCGGGAACAAAAGGGGACGGCTGCGAGTTCAAAAGGGGACTGGTGGTTTGGTGGCTGGCACCGTCCCAGGGGCGAGGGCTTGCGGAGGCCGGAGCGTAGCGAAGGCCGACGAAAGCCCTCGCCCCTGGGACG
>CAMCFN010000052.1 GCA_945874145.1 Akkermansia muciniphila
TCGCCGGGGTGGTGCTGGAGTATCGGCTGCCGGCAGGCAACTACCATCGCCCCATGCTGGATGCGCAACGGGCCCTACGCGTGGTTCGGTCGCACGCCGCTGAGTGGAAGCTCGAACCGCACCGGATCGGGATCATTGGCTTCTCGGCCGGCGGGCATCTCGCCTCAACGGCAGGAACGCACTTCGACGCCGGCAATGATAAGTCAACGGACCCGGTCGAGCGACTGAGTTGCCGGCCCGATTTCATGGTGCTCGTTTACCCGGTGATCACCATGGGCGAGAAGACGCACGGTGGCTCCCGCAAGAATCTGCTCGGGGCCTCCCCCTCGGCCGAGCTCATGGAGCTCTTCTCCAACGAAAAGCAGGTCACGGCCAAGACGCCGCCGGCCTTTCTGACCCATGCGCGGACGGACGCGGTTGTGCCGGTGGCGCACAGCCAGATGTTCTACACGGCACTCAAGGCGAAGGGGGTTCCGGCGGAGTTGCAGGAGTTCCCCAAAGGCAATCACGGTTACAACGGCTACAAGGGCGAGGAATGGGACGCCTGGCAGAAGCGCTCCCTGGAATGGTTGAGAGAGCGTGGGCTGCTGAAAGCAGCGCGTTGAACTCTGGCTGACTCGATTCTGGTTCGCGGTTCAGAGCCGAGGAACAAGTTCGTCCCGGGAATATGGACAAGTGCCCAGTCGACGACCGACGGGACGAGGGAAAACTTATCCGCCATTTTTCCGGTGGCAGAGGGAAAACCCCAGCAAATCCTCTCGACCCCTCCTCAATTCCGCCAAACAGGGTTAGAAACCGTTAGCCGATAGCAGACCCGCCCCCACAGAAGCCCATTCGCATAGCGCCGGGTGCTTCTCAAGAAGGGGAGTATGATTTGTCGTTCGTGATCGAGATGAAGCCATAACACAGGAAGCACGACATCCTCGTTCTCTGGTCATACCGTCTTTCCACCCGGTTTCCAGATCCGGTGCCGGTCTGCTCTGGGGTGGTCGTAATCCCCAAGACTCGATAGGGCTGCCCGCTACCAAGAGCGTGACGTCTTTGCGAGGGACTCCTCCAGCACCCACTCATTCGTTCCGCCTTCGTGGCAATGGCAGTGCGCGGCGAAGAAGCCTCCGCGATGCTGCCAGAACCACGGCCAGATGCTTTCGCGGTCGGTCTCCGGCAGGGCGAGGCTGGGCAGCGCTGCGCGGGGGAAGAAATGGAAACTGCCCTCGGGATGCGGCGGCGGGACGACGGTGAGGCGCGGCTTCACCTCGAAGAGGAACATCAGCCAGTGGGCGTTGCCTTGGTAGCCGTGCTCGCTGATGAGGCCGGTGAGGTGGAGGGCGGCAGGCGTGAGCGTGAGGCCCATTTCCTCATGCGCCTCGCGGCAGGCGCAGGCGTAGGGCGACTCGCCGAGGTCGGTCTTGAGCTTTCCGCCCGGCGGACTCCACAGGCCGCGATTCGGCTCCTGCGCGCGCTGGAGCAGGAGGACTTCATCCGCTGCGTTGAAGCAGTAGAGGAGCGTGGATATTTTGTGGGGGAGGGACATTGGTATCAGCCAACCGGATATTGATGCCGGTCCACATTGCCGACTTTCTTGACTCCACCGAACGATGCCAGCGGCTTCCTCTCCTTCGAACGCTGATACAGCCAGCCAACAAGTAACACAGGAACTTCTCCGCCGCAGGCAAGCCGAGTGCATACTTCAAGCAACCGGTCATGCTCCGGCCTTCCCATCACCGACAGAACCGCGACAGAGACGATCCCGCCGAGCCATCCCACTGCGAAAATCACAGCCAGCAGGAAGCGGCCTTCTGCCAGCTTGTGCTTCATAGTCTGAGACTCCTCACGTCGTCTCCTACGGGGTCACTTGCCAACGCAGAACAGCTTCGTGCCGGTGCGGACGTAGAGGTTGCCTTGCGAGATGGCGACGCTGGAGCGGAGGCGGGTAGCGTCGCCCTCGTCCTTGAAGTTGGCAGTGTGCAGGCGCTTGAACTCGGTGCCGCCGGCTTGCACCACGGAGATGTCACCGTCGAAGTTCATCATGAAGATTTTGCCATCGGCGGCGGTGGGCGAGCATTGGAAGACGGACTTGCCGCCGAGGTCACCGCTCCAGATGACCTTGCCGTCGGCCGGGTTCACGCAGAGGAGCTTCTTCTTGCCACCGTTCAGCACATAGAACTTGCCGTCGTAGAACAGCGGCGTGGGCACGTCGGTTGTCAGGTCGCGGTCGTTGGGCGAGGGCGCGGCGGTGGCGGCGTCCTCGATGGTTTGCACATGGCTCTGCCAGGCGAGGGACTTGTTGCTCAAGGCGCCGCTGCCGCCGGCCTTCACGGCATAGACGGGCGCGCCCTTCGGCCCGCACGCGAGGATGACGCCCGCGCCAACGGTCGGCGACGGCACGAGTCGCCAGTGGGTGATGTGGGTCGGGTTCCAAGTGCCCCAGCGCCAGAGTTCCTTGCCGGTGGCCGACTCGTGGCCGGTGATGCAGTCGCCACCGACGATGATGAATTCCTTGCGGCCGTTGTGCATGAAGGGCAGCGGCGTGCTGAAGGCTTCGAGCGATTCGCTTTTCGCCTCGGAAGGCCGGACTTGCCGCCACTGGTCCTTGCCAGTCTTCGGGTCAATCGCGAGCAGGAAGGACTCGTTGCCCTCCGGCTTGCCGCGTCCGCTCACGGCGGTGTCGCGCTGCAAGACCTGCATGATGAGGCGGCCATCGTCCAGCAGCGGGCTGGTGGAGAAGGTCCAGAGGAAGGCGAACGGGCCGATGTTCCGGTCCCAAACCTTCTTGCCCGCGAAGTCGAACGCCACGAGGTCGCCGGTGCCGTAGAAGAACACGACGAGCTTCCCGTCGGTCACGGGCGAGGGCGAGCAGGAGTTGCTGCCCTGGCCGTCGGAGACGAAGTCGCTGATTTCCGAGCGCCACAGCTCCTTGCCGGTCTTGCGGTCGAGGCAGAGGGCGTATTGCTTCTTGGTCGTCATGTCTGCGGCAGTGACGAAGACCTTGTCGCCCCAAATGACCGGCGTGGCGGCGGATGCGCCGGGGAGCGCGACAGCCCACTTCACGTTCTCGGTCTTGCTGAAGGTCGCCGGCAGATTCTTCTCCGGGCTGGAACCGTTGTGGAGCGGGCCGCGCCAGTTGGACCAGTTTTCGGCGAAAGCGGAGAGGGAAGTCAGCGCGAGGGCGGTGGTGAGCAGGAGGCGATTCATAGTGTGCGGGCGATTTTGTCGGGCGTTGGACGGAAGGCAAGGCGGTTCAATTGAAACGATGCTGGTTGCTCGATACTGGTTGCTGGATGGCCACTCGCTGAAGGAACAGTGCCGACAATCCGCAGCCATCCAGTATCCAGCATCTGCCATCCAGCATCGCGCTAAAGCGCCACCTTCCGCTTCGCCGCGTCGGGCTGCTGGCGGTAGAAGACGGCGACGTGGCCGACGACCCAGACCAGGTGGCTCTTCGTCTTCTCGGCAAGCTGTGGCGCGAGGGTCTTCCGCTCGTCCTTGAACGCGGCGAACTTCATTTTGACCAACTCGTGCTGGGCGAGAGCTTCATCGAGGCTCTTGAGGAACGCATCGCTCGCGCCGGACTTGCCAAGGGCGAGCACGGGTTCGAGTTTTTGTGCGAGACTCTTGAGTTTGCGGACTGCGGGGTTGGGGAGCGGTTCGTTCATTTAAGTTCCTCGTGCTGCGTGCTGACGGCGACGCCGCGTGAATCGGTGACAGAGAGATAGCAGACCAGCGGACGTTCGGCGGGAAGCTTCGCGGTGGCGAGGCCATTGGCAAGCTGTGCGGGAACGGTCTGCCAGTTGCGCTTCTGCCACGGGCCGGAGTCGGTGGTGAAGTGAAACTCAGCCTTGGTCACGGGAACCGTCGCGGTGACTTTCGTGGCGACGCTCTCGCTGGAGACGCGCATCGCGTCGAGCGTTGCGAGCGGCTGGCCGCCCTTGAGTTGGCTGTCCACGAACTGGTCCACCTCGCCAAACGTCCAGATGTGGCCGTGCGGCAGCTTGATTTTCACCGACACCTTGCGCAGCCGCTCGGCGACGAGTTGGTAGCACTTTTTGTAGCTGTCCATCGGGTAGGCGAAGTCGTTCGAGCCATTGAGGAAGAGAATCGGGCAGGACACGCCGGCGAGGTAGCGCGAAGGATCCCAATGGCTCACCCAGCGGTCGCGGTGCTCCGGCGTCATCTTCGAGATGCGCGGCTCCAGCCAGACGCTGTTTTCGTGCAGGAAGCCGCAGCCATACACCGGCACGGCGACTTTCAGCCGGTCGTCTATGCCTGCCACGATGCAGGTGAGATAGCCACCCCAACTGATGCCCGTGACGCCGATGCGGTGCTTGTCCACCTCGGGCCTCGAGGCGAGAAGGGAATGCCCACGAAGCACCGCCGCGACGGCGTGATACGTCCACATGTCCTTCGCGTCGGCGTCGGTGAAGTCGCGGAACTTCGCGACATCGCCCTGGTCGGGACCGCCATCAGGAAGGCGTCCGGCGGGACCGTTGCCAGCCAAGTCCATCGCAATCGCGCAGTAGCCGCGCTTGGCCCAATGCTCGGCCCACGCGCTGAAGGCTTTTCCACCGCCGCCATGCACCAGCACCATCGCGGGGAACGGGCCGGCCCCTTCAGGCCGACCGAGGTAGGCGAAGACGCGCGTGGGTTTCCCATTTAACGGCTCGCCTTCGTAGTAGAGCGACTGGACGAGATTGGTGCGCTCGCCCCACCCGGCTTTCGGAGCGGCCTTGAGCAAGGAGATGTTCCACGGGCCGGTATTACGCGAGGCTGCGCGCGCCTGCGAGAGGGAGACGATAAGCAGCAGCGGCAGCAACCAGCGCAGATTCATGGGCGGCGAAATTACACGCTGAGTCCGGCCATTCGAGGAAATTCGAAAGGCGCCAGACGGACGAAGGCTCTGATAGCCAGCGCTCTACTTGACTCCCAGCCTAATTGAGACCGCCCGCCCCCTCGGTGGAGCGCTTCCCCATCACTTCGGCTACCTCCGCAACGTAGCAATCGTAGTTGGCCCGGTCATAGCAGACGAAGCGGACTTCGGTCAGTTGGGGATGCCGCTCCAAAAACAGACGCGTTTCACGCACGGCAATACGCGCGGCACGGTCTATAGGAAAGCGGTAGGCCCCGGTGCTGATGGAGGGAATCGCAACGGTGTGGATGTCTTGCTGGGCCACCAATTCGAACACGCTTCGATAAGCACGCGCCAGAAGTTCGTCTTCGCCTGCGGTGCCGCCCTGCCAAATCGGTCCAACCGCATGAATGACATGCTTGGCCGCCAGATAGTAGCCCTTGGTGATCCGCGCGCCGCCCGTGGGGCAGCCGCCCAGCTTGCGGCATTCCCAAACCAAATGAGGCCCGGCCTCACGATGGATCGCCCCATCCACGCCCCCGCCTCCCTGCAACGTGGTGTTGGCCGCATTTACGATCGCGTCCACCGCCTGCTGGGTAATGTCCCCGAAAATTACTTGAACTCGATCTGCCATGTAAAACTATGCATTACACTGGCGCAGCTTGCCCCGCCGTCAGCCATGGTAACAGCAAAAAGCCGGCGGCAAACGCAAGCCGCCGAAAAGCAAAAACGCCGCCCGACTGCGGACGGCGTGGGAGGAGTTTAGACGCGCCAGGATTTTTTCTTCGTGGCCGCTTTCGCGTTAGCTGCATCCTTCTTGCGCTCGTTGTAACGGGCGCGACGCTGACGTTTCTGCACTTTATTGGATTGTTTGCCCATAACTTCTTTACTTTGCCTAACTGATTTTGTTGGCTGGCTCACTATGAAGTTCAGGCTGGACCGCATCAACACCTATTTCGTCGCGCTGGCCGCGAGCTTGCTCCTCGGCTGCGGAACGACCGGTTCCGATGCGGGCAAAAAGGGTAGCTCCGAGTTGGCCACCCTCCGAATTCACCTCGAGACCAATGCCGACAACATCGGCATGAGCCGGAAGATTGACGTGGGCCCGGAGCCGTTGCAGTCCTTCTCCGTCGCCGGCCCCGCACTCGGGGAGATGCACCTGCTGGCAGCACAGCTTTGGGAGGGCAACCCAGGCGAATATGCCATCCACCTGCAATTTGACCGCAGCGGGGTCCAGACCTTGGAGATGTATTCCATGTCCTATCGCGGCAAGCGGTTGGCCATCTTCAGCCAGTTTCCCCATCCCCGCTGGGTCGGAACCGTCCGGATGGACCGACGGATTGGCGACGGCACCCTGCTCTTCCGTCCCGACGCCACACGGGAGGAAGCCCAGCGGATCGTCTCGGGACTGAACAAGGCCGTGGCCAAGCTCAAAAAGACCCAGTGATGCACGCCCGCTCGCGGCTTGTTGCCCTAGCCTGGCTTGCTTGCCTCAGCACGTGCGCCGCCGCTCAACCATTCCAGCTCCCCACCAAGAACCGTGCCCTGTTCGAGCCCGGTGGCGAGGAACGATACTTTGCCCCCACCCCCGGCAAAACTTGGGTGAGTGGCACGTTCGGCTGCGTCCGCTCGAATGGCCACCAGCTCCACGAAGGCATTGACATCCTCTGGACCGAACGAGACCGCAAAGGTGAGCCCACCGACACAGTCGCCGCCGCCGCCGATGGCACCATCGCCTACGTGAACCGCAAGGCCGGGCTGTCGAACTACGGCAACTACCTCATCCTCCGCCACCGGATCGAAGGTCTGGAGGTCTGCACCCTCTACGCGCACCTGACCAGCATCCGTGAGGATCTGCAACGTGGCACCCCAATCAAGTCCGGCGAAGCGCTCGGCATCCTAGGCCGGACCACCAACACCAAGACCCGCATCACCACCGACCGCGCCCACCTCCACTTCGAGATCAGCCTCATCGCCAACGACCGTTACGCCGCCTGGCACGAAGCGAATCTCGCGGGCCTCCGGAACGATCACGGCAACTGGAACGGCCGAAACCTGCTCGGGCTCGATCCCCGCGCCGTCCTGCTCCGCCAGCGCGCCGACGGCGGCAAGTTCAGTTTGCTGCGTTTCATCCAAGCTCAACCTGAGCTATGCCGCGTGCTCGTCCGCAAAAGCGAACTCGCCATCGCCCGCGCCAATCGACCGCTGGTGCGGACAAATCCCACCGCAGAAAAAGAGGGCGCCGCTGCCTACGAAATCGCGCTGAACTTCAACGGCGTGCCCAGCCAGATCATTCCCCGGGCACCCTCCGAGCTGAAGGGCTACACCGGGAAGTATCACCTGCTTTCCGTCAACGACGCCGAGCAAAAGCAGCACGGTTGCCGGAAGTTGCTCGTGGTGAAAGCAGGCAAATGGGAGCTGACCGCCACCGCACTTCAGCATCTGGATCTGCTGGCCTTTTGAACCCAACGCCGAAGTCGAACGCAAGCCCAAGATGCGACGCGCGCCTTCAAGCCGCAGAGACGAGCGTGAGTCAACGCGGCTCCCCGCAAATTTTCCCGCTTGGGCCGGCGGCGGCGTGGCGTGAACTCCGCGTTCCAGTTGCATTTGCGCCGAGAAGCAAATGCCTTCACAATGGCAGCGAAGCAAAGCATGAGCACACTCGCCAAACCCCGATTCGCGGCCATTTTCATCAGCAGTCTTCTACTAATGCTGGTTCAGCTTCACGCTGAGGAGCAGACGAGAACTTACCGACTCATCGGCCTGAGCGCCGCCGACCGCGAGCCGGACTTGCGCGAGGTGATGAAGGCCGTGCCGGACGTCGCACTCGTCAACCTCGACGCCGCCAAGGCTGAGGTCACGCTGCGCTTCGACCCCGACAAACTCTTCCCTCCCACCAAGGCGAAGCAGCCGCCTGCACCGGACAAAATCACCGCGCGCCTCGACACCCTCATCGGCACCGCGTCCACACGCACGTTCACCCTCACCGAGCTCTCCACCGTGCCGGTGGACAAGCTCACCAAGGTGGAAATCCCCATCGGCGTGCTGGACTGCAAGGGCTGTCGTTACGCCGCCTACAGCGCCGTCGCCAAGCTCGATGGGGTCGCGCGTGCCACCGTCAGCACCACCCCGAGCGCGGTCATCGCGTGGATTGACTCTACGAAGACGAAGCGCGAGGCGCTGGAGGATGCGTTGAAGAAGGCCCGCGTGGAATTGATCTCAATTACAGAATTGAAATGAGAGCCGGGAATTTACCAGAAGCCATGAAGCGCAACGGAGCCGGGAGCCGGCACGTTGCGGACGGAGTGCCGTTCTCCGTCGCAGCAGGCCAGCGCCTCGGCATGGTCCTGTGCTTCATGATGTTGTGGACTTCCGCCCGCGCGGCTGAACCCAAGCTTACGCCGTTCTTCGCCAAACATTGTGTGGAGTGCCACGACACAGACACGAAGAAGGGCAATCTCGATCTCACGTCGCTCCCCCCCGCCGCCTCGGGCACGGAGAGTTTCGCCCGGTGGGTGAAAGTGCATGACCGGATCCAGTCCGGGGAAATGCCGCCCAAGAAAAAGGCCCGACCTGCCCCAGCAGAAGCGCAAGTGGTCACGCGATCGCTGGCCGAAACGCTCGTAGCGACCGAGCGCGCACGGCTGGCCAACGAACCGCGCACAGGAGTGCGCCGGCTCACGCGGGCCGAATATGAAAGCACGGCGCGAGACCTGTTCGCCATGCCGGGTATTCGCTTGCAGGACTTGCTCCCCGCGGATGGCTCGGCCCACGGCTTCGACAAGAACAGCGACGCGCTGGACATCTCGCACGTGAACCTCGCCAAGTATGTCGAGAGCGCCGAGCACATGCTGAATGTCGCCATCGCCACGCAGCCCGAAGCCCCCAAAGCGGAAGCCGTGCGGCTCTCGCTGGCGGGGACTTACGCCGGCGACCTCATGCTGATGGGCGGCGACGCAGTTTTGCTGCGCGACAAAAAGCACGACCCGGTGGTGCCGCCAGCCGGGGTGTATGCCCACGTCGGCATGGGACAGCATGAACAGCTCGGCCTGTTCTCGCGCCTGAGCAGCGTGGGAGTCTTCCGCCACGAGGACGAGTCGTGGAACCCTTACTTCCAGCACTTCGCCACGCTCCACCCCGGGCGCTACAAGGTGCGCGCGTCCTTTTGGAGCATGACGTGGGACCAGGGGAAAATCCTGCCCTCGCGCGGCGTCGAGGCGGCGCGGCTTTCCATTGTTCAGTTCAACGAGAACGGCCGCGGCGGCGGGCATCCCAGCAGCGTGCTCGGTTACTACGCCGCGCCGTCGATTGATTCGCAGGTCCACGAGCTGGACGTGTGGCTGAACTTCAAGGAGAGCTTCGGTTTCAACACCGCTTCGCTCGCGCCCGTGGTGCTCTACCGCGTCGGCACCTGGGGCCAGAAGGACCGCACCATGGGCTTCACCGGCCCATGCATCGTAAACGACTGGATCGAAGTGGAAGGCCCGCTACACGATGTCTGGCCACCGCGAAGTCATCGGTTGCTCTTCGGCGAGCTGCCGCTCACGGAGTTCAAGGCCGCCGACCAGAAAGGCATTCGGCCTCCCGCGCGCAAGCCGCTGCGCCAGGAAATCATCGGCGCGAAGAACCGGCCCGAACCAGTCCCGGGCCTCTGGACGCCGCAGAGCACGCAGCCGCTTGTGGATGCGGACCGCCTACTCGCGAGCTTCCTGCCGAAAGCGTTCCGCCGGCCGGTGGATGCCGGAGTGCGAAAGGCCTACGTGGCGAAAGTCGAGGAGCGGCTGAAGGCGGGCGATTGCTTCGAGACCGCGATGCGTTGGGCGTATCGCGCGGCACTCTGCTCACCGGACTTTCTGTATCTCGTCGAGGCGAGTAAGGGGGACACTCTTGTCCCCCAGTCCCAAGCCAAAGCGACCGCCCCGACCAAGCCCGGCGCGAGGGAGAAGCGTGTTTCCCTTGTGGACCACGCGCTCGCCGCGCGTCTGTCCTACTTTATCTGGAACTCCATGCCCGATGACACACTCCTCGCGCTCGCGGCGAAGGAGGCGTTGCACGAGCCGAAGGTTCTTCGCGAACAGGTCGAGCGCCTGCTGAAGGACGCGAAGTCCCAGCGCTTCGTAGAAGACTTCCTCGGCCAGTGGCTCAAGCTGCGTGCTATAACGGCGAACGACCCGGACAAAAAGCTTTACCCAGAGTTCAGCCCCTACCTTCAGGACTCCATGATCGCTGAAACGCGCGCCTACTTCCGCGAACTGCTGGAACGAAACCTCTCCTCCAGCCACCTGGTGAAATCCGACTTCGCGATGCTGAACGAAAAGCTGGCCAAGCACTACGGCATCCCCGGAGTGAGCGGGCCGGAGATTCGGCGCGTGGCCCTGCCGCCCAGCTCACCGCGCGGCGGCTTCCTCACGCAGGCCGCGATCCTGAAAATCACGGCGAACGGCACGACCACCTCGCCCGTGCCGCGCGGAGCCTTCGTCATGGCGCGGTTGCTCGGGCAAGAACCGGAGCCGCCGCCCGCGAACGTCGCCGCCGTCGAGCCGGACGTGCGCGGCGCGACGACCATCCGCGACCAGCTCGCCAAGCATCGCGACAACGCGAGCTGCGCAGCGTGCCACGCGAAGATGGACCCGCCGGGCTTCGCACTGGAGTCGTTCGATGTCATCGGCGGCTTCCGCGAACGCTACCGCTCGATTGGCGAAGGTGAACCCGCCCCGCGTGGGAACATTGACCCGCGCATTGGCATCAGCTTCAAGCTCGGCCTCAAGGTGGATGCCAGTGGCGAGTTGGCCGATGGGAGGAAGTTCGCGGACATCACCGAGTTTCAAACCCTCCTCGCCTCAGCCCAGCGCCCGCTGCTCCTCAACCTCGCGCAGCAATTAACCATCTACAGCACGGGCCGACCACTGGCCTTCAGTGATCGCGCCGCGCTTCATGAGTTGATCACCCGCGTCGAGCAGCAAGGGGGTGGCATCCGCACGCTGATACACGAATTGGTGCAGAGCCGGCTTTTCCAAACCCGTTAACTCCCATCGCCCGAACCCCACCATGCCTCAATTCATCCGCTCCAAGACAATCGCCCTGCTGGTCGCCATTTGCTCCCTCATGGCACTCTCCCTCCCGGCGGCCGCCCCGGCCCGGAGCTGCTTTCTGATTGGCAACTCGCTGACGTGGGACACCATCCCCGAGCGGCTGGACGGGAATGTTCAATGGCATGTGGACTGTGGAACACCCCTCCCCTTCGTTCACAAGAACCCGGGCAAGCCGTGCGTGAAGAGCTCCACCCTATGGCCACAGGCCCTCAAAGAGAAACAGTATGACCTGCTCTCCATTCAGCCCCATTACGGTGATCTCGCAGAGAACATCGCCGTCATTTCCGATTGGATGGCTTTACAGCCCAAGGCCGTGATTGTAATCCACACCGGCTGGGCGAAGCACGAGGAACGCGTGCAGGAGTATGCCTTGAAGGATGCCGCCGGGGCCATAAAACACAGCCCCGCGCATCTGAAAGCCTTGCTGGCAGAATTGCGCAAACGCCATCCCGGCCGGGAAATCCGCCAGACGCACGCTCAAGAACTGCTCGAGCGCATCGCGCAGGACATCGCCGCCAAGCGGGCCCCTTTCTCCAACATGCAGGAGCTCTATCGGGACGAAATCCACCTGAAGTATGAAACCGGCCGCTACCTGATGCACAACGCGATGCGCCGCGCGCTGGGTCAGCCACCCTCGGCGGTCGGATTCGAGAAACTCGCGGGTGAAACCAAACGCTACCTGGATCAGGTGCTGGCAACGCTTCCCTGAACTCCCGGAGCTGGGCATTTAGACGCGACAAGCGCCCCGCCTCCCGCTACTTTGACCACCATGATTCCTGAATCTTTCATCCATTGCGGGCTGCCCAAGCACGAGCCGTGCACGGGAAGGAAGAACGGCTTTACCCTGATTGAACTGCTGGTGGTCATCGCGATCATCGCCATTCTGGCCGGGCTGCTTTTGCCGGCGCTGGCCAGCGCGAAGGCCAAGGCCAAAAAGACCTCCTGCATGAACAATTTTAAGCAGATCGGATTGGCGGCTTCAGTTTACACCTCCGACTACGATGGCTTCGTCGCCAACCACATTTTTTGGTGGCGCCCCATGCTCCTGCCCTACATCGCGGAAGCCTCCCGGCTCTACAACTGCCCCAGCTCGCAATTTCAAGTCACCCTGGCGCAGGCGCAGGATGTGAACAACGTCGGGATCATGAACCTGGGCTCCATTGCCAACATCTATCAGTCCAGCACCTCCTACCGAACCGCCTCCGGGAACGCCGTCAACAATGGCGACGGTTACGCCTGGCCCGTGGAAACCGCCTGGCTCAGGCCCAATGAGAGCATCTACGTCGCGGACTCCTTCTCCTCCGGGGCAGCGAACCGGTTCACCCAGATGACCAGCGGCCAGCCGATTCAGGAACAGTCCGGCAATTTCGGCACCAGCCACATCCACCGGATGAACAATTTCGGCTCGGCCGGGCATGTCCGCTTCTTCGCCAACCGGCACGCCGCCAAGGACGGCACCGGCTGCCTCTATCTTGACGGCCGGGTCGATTTTCTAAACACCGCGCCCCTCTATCAGTTTCCCGAGGGACACCCAAACAACATCTGGGACACCCAATAGCCAGTATGACTTCCTTTCCTTCCGTCACTCTCCTCTGCGTTGCCATCATGTTGAGCGCCTCCGCGTGTCGCAAACGCAGCGCGCCGGCCGCAGAAGCCGAGGCTCCTGCGACGGCAGGAACAACCCCGCCAGGGGCCCATCCTGACAACCGCCCCGCTGCTGATGGCACGTTCGCCCCCAAGGTGGCGTCGGACGCCATGAAACCGTTCCAAACCGATTTGGATGGGAACACCGTGGACGGCCATCTGCGGGCATTGAACGCGGCACTTACCTTCTGGCTCGCGGCCGGCCGGCCATTTCCCAAGGACTTGAATCAACTGGCAGCCGCAAAACTGATCACGCGTGTGCCGGTTCCCCCGCCGGGCAAACGGTTCGTGCTGGATGCCGCCAATCAACAGGTGTTGCTCGTCCCTTAGAAGCCCGCTGCCTTGCCGTCGGCCACGCGCGGATCGGGCGCGCCAGTGAAGCCTTTTCCGTCGGGGGCCAGGCCGACCACCTGACAAGCCCCGAACGAATCGAGTTCCTTGAGCTTGTGCCCACGGCGCTCCAGTTCGCGGCGCAGTTCGGCAGGAAACTTCTTCTCGATGCGCAGCTCATCGGGACTCCACTGCTGGTGAAAGCGCGGCTGGGCGAGCGCCTCCGCCGGGTCACGGCCGAAGTCCACGGCGTGGATAATCGCGAGCAACGTCTGCGTGATGATGGTCGGGCCACCGGCCGCACCGACGCTCAGGATTGGCTGGCCGTTCCGCAGCACGATGGTAGGCGACATGCTGGACAGCGGGCGCTTGCCGGGCGCGACGGAGTTGGCCTCCGCGCCGACGAGGCCGAAGAAGTTGGCCGTGCCGGGCTGCGCGGAGAAGTCGTCCATCTCATTGTTCAGCACGACTCCGGTGCCGGGCACAACGACCTTGGAACCGTAGCTGGTGTTGATGGTCGCCGTGCAGGCCACCCAGTTGCCCTCGGCGTCGGCGGCGGAAAAGTGAGTGGTGTGCTTGCTGAAGACATCGCTGGCCGCGTTCGGCGGCGTGTTGTGCTGCGGCACGGGCGTGGCCTGCTTCAAGGCAATCTTCCTCGCGAGCTGGGTGGCATAGCCTTTGTCCACGAGTCCGCGCGGGACCGGCGCGAAGTCGGGATCGCCGAGCCAATGCGCGCGGTCAGCAAACGCGAGCTTCATCGCCTCGGCGACGATATGGACGAAATCCGGCGAGTTCGCGCCGAGCGCCTTGAGGTCGAAGTGCTCGAGGATGTTAAGAATCTGCGCGACGTGGACACCGCCGGAACTGGGCGGCGGAAAGCCAATGATCTCATGGCCGCGATACGTCGTGCGGAGCGGTTCACGGAACCTGGCGCGGTAGCCGGCGAAGTCGGCTTCCGTGATTAGGCCGCCGTTGGCACGCATCCAGTCTGCCGTGGCCTTGGCGAAAGGACCGCGATAAAACCAGTCGCTCCCCTGCTCTGCCAGTGCGCGGAAGGTCTTGGCCAAATCGGGCTGGCGCAGGGTGTCGTCGGCCTTCCACGCTGAACCGTCGGGCTTGAGGAAAATAGTGCGGCTGGCGGGAAACTTCTCGATGTCCTTCGCCACGCCTGCGAGGCGGCTGGCGTAGGTGCGCGTCACGGGAAAGCCAGTGTCGGCAAGCTTCGCGGTGGTGAGGCAATGGTCCTTCCACGGCAGCTTGCCAAACTTCGTCACCGCTTGATGAAACGCAGCGACTTCGCCTGGAACTCCCGACGCCAGCGCGCCGGTCTGGCTGAGTTCGGCCACGGCCTTGCCATCGCGGAGGAACATGTCGCGCGTCGCCTTCGCAGGGGCTATCTCGCGTCCATCAATCGCCACGACCTCGCCGTTCGCCCGGCGAATCACAAGGAAGCAACCACCGCCGAGACCAGAGTTATGACTGTCCACGACACTCAGAGTGAGACCGGCGGCGACGATGGCATCCACGGCATTGCCGCCGCGTCGCATGGCGTCCACGGCAGCGTCTGTGGCGAGCGGATGCACCGTGGCAGCCATGCCGCGCTCCGCGACCGAAGCGCCGAGCGGGAGGCCTGCCAACAAGTGGGCGCAAAGGGCACAAAAGAAGGCGAGCGGGAAAAATCGCTTGCGGACTTTGCCGGCTTTCGTGGCCGACTCGGAAGTGTGGAGGTTCATCTTGATGACGGGATTTCAAACCACCGTCAGCGGCCCGTCGAAGATGGTGAGGCTAATGACTTCCGTCTTCGCGATGTGCGGGCCGTGGCGCTCGCCCTTGGGCGCGTGGAAGAGCGTGCCGGGGCCATAGGTCACGTCCGACTCGACCCACTCGCCGGACAGGATAAAGGCCCACTCATTGGTCACCGGATGAGTGTGAGCGGGGACGCTAGTGCCAGCCGTGAACTTGCGCAGCACGACCAAGCCGCCAGTGGCCTCGTGCTTGTGAAGAATTTTCAGTTCGACGCCGGCGTAAGGACCAGGTTGCCAGGGCTTGCTATCCGCGAGAGCGATGTATTGGAACATGCCGGGATGGCACCCTGCTGGAGGGCATTTGGCAAGCGCGCGAATGTTTGCGGTGCGCAATCCATTGAAAGACTGTGGGAGCGGTCTGAGAACGCCGCGTTAAGCGATTCTCGTGTTTGGTTCGGCGCTCGCAGAGCACCGCCACAGGATTGGAACGGGCGCCTAAGGCGCGTAGCCGAGCGGGGTGTTGACGAAGACTGGCTTCTTCACGTTCTCGACGTGCCAGTCCCAGTAGAGGCGGTTCCACGTGCTGCCGTGCGAGGGGCGCCTGGGGAGGTTGCCATACCAGCCCCAGTTAGGCGCGTTGCAAATCACCTGATCCACGTCGGTGAGTGCCCAGATGCCTGAAGGTGAGCCAAAACCCTCAATATAACTGAGCCGTTGGGGCGTGGCGGGCGCAGCGGCATTTCCGTAGCCGAAGGGCTGGCTGCGAGGACGGCATCGGTGGAAGTGTTCACACTCCAGTTGACCGAATAGCAACGGACTTGGGCCCCCGAAATGGAACTGGCTGAGGTCTGTCGTTCGTAGCCAGCACACAACAGGGCCTTCACATCTTGAACTTGGGCGGCGGCCAGCGTGGACGGCCGCGGCTGCGCCAAATAGGTGGCGAGGAACCAAGTCAGCATGTTGTTGCCGGTCTGCGTGTAGTTCGGCGGCACGCCAATCTCGATCGGGCCGGGGAGCCGCGTGTCGTAATCGTCCGTGTAGAGCTGCACGGCGAGCCCCACCTGCTTCATGCTGGTCTGGCATTGCGCCTGGGTGGCCTTGGCCTTCGCCTTGGCGAGCGCGGGCAGCAACATCCCCGCAAGAATCGCAATGATGGCGATGACGACGAGCAGCTCGATCAAAGTGAAACCATCGGCGCAACGAATGCGCGGGGCGCGTGGGGCAAATCTGTTCATTCGGGGTTAATGACGTTGCCGACCCAGCCAAGATTTAATGACATGACGGGCGGCGACTGACGGAAGGCCGATCGCCGAGGTGCGGAGGAGCTGCCCCGCGGCCAAGGTCAGGACTGAATGGCCTTCACCAGCCCGCCAATCGTGTGCTGCTTCGCCTCGACGGTCGGCTTCAAGCCGAGCGCGACGAGCGCCTTCGTGGTTTCGGGCCCGATGCTCGCGGTCTTCAGGGCCGGGAACTGCTTGAGTAGCTCCGGCAAGTTGAAGCGGGCATGGAAGTTTTCCACGGCTGAACTGCTCGCAAAAGTCAGCCAGTCCGCGCCCTCCGCCAGCAGCCGCGCCGCTGCGCCAGTCACGTCCTCGGTCTCCGGCACGGTTTGATAGACGGCCACGTCGTCCACGATGGCGCCTTCGTCTTCGAGCAGCTTGGGGAGTTCAAGGTTCGCGACTTCGGCGCGCAGGAGGAGCACGCGGAGGTTTTCCAAATCGTCCTTTGCGGCGATGGCCTTGCTGATGTCCTTGGCCACGTATTTGTCCGGCATCGCGTCCACGGAGAGATGAAACTCCTTCAACTTGGCCGCCGTCGCCGGTCCGACCGCCGCGATGCGCACGCAGCCGATGGAACGAAGGTCATCAAAGGCCTTGAAAAAGTAGTCGAAGAAGCTCGTGACGCCGTTCGGGCTGGTGAAAACCATCCACTGGTAACTGCCCAGTCCCGCGATCATCTCAGCGATCAACTCCTGCCGCCTGGGCGCGACAATCTTGATGGTGGGAATTTCCAGCACGTCCGCACCCAGCTCCGTGAGCTGGTGCGCGAGCTCGCTCGCTTGCTCGCGCGTGCGCGTGACGACGACGCGCTGGCCAAACAGCGGCCGCTTCTCAAACCAGTTCAGCTTCCCGCGCAACTTCACCACGCCGCCGATGATAGTAACGGCCGGCGCGGTGAACTTCGCGCGTTCGACCACATCGGCGATGGTGGCGAGCGTGCCTTCGATGCTCTGCTGGCGGCCGGTCGTTCCCCAACGCACGAGCGCGACGGGCGTGTCCGAAGCCATGCCGTGCGCGATGAGTTGCTCCGCGATGCGGCGGATGCGCTCGACGCCCATGAGCACGACCTTCGTGCCGGTGGACTTCGCGAGCTGCGCCCAATCAATGCTGCTTTCGTCCTTCGTCGGGTCTTCGTGCCCGGTGAGCACGGTGAAGCTGGAGCAATGGTCGCGGTGCGTCACCGGAATGCCCGCGTAGTTGGTCGCTGCGTAAAAGGAGGACACGCCGGGAACCACCTCGAAGGGGACTTTCGCCGCCGCCAGTTCCTCGACCTCCTCGCCACCGCGCCCGAAGATGTAGGGGTCGCCGCCCTTGAGCCGCACGACCGTTTTGCCCTCCTTGGCCTTCGTCACGAGCAACTGGTTAAGCTCCTCTTGGGGGATGGCGTGGGCGGCAGCGCGCTTGCCCCCGTAAATCACCTCCGCCGTCTTCGGGGCGAGCTGGAGCAAGGCCGGGTTCACCAGCGCGTCATACACCAGCACCTCGGCCCGCCCGATCAACTCCGCCCCCCGGCGCGTGAGCAAACCAGCGTCGCCGGGCCCTGCGCCCACGAGATAAACTATGCCTTTCGACTTCATGTGGCCGGGACTGTAAGAGCCAAGCCAGCAAGCTCAAAGGGCAAAAGCTGGCCCGGTAAACAAACCCAGCCGGCCACCGGTTGCGCAGCCGCTTCTCCTCAGAGCAATGCGCTGAGACGTTTCAGCAAACCGCCCGTCCCCTCCAGCCACCAGCCCAGCACCGTGAGCAAGCTGGCCTTGCCCGTGAGCAACGGGATACCCAGCAGCAGCCCCAGCATGTTGCCGAGGAAGATGATCACCCCGGAAAACAAATAGCCCTGCCCGGTGATGTCGGACTGCCGGGTCTGTAAAATCTCCCACGTCAGCGTGAGATGGAAAGCATAGGCTGCCCCCAACAGCAGGTGAAAGACCGGAGCCCAGCGGGCCCAGCCCCAAATGAGATGCCCGATTAGAAACAGCAGCACCACCAGCACCGCGTAGAGCGGGAAGAAATACGGCGCGAGCGCGACCAGGAAGTTGGACTTGGTGATCACCACCTCGCCGCCCTGCGACGTGGCCTTGAACTTCTTGAGTTTGCCGCCGAAAAGCCACGCCCACACGACGTGCGTCAACTCGTGCCCGACCACGTAAATCCACATGGGCCTGGGCAACAGGGCGAAGACCACCAGCCAGCAAGCCGCTCCCGCCGCGAGCGGCACCCAGACCTCCACCGCCCCACCGCTGACGCGAAGCACCTTGACGAAGGTCGGCATCGCCCCCGCACACAAGGGCAGCAGGAGCAGTCCGACGATGAGTTTGAGCCACTTGGGCACGGCGGAAGTTGCGGGGAAGGCTGGCGCGGAAGCCAGTTCAATCCCAAGAAAGGCACTCCTTGGTTTGACAAATTCATCAGCCAGGTGCATGCAATCAGGAACGCCAGCAACTATGCGACCCAGCAAAAACCATCCCCGCGCGGCTTTCACGCTCATTGAATTGCTCGTTGTCATCGCCATCATCGCCATTCTGGCGGGTATGTTATTGCCAGCACTGGCGAAGGCCAAAGAGAAGGCAAGCGGCACCAAGTGCATGAGCAACTCGCGCCAGATCGCTTTCGGATACAAGTTTTACAGCGACGACTCCGACGGGAAGCTCGTGGAACTGGCGCGCGCCAACGACCTGATGCTGAACCCCATTCCGAATCCAATTCTTCCCAATGCCAGCAACCACAAGTGGTGGCCCGACTTGCTGTTCAAATATGTGGGCTCGGCGGACATCTACAAGTGCCCCAGCGTCAAAGTCGGGGCGACGGGCATCGGGATTGGAATGAATCACTCTGAGATTGGCAGGTGGATTCCTAGCCCCAATACCTCCTATAAAGAACATGAGATTGCGAAGCCTGAAGATACGATAGTGCTGGCCGATGCGGCGCAGATGAATCTCGCCTCGGTTCCCACCCCCAGCCTCAGCCCGGACAACTGGAAACAGGAGACCGCTTACTCCGGCACCCAGCTATGGCGAACTCCGTCCAACTCTCCTTACTATGAACGCACCGGGGTCGGCATCAGCAATGGGGAGCGCGTCTCCAACCGCCACAGTGGCCGAGCAGCCGCCATCTTCATCAATGGCCGGTCAGATTTCCTGCCCGCCAGCAAGTTTGGGTTCCAAGACCCGGTCACCGGAGCCACTCTCCCCGTAGGCCACCCCCTCGCACTCTGGGACCGCCAATAGCCTAGGCTACTGGCTGACCAGCACCACGCGCCCCAGTTTTTGGTCAATGGCGAAACGTTTACCCGGAGGTGGCTGGGGCAGGCGAATTAGCATTTTCGCCTTCACAAAGTCCTCAAGATCCTTCGGCGGAGCGCTTTGCGACATGTTCCAAGCTTGGAGCAAATCATCCAGCACCTGCAGTTGAAGCTGGGGATTCCCACTGGCCAACTTCTTCTCCAGTTCACTTTGGGCCACGGCCGCTGGTGAATTGGCCGGCCCGGCCACGGGTGGCACAAATGCCGATTTAGGCTGCCCCGCCGCTAACGCCGCGCCCGGCGCACCGGCAGCCTCCCCGCCTCCCATTGATGGGGCCGCCTCGTTTTTCTTCCTACAGGATGAGAAGATGAGTCCCGAGAGCGAGAGGCAAAGGATGGCGCGTTTCATACAATGATTGCTATTTCTTTTTAGATTCTGGCGCAGCGGCGTCAGAATTCAAGCCCGCACCGAACGACCGCGCCACGCAGCAGTCCATTGGATTGTATTTAGAATAGTTCTAAATCTTGACACCTACCCTGTCCTCCGCCAGCGTTTGGCCAATGTTAACGCATTCCAAGAGCGCCAAATCGGATGGGCCGCTCACTGAAGCGCTCGCCCACAGCGGGTTGCGCCTCACGCCCCAGCGCCAGCAGGTTCACGAGGTGCTCCGCGAGAAGATGGACCACCCGACTGCTGATCAGGTCTTCATGCGCGCGAAGCACAAGATGCCGGAGATTTCCATGGCGACGGTTTACAACTGCCTTGATGCGCTCGTGACGTGCGGCTTGGTCCGCCAGGTGACGCTCGACCGGGGGGCGACACGCTATTGCCCGAACATGCAGGACCACTCGCACTTTTACTGCGACGAGTGCGGGAGCGTTTATGACATACTCCAGACTATCTCGCCTGAGGATGCCGACATCAAACTCCCGCGCGGCTTCCGTCTAAAGAACATCGAAACCAACCTCCACGGCCTCTGCCCCGACTGTGCGGCAAAGGCGAAGTAATCTCCAACCAAGGATGGACACGAATAGACACGAATTGAGAGTCCGCAAAACCAGCCGAAGGCGTGAAAGCACAGTTTTCCTTTCGCGTTCATTCGCGAGTTTCGCGGGCGGATCTTCCCTCCCCAATTCCCATTCGTGTTCCTTTGTGTCCATTCGTGGTTGAACCCCTTTTCCATGAGCGAATCCACCAACACCATCGAAGAGTTTGTCGCGTCCGACTACAAATACGGCTTCGTCACGAACATCGAGTCCGACACCGTCCCGCCGGGCTTGAGCGAGGACACCATCCGCTTCATCTCCGCCAAGAAGAACGAGCCGGCGTGGCTCACCGAGTGGCGACTGAAGGCCTTTCGCTACTGGCAAACGCTCAGCGAGCCGAAGTGGCCGAACTTGACTTACACGCAGACGGATTACCAGGCCATCAGCTACTACTCCGCGCCCAAGCAGAAGAAGACGCTCAACTCGCTCGACGAGGTTGACCCCGAGCTGCGCAAGACCTTCGACAAACTCGGCATCTCGCTCAACGAACAGAAGCGTCTCTCCGGCGTGGCCGTGGACGCCGTCGTGGACAGCGTTTCCGTCGCAACGACCTTCAAGACTGAACTGGCCAAGCAGGGGATCATCTTCAGTTCCTTCTCCGAGGCAGTCGCGCACCACCCGGAACTGGTGCAGAAGTATCTCGGCTCCGTCGTGCCCCACACGGACAACTTCTACGCCGCGCTGAACGCCGCCGTCTTCACCGACGGTTCCTTCTGCTACATCCCCAAGGGGGTCCGCTGCCCGATGGAGTTGTCCACCTACTTTCGCATCGAGGCCGCGAACACCGGCCAGTTCGAGCGGACGCTCATCGTCGCGGACGAGGGCGCTTACGTCAGCTATCTCGAAGGCTGCACCGCCCCGATGCGCGACGAAAACCAGCTCCACGCCGCCGTCGTCGAACTCATCGCGATGGAGAGCGCGCAAATCAAATACAGCACCGTCCAGAACTGGTATCCCGGCGACAAGGACGGCAAGGGCGGCATCTACAACTTCGTCACCAAGCGCGGCCTCTGCAAAGGCGCGAACTCGAAGATTTCCTGGACGCAAGTCGAGACCGGCTCCGCCATCACCTGGAAATATCCGAGCTGCATTTTGCTCGGCGACAATTCGCAGGGCGAATTCTACTCCGTCGCGCTGACGAACAACTGCCAGCAGGCCGACACCGGCACGAAGATGATTCACATCGGCAAGAACACCCGCAGCACCATCATCAGCAAGGGCATCAGCGCCGGGCGCGGCCAGAACAGCTATCGCGGCCAGGTGAAAGTGATGAAAGGTGCGACCAACGCCCGCAACTTCTCCCAGTGCGATTCCCTGCTGCTCGGCGACAAGTGCGGCGCGCACACCTTCCCCTACATTGACGTGCAGAACCCGACCGCGCAGGTCGAGCACGAGGCCAGCACGTCGAAGATTGGCGAGGACCAGATTTTTTACCTCAACCAGCGCGGCATCGAGACCCAGGACGCCGTGAACATGATTGTGAACGGCTTCTGCAAGGAAGTCTTCCGCGAGCTGCCGATGGAATTCGCCGTCGAAGCGCAGAAGCTGCTGGGCGTGAGTCTGGATGGGAGTGTGGGGTAAGAGTGAAACGGGAACCAACTCCGGTTTCAACCATGAAGACAAGAGCCTGTTCGTTTTGGTTAGCCCTCTGCGTCGTGTTGATGCCGCAAGCCCATGGCGCGGACAGGTCACCCTCAGTTTCTCGATTGGATGAACTGCTGCGTAAGACTGGCACGCTTATTCGCCGTGATTTCGTCCAAGTCGGCACTTTTGAAAGCCGTCAGGGAGCCATGATGAAGCAGGTAACGCTGCATATCGGAGCTGTCCTTGTCGCGGACATGAGCAACCAAAACAAAGCGAAGGGCATTCGGCTCGCCTTTGAGAGAACTGACAAAGCCTCCGCGAAAGATTTTGAAATATGCTACCTCGACGACGACGAAATTGACCCGCTGTTGGATGCGATTCAAACCCTTCAGGCTGGACCGAAGCCAAAGGCTCCATTCGCGAATTTCCTCCTGTCATTCAAATCCAGAAGCGGGCTTGCCGTGGAATACACGCTCACCCCTCCACTACCGATTATCATGGCTAAGCGTCCTCCCGATGGGCCCGCATCAAACGCGCCCCTTTTTCTAGCTACTGACGAGCTCCCTCAAATTAAGAAGCTGATTCTTGATGCGAAGGAGGTCCTGTCCAAAGCTCCGTAACACTCTCACGACCAAGCACTGAACACTTTCCGAATGAACCCACCCCTCATCGAAATCAAGAACCTCAGCGCCGGCATCAACGGCAAGCAAATCCTCAAAGGCATCAGCCTCACCGTCCGCCCCGGCGAAGTCCACGCCATCATGGGACCGAACGGCTCCGGCAAGAGCACGCTCGGCTACGTCCTCGCCGGCCGCAAAGGCTACGATGTCACCGGCGGCTCCGTGACCTACGACGGCAAGGACTTGATTGAGCTGTCGCCCGAGAACCGCGCGCGCGAGGGCTTGTTCCTCGCCTTCCAATATCCCGTCGAGATTCCCGGCGTGAACAACACCTACTTCCTCCGGGCCGCCTACAACGAGCAGCGCAAGCACCGGAAGCTGGAGGAAGTGGACGCCGTGGACTTCCTCGCCATCGTGCGACAGAAGATGAAGCTGCTCGAACTCCCCGAAGCCATGCTCAAGCGTGCCGTCAACGAGGGCTTCTCCGGCGGCGAGAAGAAGCGCAACGAAATCTTCCAGATGGCCGTGCTCGACCCGAAGCTCGCCGTCCTCGATGAAACCGACTCCGGCCTGGACATCGACGCGTTGCGCATCGTGGCGGAGGGCGTGAACAAGCTGAAGCGCCCCGACAACGCCGCCATCGTCATCACGCACTATCAGCGCCTGCTGAACTACATCGTGCCCGACTTCGTGCATGTGCTTTGGAACGGCCAAATCATTAAGTCCGGTGGCAAGGAACTCGCGCTGGAGCTGGAAGAAAAAGGTTACGACTGGCTCATCGGCAAAAACAGCAAGTAACCGGAGCGCGCGATGACTACGACGAAATCAAAACCCGCCGCCGACCTCGGCGCTCACCTCGCCGCCTGCGAGTCCTTCGCCGCGTCCACCGCCGGCCACGAGTGGCTCCGCACGCTGCGCCGCAACGGCGTGACGCACTTCACCGAACTCGGCTTTCCCACGACGAAGCTGGAGGACTGGATTTACTGCAACGTCGCGCCCATCACGAAGCTCGCCTTCAAGCCCGCCGCCTCGGCGGACGCAAGCGTGACCGCGAAACAACTCTCGCCCTTCGCCTTCCCTGATTGGACCGGGTCACGGCTCGTCTTCGTGAATGGCCACTTCTCCCCTGCCCTCTCGTCGCTGCCCGCGCCGCAGAAGGGCGTGACCGTCACGAACCTCGCCGCCGCGCTCGCGAGCGGTGACGCGCTTTTGCAATCCCATCTCGCCCACCACGCCAGCGTGGACGGCAGCGGCTTCTCCGCGCTGAACACCGCGTTCATCGCTGACGGCGCGTTCATCGCCCTCACGCCGAATGCCGTCGCCGCCGAGCCGATTCACCTGCTCTTCGTCAGCGCGCCCGGTGACGCGGCGAACACCGCGCAGCCGCGCAACCTCATCGTCGCGGGCACGAACAGCTCCGCGAAAGTCGTCGAGCACTACGTCAGCCTCGGCGGCGCAGCGCACTTCACCAATGCCGTCACGGAAATCGTGGTTGGCGAGGGTGCGAACATCGAGCACGCGAAGTTTCAGGAGGAGAACCTGGAGGCGTTCCACATCGCCACCGTGCAGGCCACGCTTGCGCGCGACAGCCGGTTCCTCTCGCACAGCATCAGCACCGGCGCGCGGCTGGCGCGGCACAACATCAATCTCGTCATGACCGGCCAGGGCGTGGATTGCGTGATGAACGGCCTCTACGCCGTCGGCGGCAAACAGCTCGTGGACCACCACACCGTCGCCGACCACGCGCAGCCGCACTGCGGCAGCCACGAGTTCTACCACGGCATCCTCAGCGGCAGTTCGCGCGGCGTGTTCAACGGCAAAATCTTCGTCCGCAAAGACGCGCAGAAGACCGACGCCAAGCAGACCAGCCGCAACCTCCTGCTCACCGACACCGCGACGGTGAATTCCAAGCCGCAGCTCGAAATCCTCGCCGACGACGTGAAGTGCACGCACGGCGCGACCGTGGGCCAGCTCAACGACGAGGCGCTCTTCTACTGCCGCACGCGCGGCATCGCCGAGGTGAACGCCCGCCGCCTGCTCACCCACGCCTTCGCCAGTGAAATCGTGAACCGCATCACCGTCGAGCCGGTGCGCGAGCATCTGGAGCAGGTGCTGTGGGCCAGGCTAGAGGAACTCATCGAGAAGAAATGAAACACCCTGTCCGTGTCATCGCACTTATTGCGCTGGCCGCGCTTTCGGCGATGGCGTTCGAGTATCCTTACGTGACCGCCGAGCCGCAGAAGACGGGCTGGCCGTTGACCGACGAGGAGCGGGCTTACGTGCTGAAGCCCGAACATGACCGCCGTCCGGGCCGCGAGACAAACAAGCACTTGCCCCATCTCTGGCCCCAAATTCCCTCCGCTGGCTCCTGGGGCGCCACGGCGTGGCTCGATACTCACGCCAAGCTCGTCACGTATGTGAAGGCAAATCCAGGCCAGTGCGACGTGCTGCTCGTGGGCGACAGCATCACGCAGCAATGGGGCAGTCCGCTCGACAAGGGCGTGCTCAACGACGCGTGGAAGAAACACTTCGCGAACTACAAGACCCTCAACATCGGCATCGGCGGCGACAAGACGCAAAACGTCCTGTGGCGTCTGGACCACGGCGGCGTGGAAGGTTTGCAGCCGAAGGTCGTCATCGTGATGATCGGCAACAACAATATGTTCTTCACCGCCGAGACGGGCATCGAAGCGGCGGCAAGGGGCGTGCAAATGGTTGTGGCGAACGTGCGCGACAAGTTCCCCCAGGCCACCGTCATCGCTGCGAAAATTCTGCCTGCCCACGCACCAGATCACCGTTTCTACGAGGACATCAAGAAATCCAACCTCGCGCTAGACGCTCTCAAGATCGACCGCGACCCGAAGGTTCAGGTGCTTGACCTGTGGGCGAACTTCACGAACGCCGACGGCAAGTTGAAGGCGGGGTTGTTCACGCCGGACAACATTCACCTCTCGCTCGCCGGCTACATTGTCTATGCGGAGCGCTTGAAGCCGCTGCTCGATCGCTTGCTTGCCAAGAACTGAGAGCTCTCCCGCCGTGAGAAAACTCTTCTACTCACTAGCGCTGCTCTGGGTGCCACTGACCGCCCTCCAAGCCGCAACGCCGACGGCCCGCAAACCAAACATCCTCTACATCCTCGCCGACGACCTCGGCTACGGGGATGTGCAAGCGCTCAATCCGCAGCGCGGCAAAATCAAAACACCGCATCTCGACAAACTCGCCGCGCAGGGCATGGCGTTCACGGATGCCCACAGCGGTTCGTCCGTCTGCACGCCCACTCGCTACGGGTTGCTCACCGGGCGCTACGCGTGGCGTTCTCGCCTTCAACGCGGCGTGTTGGATGGCGGCAACGACGAACCGCTCATCGCAGCGGAACGGCTGACGGTCCCGGGTTTTCTCAAACAGCACGGCTACGCCACGGCCTGCATCGGCAAGTGGCACCTGGGCTTCATCGCCACGGCCCCAGCGGACGCGGACGCGAAGAAAGGCAAAGGCAACAAGGGTGGTGGGGCCGCATCCGTCGGCTCCGTCATCACGGGCGGTCCGACCACGCGAGGCTTCGATTACTATCTCGGCTGCTCCAATGCCCGCACCATGGCGAGCCTCATTGAGAATGACCGCGTCATCGAACGCATCGAACCCGTCGCCATGCTGCCACGCCTCGCGCAGCGCGCGACGGCTTACCTCGGCGAGCGCGCCGCCGCCGCCAAGGCGGGCAAACCGTTCTTCCTCTACCTTCCGCTTACCTCGCCGCACACGCCCATTGTCCCGACGCCGGAGTGGCAGGGCAAAAGCGGCCTTGGCGACTACGCGGACTTCGTCATGCAGACCGACGCGATGGTCGGCGAAGTCCTCTCCGCGCTCGACCGCCTCGGCCTTGCCGGCAACACGCTCGTCATCTTCACCTCGGACAACGGCTGCTCCCCCGCCGCCGGCACCGACAAGCTCGAACGCCAGGGCCACTTCGCCAGCGCGCAGTTTCGCGGCTACAAGGCGGACATCTGGAACGGCGGCCATCGCGTGCCATTCCTCGTGCGCTGGCCGGACAAGGTGAAGGCCGGTTCCCGAAGCGCCCAAGTCATCTGCCACACCGACCTCCTGGCCACGTGCGCCGAACTCATGGGTGCGAAGCTCTCCGCCTCGACGGCGGAGGACAGCGTGAGCATCCTGCCCGCGCTCATGGGCCGGGACACCGCACCGCTGCGGGAAGCGGTCGTGCATCACAGCATTCACGGCATGTTTTCCATCCGCCAAGGCCCGTGGAAACTCGCGCTTTGTGCCGGCAGCGGCGGCTGGAGCAAGGGCGGCGGCCCTGAATCCCCCCAGCTCTACGACATGGCCGCCGATGTCGGTGAAACCAAGAACCTCGCCTCGCAGAAACCCGAATTTGTCGCCCGCCTCAGGAAGCTGCTCGAAAGCTACGTGGCCAACGGCCGCAGCACGCCCGGCGCGAGCCAAACCAACGACGCGAAGATTGAGCTGCACAAACCCGCTGGCAAAGCATCCAAGGAGTAGCGTGCAAGCCAGCCAACAACCAACCGTGAACCGCACCCCCACCTTCGAACCACTGTTCTGGGCGCGGCTGGAAGAGCTCATTGAGAAGAAGTGAAAACCATCGCCGCATTCCTCTTCACCCTGTCCGCTACGTTTTTGGCCGGTTCCATCGTGGATGCCGCGCCCGCGGCTGTTCCTAGCCTCGGCAGCGCCGCTGACGTTGCAAGTGACGGGAGATTGAATCAGAACGCTACTTCCAATGCCGCGTTCACGGTCGCGTCAGGCGGGCTGCCGGTCATCCTGACCGCACCGCACGGGGGAAGCGCGGCGGTTCCCGGCGTCCCGGAGCGGAAGGGCGATGGCGTAACAAGGTTCAACTCCAGAGCGGATACGAACACCGATGTTCTCACCGAGAAGCTGGCGGACGCCTTGGATCAGAAGCTGGGTAAACGGCCCTATGTGGTGGTTGCGCGCTTCCACCGGAAATACATCGACGCCAACCGCCGTCCGGCGGATGCCTTCGAGTCTGCGGAAGCAAAGGCGACCTACGACGCCTACCACGCGGCAATCGCCTCGGCTTGCAAGGAAGTCACGGCGCGATGGGGGCGGGGGGTCGTGCTCGATATTCACGGCCAGGCCGCCCAGCCGGGCGTTGCGCTTCGTGGCACACAGAACGGTAAGACCGTCACTCATCTGCTCAAGCAGTCCGGCCATGAGGCGGTTTATGGCGAGACGAGCCTGTTTGGGCAACTGGCCAAGCAAGGCTTCGCTGTGTTTCCAGCAGTCGGTTCGAGTGACCCCGAGAGTCCCAACTACTCCGGCGGCCACACCGTCGGCATCCACGGCAGCAGTTCCGGCGGAACCATCGACGCCATTCAACTGGAACTGGGAACGCAATATCGCGACTCCGAGACCATCGGAGACATGGCAGACAAACTGGCCAGCGCCATCACCGCATTCGCGAAAAGCTACCTTCCCGCCGCAGAACAGAAGTTGGCTGCTGGCGATGCTACGAACCGAACGGGAAAGATCGCAATCGGCGTTTATTTCGACAAGGGAGCCGGACCAAGTGTGAAGGCTCTCCTTCGCACGCTGGGCAAGTTTGAAGAGGTTTCCGTCACAAAGCTGACCGCCGATCAAATCCGTTCCGGCGGGCTGACTGGTCTGGATATCTTGATGCATCCGGGCGGCAGTGGCGGCGACCAAGGGCGGAATCTGGACGAGCCCGGACGGGAGAAAATCCGCAACTTTGTCCGGGAAGGTGGCGGCTTCGTTGGCATCTGCGCAGGAGCCTATCTCGCCTCAGCGCACTACCCTTGGTCGCTCAACATTCTCGACGCAAAAGTCCTCGACACCCAGCACTGGAATCGCGGCACCGGAACCGTGGACATCGAGCTGACGAGCAAGGGACGAGAGACCCTGCGCACGACGAACCAGAAACTCCCAATCCACTACGCCCAAGGACCGTTGCTGGCCCCGGCCAACCGCCCGGAGATTGAAGACTATGAGGAGATGGCAACCTTCAAGACGGAGATTGCCAAGAACGGCGCACCCAAAGGCGTGATGATTGGCACCACCGCGATTGCCCGGGGCCGCTTCGGACAAGGCCGCGTCGTCTGCTTCAGCCCCCATCCCGAAATGACTGCGGGGCTCGAAGCGTTCCTGCAGGATTCCATTGATTACGTAAACCGGAAACGGACGAGCCAATAATGACCAACGGATTCCCAATGTCCGGGCGGGCGTTGAGCACCCAAGCCTTCGGGTTGCTCGTTGGGGTGCTGCTCGCACTTTTCACCTGCACGCCTGCCCACGCCGCCCAACTCCTCGCCGGCGTCGCGAAGGTGGACATCACGGACCGCGCGGCGGGGCCGGTCAACGACCCTTCCTACGTGAAGGCGCTGGTGCTCAGGGACGGCTCCACCACCGTCGTGCTCGTCACGGTGGACGCGGTGGCCATCGGCGGCATCGGACGGATTGGGAATGATTACCTCGGCAAGGTGCGCGC
>CAMCFN010000053.1 GCA_945874145.1 Akkermansia muciniphila
CCGCACAAGTTCCCGGCGGCGGGCGAACAGATTGATTTGGACAAGCTCGCGGCGCAGGTGGAGCGGGCGGTGAAGTAAACCTAACCACCATCGCCATGCCCATCCCTGTCGCCGTTCTCACCCATGCCGCCGGCCCGCACCTTGATGCCTATCTCGCTGGGCTTGCCGCGAGCTCGGAGGTTGGCGAGGTCTCCATCGCGGATCCGAGTGGCAGCGTCTTCGCTGCGGCGCAGAAAACGCTCGGACCGAAGTTGAAGGCCACAGGGAAGGACGCCGCCGCCTTGCTGCGCGAAGCGAAGCCGAAGATGGCGCTCGTCACGATGGAAGCCGTGCTCGCGCCACCGGCGATTGACGCGGCGCTGGAGCAGGGCTGCCATGTGCTCGCTGAAAAGCCCGCGTGCGTGCGTGCTTCCGACTTCGAGCCACTCGTGCGCAAGGCCGAAGGCAAGCACCTGCACCTGATGCTCGCGTTCGCCAACCGCCTCAAACCCGAGGCCCGCGAGGCGCAGCGGCTCGTGCGCGAGGGCCGCCTCGGCAAGCTCTACGGTATCGAGATTCACCTCGTCGCCGACCAGACGCGGCTGAAGAGCCCGAGCTATCGGCAGAACTGGTTTGCCCAGAAGGCGCGCGCGGGTGGCGGGCATCTCACGTGGCTGGGGATTCACTGGCTCGACATGGCGTTGTTCATCACCGGGGCGGAGGTCGAGGCGGTCGCGGGCTTCTCCGGCAACGTCGGCGGGCAGCCGATGGACGTGGAGGACTCGAACGCCGCCGCCTTGCGGTTCACCAACGGAATGTTCGGCACGATGACCAGCGGCTACTACCTGGACCGAGGTTATCACCAGCACTTGAAGTTATGGGGCGAGAAGGGCTGGCTGGAGATGGACCAGCAGGCCGAGGTCATCCTGAAATGGTATTCCACCGCCGAACCGAAAGTCAGCGGCGTGCAGAATTACGCGCCGCCCAAGGAGCCGTCCGGCTACACGCCGTTCGTCCACGAGTGCGCTCGTGCCGCTGCCGGCCTGCAAGCTCCGCCCGTCACCGGCCGCGAAGGCCTGCGCGTGTTGGATGCCATCTACGCCTTCTACGAGGCGGCGAAGACGGGGCAAACCAAGTCGGTGGCGCGTAAGTAAACCGCCAGGGTTCGCACAATAAAGCCCGGCCGACGTGCGTCCGAACCTCCGTGTTCCGCATCACTCTGATTGTGCTCGTCGGCCTCGGATTCTCCACTGAGGCCGCTGGGCCCGTGGATTATCTCAAGGACGTGAAGCCTGTCCTTGTGGCGCGCTGTTACTCCTGCCACGGCGCGCTCAAGCAGGAGGCGAAACTGCGGTTGGACACGGCGGAGTTCATCCGCAAGGGCGGCAAGCACGGCCCTGCCATCGTCCCCGGCAAGCCCGCCGAAAGCCTGCTGCTCATGAAAGTTTCCGCCCCCAGCCTGGACGAGCGGATGCCGCCCGAGGGTGAAGCGCTTCACGAACCGCAGATTGCCGGGCTGCGCGACTGGATTGCCGCCGGTGCCATCGCCCCCAGAGACGAGCAGCCGGAAAGCGATCCGCGTGAGCATTGGGCGTTCAAGCCCCCGATGAAGGTGGCCGTCCCCCAAATCGGCAACCGGCAACCGGCAACCGGCAATCCTGTTGACGCCTTCCTCGAAGTTCAGCGCCGCAAACAGGGACTCACGGCCCAGCCGCCCGCCGAGAAATCCATCTGGCTCCGACGCGTCACGCTCGACCTCACCGGCCTGCCGCCCACGCTCGAAGAGCTGCGCGCCTTCGAGGCCGACAAGTCGCCGCAGGCGCACGAGCGCGTCGTCGAGCGGCTGCTGGCCAGCCCGCACTATGGCGAGCGCTGGGGGCGGCACTTCATGGACATCTGGCGCTACAGCGACTGGTGGGGCCTCGGCGCGCAACTCCGGCACAGCCAGAAGCACATCTGGCATTGGCGCGACTGGATTGTGGAGTCGCTCAACGGCGACAAGGGCTACGACCGGATGATTGTCGAACAGCTTGCCGGCGATGAACTCGCGCCGACCGACCCCGCCACGCTCCGCGCCACCGGCTTCCTCGCGCGCAACTATTTCCTCTTCAACCGCACGGCCTGGCTGGACGACGTGGTCGAGCACACGAGCAAGGCGTTCCTCGGCCTCACCATGAACTGCGTGAAGTGCCACGACCACAAATACGACCCGCTCACGCACACCGACTACTACGCGATGCGCGCCATCTTCGAGCCGTATCACGCGCGGCTCGATGAGCTGCCCGGCGAGACCGACCTGGAGAAAAACGGCCTTCCCCGCGCCTACGACCTGCACCTCGCCCGCCCGACTTACGTCCATGTGAAGGGCGACGAGAAGAAGCCCGACACCAATCAAGTCATCGCTGCCGCCATCCCGGTCGCGCTCGCCTTCAAGCCGCTCGACATCCGGCCGGTGAAACTTCCCGCGCCCGCGCACAATCCCGCGCTTCAACCGTGGGTGCTCACCAACCACCTCCGCGCCGCCGAGGAGCAGATCGTGGTGGCCCGTCAAGCCGCCGAGTCCGCCAAGAAGAAGCTCGCCGAGGTCGAGAAAGCGCCCCGGAGCGTGGGCGTCCCGCCCGCAGCGGCCACGAACGCAGCGACAGCATCCGTCCCTCCTGCCGCTCCGCCCACTGTTGCCACTGGAAAGTCTCGCTTCACCGACAACTTCGCCGCCGCGAACCTCCAGCTCTGGGAGTTGCTCGATGACCAGTGGGCCTACGTGGACGGCGTGCTGCGCCAGTCGCTTGCCACCGCCCAGCGCAGCGCCGCCCGCAGCCGCGCGGACCATCCGGCGGACTTTCAGGCGACCCTCAAGTTCCGCCCCACTGGCGGTGGAGTTTACAAATCCGTTGGCTTCACCTTCGACACCACCGATACCCGCGAGACGCTAGTCTATCTCAGCGCGCACGCGCCCGGCCCCAAGCTCCAAATCGCCTACGGCAAGGCCAACCAATACGCCTATCCGGCCACCGGCATGCAGGCGCGCGCGGTGAAGCTCGGTGAAGTTTACGAGCTGACGCTGCGCGTGCGCGGCTCGCTGCTGAATGTCGCGATCAACGGCGAGCACGCCCTGGCCTTCGAGCTGCCAGCTCGCTCGCCTGGCAAGTTCCAGCTCATCACCTACGACGCCACGGCGGACTTCCTCGGGTTTGAACTCGGCGCATTGCCTGCGGAAACGCAGCTCGTGACATCCAGCGCCCCCGCCCCGGTCGCCGCCAAGGTCCCCGCCTCGCCCGTCAAGGCCATGGTCACGACGGTCGAGCATGCCCGCGCGGCGCTGAAAGCCGCCGAACTTGCGCTGGCGGCCGCCGAGCTGCGTCCCGCGATGGTCCGTTCCGTGTGGGAAGCCGACTCCGGCCGCAACCAGGCGGCCACGCCGGCCGGTGCAACGAACCAGCTTGCCGCCGCCGCTCTGGCCGAGGCGAAGTTCAAGCTCGCCCAGTCGGAGGCGGACGTGGCGAAGGTGGAACTGGAAATGGTCGCGCCCAGCAACGAGCCCAAGAAAAAGAAGGAGCCCGACGCGGAGAAGAAATTGAAGACCGCCCAGGAGGCATTGACGAAAGCGCAGAAGGCCGTCGCCTCACCTGGCACCAGCTACACCTCACTCCGCGCCACGCTCAAACCCTTCGAGGGGCCTGACGAATCCGAGGCTCATCGCCAGTTGCCGTATCCCAGCACCAGCACCGGACGCCGCCTTGCCTTCGCCAACTGGCTGGCGGACCGCCAGAACCCGCTCACCGCCCGCGTGCTGGTGAACCACGTCTGGACGCGCCACTTCGGGCAGTCGCTGGTCGCGAATGTCACGGATTTCGGCCGTCGCGCCACCAAGCCGGCACACGCCGAACTCCTTGACTGGCTCGCGATGGACTTCATGGAAAACGGCTGGAGCCTCAAACGCCTGCACCGGCAGATGGTGTTGTCGGAGGCGTATCGGATGAGCAGCAGTCAGGGGAAAGTAATCAGCAATCAGTCACCGACGGGCCAGTCACAAGCGAAGTCCGTGCCTTCACTGAACACTGGCTTGCTGAACACTGAACACTCTCCAAACCACTCCACCGACCCCGAGAACAAATACTACTGGCGCATGAACTCGCAGCGCATGGACGCCAACGTCCTCCGCGACAGCCTGCTCCACCTCGCCGGCACGCTCGACCCCAAGCTCGGCGGCCCCACCGTTGACCCCAAGCGCGAGGACTCGCTCCGTCGCAGCTTTTACTTCACGCAATCCCCCGAGGACTTGAACAAGTTCCTGGAGATGTTCGACAACGCGAACACGAAGGAGTGCTACCGCCGTGACGAGAGCATCCTCCCGCAGCAGGCGCTCGCGCTGGCGAACAGCAAGCTCGTCTCCACCGCCGCTGCGAAGGTCGCCGAGCGCCTCGTGAAGGACGCCGAGAGCGCCGCAGACGACGCCTTCATCCGCACTATCTTCACCACCCTCCTCGCCAGTGCGCCTACCCCCGCCGAGCAGCAGCTTTGCGCCGACAGCCTCGCCCAGTTCCTCGCCGCCGTGAAGGAGCGCAAGTCCGCCCAGCCCGAAGCCAAAGCCCGCGCCGCCCTCGTCCACGCACTCTTGAATCACAACGATTTTATTACGATTCGGTGAAGTGGACATGAGCAAGCTGCCCAAACCGATACGCTGGACCCTCCGGGTGCTGGTGCTCTTCGCGGTTTACTACCTCGCGTGGATTCTCTGGATGGTCTGGGACGCCAAGCGCGAACCAAACCTCATCATCAGTTGCCGAAACCACGGAAACCAAATTTATGGGAGCCTCTTGGTGGAGGCGAACGAGAATCCCGGATGGCGTTTGCCGTTCCTTCCAAGTGCAGATGGGGCGATGGTTTTCGCAGCGTATGGCAGGAGGGTAGGCGGTCATGCGAACTGCAATCATGGCGCACCCAATCAGCGGATTGGAGGCTGGCAGGCGGTGGGTCTTACGCCGGAAAAGTGGGACGAAGTCTTCCTGCGTTGGCCCGAAGGCTCCGCAGACGACGGCGTGCCCCTTTATTGGTGCGGGCGTCCAAGCTCCAAGAATGAGAGGTTCATGGTCACAGTGCGTAGTCGAACGAATTTTTGGATTTCGCACGCTACAGAGGAAAAACTCGCAGAGCGAGTCGGGCGGCTGAACCAACTTCTCGTTGCGATGAGCGAACGCCCGGTGTCGCTGAACGTTCCAGACAAAGTGGACTGGGACAAAGCCCCGCTCTGGCCGACTAATTCCAGCGCGAGCAGGGCAGATGCGATGAACTCTCCAAAACAAGCGTCCGTCCGATGGCGGTAGAACTTGCTCTCCGAGTATGAACTCAGTCTTGCCACGCCGCTCCTTCCTCACCCGCTCCGGTCTCGGCTTCGGCGGCCTCGCGCTCGGCACCATGCTCGCGCGCGATGGCTTTGGGCTGGAGAGCAGTTGGCGTCCGCCGACAGGGCTGCCGCACTTCCCGGCGCGTGCCAAATCCGTCATCTGGATTTTCCTGCGCGGCGGGTTGAGCCACATGGAGAGCTTCGACCCCAAGCCCGCGCTCACCCAATACTCCGGCAAGACCTTCGATGAGACGCCGTTCAAGGGCGTGAACGACCCCGAGAAGCGCAAGCGCGTGCGCGTCGTCGTGGTGAACGACGCCAACGGCCAGCAGCGCAACAAGGTTTATCCGCTGCAAATCGGCTTCGCGCCCGGTGGTAGGAGCGGCATCGAGGTGAGCGATTGGTTTCCCCATCTCCGCAACTGCGTGGACGACCTCGCCATCGTGCGTTCCATGTGGACCACCGACGACAACCACGGCGCGCAGATCCAGTTCCACTCCGGCCGCCACATGCTCGACGTGCAGGAGCCGACCATCGGCGCGTGGGTGAACTACGGACTCGGCTCGCTTAACGAAAACCTCCCGCAGTTCATCAACATGGGCCCGCGCTTCTTCGACAAGCGCGACGGCCGCTACCTCGGCCCCGCCTACGATGCCGTGCCGCTGGTCATTGACCCGCGCGAACCGCTCGCCTACGCCCGCCCCGAGGGGGATATCAGCTCGATAGAGCAACAGATTCAGTTCGATCTCGTCGGCAAACTCAACCGCCTGAAAGCCACGCAGTATCCCGGCGATCAGGCGCTCGACGCGCGCATCAAGAGCTACGAACTCGCCTACCGCATGCAGATGGCCGTGCCCGAGGCGGTGAGCTTTGACAGCGAGACGGCGGAGACGAAGCAGCTCTACGGGCTGGAGCAGGCCGAGACGAAGGCCTTCGGGATGCAGCTCCTCGCGGCGCGGCGGTTCGTCGAGCGCGGCGTGCGCTTCATCCAAATCCAGCACGGCGACGGCGCGGCGGGCGCGTGGGACGCGCACAGCGGTTTGAAGGCGAACCACTCGAAGCTCTCCGCACAAGTGGACAAGCCCACCGCTGGCCTGCTGCAAGACTTGAAGCGTCGCGGCCTGCTGGACGAAACCATCGTCGTCTTCGCCACCGAGTTCGGTCGCACGCCCGGCTCGCAGGGTGCTGATGGGCGCGACCATCACCCTTACGGCTTCAGCGTCTGGCTCGCGGGCGGCGGCATCAAAGGCGGCATCGTCCAGGGTGCGACCGACGAGTTGGGCTTCCACGCCGTCGAGGACGCGCACTATGTCACGGACGTCCACGCGACGCTGCTTCACCAGCTCGGCCTGAGTGGTCGTAAACTGGAAGTCCCGGACCGCAAGCGCCTTGATTTGGACCACGGCGAGATCATCCGGCCGATTCTGGCCTAGCCTCGCCACATGCCGGTGTTTTACGAATGCCAGCGCTGCACGGCCTGCTGTCGCTGGCCGGGCCAAGTGCGGCTCACGGAACTGGAGATCACCCGGATCGCCGCCTTTCGCGGACTGAGCGAGCACGATTTCATCCAGCAGTTCACCCGGTTGCGCGCCGATCGCCAAGGACTCGCCTTGATGGACAAGCCCAATGGGGAATGTGTGTTTCTGGAAGGCGGCAACTGCGCCGTGCAGGCAGTGAAGCCTCAGCAATGCCGTGACTTTCCCAACCTGTGGAACTTCCCGGGCTTTGAGCAGACGTGCCGCGCGGTGCCGAAGCTGGTTGCCGAGGAAGAATACCGCCGCTTACTCCGGGTGATGACAGGGCGGGAACGCGGCACTACGTGAGTTGGGACAACATCCAAGGCGCGCCAACCGAAGCGACTTCAACTCGCCGGCTTTTTCACTTCCGCCGGGTCGTGTTCGTGCTTTTTCGCGGCCAGGACATTTTCCATGCACTCGACGAGGTTCTTGAGACCCACGGGCTTGGGCAGGAACAAGTAGCCTCCGGTGAACACGCCTTCAGCGGCTTCTCGCTTGGAGACCGTGGCCGTGAGGAAGATGACTGGCACCTCCTTGAGTAAGGAGTCTGCCTTGATTCGGCTGGCCAGCTCGCCCCCGTCCACGCCGGGCATGATCACGTCCAGCAGGATGAGGTCGGGCTTGAACTCGTGCGCGGTGGTCAGGGCATGCGGGGCGCGGTTTTCTTCGCGCACCACGTAGCGTTTGGTCTGCTCCAAGTTAATCCGGACCATCCGGGTGAAGGTGGCTTCGTCGTCGATGATGAGGATGCGTTTCTGGTCCATGTTCAGCTCCTTTCCGTTCTCAGCGTGATGGTGGCGCGGGCCCCGCGTTCGGGCTGGTTCTGAAGCTGGATCGTGCCTTCGTGCAGCTCGACAATCTTCCGCGTGACCGTAAGGCCCAGTCCGGTGCCCTTGCCTGTTTCCTTCGTGGTGAAGAAGGGCTCGAACACGCGGCCCAGTTTGTCCTCGGGAATGCCGGTGCCGGTGTCGTCGAACTCGGTGACGAGCACGCGCTCGCCCGCGCGGAACTCATGGGTCCGGCGGGCGCCGGGGCTGGGCTTGGCCTCCTCCGGGGTGAGCTTCTTGATATAGGTTCGGACGGTGAGGGTGCCGCCCTCGGGCATGGCGTGGACCGCGTTGGTCAGCACGTTGACAAACACCTGCTTGATTTTGTTCGCATCCACGAGCACGGCCGGGAGGTGTTCGCAAAACTCGGTTTGCACGCTGATATGCGGAGTTTTGAGCTCATGGCGGACCAGGTTGAGCGAGCTGCGCAGGAGCATGTTCAAGTCGGCTGGGCGGAGTTCCACTTTGCCCGGGGCCGAGAAATCCAGCAGGCCCATGATGATGCTGTCGGCGCGGTGCAGCGCGTCCTGCATGTCCTTGATGATGGTGCTCGTCGGCTCGGCCTCGCTTTCCGGGCTGTTGCTGAAGAAATCAACGCCCATGCGGATGACGGCCAGCGGGTTCTTCACCTCGTGGGCGATGCCGGCGGCCATCTGGCCGATGGTGTGCATCTTCTCCATTTCGATGACCTGAAGCTGGGCCTCCTTGATCTGGCTGTGCGAGCGCTGTAAATCCACCAGCGTGCGCAGGAGGTCTTCGCGGCTGCGTGCTAGGTCGGAGTGGGCCTTCTTGAGCCGTTCTTCGCCGCGCACGCGGGCTGTCACGTCCCAGAAAATGCCTTGCGTGCCAACGATCCGGCCTTGCGCATTGAAGACGGGCGTCTTGACCACCTGCACGTATTCCTTCTCACCGGTGGTGGGGGTGTGTTCCTCCACGGTCTCGAACAGCTTGCCGGCAGCCAAGACCCGCCGGTCGTCCGCCTGATATTTTTCCGCGAGCTCGGGGGGGAAGAAATCGAGGTCAGTGTGGCCGACCACTTCGGCCGGGGTCTTGCCCAACTGGGTGCAGAAACGCCGGTTGGCAAAGGTGAACCGGCCGGCCATGTCTTTCCGGTAGATGTATTGGGGGAGGTTCTCGACCAGCGATTGATAGAAGGCTTCCGACTCGCGCAACGCCCGCTCCGCGCTCTTGCGCTCGATCGCGTAACGCATGGCCCGGTGGAGCAGCACCTCGTCCATCTGACCCTTGACCAGATAGTCCTGCGCGCCTTCGTGAACGGCGGCGGCGGCGGTTTGCTCGTCATCCAGCCCGCTCATCACCAGAATCGGCAGGTCCGAATGCAAAGTCTGAAACTGCATCAGGGTGTCCAGTCCACGGCTGTCGGGGAGGAACAAATCCAGCAGCACGATGTCGAACTGCTCCTGCGAGCAGACGGCCATGCCCTCGGCGAGCGTCGAGACACAGGTCACCACGCATTCCGCGCCGAGCAGGGACTGGAGCAGCAGCGCGTCTGCCGGAGAGTCCTCCGTGAGCAGAACCCGGCGAGCGGGTGGCTGGACTTGGCTCTGCGATGGGCGCGTCATGTTCAGGCGGTTTGGTAGATTGCGAAGTGGCATTCCTCGGCCCGAATTCACGGGTTTATTCCGTTGTTCGGCCAGCCTTGGCACACCGCTTCACGAAGGTGGTGGAAAGCTCGTTAGGTGATTGTGCGTGCACCCTAAGCGCGCCTCCCCGGACCTTCAATCTGAATCCTCGTTACCAAGCGCGTCGTCCCGGGCGCGCGGTGGGGCCGCGCTTGCCTACTCCCAACGCAGCAAAGCATCCCGCTTCAGCCAGCCAACTCTTTGGCTGCCAGCACGCACCTGAAGCCAATCACCTTTCGTGTCGAGCACCACCACTTCCGTGCCGTCCCGCAGCGAAAACGCCGCCTTCGATTCGGCCAGCGGACCTGGGCGGACGGCGGACTCCGCCACGGCGACCACTGCTTCGCCCGCCTGCCGGCGCTCCGTGTGCGCCGTCGCCAGCAAGGTGGTGAACAGAAGGCCGGTGAGGCCGCTCGTCTTAGTGAGCCAGGCGAAGCTGGCTCGCCTGCTGGGCAGAGCTTCCCCCAGACCCAGCAGCAAAAACCAGATCCCCAAGCCGCCGCCAGCCAGCCAAGCCCACTCGTCCAAATTCAGCGTCCGGAGAAATTGCCGCCCAAGATATTCCTCCGCTGACACCCCGAGGCTGCGGCGGACGAACTGCAAGTTGCCGCGAATGTCCGGGTCGCGCGGAGTGAGACGCAGCGCCTGGTGGTAGTGAAAAACCGCTCGGCCCGGCTGGCCGCTCTTGAAGCGGGCGTTGCCAAGATTGAAGTGCAGCGCCGCCGGGGCGGGGCCGTTGGTCAGCAGCGTTTCATAAACCTTGGTAGCCTCGGCGAACTTCCCTTGCTCGAAGAGCTTGTTCCCTGCCTCGAAGTCGGTGGCTGGATCGGCAGCGGCGTGCTGGGGCAGGGACAGCGCCAATAGCCACAGGAGCAAAACCATGGAGTCACGGATGAAACCCGGATGAATCACAGACAGTCGGCAACCCCACCTCAGTCGGGAATCCCATCGGCAATCCATCGGTGGTCCATCGGTGGCTCCAGCACGCTTCATCGGTCCACCTCCAGCTTACGCAGTTCGGTCACGGCGGCGGAGAATTGCTCCGCCAGCTTCGTGAGTTCGGCAGTCTCCCGCACCGGGGCGTAGCGCGCGGCGTTGCAGGCTTGGAAGAGCTGGTGGATTGACTGGCAAAGCTCGACGCTCGCGCCAAGGGCCTGCAAGCGCTCGTCCGTCACTTCCTCCGTGATGGCGCTCGCAGGGAGGTCCAGCCGTTCGCCGAGCTGCTCTTGGAGCAGGCGGAAGAGGTGGGCGAAGAACGCCTCGGTTTGAGCGGCAGCGGCCTGTTGGCGTAGCTCAGTCAAGCCGCTGGCGATCAGCTTTTCCACCTCGCGCCGCCGGCGGAGACGCGGGTTGTTAGCCAGCCGTTCCGCCCGCTTGCGCCGCGTGAGCAAGGCCAGCCAGAGGAGCAACGGCCCGCCGGATAACAGCCAAAAGCCGGGCTGGCGCAGCGCGCCAGCGGACGCGGTTGCGGCCATGCCCAAGTGGGGTTTGATATGCACCAGCTCCGTCGCGGCGGCGCCCGTGGCGGCGGCGAGGTTGGTGCTCATCACCACAGTGGGGGCCTGCGCGGCGGCTGCGGCGCGAACTTTCAACGGCATGGCCGGCTGACGGTGGGTGCGATAAGCGCGGGCGTCGGGATCGAAGTAGCTGAAGGTGAAGGCGGGCAGCTCCTTCAACTCGGCATTTTGCGGCTGCACGACCTGCTCGAAGGTTTTGACGCCGGCCAAGTTTAAGGGGTCCGGCACCTCAGTCTTTACGGTGGGCGGATAAGTTTTGAAATCCCGCCACTGATCGAGCGCCGGCATCGGCACACTGTCGAAGCCGCCGCGCCCGCTCACCTGCACGCGCACGGTGATCGGGTCACCCACCGCCACGTCCAGCGGTGCGGCGGAGGCAGTCATTTGGAAATTACCCACCGCCCCCTTGAAGTCCGCCGGGCGGCCCTCGGCCGGCAGGGGTTGCACGTTGATCTCCAGCGGATCGCTTAGAATCGTGACGGGCTGGACCCGGACGCCACGGCCAAAAATATCAATGCGGTCGGTGCTGATCTGAAGGTTGAAGGAGCATTGCGCCGGACCGAGCGGGAGCTTGCCGGCCTTCACCGGCGTGGCGACGAAGGGGAAGGCGAGCACGTTGAAAACCGCGTTCCCCACCTGCTCCCGGCTCTCCTGATGGCGGGCGGAAACGAGCGTGAAACCATCACTGCGCAGCGCCGGCATCTGGATCTCGCGGCCGGCTGAAAGGTAGAGCCGCACTTCGAGGGTGAAGGGTTCCCCGAGGAACACATTGGTCTTGTTCGCGCGAATTTTGAGGAAGGTATATTGCCGGAACGCGTCGGTGTCGGATTGCTTGACGGCGGCAGCGAGCACCTTGAGGGCGAGCGGCTGGCTGGGGAGCGTCGTCCCACCGACTGGCACTTGAAAGGCAGGAATGGTGTAGTCGCCGGGCTGGCTGGCGACCACGACATAATTGAGCAACAGGCTGGCGGTGCGCTGGCCGTTGATGATGGAGATTTGCTGGTTCTGGCCGGCGAATTGAATCTGGAGATTTGGCACGTCGGGCAGGCGCGGCACTCCGCCGGGCTGCCCGCCATCAAAGCGCAGCGTCAACACGGCCTGCTCGCCGATGCGGATCGTGCTGCGATCCAGCCCTGCGCTGAAGGTGACGGCCTGGGCTGAGACGCTGAGGAGGAACAGGCAGCAAACGATGCCGAATAGTCGCGCTGAGCCGGTGGCCGCCGGCCGGATGAGGGGTGCGGCCACCAACGCCGACGCACGCAACCCCTCACCCCGGCACGCTCCACCGGCTTCGCAAAGGGGGAGAGCGGTCAAGGCACCGATGGTTCGGTGGCGCTCGACGCTTTGCTCAGATCCTTGAACCGTCTTCATCACCAGTTCTTCATCACGCGGCTGATCGCCTTCTGCGTGGTGTTGGTGGGCTGGAAGACCAGCGTCCGTTCTTCGGTGCGCTGGGAATCGAGCAACTGCATGGCCTGCTGCGGGGTCATTTGCCCGAGCGCCGCAGCGGCTTGCGCGGGGTCTTTTTCACCCTGTTCACCCGGTTGTCCCGGCTTCTGGTCGCCTTTTTGGTCCTGCGGCTTTTTGGGGTCGGGTTGCTTTTGGTCGCCTGGCTTGTCGGGTTGGGGTGGCGGATTCTGCTGGTCAGGTTTGTCCTGCTTGGAGCCGTCGGGCTTCGGCTGCTTCGGTTGGTCGGATTTCTTGTCGTCCGGCTTTTGGTCATCACCGGGCTTGTCCTGCTTTTGGTCATCCTTCTTCTTGTCGTCCGGTTTGTCCTCTTTCTTTTGGTCCTGCTTGTCTTTATCCGGCTGCTGTTCCTGCTGTTGCTTCAGCTCTTCCAGCTTGCGCTGCACAAACTCGCGGTTGTGTTTCGCCTCGGCGTCGGTGGAATCGAGCTTCAGGGCGGTGTCGTAGAAGCCGAGGGCGCTTTCCCAAGCCTCGCGCTTCTGGTTGGCGTCAGCCGCAGTCTCGCCGAGCTGGAACTGCGCGTTGCCGAGATTATAGAAGGCGCTTTGGGCGAGCTTGGGGTCACGCGCTCCGGTGGCTCCACTGAAGAGCCGGGTGGCGGCCTCGAACTGCTTGGCCTGATAGGCGGCCGCGCCGGCGTTGAAGGCGAGGCGCGAGTCCTCCGGTCGTTGCTGGCGGAGGCGGTCGTATTCCTTCAAGGCCGCGTCGTATTTGCCGGCCTCGTAGTTTTTCAGCGCCGTGGCCGAGGAGGCGTGCAGGATGAGTGGAAGGAAACAGAGAATCGCGAGCACGGCGAAGCGACGGCGCGATGAAGCACATCCCGCCCGTTCTGCGGGCAGGATAAGGCGACCGGTGGCCGGCAGATTATTGCGCAATGGGTGCATCAGCGTTTGCAGAGACAGACACGTTCGTCGCCGGGGTGTTCACGCCGGCCGGCCGACGCACTTTTTGTCGCTCCGGGAGAAACATTTCGAGGACGAGCAAAACAACCGCGATACCGAGCGGCCAGTAAAATCGCTCGTGATGGCGTTGCATGAGCTTGGCGTTGAACTCGGACTTGGGCAGCGGTGCAAGCCCGCGCTCGTAGAGGGTTTCCGCCGTGTTGGCCCCGCGCAGCGGCAGGTAAAACCCGTCGGCCGCGCCGGCGATTTGCTGGAGCAGGGTTTCGTTGAGGCGTGATTTCACGACGTTGCCCTGCTCGTCCTTGAGGAAGTCCAGCTTGCCCTTGTCGTCCCGCACGCGGATGAGTTCGCCCTCGGCCGAGCCGACGCCAATCGTGAATATGCGCAGCCCCTTGGCCGACGCTGCCTTGGCGGCCTCCACCACCCCGGCCTCGTGATCCTCGCCATCGGTGAAGAGCACGAGAATCTTGTGGTTCTCGCCCTCCTTGAACGCCGCCAGCGCGGTCTGGATGGTCTCGGCAATGGCGGTGCCGCCTTGGGGGATGATGTTCACGTCCAGCGCCGCCACGCTTTGGCGGAAGGCCTCCTCGTCGAGGGTCAGCGGACATTGCAGAAAGGAGCTGCCCGCGAACGCCACGAGGCCGAGCCGGTCGTTCTTGGCGAGCTTCATGAGATCCAGCGCGGCGAACTTGGCGCGTTCGAGCCGGTTGGGCGGGATGTCGGCGGCTAGCATCGAGCGGGAAGTGTCAATGGCCACCACGATGTCCAGACCCTTCTGCGAAACCTCCTCCCACGAGAAGCCCCACTGCGGCCGTGCCAACGCCAGCAAGCCGAAGGTCACTGCGGCAACGAGCAGGCCCAGCCGCACTTTCTGCCGCGTCTTGGACACGCCGACGGTGAGCTGCGCCAGCAGCCGCGATTGCACGAACTGGCGGATCAACCGCTCCTTCGTATGCCACGCCCAGATGAGGAAGGCGGCGAGCAGCGGCACCAGCAGCAGGAGCCAGAGGAGCGATGGGAGGGCGAATTTCACGGTAGCTTCCTCCACAACGTGTTGGCCAGCACCATCTCCGCCAGCAGCACGGCGAGGCCGACGGCGATGAGCCAGTGCGACAGCTCCCGGTAGCGCTGGAATTTCTTCACCTCGATGGTGGTCTTCTCCAACTGATCGATCTCCGAGAAGATGCGCCGGAGGGTCTCCGTGTTGTCCGCGCGGTAGTATTTACCACCGGTCTTGTCGGAGACCTTTTTCAGCGTGTCCTCGTCGATGTCCACTTCCATCTGGAGCATGCGCTTGCGCCCGAAGGCATCCACTTGCGGGATCGGCGCGGTGCCGTGCGTGCCGACGCCGATGGTGTAAACCTTCATGGCGAGCGCTTGCGCTGCGTCGGCGGCGGTGAGGGGCGGGACTTTGCCGGCGTTGTTCACGCCGTCGGTGAGCAGAATGATGATCTTGCTCTTGGACTTGAGCTCGCGCAGGCGGTTGACGCTGGCAATCAGGCCGGAGCCGATGGCGGTGCCCTCCTCGATGCCGCCGAAATTCAGCCGCTCCAAGTTTTGCATGAGAAACTCGTGGTCCAACGTGAGCGGCCCGGCCACGTAAGCACGCCCGGCGAAGGCGATCAGCCCGAGGCGGTCGCTGGGCCGCTTGAGGATGAACTTGCGGACGGTGTCTTTCGCGAGCGTCAGGCGGTTGATGCGCTGGCCTTTCGCGTCGAAAAAGTCCTCGGCCTCCATGCTGCGGGAGAGGTCCACGGCGATGACGATGTCGATGCCGCTGGCGGACACCTTGGTTTCGCCTTCGCCGATCTGGGGCCGGGCCAGCGCGATGAAGAACGCCGCCAAGGCCAGCCAGCGCAGGGCACGCAGCCAAGCCCCGGCACTGGATTGCACTTGGCCGGTCAGGCCCCGCACGAGCTGCACGGAGGAGTAGAGAAAGGCGGGCTGGGTGTCGCGCTTTCCCTTGAGCCACGCGAGCAGCGGCAGCAGTAGCAGCAGGAGCAGCAACCACGGATGGGCGAAGGAGAAGCTCATGCGAACGTGGAGCGCGAAACGCGGAGCTGAAAAGAAGGAAGCGTCCAACGTTCAACGGTCAACTTCGAGCTTCCAACCAGGGCCGACGGCGCGGGAACGTTGCTCTGGACGTTGAACGTTGAGCGTTGAGCGTTGAGCGTTTTCTCTATCATACCACCGCTCCTTTTCCCGTCGGTGGCAAATCGTAGGCGGTTTCCTCTACGAGGCCGAGCGCGGCGCTGTGCAGGCTGCGCAAGTCGGCTTCACTGGGCTCGTGTTTGGCGAACTTCACGAGATCGCAACGGGTGAGGAAGCCGGTGAGGAACTCCTTCTGCGAGTCGTTGAGCAGGTCGGTGGCCTGAAGGTCCACGAGGAATTCCTCCGTGGTCCGCTCCGGCGCGCGAAACTCGAAGCGCTCTTCAAGGTAGATGCGCAGCGTGTCGGAGACAGCCGTGCAGAAGGGCTTGGGTTGGGACAGCAGCGCAAGCGCGTCAGCGAGGCGGTGCTTGGCGCGCTGGTGCGGCGGGACAACGGGCAGCGCGGGCACACGCGGGGCGTGCCGGAACCACTTGTTCCAGATGAACACCGCGAGCAATCCACCCAAGGCAGCGCCGACGGCGATCCACAGCCACAGCAGCTCCGGCGGCAGCGGCACGGGACCGCGGATGTCGCGCAGAGCTTCGTTCGTGCCGGTCGCCGCGCTGGTTGGCGGTGGGACGATGACGGCGTTTTGGTTGGAGGCGGCCACGGACAGTGTTCAGTATTCAGTGCTCAGTCGGACGCGCGGTTGGACAGGCAGGGCGGGCAGGTGTTCAGCGGAACTGCCGGGCTTGGCAGCTGCACAGCAGGAGGATTACGCGGTGGCAAGGGCGGACTCGAAGGCTTGCAGGCGGGTTTGGAAGTTTGCTTCCGGCAACACGGGTTGCGCGGTGTCGGTCGGGACGTCCACGGCGAGCTCCACCCAGGATTTGCACCCTCCGTAGGCGGGCAGCATGGGCAGGTCGATGCGTTGGGGCAGTCGGGCGACGCGCACCGCGAGCGCAAAGAGGTTGGCGGCCTTGCCCCAGTCGAACCGTTGGGCGAGCACATCTTCGAGCCATATATGCTGGCCGCGCAAGCGCTCGACCACGGCAAAGGAGTCGAGCTTCCGCCACGCCACCACTTCCGCGCAAAGTTCCACCCGCAGCGTATCCGCCGGGGGAAAGCCGGGGACGATTTCGTCGTAGCGCGCCTGGGCGGCCGGCACCACGGACTCGCGCTGCTGGTGGAACAGGGTGGGGAAGAAGAGAAAATGCGGATGCTCCACTTGAAACCCGGCGTGGCCTTCCGCGATCCCGCCTTTGCGGAAGATGAGGATCTGGTCGCCGCGTCCGAGGGCATCCACGATCGTTGCCCACTCTTTGAATGCGATCTGCATGGCGCGACTGTAGGCGGGGCGTTCGCGTGGGTCGAGCCGGGAACCATTTCAAGTTTCCAGCCGGTGCAAGCGTTAGGCGAATCCTGCCCATTGGCGGGACGGTTTGGTGGCTCTGGCAGCTTGCAAGGGCAGGCACTCCTTGCATGAAACCGGGCGAAACGGTTTATGGATTTGACAGACCCTGCCCCCCTCCCTAGCGTCACTCGCCGACGCACACACTATGGCCGACAACTTGAAATCACCCGCCGGCGCAGTTCCTCCGTCACCCGCAGGTTCCAAGGTCCAGCCCAAAAAAGAAACCGTTCGGATCAGCCTGCCGCCCAAGCCGGCCGCCAAGGAAACGGTGCGCCTGCAACTGCCACCGAAGGCGGCTCCCGGCGCGGCAGCCCCTGCACCCGCCGCCCCGCCCAAACCCGCCGCTCCCCCCGCGCCTGCCGCTCCCCGGCCCGCCGCTCCGGCTGCTGCCGGACCTCCTGGGGGTGCTGCGGGAGCCGCGCAAACCGTCCGGCTTTCCCTGCCGCCCAAGCCTTCCGCCGCCAAGGAAACGGTCCGGCTTTCGATGCCGCCCAAACCTGCGGCCGGCGGTCCTCCCGGCGGAGCCAAGCCTGCTCCGGCAGGCGGCAAGGAAATCAAGCTGCTTGTCCCGCAGGTGGATGAGACCGCTGCCAGCGCCCAGATTCCCGAGTCCGCTGAGGCAGAGATTCCGACGATGGATTCCTCCCAGGCGGCTCCTGCTGCCGGGGCCAAGCCGGCCGGCTTGAAAGGTGGTCCTCCGGGCAGCAGACCCGCAGCATCGGCGGGCCCAGCGCCCGGCAAAGTGGCAGCGGCCTCCACGCCGATCCAACCTGATTCCACCGCTTCTGCAATGGCGCTGCCGGCCAAGAAGGCCGCTCCCAAGGTGGAGATGGCAGCACCCGTGCAAATGGCGTCCGGGGGCGTGGTCGTGCGCAAGGCCGGCTGGCCTGATTACGTGCTGGCCATCCTCGCGCTGGTGGTGGGCATCGCGGCGGCCTTGCACCTGCTCATGATCGTGGGCAGCTAGTCCTGCCTTTCCGTTCGCAAACTTCTTACTTAATCTCATCATGGCTGAAGGCAACATCGTCAACGTCTCCGAAGCATCCTTTGAAGCGGATGTGCTCAAATCCACCACGCCCGTCCTCGTGGACTTCTGGGCCGAGTGGTGCGGCCCGTGCAAGATGCTCCTGCCCGTGCTCAACGAGCTGGCCACCGAATACGCCGGCAAGGTCAAGATCGCCAAGGTCAACGTGGACCAGGCGGGGATGCTCGCCTCGCAGTATGGCGTCCAAAGCATCCCGGCGCTGTTCTTCTTCAAGGGCGGACAGGTCGTCGCCCAGGTCGTCGGCGTGCGCTCCAAGAAGGACTTGAAAACGCAGCTCGACCAGCTCGCTGCCTGACGCCGGTCGGGGAGGACCACATGCCCCTCCTCCTCACTCCTCGCGCGCTCGCCCAGCGGGGCGAGTTCTACTACCAGCTCTCTACGATGATTCGGGCCGGGCTGCCGCTCATCGGCGCGCTCCAGACGCTCGAAAAAAGTCCCCCTGCCGCCTCTTACCGCAAGCCGGTTGAGCGAATATTGAGGGAGTTGAAGGGGAGTAATTCTTTTGTCGGCGCGCTCGATACCCTCGGTGATTGGCTGCCGGTCTTCGACAAAGCGCTGCTCGAAGCAGGGGAGAAATCCGGCCGGCTCGACGAGTGTTTCAAGCTGCTGGCTAGCTACTACGAGGAGCGCGCCAAGCTCGCCCGGGAGATCATCGGGCAGATGCTTTATCCGGTCATCATCATCCACCTGGCCATCATGGTGTTCCCGCCGTCGCTGCTGAAGGAGGCGTTTTGGGACGGCGCGTGGGGGGCATTCATTGCCAGCAAGGTCCTCGGCTACGGCCTGCTCTACGGCGTTGGGGCGGCGCTCGTTCTCTCCAGCAGTGACTCCCGGTCGCAGGCGTGGCGCGCGATGTTGGAGCAACTCATGGGACTCGTCCCCGTGCTGGGGCGCGCCCGCCAGAACCTCTCCCTCTCCCGGCTCACCGCCGCGCTGGAGGCGCTCTTCTCCGCCGGCGTCGGCATTGTTGACTCCTGGGAACTCGCGGCCCGCGCCAGCGGATCGCCCGCGCTGGCCCGCGAGGTGATGAAGTGGCGGCCGCAAATCGAGGGCGAACAGTTGACGCCCGGCGAAATCCTCGCGGGCACGAGCGCCTTTCCCGCCATGTTCACCAGCCTCTACCGCACCGGCGAAATCAGCGGCCAGCTCGACGACACCCTCAAGCGCCTGCACGAATACAGCCGCGTCGAGGGCCACCGGCAGATGCAGATGTTCACCAAGGGCCTGACCATCGGCATCATCGTGCTCATCATGGTCGCCATCGGCATGCAGGTCGTGCTCTTCTGGGTGAACTATTTTAACAGCATCGGGAACATGCTGTCGCAGTAAGCTGCCGCTGCCGTGCCTCACGTAAAGGCCGCCAAGCTCCCCAAAAGGGGATGACTTTCTCAGTTGTCTGTTTGTTTTTCCTTTGCGTCCCGCGCGTCCATTGCGCGAGGCTTTTTCCCGGCTCGCACTTTCCCGCTTTCTCCCACGTTTACTTTCCGCCTACTCTCCGCCCATGACCGTTTCCGAAATTCTCTCGGACGAGCGCCTTCGCCAAGACGAGTTTCCCGTCTGTCGCAGCAAGGCGTATCTCGCCCACGCCGGGGTCGCGCCCCTCGCGCGCTGTGCTGCCGATGCCATCGGGCACTACAGTTTCATGGCCGCGCAGGACGATCAGGAGAAGTGGCTGCCCAAGCTCCACCGTGCCGCGCGCGAGTCCGCCACGAAACTGCTCGTCGGCGCGCAGGCGGACGAAATCGCCTTTGTCGGCCCCACCTCGCTGGCCCTCAGTTATGTGGCTGGCGGCCTGACCTTCCGCCGCAACGACAACATCGTCATCTACCACGACGACTTTGCCTCCAATGTCTATCCGTGGATGGCCCTCGCCGGCCAGGGAGTGAAGGTCCGCTACCTCAACACCCGCGAACTCGGTCGCATCCGCTCCGTGGACGTGCTTGGGCAGGTGGACGAAAACACCCGGCTCGTGGCGTTGGGCTCCGCGCACTTCATCTCCGGCTGGCGTATTGACCTTGATGTCATCGGCCGAGCCCTGCGCGCGCGCGGCATCCTCTTCTGCGTGGATGCCATGCAGACCCTCGGCGCGTTTCCTATCTCTGTCTCCAACGTCGATTTTCTCGCCGCTGACGGCCACAAATGGCTGCTCTCCCCCTGTTCCGCCGGGCTTTTCTACGTGCGGAAGGAAGTGCAGGACAAGCTCCGCCCCATTGCGCTGGGCTGGAACAACGTTCACTGCCCGCACTACGCCGCGCAGGATCAGATCGCCTTCCACTCGGGCGCCCGCCGCTTCGAGGCTGGCACGCACAATGTCATCGGTATCGTCGCCCTCAAGGCGGCCATGGACATGCTCGCCGAGGTGGGCATTGAAAACATCGCCGCCGAGCTGCTGCGCAAGCGCGCGCTGCTCGTCCCGGCCTTGCAGGCGAAGGGCTGGACCGTCCTCAACGCCGCCGCTCCGGCGGAGAACTGCGCCGGCATCATCTCCCTCACGCGCGAGGATGCGGACCTCTCCGCCATTCATGCACGCCTCACGGAGGCCGGCGTCGTCACCTCGCTGCGGGCCGATCGCACAGGCAAGCAGTATCTCCGCCTCTCCCCGCACTTCTACAACACGGACGCCGAGTTGGGCCGCGCAGTCGAGCTGCTCTGAGCCTTGGTAAGGTGGGCACGTCTGCCCACCACTCAGCGGGCGTCGGTCCCTTTCAGGGTGCTGTAAACTTGTGTTGGCCTGCATCTTTGGGCCAGTTTGTCCGCATGGCCCGTCTCTGTTGCCTGCTTCTCATCGCGCTCTGGTGCGCCAGCGCATCCGCTTCACCCCGCAACATCCTTTTCGTCCTCGCGGACGACCACCGTTACGACGCGATGTCCTTCATAGGGCATCCGTATTTGGAGACGCCGAACCTCGACCGGTTGGCACGCGGCGGGGTGCATTGTAAGAACGCCTTCGTCACCACGTCGCTGTGCTCACCGAGCCGGGCGAGCATTCTCACCGGGCTTTACGCGCACGCGCATGGTGTGGTGGACAACTACAACTCCGTCCGCACCGACCTCGTGTTCTTCCCGCAACTTCTCCAGCGCGCGGGCTACGAGACGGCGTTCTTCGGCAAGTGGCACATGGGCGAGACCGATGCCCCGCAGCGCGGGTTCGACCATTGGGTCGCGTTCAAAGGGCAGGGGAACTACTGGGCCGACGGCCACGGCACGACGCGCGTGGTGCCGCAGTCCAGCAGCGAAGGCTACAACGTGAATGGCCGCCGCGTCCCGCAGCGCGGCTACATCACCGACGAGCTGACGGACTTCACGCTGGAATGGCTGAAGGCGCGGAAGTCGGAGAAGCCGTTCTTCGCCTACGTCTCGCACAAGGCGGTGCACTCCGACTTCGTCGCGGCGGACCGGCATCAAGGCCGTTACGCGGAGAAAACCTTCGTGGTGCCCAAGACCTTCGCCGACACGCCGGAGAATTATCTCAACAAGCCGATGTGGGTGCGAAACCAGCGCAACAGCCGGCACGGCGTGGATTTCGGCTACAACCTGCCGAACTTCGACCTTCAGACGCACCACCGCCGCTATTGCGAGACGCTGCTGGCCGTGGACGACAGCGTGGGCCGGCTGACGCAGTGGCTCGCGGAGCGCAAGCTGCTCGACTCGACTCTGGTGGTTTATATGGGCGACAACGGCTTCCACTTCGGCGAGCACGGATTGATCGACAAGCGCACCGCTTACGAAGCGTCCATGCGCGTGCCGCTGCTGTTGCACTGCCCTGAGCTGTTCAAGGCGGGCACGGTCGTGACGCAGATGGTTGCGAATATCGACATCGCGCCGACGTTGCTCGACGTCGCCGGTGCGCCCCAGCCGGCTAAGCTGCACGGGCGGAGCTTCCTCCCGTTGGCACGCGGCCAGCACGAGCCCAGTCGGGACGCCTTGCTCTACGAATACTACTGGGAGCGCAACTACCCCTACACGCCCACCACGCACGCCGTTCGCACTCACCGCTGGAAATACATCCGCTACCACGGCGTTTGGGACGTTGACGAGCTCTACGATCTCGCCTCCGACCCCGACGAAGCGCGCAATCTCATCCACGAACCCGTGCATACGGCGACAGTGAGGCAACTCAACGCCCGGCTCTTTGAGCTGCTCGCTGAGACTCAGGGCCAGTCCATGCCGCTTCTGCGGGACTTGGGCGAGACCTTCCCTACGCGCAAGCAGGGCAGGGCGAAGTCAGCGGAATTCCCCGCGCCGCTCTTCAAGCCGTGAGTGGAAACAAAAGGCCCGGCATTGCTGCCGGGCCTTGCGAGAGTTGATTTGGGCTGCGTCTCAGCGCTGGATGCGCGCGGAACCGCCCTTCGCATTGGCCTTCACCTGCTCCACCGTCGCCATCGTGGTGTCGCCGGGGAACGTGGTGAGCAGCGCGCCGTGCGACCAGCCGAGGTTCACGGACTCCTGTTCGGATGCGCCAGAGAGCAGGCCGTAGAAGAAGCCCGCCGCGTAACCGTCGCCGCCACCCACGCGGTCCACGACATCCAGTTCGCACATCGGGGACTGGTAGGTCTTGCCGTTGACCCACGCCACCGCGCCCCAGGTGTGGCGGTTGGTGGAGTGGACTTCCCGCAACGTGGTGGCCACGGCCTTCACGTTCGGGAATTTCTTCGTGGCCTTCTCGATGACCGCGTAAAACGCCGACGGGTCGAGCTTCGACGCGCTTTCCACGTCCTGCCCTTCGACGCCGAGGCCCTTCTGCAAGTCCTCCTCGTTGCCCACCAGCACGTCCACATGCTCGACGATGCGCGCGAGAACGCCGACGGCCTTGCTCTGCCCGCCCCAGATGTCCCAAAGCTTCTGGCGGTAGTTGAGGTCGAAGGAGGTAATCGCGCCGTGGGCCTTGGCCGTCTTCATCGCTTCGATGATTAGTTCGCCAGTGGTCTCCGACAGCGCGGCGAAGATGCCTCCGCTGTGGAACCACCGAACACCCGCGCCGAAAATCTCGTTCCAGTTGAAGTCACCGGGCTTGAGCTGGGCGGCGGCCTCGTTGCTGCGGTTGTAGAACACCACCGGGGCGCGCACGCCCTGGCCGCGGTCGCTGTAAACCGTCGCCATATTCGGCCCGCGCACGCCGTCGTGCTTGAACTTCTTGTAAAACGGTTTCACGCCCATCGCGCGCACGCGCTCGGCGATGAGGTCGCCGATGGGGTAGTCCACCATCGCGCTCGCCACGCCGGTGTTCAGGCGGAAGCAGTCGGAGAGATTCGCCGACACGTTGAACTCGCCGCCGCTTACATGGATGTCGCAGTGCGACGCCTTGCGAAACGGGATGATGCCGGGATCGAGGCGGTGGACCAGCGCGCCGAGGGACAGGAAGTCCAGCGCGCCTTCTTTCTTAATGTTCAAACCAGTGCTCATATTGTTGGGGGGGACGGCAGCACCCGGCGGCATCAGTGCCTCTGGGGAACAGCCAATCGAGGGCGGAAGTGTTGGCAAAACCGCCTGCGCTTGGCAACTGGCTTTGCGGGGTTAGTATCCGCCCATGCACCTCTGTCTCCTTCGTTGCTTATTGGCCTGCGCCGGCCTGCTGGTGGTTGACGCCCCCGCCGCCGCACCGAAGCCGAACATCCTCTTCCTCTTCGCCGATGACTTCTCCTACGAGGCGGTCCGGGCGTTTGGCCACACAGATGTTGAGACGCCAAACTTGGACCGGCTGGTGGCGCGCGGCACGACCTTCACGCATGCCTACAACATGGGCTCATGGAGCGGCGCGGTGTGTGTGGCCAGCCGCATGATGCTGATCACCGGCCGGAGCGTCTGGCACGCACACAAGGTTTACCCGCAGACGGACAAGGAACGCCAGGCGGGCCGGCTCTGGCCGCAGTTGCTGAAGGCGGCGGACTACCAGACTTATTTCACGGGCAAGTGGCACATCCAGACGAAGGCGGAACTCGCGTTTGACGTCGCCAAAAACATTCGCGCCGGCATGCCCAAGGACACCCCGGCGGCCTACAACCGTCCGCTGGCCGGGCAACCCGATCCGTGGCGGGCGGATGATGCGGAGCAGGGCGGTTTCTGGCAGGGCGGCAAGCATTGGAGCGAAGTCACGGCGGACGATGCCATCGAGTTCCTGGGCCGGACCAAGGCGGCGGCGAATCCGTTCTTCATGTATGTGGCCTTCAACGCACCGCATGATCCCCGGCAGTCGCCCAAGGAGTTTCTCGACAAGTATCCGCTCAGTCGGATGCAGATGCCGACGAACTTCCTGCCCGAGTATCCGCACAAGGACGCCATCGGCTGCGGCCCGACCTTGCGCGATGAGAAGCTGGGACCGTTCCCGCGCACAGAGCTGGCGGTGAAGACTCACCGGCGCGAATACTACTCGCTGATCACGCACCTGGACGCACAGTTGGGGCGGGTGTTTGAGGCGTTGGAAAAGTCGGGCCAGGCGGCGAACACCTGGATCTTCTTCACCGCCGACCACGGGCTGGCCGTGGGGCATCACGGCTTGTTTGGCAAACAGAACATGTATGAGCACAGCCTGCGGGTGCCGTTCCTGGTGGCGGGGCCGGGCGTGAAGGCGGGGCATCGCATCAGCGCGCCGATTTACTTGCAGGACGTGATGCCAACCGCACTGGAACTGGCCGGCGTGCCGAAACCGGCGCATGTCGACTTTCACAGCCTGCTCCCGCTCGTGCGCGGCGAGCGGACCCAGTCGGCGTATTCATCCATCTACGGAGGTTATCTGGAGCTTCAACGCGCGGTGATTCACGAGGGATGGAAGCTCATCGCCTACCCGAAGGCGGGCGTGTTGCGGCTGTATGATCTTGGCGCGGACCCGCAGGAGAGGAAGGATCTCGCCAGCGAGCCCGCCCAGGGTGCCCGGCGGCGGCAGTTGTTCGAGCGCCTGCTGGCATTGCAGAAGCAGCTCGACGACACCCTCGATCTGCGCGCGGCCTTCCCTGCGTTGTAACCAGGCGGGTGGCAAATTCGCCTATCCCGGCATGAAACTCCTTTCGAGCCTCGTGGCCTCGCTGGTTTTGATCCTGGGCAATTCCCCCGCCGCCACCAAGCCTAACGTTCTGTTCCTGTTCGCCGATGACATGCGCGCGGACTCCGTCGCCGCGCTGGGCAATCCGGTGGTGAAGACGCCGACGCTCGACGCGCTTGCGAACCGAGGCTTCGTGATGCGCAACGCGTATTGCCTGGGGGGCAATTCCGCCGCCGTCTGCACGCCGAGCCGCAACATGCTGCTCAGCGGCAATGCCTTCTTCCGCTGGAAGGGCCTGCTGGCCCCGGCGGACGGCGCGAACTTCCCCGTCTCGATGCAGACCGCCGGCTACGAGACCTACCACCACGGCAAGCGCGGCAACACGGCGTCGCTCATCCAGGCGAAGTTCGAGACCAACAAGTATCTCACCAACGACCAGGGCGACCGCAACAGCGGCGAGCCGGGCCGCGAGATTGCCGACGACGCGGTGAAGTTCCTCAAGGACCGCAAGGACGCCCGCCCCTTCTTCATGTATCTCGCCTTCGGCAACCCGCACGACCCGCGTGTCGCGGCGAAGAATTATCTCGACCTCTACCAGCGCGACCAAATACCGCTGCCGAAAAACTTCCTGCCGCAGCATCCCTTCGACAACGGCGAGATGACCATCCGCGACGAGGCGCTGCTGCCGTGGCCGCGCACCGAGGCCGCCGTGCGCAAGGAACTGCACGAATACTACGCCACCATCACCGCGATGGATTTCCACATGGGCCGCATCATCGCCGTGCTTAAGGAACTCGGGCAGCTCGACAACACGATCATTCTTTTCTCCGCCGATCAGGGCATCGCCATCGGCAGCCACGGGCTGCTCGGCAAGCAGAACCTCTACGACGCTGGCATGAAATCGCCGCTCGTCTTCGCCGGGCCCGGCATCCCGCACGGCGCGAGCGACGCGCTGGCTTACCTGCTGGACATCTATCCGACCGTGCTCGACCTCGTCGGTGCCGCCAAGCCGGCGGGCATCGACGGCCAGAGCTTCCGCCCCGTGCTCACCGGCTCCGCGAAGACCGTCCGCAACGAACTCTTCTTCGCCTACCGCGACGTGCAACGCGCCTGGCGTGACGACCGTTGGAAACTCATCCGCTATCCGCAGGCGAACGTGACGCAGCTCTTCGACCTCCAGGCCGACCCTGACGAGATGAAGAACCTCGCCGACCTCCCCGCGCATCAGCCGCGCGTCGAGCAACTGCTCGCCAAGCTCAAAGAATCGCAGGCGAAGTTCACCGACACCCTCCCGCTCACTGTGCCGAACCCCAAGCCCGCCAAGTGGACCCCGCCCAGTGCTGACGACCTGGCGAAACAGAAGGCAAAGAAGAAGGCGGAGAAGAAGAAGTAACCAGTCCGGCCTGCTAGCCATCTGCTTGGCCGCGCATGAACATCCGCTTGCTCTTGCTCTATCGCGTGATTGGTCAATGGCCGCTGCTTGCGGCCTTGCTCACTGGCCATCTCCTCCACGCGGCCGAAGCGCCGAAGTGGAATCTTCTGTTCGTCACCGCCGATGACATGAACGCAGATTCCTCCGGCTGGATGGGCTGCAAGCTCCCCACCACGCCGAACCTCGATGCATTCGCCGCCACCGCACACCAGTTCCGCAACGACCACGTCACCGTGCCCATCTGCCAGCCGGGCCGATCGGCGTTCATGACCGGGCGCGTGCCACATCGCAACGGCGCGCTCGGCTTCCAGCCCATCACTCCCGGCACGCCTACGCTGACCAGCGTGCTCAAGGCGGCGGGCTATTTCACGGCGGTCATCGACAAGCATCCGCACATGAAGCCGGACGCGGAGTTCAACTGGGACTTGAAGCTCAGCGGCTCCGGCAAAAACCCGCCACTTTTCGGCGAGCATGTCGCGGAATGCCTTAAGGCGGCGGCGGATGCGAAGAAGCCGTTCTTCCTCAATGCCAACATCACCGACCCGCACCGGCCTTTCGCCAACAGCGAGAAGGGTTCGGAGCAGAAGGCGAATACGAAGAAGGCCGCCAAGCGTGATGCCGATGGCGAGGCGAAGGCGTTCAAGCCGGAGGAAGTCACCGTGCCGACCTTCCTCGAAGACATCCCGGAGGTGCGGCGTGAGGTGGCGCAGTATTACACGAGCGTGCGGCGCTTCGACACGAGCTTCGGCGAGATGATGAAAGCGCTGCGGGCTGCTGGGCGCGAGGCGGACACGGTTATCGTCTTCATCTCGGACCACGGCATGTCGTTTCCGTTTTCGAAGGCCACGGTGTATCGCAACGGCACGTGGTCGCCGGTGCTGTTGCGCTGGCCGGGCATTGGCCAGCCGCAAAAGCGCGAGGAGTTCACCTCCAGCGTGGACATTTTGCCGACGCTGCTCGAAGTGCTGAAGCAGCCGCCGCTCGCGGGCGTGGACGGCCGCTCGTGGCTGCCGCTGCTGCGCGGCGAGTCGCAGCCGAGCCGTGACTTCGTCATCACGCACGTCAACACGGTGAGCAGTGGCAAGGCGTTTCCACAACGCTGCGTGCGGACGCGCGACTTCAGCTACCAGTTCCACGCGTGGCCGAACGGCACACCGCACTTTCGCGTCGAGGCGATGAACGGCATCACCTTCAACGCGCTGGCGAAGGCGGGCGAGGCTGACGCGCGGATCAAGTCGCGCGTGGAACAACTCACCATGGGCAAGCCGGAGCAGTTCTTCGACCTCCGCACCGACCCGGACGAGCGTGTGAACCTCATCACCGACCCGAAACACGCGGCGGAGATTACGCGGCTCAAACAGCTCCTGATCGCCCACATGGAGAAGACGGCGGACCCGCAGTTGGAGAGCTTCCGCAAGGTGCTGAAGTGAGCCGGCGCGGTGGCCGACTTTGGCGCCCGGCTACGCGGTGACCGTGAGCAGGGAAAGCCCGTGCTGGCGGACGAGCTTCGCCATCGCATCCTGCTCCAGCAACAGCGTCCGACCGGACTCGAATGCCAGCACGCGCACGCCGCTGGCGGCGCACACTTCGAGCGTGCGCGGGCCCACACACGGGATGTCGAAGCGGAGGTCATGCTGCTCCTTCGCGACCTTCACGGCGACCGCGCCGCCGTCCTTGCCGGCGAGTTCACCGCCGCGGGCGAGGGCCTTGTCCGTGCCTTCAAATCCCTCGACGGCGAGCACGGTGCCGCCCTTGACCACGACGGTCTGACCGATTTCGAGGCGGGAAACTTCCTTGGCGATGCGGAAGCCGAACTGCACGTCAGCGGTTTCCGCATCGCTCGGCGGCTTGCCCAGGCTGAAGCCGGGGCCGGCCATGAGCGGTTGCAGCCACGGCATGGCGGAGATCAGTTCCACGCCGTCCTTCTTGAGCTCGTCGGCGATGCCGCCGAAGAGGGTGTGGGCGTTTTTTTCCCGCAGGCGCAGGAGCAGGGCGACGGCCCGGAGATCGGGGCGGAGGTCGAAAAGGTTCTTGGGCGCGATTTGCCCGGCCATCACGCAGTGCCGCACGCCCCGTTCGGTGAAGGCGGAAATCATCTTTCCGAGCTGGCCCACGCGCAGCCAGACGAGGTCGTCCACGAGCGGGGCCAAGGCGGGGTCGGTTTCGCCCTCGAAGCCCACGGCCACAATCCGGGTGATGCCCATCGCGCGCGCCTGACGGGCGAGGAGGAAGGGCAGCGTGCGGTTGCCGGCGATGAGGCCGAGAGTCTGGATGGCGGCGGACACGGGCGAATCATAATGGGCGGTTGTCTGGGAAGGAAAGTGCGGGATTCGGGAGAGGAGCGGCTGTGTCGCAGACCAGCCGCAGCGCCTGCAGATTACACGGCCATGCTGCGACTGGTGCCAGGCACACAGTCGCGCTCCGTCCGGTTGGTGTTCTTGCCGCTGGACACTCTGATTGTTCGCGCCTATCAATCGGCCATCATGAAAGCCGCGTTCGCCGCCTGTCTCCGTTGGGTTGTCCTGTCCG
>CAMCFN010000054.1 GCA_945874145.1 Akkermansia muciniphila
TGCAAGCTCGCCGCGTTGGACCACACCGGCATCAAGCCGCCGCTTATCCGCTTCGGCGGGAAAGCGGCCGCGCTGCTTCGCCGCCTGCCCGCCAAAGGCCCACTCTTTCCGTATCTGCGCTCGGTGCGCTCCGGCGATCGCGCCACCGAATTCCACCAGCGCTGCGTCGGCCTAGGAGCCTGTCGAACTTAGGGTGTTTTTCTTGGAAAACGACTGTTTTGAACCACCAAAACACCTTCAACCAAAATCAAAGCGCGCCATATCAAATCGTAGAGCGCCGGGTTTATTACGCACACGTAAGTCCGACAGGCTGCTAGGCATCAAGGGGGTTTCGCTGCACTCCTACCTCTACGCGTGGGCGGAGCGCGCGAAGTGCGCCGGCTACCCCGAGCGTTTCGCGCAGGAGGCACTGGGGCACAACAGCAAGGCGGTCCTCCGCGCGTTTGCCAAGAAGGCGCAGGTGAAGTTCCCTTCGCTCGAGGATTCCGAAGCGGCGGCGGTGCAGGGCAAGATGATCGCACCCGAGTTTCCGCAGCCGTTCGCCGTCGTGCAAGTGGCGTAGGCGGTGCGGGGGCATCGGCTGGCGGACCGGTTGGTCCGGTCAAAGTAGCTGGCGAGCCTGCCCCGGGGCTGTTAAATGCAGGCTTGTGTCTGAACTGCTTCCCGTCCCTGATCCCGTTCTGAAAGCCCGGCTGCGGACGTCGATGGCGGCGCTGGCCTTGGAAGGCATCTACCTCGGCACGTCGTCGTGGAAGTATCCCGGCTGGTGCGGCCAGCTCTATGATGAGCCGCGCCACGCCTATCGCGGGAAGTTCGCCGAAGCCCGCTTCGAGCGCGACTGCCTCACCGAGTATGCGGAGGTGTTCAAAACCGTCTGCGTGGATGCCGCCTGCTACCAGTTTCCCTCCGAAAAGTATCTCGCTAGCCTCGCCGCGCAGTTGCCGGACGATTTTCAGTTCACGTTCAAGGTCACGGACGACATCACGCTAAAGCGGTTCCCGAACCTGCCGCAGTTCGGCACGAGGGCCGGGCGTCCAACCAGCATTTCCTCGATGCCAACCTGTTCCAGCGTGCTTTCCTCGCGCCCTGCGAAACGGTGCGTCCGAAGGTGGGCCTGCTCACCTTCGAGTTTTCGCGGTTCTATCGCTTGGACTACGAGCATGGCCGGAAGTTTACGGCCGACCTCGATGCGTTCCTGGGCAAGCTGCCCGCCGGGTGGCGCTACGGCGTTGAGCTGCGGAACCGCCACTGGTTGCAGCCCGAATACTTCGCCATGCTCCGCCGGCACGGGGTCGCGCATGTCTTCAACTCCTGGGACGCGATGCCGGCGGTGAGCGAGCAGATGGCAATGGCGGGCAGTGAGACGAGCGATGCCTTCCTCGCCGCCCGGTTCCTCCTGAAGCCGGGCCGCAAATATGAGGAGGCGGTCAAGGAGTTCAGCCCTTACAAGGCGGTGAAGGAAGTGAACGCGGAAGCCCGAAGCGCCGGGACCGAGTTGGTGAGGCAGGCGCAACAGAAGCGCAAGCAGGCGTTGATCTACGTCAACAACCGACTGGAGGGAAATGCCCTGGAGACGATCAGCGCAATGGTGGGGAAGCTTGACGGATGAAGTTGCCCGCCGCCTCATCACGAAAGCTTCATCCATGATGAAACTTCAATCTCTCATCCTGGGCGTATGTCTCGCAATTCACTCGCTCCCTCCCTTGGTCGTCCATGCCCAATCGCCGAAGCCGCCGGTGCGTGTGGGCATCCTGGGCCTCGACAACTATCAGGCACTCGCCTACGCGGAGCTGTTCAACAATCCCAAGGCCGAGGGCGATCTGACGGGCGTTCAAGTGGTCGCGGCCTATCCCATCGGCAGCGATGATTATCCGGAGAGCGCCTCGCTCATGGCACGGTGGAAGGCGAGGCTTGCGCGGATCGGCGCCAACACAGAGAAGAGCGCAATGAAGGATTTCCACCCTGTGACGCTGGTGGAATCCATCGAAGCGCTGTTGGCCAAGTGCGACGCTGTGATGATCATGAGCCTCGACGGCCGCCTGCATTTGCAGCAAGCCGCGCCGGTGCTCAAGGCGGGCAAGCGGCTCTACGTCGGCCGGCCGCTGGCCGCGTCGCTGGCGGATGCCATGGCCATTCTCCGGCTGGCCGAGGCGACCAAGACGCCTTGCTTCAGCAGTTCGCAGCATCGGTTCAGCCCCGGGTTCATCGGCATGAGGAACCACCCCGAGGTGGGCCGGGTGCTCGGCTGCGATGTTTACGGCGGCTACGAGATGAAAGGGGCCAAGGCCGACGACTTCATCCGGCCGCTGCACAGCCTCGAGACACTCTACACCATCATGGGTCCGGGCGTCGTCACGGTGTCATGCGCGTCCACCCCGCTGGCCGAGTCGTTCACGCTGGTCTGGCAGGACGGCCGCGTCGGCACCTATCGCGGCGTCAAGGCAGGCAAGGTCAAGTATAGCGCGACCGTCTTCGGCGACCTCGGGGTCTCGACGGCCGGCATCTACGGCCACGGCGTGCCGGTGAAGGGCGTGGTCCCGACGCAGGACAAATACATGGGCTACGAAGGCCTAGCCCGCGAGATGGCGAAGTTCTTCAAGGGCGGCCCGCCCCCGGTCACGGCGGCTGAGACGTTGGAAATCTTCGCCGTCCTGCAGGCCGCCGAGCAGAGCAAGGCCCGCCAGGGCGTGGTCGTGCCGGTGGCCGACGTGCTGCGGTCCGCAGCCCCACGCCCAACCGGCGAATAGCACGCGGGCACCCGCCGTCAGGCCCCGCCACCAATACCATGAACCCAACCGAATCCTTGCCCCGCCGCCAGATGCTCCAGACCGCCGCCGCCGCCTTGACCGGAGCCGCGTTGGCGGCGGCCCATTCCTCGTCCGCCGCCGAGGCCGCCGCCGCGCCTAAGACCCTGCGCATCGGCGTCATCTCGGCCACCAACCGCGGCAAGCCGCAGCCGCGCAACGGCCACACCTGGCACTTCGCCCAATACTTCCATCCCAGCATTGACCTCGACGCGTTCTGCAAGTTCGTGGACCCCGGCTCGGCGGAGTTCTTCCGCAAGTATGTCCGCCACCCGCGTTACACGTTCGACCAGTTGCCCTTTCCCGATACGAAGATCACGCACTACTACGACGCTAACGCGAAGGACGCGGCGGACTTCGCCAAGGCCTTCCCCGGCGTGCAAGTCGCGCCGTCCGTGGCCGAGCTCGTGGACCAGGTGGACGCCGTGTGGCTGGGCGATGCGTCGGGCTACGGCGACGACCACTTCGACCTCGTCGCCCCGGGACTGCGCAAGGGTTTGCCGACCTTCTGCGACAAGCCCATCGGCGAGACGCCCGCCGGCACCCGCAAGATTCTGGAGTTCGCCCGGCAATGCAAAACGCCGATCATGTCCTCGAGCCTCTTCCGCCACGAGTGGGGCACGGAGGCCGCGTTGCGGATGCGCGACTCCGGCGAGTTCGGCCCCATCGAGTATCTCGTCGCCAGCCTCCAGAGCGGCTACTCGGACAACGCGTGGATGGTTTACGGCCAGCATCCGGCGTGGATGGTGATGACGCTCATGGGCGCGGGCGTGGAAGCGGTGAGCCTCTACGCGCGCGGCCACGCCGGCCACGCCCGCGTCACCTTCGCGGATCGGATGCCTGCCGACATCTGGTATGGCCGGCCCAACACGCCCTTCATCTACAACCACACCGAGGTTCACTTCCAGAAGCGCAAGTTCGAGTGGTCGCCCGCCATCGAGGGCGACTTCTGGTATGGCCATCACTACGAGATGTTCCGCATGGCCGCGACCTTCCGCGAGATGGTCAAGACCCGCCGCGAACCGGTGCCGCATGAGGAGATCCTCGAAGTCACGGCCATGATCCACGCCGGGGCCAAATCACGCGGCGAGCAAAGCCGGCTGGTGAAACTGGCCGAAGTGATGTGACGGCGGCCGCCGGCTTGAGCGAGCCGCGCGTCATCCCGCATTTGGACATGGATGCGTTCTACGCCTCCGTGGAGCAGCGCGATCAACCGGCGTTGCGCGGTCGGCCCGTCATCGTCAGCTCGCCCCCGACGCAGCGGGGCGTCGTGGGGGCGGCGAGTTACGAGGCGCGCAAATTCGGCGTGCGCTCGGCGATGCCCAGCGTGACGGCGGGCCGGCTTTGTCCCAGCGGCGTCTTTGTGCGCCCACGCATGGAGGCCGACCAGGCGGAGTCGCGGGCGATCATGGCCCTCGTGCGGCAGGGCGCGGGCAAGCACATCCAGCAGGTGTCCGTGGACGAGGCTTACGTGGGCATCTCCGCCCGCGCGCCCGCCGGCTCGCCGGACGCGCGGCTGGAGAGCGCGCTGCCGTTGGCCCGCGAGCTCAAGGCCCGCATCCGGCAGGAGCGCCAGCTCATCGCGTCCATCGGCCTCGCGCCCAACAAGCTGCTGGCCAAGCTCGCCAGCGACTTCGAGAAGCCCGACGACCTCACGCTGATCCGCGAGTCGGAGAAGGTTGCGTTCCTGCGGCCCCTGCCGGTGCGCTCGTTGCACGGCGTGGGCCGGGTCACGGAGGAAGTGCTCGTGCGCGCCGGGCTGCGGACGGTGGGCGACTTGCAAGATCATCGCGGCGACCTGCGGGCGCTGGTGGGCTCGTGGGGCCCGGAGCTGAAGCGCTTCGCCTTCGAGCAGGACGACCGCCCGCTGGACTTCGGCGAGGAGGTCAAGGGCATCAGCAGCGAGAACACCTTCCTGCGCGACATCGACGACCGGCCGACGCTCCGGGCTTGTCTGTGGGAACAGGCGCAGGAGCTGGCCGGCAAGCTCACGCGGCATCGGCTGTCCGCCGGCACGGTGCAGATGAACGTGCGCTGCGGCGACTTCACCACACTCACGCGGCAGTGGTCCGTGGAGGAAGCCGTGCAGGAGGCGCGGGAGATTTACCGGCTGGGCTGCTGGGTGCTGGGCCGGGAGAAGCTGGTGAATCGTCCACTGCGGCTCCTCGGCCTGGGAGTGAGCGGGCTGCGGGAAGCGCAGGCGTGGCAACTGCCGCTGGTGTTCCCGGCGTAGGTGGCGAACTACTGGCTGACGAGGAGTGTGGTCGGCTCGGCGGTGATCTTCAGGCCGGGTATGGTGACGAGTCCGTTGGCGTCGGTCTTGCCTTCGCCGTGCGCGGTGCCGAAGGCCCACTTGAACGCGGCGCCGGGCGCGAACTGGGTGTTCTGAATGCGGCGCAAGGACACGTCGGTGCTGGCTTCCTCGGGGATTTCAAACGTCGTCTTCACCGTTGCTGGCGTGGCCAGAAAGAGGGACAGCTCCAGCCGGCCTTTCGCATCCGTGAGGTTCTTCCAGCGGAAGAAGGCGTTGATCTGGCCGGCGGACTTACTCTGAAGATCGTCGGGCCAGGGGAGGGTGCCGTTGCCGGTCGCGTTGGCGAACACGGGATAGGCCTCGTTCTTTTTGACACTCAGCCAGTCAAAGGAATTGACCAGGTCGTTGACCTTCTCGATTGCGGCGTGATTGTTCGCGTGGCCGAACGGTCCCCAATAAAAATGGAGCGCATACTTTCGGTTGTTCATGGCTTTCACGAAGCGGTCGTGCCCCTTGGACCAGCCGTCATTCTGAGCGGAGTAGTCGATCGCCACCGGCGGATCGGGAAGTTTGATATGCTCCGGAAGCGACTGGGGCGGAAAGCCCATGCGATGGGAGACGTGCTCGATGCCGGCGGGGACGTTCGCCTTTATCGCGGCAAAGACATCCCCGTGGCGCAGGCCGATGCCCAGCGTGCCGCTGCCGCCCATCGAGTTGCCGCAAAGATAAACGCGGTTGGGATCGATCGCATACTTCGCCAGCACCCATTTGATCGTGTCCATCACCCGCTTTTCCGCCGGGCTGGTTTCGCTGCCGGAGTTGCGCTGCGTCAAGCCGGCGTCGCCTACGTGCATGCCGCCCCACCACCAGTCGCCTTTGTTCGCGCGGCAGTCGAGATAGAGCGCGTAAAAGTCGTCGGGCGCGCGGTAGATGTCGTGGTTGCCGACGGTGCGCGTGCATTTCAAGCACGATACCACATCGTGTCCCGCCGAATGCAGGACGACGTAGAGCGGTGCGTTTTTGCGCCCGGTCTTCGGGTGGACCACGATGAACGTGTCCTGCTGCGGCTGCTTGTAACCCCATTCCGGCCGCACGCCGTGCTGGAAGACTTCCACGGGACGGCCGTCAATCACCAGCTCCTCGAAACTCCCGGCCTTGGGCGTGGGCGTGGCGGCCGCCGGCCAATCCTTCTCCCCGGAAAAAAGCGGGAGGACGAGCGTCAGCAGCACGAGCGTTGCATGAGGAGTTCGGTTCATAATTCCGCGGTGGGTCAGGGAGTCGTGATGGAAAGGGGGGGCACGCCAGCGTTTCCGCAGATTAATTTCCCGGCTGGCTCTTCACCTCGAAACGGCGGCGGAGGGTGCGGAGCTCCTTCCAGACCGCTTCGGTTTCTCCACGAGCCTTCGGGGAGGTGCAGACAAACAGATAGTTTCTAGCGGTGCTGGGCACGGTCCACGAATGAATCTCGAAGTGCAGGAGTTGCGGTTTTCCAGTGACGAACGGCTCAACCCAGTCCAGTTCGCCCGCGTATTGCCTTATCGGCGTCGATGATGGGAGCTGCTCCGGCACTCCGGTGGCCTGCTTGGCCCGCTCCAGCTTGAAGGTGAATTTGCCGGTATCCACCGCCCTGCCTTTGCCCTTCGAGACCGATTCGGCGAGGCCCCGATAGTAAACGAGGATTTCCCGCTGGATGACGGCCTCCGTCAGTTCCTGTTCCTTCGAAACCGAGAACACGAACGCATAGGAGAAAAACGAGTCGGCCTGGGCTTGGAACATCCCGGGCGCAAAGCGGATTTCCTCGATGCCTTTGAGCTTCATCGTCGGGGCGAAGGCCGGCGGCAGTGTGATGCGCTCGCCTTTCCAGTCGGTGTGGAAGACGAGCAATTCGCCAGCCGCGCCTGCGGTGGGCGCTTTGGCATCGGACTCCGCAGCGGAAGCCAGTCCGCTCCGGCCGGCCAGGGCCGTGAAACCCAGGGCGAGCAGGAGCAGTGGGCGGAACATATTCATAAGTGGATGGGGAGCTTGCGTCACTTGCCGACGGCGAACAAGTGCCGGCTGCCACGGAGGTAGAGCGTCCCGTCCGAGAGGGCGGGCGTGGCCATGAGCGGCTCGCCCACCGGGTTGGTGGCGAGGACTTTCAGCTGCGTGCCGGCTTCCAAGACGAACACCAGGCCGTCCTCGCCCGCGAGGTAGATTCTCCCATCGGCGGCCACCGGGGACGCGCTGAACCCGAAAGACCGATGCGGCACGCGCTCCTGAAAGTGTTCGGTGCCGGTTCGGAGATCGTAGCAGCCGAGGAGGCCGTCGTTGTTGAGAACGTAGAGCTGGCCCCGGTAAATGAGCGGCGTGGGCATGTAGCCGCCCCGCCGGGTCTTGTTCCAGGCCACGAACTGGTTGCTGGTTTCGCCGTTTTGTAAGGTGATGTCGCCGACGGCACCCGGGCGGATGGCGAAGATGGGGCGCTCGGGCGCACGACCACTCGCCACAATGATCAGCCCCTCGGCATACACCGGGGTCGGCGCGGTGATCTTGGAACTGCCACCCAGTCGCCAGAGCTCTGCGCCGGTCGCAAGATCGTAGCCCCGGATGAAATTGGAACCGTTGGTGACCAGTTCCGCGCGCGACTTCCCCGGATACACGGTCGGCGTGCCCCACGAAGGCAGTTCGTCACGCGGTGTCTTCCAAACGGTCCGGCCAGTTCTCAAATCCACGGCGATCAGGAAGGATTCCCTTTGCTGATCGCACTGCACGATGACCTTGCCGTCGTAGATGACGGGTGAGCTGGCCCCACCCCATTCGTAGCTTGGCAGGTCATAGGCTCCGACATCCATGCGCCCGAGGTCCTTCTTCCAGAGGAATTCCCCCTTGGTCGAGTAGCAGAACAGTCCTTCGGAGCCGAACAGCGCCACCAGGTGTTCGCCATCGGTGGCCGGGGTGGAGTTGGCGTAGGACGACTTGACGTGCCGCTTGTCCTTCGGGCTACCTTGGGTCGCGGTTTTCTCCCACAGAAGCTTTCCACTCTTCTTGTCCACACACAGGATCTGCCACGCCTGCACGGACCGGTCGCGGGAGGCTTCCCCGGAACCGTAGAGGCCGGGCTTGAAAGAAGTATCCCGCTCGCTGCTCACGGCGGTGGTGACAAACAACCGGTCTCCCCAGATCACGGGGCTTGAATGACCTAGTCCGGGAATCTCCAACTTGAACCGAATGCCCTGACCTGTCGCCGCATCCCAACGTTCCGGCAAGTCCAGCCCTTCCAACGCTCCAGCGGCACCCGAACCACGAAAGGATGGCCAGTTGGCTGTTCCTTCACCCGACGCGAGCTCCGGGAGCAGGCCCGCCGTGAGGATCATTCCCCAAGCGACGAAAGCTTTCGCTGTGCTTGAGTTCGTCATGTCAAAAGCGGATCGGCCTGTTCATGCACGCTTCGACAAACATCAGCGCGTCGCGATGGCGAAAATCTGCTTCTCCCACGTCAGGCTGCCAGCCTTGGCAAGGTCACCGGCGGCGGTGATCTTGAAAGCGGTGAGGGTGGCTCCGTCGAAAGCCGTGACCAGCAGATACTGACCGGTGGGCGAGAGGGCTAGCCCCCACGGAACCTTGTCTGCCGGAGTCAGGCCCAGCAGTTCCAAATCACCGTTTTCCTTCACTCGGTAGCGGCTGATCCAGTCGAAGGGCCGGGTATGCCCACGGATGCCGGCGAAGAGAAACCGGCCATTCGGGGTAACGATGAGGTCCGAGGAACTGACACCGTCCCGGGGCTCGGCCTTGCCCACGGCATCACAGACCTGGCGCAGCTTGAGCTGGCCGGAGGGTTCCAGATGGTAGGCCGAAATCCCGAGCTGCTGCTCGTTGCTGAAGTATAAAACCGGCTGCGAAGGGTGGAAGGCCATGTGACGCGGGCCCGAGCCCTCGGGCGGGCCGGCGTTCTTGGGCTCAAGCGCAGTCATCTGGCCGGTGTTCGCATCAAAGCGATACTGGTAGAGGGCGTTGTTCTCCTTCACATAGGACACGTAGGCGAAGCGGTTGTCCGGAGAAGTGCGAATGCAATGGGCCGTGGGCCGGCCTTCGTTGAGGGCGGTCACGCGCTTGCCGGGCACTCCCGCATCGTCCAACGCGTAGACGTCTACAAAGCCCTTGCCGTAATCTGCGCTCAGCAGAAACCGGTGGGTCCGGTCGAGGCTGAGGTAGGCACTGGGGTGGGTGAAGTTAACTTCCGCATGACGCAGATAGGTTCCGTCGTCCTTGAGTGTGACCACCGCCCCTTTGGCCTTGCCCTCTTCGCCGGAGGGAGGTGCCACGTAGAGCAACGGCTTGGTGGGATGCTGGGTGATGGTGGACAGCGGAAAGCCCACCTTGATGTCCTGAGTCAGCTTGAGTTCCAGCCCGTTAGCCTTGGGTGTGGCGGAGACCACCAGCAACTTGCCGGTGGTGTGACTGGGCGCGTAGATGTGGAAGGGCTGTTCGGCCCGGACGAAGGGCGCGGCGGAAAGCAAGGCTGTGAACAGGAGGCGACGTAGAAGTTTCATGAATCGCGGCGTGGTTTGAAGGGCTATGAACCGGTTGATGGCTGCATGACGGGAAGCAAACCGCTGCGGCAATCAGAACGCAAGCCGTTCACCGTGCAGGCTGAATCATCTGGGCGTGCCAGGTCGGGGATCGGGCCTCCGTGCCGGGCGGCGAAATGTTTGAGAAACTGGGAGGAACATGTATGAGCGTGCCGTTCTGGTAGAACTGCTGAAATCCGGCCGCGTCCTTCACGACGACGACCTGATGCCAGGCGTCAATGCCGGCCGCGTTCAGCGTAACGCGTGGGAAGGGCATGGAGCCGTTGCCATTGATGCAGCCGAGCAGAAAACCATGCAGGTCGGTGCCGATCCAAAAGTTCACCCAGTTGGTCGCGAGCCGGAAGAAGCGCTCGCCGTTCGCGCCGTTCTCCGGCTGGCCGCGAAATCAGAAACTCTGCTCGCCGGAACGGCGGGAAACGCCACCCGCCGACGGTGACGGTCGCTGCCCCATCGAGCTGGTGCGCGAAATCCACCTCCGCAAACTGCAATGCGCTGGTAACCTCCAGAACGGTGCCGAACGATCCCGTGACTCGCTTCGCGCCGTTGACGTGTGAGTGGGCGGTCAAAAGGGACCGGGGAGGAACGAAATAAACTCCCCCATGCTGAGGCGTGTCAAACCACCTCAGCGTGTCGAACCAAGAGGCCGTCAGCGGATTGATTGAGCAGTTTGGCGGCAGCGCGCGAAGGGTTTCCAGTTCAAGGTGCATTGAGCCGAAGCGCGGCCCCGCGGCGCGACGATTACTTTTTCTCCGGCCAGAGTTGAGGCACTTTCCGCAGCTTTTTCAAGTCGTAGCCTTGCCCGGTCAGTTCAGCAAGCAGGCGCTGGTAGTCGGCTTCCGGTATCTCTGGAGTGCGGGCCATGATCCAGACGTAGTCGCGCTTGTTGCGGCCGACCACCGTCTGCGTGTAGTCAGCGTTGAGATGTGTGATCAGGAACTCGGCCTTAAACGGCCAGACGAACTGCATGCCCCAGGTCGAGTTGTTCACCCGGTCAACCACAAAGCCCCGCGGGTTGTAGCGTTTGGCCGGGCCGTCGAAGCCGGCTTGGTTGAAGGTAAACACGGTGTCGATCGTGCCGTCGTGCTCGAGGCGGTAGGTCTCGATGCCGTTGTAGGCTTCGGTCTCGATGAACGTGGGGATCGCCACGATAACATACCAAGGCCCCATGTAGCGCGATAGATCGACGCGTTCGACGGTTTTGAGCGGGGGCAGGGGAGTGGCACATCCGGACATAAAGTTCAGGCCGAGGAGCAGAGGGCCGAGGGCGAGTTTTGACATGGTTGTATCCCGTTTTAGGTGCCGCCCACGGTGAGCTCCTCACCCCAGAAGTCGAACTATCCTCACGATTGGCAAATTTGCCAGCGGCATTTCATATAGGAATTTTCTTTCAGGGCGTTCCGCAGTTCAAGCGTGGGTGAAGGCAGCGCTGAAGCCGATCAAGTGAATCAATCTTTTCGGAGGTTCGCGTCGGCTCTTTTGCTTGCTGACAAACCGTGCCCTCACAAGACTGCGCTGATGAGATTTCCACACCATGTCTGCCGAGTCATCGTCGGGCTCCAGCTCGTTTTATCCGCCCCGTCTGTTTGTGCCGCCGTCAGCAACTGGCCCCAGTTTCGGGGACCCGGCGCCCTCGGCGTGGCTGATAACCCGAACCTGCCCGACCGCTGGAGCACGAACGAGAACGTCGCGTGGAAGATCGAGATGCCCGGACGCGGTTGGTCTGCGCCCATCGTCTGGGGCGAGCGCGTGTTCGTGACAACGGTGGTCAGCGAAGGTGAAGTCGAACCGCCCAAGAAGGGCCTCTACTTCGGCGGCGACCGCAAGGAGATTCCCACGGCGGCACATCGCTGGCTGACGCTCTGTTATGACCTCAAGTCCGGGCGTGAACTGTGGCGCCAGGAAGCGCACCGCGGCACGCCGCTGAATCGGCTGCACGTCAAGAACAGCTACGCCTCTGAAACGCCCGTGACCGATGGCGAGCGCGTCTATGCTTACTTCGGCAATGTGGGGTTGTTCTGCTACGACATGGATGGCAGGAAGCTCTGGCAGACCAACTGGCCGTCGGTGAAGACGCGCTACGGCTGGGGTTCAGCCGCCTCGCCTGTGATCCACAATGGGCGCGTGTTCATCGTGAATGACAACGATGACAAGTCCTTCGCCGTCGCGCTTGACGCAAAGACCGGACGCCAGCTCTGGCGCGTGGAACGCGACGAGAAAAGCAACTGGGCCACGCCCTACATCTGGCAAAACGAAAAGCGCACCGAACTCATCACCTGCGGCACCAAGCGCGTTCGCTCTTACGACCTCGACGGCAAACTGCTCTGGGAGCTCGGCGGAATGTCCACGATCGTCATCCCCACGCCGTTCTCGAAGTTCGGCCTGCTCTACGTCTGCTCCGGTTACGTGGGCGACCTAAAGCGCCCCGTGCTCGCCATCAAGCCCGGTGCGTCCGGCGACATCAGCCTCAAGCCGGGCGAGACGAACAACGCCTTCATCGCGTGGTCGCAGCCGACCGCCGCGCCCTACAATCCATCGCCGCTCGTCTATGGCGATCATTTCTACGTGCTGTTCGATTTTGGATTCCTGGGCTGCCACGACGCACGCACCGGCCGGCCGGTTTACGACAAGCAACGCATCCGCCCCGGGGGTAACACCGCGTTCACCGCGTCACTGTGGGCGGCGAACGGAAAGATCTTCGCGCTGAGCGAAGATGGCGACACCTACGTCTTCGCCGCCGGGCCGGAATACCAACTGCTGCACAAGAACCCCCTTGATGAAATGTGCATGGCCACCCCGGCCATCGCCGGCGACCGTCTGCTCATCCGGACGCTGACGAAGCTGTATTGCCTGAGGAAGCAGGAATGAAATCGGGGACAGCCTTTCGCGTCGCCTGCTCGCCGCAGGCTGGCAAGTTCTCGTCCATGAAACTTCTCCTTATCGCCTTGTCCCTTCTAATCCCAATCGCCGCGCTCATCGCCAGCCCGCTCTCGACCAAGGTCACCGCGGAGAAAGGCACGCTGTCAAACCTCAGCCCGCTCATCGGGGTGACTGGCTGATCCACTAAGTTCGAGACCCGGACTGTCATGAAGGGAGACAAGGCCACGAACCGGCGACGGGCCGTCTTTTCCGTTTTCAATCCGCCTTCCCGGCCTCGGCTTCGCTTTTTTACGGTCGTCCGAAATTTTCACGGCGACGATGGCAGCCTGCTCGGCGGGCATGCTTTCGGTGCGGCGCTTATATTCCTGCTCGGTGCGATCGTCGTTCCGACGTTGTTCGAGGTCCGCAGGCTGAATCGTTTCTCCCGGCAGTTCGACCCGCAGCTCCTCGACCAGCATCAGCACCGTGGCCGCGATTGGGAGCGCGAGGAGGGCGCCGACGATTCCCCCCAGCGTCGCTCCCACGATCAGCGAGAACAATACCAACCAGGAGGGCAGGCGCAGCGCCCGGCCGTAGACAAGTGGCACCAGCACCCAGCTTTCGAGTTCTTCATAGGCGAGCAGCAGGGCAAATACGATGCCGGCAATGGCCGGTCCTTTCACCGATGCAGCCAGCACGGCCGGGCCCATGGTCAGAAAGATTCCAATGTAGGGCAGCAGGTCCATGGCACCGCCAAACACGGCGATCGCGAGCGAGTTCGGCACGCGACACGCCAGCAGGACCAAAAGGATAAATCCGCTGATGAGTAGGCAGGTGAACAACTAACCTCTTATGTAGCCACCGACGATCGTCCCGAGGTTGATGAGAATGCGTGCGAGCCGGATGTGATGGCGGCGGGGAATCACGGCGAACAACCTGCCGCGCAGCCGGTCGCGGTCGATCATCATTTAGAAGGCGAGAAAAACGGCCGCAATGCTGTAGGCCGCAATCTCGAACACGCGCCCGCTCATCGCCAGCAGCGGCAGCTTGGATGCTTGCAGCAGCTCCGCGTAGCGCACCTTCCGGAGATCGTCGGCGAGGGCGGCGGTGAGACTCGACCGCTCAAGGCATACCGCCAGCGTTTCACGGATCTCGGGCTCCTTGTCGGCCAGGGTTTTCACCTGCTCGACCACCGTCGGAACGGTGAGCGTGAGCAGCGTGAGGCTGATAGCCGCGCCGATCCCGAAGACGGTGCAAATGGCGAAAGTGTGCCGCACTGTGCGGTGTTCGAGCCACGCGACGAAGGGACTCAGGACTCCGACCACCATCATCGCTGTCACCAGAACCAGCAGTGCCGGCAGGAGGTGAACGAGCAGCCACGCGCCCGCAGTCAGCGCCAGCACGACGAGCATCGACTTCAGCGAGAGTTCTACGCGCACCACAGTGGGTTTGGATGACTCGGTCACTCTTCCATGGTAGGGAAGCATCATCCGCCACCCGGGCGGGTGATATGGGGTCAAACCCCACCGTTGTCAGTCGAGGAACCGGTGCAGGAGGCGCGGGAGAATTACCGGATCGACCGCTGGCTGCTGGGCCGGGAGAAGTTGGTGAACCGCCCGCTGCCCCTGCTTGGTCTGGGCGTGAGCGGACTGCGCGAAGCGCAGACGTGCCAGCTGCCACCGGTTTTTCCAGCGGAGTCGGCAACCACCTTGCCGACCGTCCACGCGCAAGCAGTGCGACCTCGCTTCGGCTTCACTCGCGGAATTGCAGCGCAGCGAGGCGGCGGTAAACGCCGTCATCAATGGCTTTCAGTTCCTCGTGGGTGCCGGATTCCACGACGCGCCCGCCGGCGATGACGATGATCCGGTCCACATGCCGCACGGTGGCGAGCCGGTGCGCGATGATAAAGGAAGTGCGTCCGTGCATCAGCGTCTCCAATGCCTCCTGAATCAGCCGCTCGCTCTCCGAATCCAGGGAACTGGTCGCTTCATCCAGGATGAGGATGGCGGGGTTCTTGAGGATCGCCCGGGCGATGGCGACGCGCTGTCGCTGGCCACCAGAGAGCTTGATGCCGCGGTCGCCCACCAGGGTGGCGTAACCATCGGGAAAGGCCTGCACAAACTCGTGCGCGTTGGCCTGACGGGCGGCTTGTTCGATCTCCTCCGCGCTCGCCCCGGGCTTTCCGTAGGCGATGTTCTCGGCGATGCTCCCGCCGAAGAGCAGCACCTCCTGGGGCACCATCGACATTTGCCCGCGCAGCTCGGCAAGCCGGTAGTTGCGGGCGTCACGTCCGTCGATCAACAGGTGGCCAGCCGACGGGTCATACAGCCGAAGCAACAGGGAGATGAGGGTGGATTTGCCCGCGCCGCTCGGGCCGACGAGCGCGATCCGTTGGCCGGAGGTTGCCGCGAGGTTGATCCCATGGAGAACCTCAACCCCTTGGCGCGAAGGGTAGGTGAAGTGAACCTGTTCAAACACCACGTCACCTCGCAGCCGGGGCAAGGTGGAGGGTGGCGTGGGACCGAGGCGAGCTTCCACCTCACCGGTCTCCCGGAGCAGTTCCCGAACGCGCTGGGTAGCTCCGATGGCCTTTTGCAGCTGGCTGTATAACTCTGCGAACTGGCCCATCGCCCCGGCCACAAAAGTCGTGTAGAGAATGAAGCGGGTGAGCTCGCCGAACGTGATCTCGCCCTGCTGCAGCAGCCGCGCCCCCGACCAGAGCACCAGCACGATGGACCCGAATAACGCGAAAATGATGAAGGCGATGAACGCTGCCCGCAGCCGGGCACCGCGCAGGGTGGCGGTTAGGAATCTCCCCAGCCCGTCGTGGTAGCGGTTGAGTTCATAGCCTTCGTTGGCAAACGCCTTGACGTTCACGATGCCTTGGAGGGTTTCCTCGACGATCGTGGCCGTGTCGGCCAGGCGATCCTGCGCTTCACGGGCAATCTTCCGCGTCTTGCGACCGAACACCACGGCCACCACGGTCAGCACTGGCAGGCTCACGAGCATGATGCCCGTCAACTTCAGCGAGGTGGCGGCGATCAGCGCGATGCCGCCGACCAGCAAGGTGCTCTGGCGCAGGAACTGCGGCAGGATGGTGATCAGCGTGTCCTCGATCTGAATCAGGTCGGCGGACAGCCGACTGGCCAACTCGCCCACGCGGCGCTCGGCGAAGAACGTCATGGGGAGCGAGATGAGTCTCGCATACGTGTCCCGCCGCAGGTCCACGAGGCTGCGTTGCCCCACGGTGGCAAACGAGAGCGCGTGGAAGTAGGAGAAGCCGGCTTGGATCGCCAGTATTCCCATCAGCAGGAGCGCCGTGCGATCCACGCCCGCCAGGCTGCCGCCCTGGTTGTGGCGCACGGCGGCGTCGACAATGCTCCCCGCGAGATACGGGAACGACAGGCTCAACAGGCTGGAGGCAAACAACGCTGCCATGGCGGCGCTGAACCGGCCCCGGTAAGGGCGGAGATACCGGAAGAGCTCCAACACCTGCCGGAGCGATTCCCGGTCCAGCTTCGCCTTCGGGAGCTCGACCCCAGCCTGATCATTGCGTGAGTAACGCGCCACGACTTGATCCTAAAGGAGGAACTCCCCGGTGCCAGCGGCAATCTCCTCTCCGACGTGCTTGGTTTGCGGAGAGAAATGTCCCTGCACCATAACCCTGCGCCGCATTCCGCGGAGTCTGAGCTTGGGGGCGCTGGGCGGGAAAACGCAGGAGGTTTTGCCGAAGCTGCCCGTCCATTCCCTCATGAAATTGCGGTTTGCACTCTCTGCAATGGTGCTTCTGGCTGGCTTGCTCGTCGTTCCCGTCCCGATTAGAGCGGATCAAGACCCTGCCAAGGTTGAAAAGAAAGCTAGAGCGGTGGATGCCCGGACTCTGCTGGAAAAGGGGCGGGCGTCTGGCTCATGGCCGGAGGGCATGGTTATCCGCGTTAGCGCTTGCTTGGGAAGCCCGGATGAGCGGGCCTCCGAAGGTCGAGTGCCGGCAATGATGAAGGAGACGTGGGAGTTCATCTCCGGGCAAGTCCGACGCGTCAGGCTCGAAGGTGAAAACTCGGTTCAGCCAGCCCAACCTCGCAACCGGGCAAGCCTAGCAGATGGCTGGTGACGTCAACTGCCACATCGGGGAAGTTGGTGCAAGCGGTTGGTCCACTACCAGATGTTCAAAGGGAAGCCGGTCCGCATCCCTTCCACCCTCAGCAACAAGGGCGTGCTGGCGAAACATCTGAAAGCGAAGAAGGCCGTGTTGATGGAGGCGTAGCTGGTTGATTCTGGTTCGATCATAATTCTGGGCCTTATTGTTCTGCCTCCGCCCGGCCCGTGGTGGGGGGCTGGCTCTTTCCAACGAAGGGCGCGGGGACGTCCTTCACCGTCGAGATACTTCTCCATTGCGCGCAAAGGGGGGTGATCCCATTGGGGAATTGCGTGGAGATTAGGGTCCCGGTCCAAGATCCTTGACCGCATTGTCACCCGCCGCCACGGCACCGTGGCAGTGGTCCGCATAGGCCTTGGTGAATTCAGCACCGTAGAAGACAATCATGGACGAATAGGAGACCCAGAGCAGGATGAGGATCACTGAGCCGGCTGCTCCGTAACCCGACCCGGGCTGGGCCTTGCCAAAGTATAATCCCAAGCCGAGTTTCCCGACTTCAAACAGCAAGCCGGTGAGAAATGCCCCAGCCCAGACATAGCGCCATCTGATTCTGGCATCAGGCAGGATCTTGAACATCATGGCAAACAGCGCGGAAACGATGGCGAGTGAGACCAGCACGTTGACGGTTTGAAACAGGAACATGATATACTCCGGCCAATGCGCCGCGATCCATTTGCTCATGGCCGCCAAGACGGACGTGATCACCAGGGACACCAAGAGCAGGAAGGCAATGGAGATGATCAGACCGAAGGAGAAGAAGCGGGCTTTGAGATAGGTCCAGACGCCGCTTTTGGAAGGCTGAGCTTTCACCTCCCAGATGCTGTTCAGGGATTTCTGCAACTGGACGAACACCCCGGTGGCACCCACCAGGATGGTGACCAGCCCGATGCTGGTGGCCCAGGGAGAAGCTTTGCTCCGGCTGGCTTCGATCACCATTGCCTGGATCTGGTCAGCCGTGTCGCTCCCCATGGCTCCGACGAGCTGCGCGTGCAGATGCGCACCGGCCGCATCATGGCCAAAGAAGTAACCGGCCAGGGTGACGACGAGCACCATGATGCCCGGCAGCGAGAAGATGGCGTAGTAGGCAATCACAGCGCTTTCCCGAAACGGATCCTTGGCGTTCCACGAGCGGAAAGCATCCGCCAGAACCCGCGACGTTCTTGAGGACTGCATCTTCTTCATGATGAAGCGATCAGACTGCCATCCCGTCGCCCGCGCGCTCGAAATGTTCAACCGGCTCAACCCGCGTCCGTGCGACCGAGCGTTCCCCGATGTTCGAGGCGATAACTGAAGATGACACGGGAGCATCGACGCGCCATGGGGTGTGGACCCCACGGACTGCACCACGCGGAAGTCACTGTCGGGTTACACCGCGTGGTGAACTGCCGGTCAACCGCGCGCGCGGAGAGGCGCGGTAGAGCGCTCGTTTGTCCCAGCCTCACCGCTGCTGCGAATGGGCCCCTCGCAGATTCTCGAACCGGGCTTGTTCAACCTCGAAAGCGTCATGGCAAGGTGGCCTCGCTTCTGGCAGTGTGTGCCCCACGCGACACAACTTGGCATGAAGCACATCCGCCGCATTCTCACGAGCCTCCTGCTCGCCGCCACCTCCGCTCACGCGGCTGACGACGCGCCACACGCCATGATGCAGGAACGGCACCGGCCGCTGTTTCAAACCTACTGCCTGAAATGCCACGGGGCGGAGAAGCCGAAGGGCAAGTTCCGCGTGGACGATCTGTCGTTCACGATGACGAATCTCGAGACCGCCGAGAAGTGGCAGAAGGTGCTCAATTCCCTGAACTCGGGCGAGATGCCGCCGGAGGACGAGAAGCAGCCGACCCGCGCAGAGAAGGCGGATTTTCTCGATGAGTTGGCGAACGTGATGGTCGCGGCGCGGCGCAGTCTCGGCGACCAAAACGGCGTCATCACGATGCGGCGGCTGAACCGCCGCGAATACCGGAACACGCTGCGTGAATTGCTCGGGGTGGAGATCAATGTGAGCGAGCTGCCGACAGACAGCGGCTCGGGCGGCTTCGATACCGTGGGGGCGAACTTGTTCATGTCAGGCAACCAGTTTGAGCAGTATCAGGCGCTCGGACGGGAGGCGCTCCAAGAGGCGTTCGCGTGGCAGGCGGCGGCGAACGTGGAAAAGAAGTTGCATTACGAAGCTGAGACAACGACGCCCATCGTCACCAAGTTTGTGGCGCATCAAATTGATGCTCGGGAGCGGGCGCAACGTTGGGTGAAGGCGGTGCAGGAAGCGGCGGCGCGGCCCGAAAACAAGGAGATCGTCGCCCAGCTCAAGGCGGAGTCGAAGAACGACGCGATCTTCCGTCGGTCCTGGGAGAAGATCCCCGGCGCGCCGTCGCCGAGGTCGTTTGGCTTCGACAAGAAGGGCGAGAACGACGCCGACTTGGCCAACGATTCGTTGGGCGCAGGGTGGCTGAAGTATCACCAGTATTACCTCCAACAGCCCGCCGTGGATAAAGGAGCTTATCTAGGCACGCAGACGCGGCATCCCGCCGAGTTGAACGTGAACTACATCGAACTGCTCGTGCCGTTCGATTGGCCGGTGGGCGAATACGTCGTGCGGATTCGTGCGGCAGCGGCCAAGGATTCCCCTCCCGAACGGCGGTTCCTGGACTTCGGCATTCACGCACGCACAGGGCGGGTCATGCACACGCGTGAAATCACGGGCACGCTGGAGGCGCCACAGGTGATCGAGATTCCGCTGACGTTGAGCCGCGGCAACGCGGAGCGGGAGAACCGCACGTTGTTCATTCGCGAGAAGGGCAGTTGGGACACGAACGAGGAGGGCGGGCGCAAACGTGCCGAGGCGGTGAAGCGCAACGGCATCGGCCCGGAGGTGGCGCTGTGGGTTGACTGGATCGAAGTCGAGCGCAAGCCGAATGCGACCAAGCCCAAGCCGCCGGGCATCGCGGCGCTGGGCATCCCGCTCGATGACAAATCACCGGCTCCTTCCACGCCTGAACTGCGTGCGGCACTGGAGCGGTTCGCCACGGAGGCGTTCCGAGGCACGGCACCGCCTGAAGGCTATGTCGATCGCTTGCTCAGTCTCTACGGAGTGCGGCGGAAAGCGGGCGACAAACCCAGCGCGGCGCTGCGGGAGACGCTCTCGGTCGTGCTCACCTCGCCGATGTTTCTCTACCTCGCCGAGCCAGCGACGGACGGCAAGCGCCGGCCGTTGACGGGCGCGGAACTCGCCACGCGGCTAGCGTATTTCCTGTGGGCCGCTCCGCCGGATGCGACGCTGCGGGAGCTCGCGAACTCCGGTGGTTTGATGAAGCCCGAGGTGCTCGCCAAACAGACGGAGCGGCTGCTCGATGATCCGCGTTCAGTGGGCTTCGCCGGTGCGTTCATCCATCAATGGCTCGGCCTGGATCGCATCGACTTCTTCCAGATCAATCGCGCGCTGTATCCGCGCTTCGACGACGGCACGAAGGTCGCGGCCAAGGGCGAAATCTACGCCACCATCGAACACCAGTTCCGGCACAACGCGAGCCTGCGCGATCTTCTGAAGTCCGACTACGTGGTGATCAATCGCGTGCTCGCGCACTACTACGGCATCCCCGGCGTGCAGGGCGAGGGCTATGAAAAGGTGTCGCTGCCCAAAGACTCGCCGCGCGGCGGCCTGCTCGGCATGGCGGCGATCCACTTCATGGGCGGCAACGGTGAGCGCACCAGCCCGGTCGAGCGCGGCGCGTGGGTGCTGCGCAAGCTGCTCCACGATCCGCCGCCGCCCGCGCCGGCGAATGTGCCGGCGATCACCCGCCTCGCCGGCAAGGTGCTCACCACCCACGAGCGGTTGCTCGCGCACCAGGAAGACCCGCAATGTGCGAGCTGCCATCGCAAGATCGACCCCATCGGGTTCGGCCTGGAGAACTTCGACGCGGCCGGTCAATGGCGCACCGAGGATAGCTATCAGGCCACCGACGCGAAGGGAAAGCCCGATCCCAAGACAATGAAGACGTGGACCATCGAAGCCGCCGCCGCTTTCCACAAAGGCCCCGCGTTCAAGGATTACTTCGGCCTGCGCGACATCATCGCCTCCAAGTCCGACGCCTTCGCGCGCGGGTTTAGCGAGGCGCTCATCGAGTATGCCCTCGGCCGGCCGTTGGGCTTCCGCGACGAACCACTCGTCGCTGATATGCTGCTGCAAGCGGGGCAGAAAGACCTCGCCCTGCGCGAGTTCATCCACGCGCTGGTCCGCAGCCAAGAGTTTCACACGAAGTAATCCACGAGCGACAAGCCTATGAACACACCCTCCACCCGCCGCCGTTTCCTCCGCTCCAGCACTGCGCTCATCGCGCTGCCGGCCCTCGAATCGCTGGGCTTCCGGCGCTTTGCCTCCGCTGCGGCGCCGGCCAGCCTGCCGAAGCGGCTCATCTTCCTCGGCTTCGGCTGGGGCATCACCAACGAGACCTGGTTTCCCGACCTCAAACAGCCGGGCACCGATTACACCCTACCCCTGGGTCTCAAACCGCTCGCGCGGCATAAGGCGGATTTCACCGTCGTGCAGGGCTTGTGGAACAAATACAGCAACGAGGGCCACTGGGGCAGCACCATGTGGCTCACGGGCGCGAATCGTTATGCGCAAGCCGGCCAGAGCTTTCATAACAGCATCTCGGCCGACCAGGTCGCGGCCGCGAAGTTCGGCCTGCACACGCGCTTTGCCTCGCTGCAACTCAATGGCAGCGAAGGTGGTGACATGTCCGGTCACGGCCCGGGTCTTTCCATGGCGTGGGATGTCAGCGGCAAGCCCATCGGCGGACACAAAGGCCCCGTGGAGGCGTTCCATCGGCTTTTCTCCAAGGACACCACGCCCATCGAGCAGCAGAAGGCCATGCTCGCCCAGAAGCGCAGCGTGCTCGACACCGTGCGAGAAAATGCCAACGCCATGAAACGCGGCTTGAGCAAAACCGATGCCGCCAAGCTCGACGAATACTTCCAAGGCATCCGCGACATCGAGACGCGCCTGAGCAAGGACGAGCAGTGGATTGGCGTGCCGCAGCCCAAGGCTCCGCTCCCCGAGCCGCCGCTGGGCCTCGCTGGACGGGAGGAAATCAAACTGATGTATGACATCATCATTGCGGCCCTCCAGACCGACAGCACCCGCGTGCTCACCTACCGGCAGCCCGTGAACACCCTGCTCACCAGCCTAGGCCTCAAGGTCCACCCGCACGACATGAGCCACTACCACTCCACGCTGGGAGAAAAGCAGGAAGCCTCACAGCAGCGCGACCTTGCCCAGAGCGAGCTGCTCGCCGGGCTCATCGACAAGCTCAAAGCCACGAAGGAAGCCGACGGCACGCGGCTTTTCGACCACGTCGCGCTCGCTTACGGGAGCAACATCCGCACGGAGCACAACCTCGACAACTGCCCGACGCTCCTCACGGGCGGAGGCGCGGACATCAAGCTCGGGCACAACCTCGTCGTGTCGAAAGACACCCCGCTGTGCAACGCCTGGCTCACCCTGCTCCACGGCCTCGGCATCCAAGCCGAGCGCCACGGCGATAGCAGTGGCGTGATCAAGGAATTGCTCGCGTGAGTGAGGCCGGTGGCGGACGTTGGCTTCAGGGGCGCAGAACGATGTCCCCAGCAAGGGGGCCGACCACGGCCCAGGCTAAATCTTTGGCCGGCGCTTAACCTCCAAAGGGCGGCTGCGAAATCAATCCGCGAACGCGGTGACGGTGAACTCGTCGAGGTCGAAAGCCGCGCTGCCGCCTGGACCTGCGGCGACCACGACCTTGCCCAGATGCGTGAGCGTGTCGCGCCACGAAAACGCCGCGAGGCCGCGCACCCAACCGGCGGCTTCGGCCTCGGCGTCGTTCCAGTCCCAGCGCACCGGCACGGCCACGCGCTGCCACGTCGTGGTGAACTTGGGCAGCCGGGCGTAGGTCCACTGAGCGATATCCCCAGCGAAGAGCTCCAACTGAAAGCTCCCGCCCGGCTGGCCACAGCGCGTGTAAAAGGTGACGTTCACTCCCTCACCGGCGAACTTCACCGGCCAGTCGTCCGCAAGCCCGTTGGTAGCGTTGTGCGGCAGAAACGCAAAGGGGCGCAAGCCACCGCCGCGCGAAACGGTGACATGGCCGCCGGCCACCCCGCCGACCGCGCGATGCTCCAGCTTGTCCGCACCGCGCCAGCCGGCCTTGGACTGGTCGAACGAGTAGGTCTGCGTCACGGGCGTTGGCCAGGTGACGTTGCGCGGCTCGCGGCGGGTGAAGACGGCGTCGAACTCCGGTCCACCGCCCGTCACGCCGGGCAGGAACGCCCGCGCACGCACACGGGTGGTCTGCGCCAGCCGCAGCGGCCCACGCACGACAGGCGAGCTGGCGGTCGGCTCGGAACCGTCGGTCGTGTGCCGGAGCAACGCTCCGGTGGCCAGGCCGGGGAAACTCAGGCTGACCTCGAGTGGCGTGGTGAACTTCCGCACGCCCGTGCTCGCGACCGGTGCGGGCACCAGCTCCAAGCCACGAAACGCATAGAGCTTCGCATCGCGCAGCGTGAACTTGAGCCGCACCATTTTCCCGCGCAGCGCCGCCACGTCGCGACCAGGCCACTTCACCTCGCCATCGGTCACGTCTCCGCTCACCACCGCGTTCGTGAAGCCCGCTTCATCCACCACGCTCACACGCAGCGAGCCGCGCACGTCCGCACTGACCTGAATGGGACCGGTGACGAGCAGTGGCTGAGTGACGAGGGTCGCCTCGATGTCGGCTGCGCTCGGTTCGTAGCCCGCGAACCCGTCCACGCGGACACGGGCGAGGCAGGGCAAGCAATGACGCTTCCAGCCTTGGTGCGGGAAGAAATCGCCGCCGTAGAAGATGAGCAGCTTGCCGTCCTGCGCGATGGCCGGACCGGACGGCGCGTAGATGCACGCGCCGTCGTAGCTGCCCTTGAGTCCGCGCGGGATGAACGGCGTGCCGGGCGCAAGCCGCGTCCAGTTCACCGTGTCGGGACTCCACGCGAGTTCGCAATCCACCGCGCGGTCCGTGCCGACGTGATACATCATCACGAAACCGAGGTAGCCGTTCGCGTAGGCGAAGACCGGCAGGCAATACGTCTGGTGCGTCCGGCCCTCGGCCACCGTCGAGCGCAGCACCACGCCGCTGGATTGCCAGTTCACAAAGTCCGTGCTCTCGAAGCGCGCGACGAGCCGCTCGCCGAGGAAGGCCTTGGTGAACCAGACATACTTCCCAGAGCGCTCATCCCAGAACGCGTTGTTGTGGGTGTCGCAGTGGTAGCCGGCGAAGCCTTTCGGCTCCAGCGGGTCGCTCCACTTCACGCCGTCCGGCGAGAAGCGCACGCGCGGCTTCCCGAGGCCCACGTCGTAAACCATCTTGAAGCGCCGCGCCGTGTCGGGGTCGTGCGGATCGCGGAAGACGCCGACGTTCGGGGTGTCGCGGGCCACGGCGTTGTTCGCGCGTGAACCATCAAACCCGAACTGCCCGACCGCCGGCTTCTCCCACGCCAGCCCATCGCGCGAGGTGGCGTAGAGCAGGAACCAGCCCTGGTCGTGAATCGTCACCGGGTCAGTCAGCTTCGCGATGACTTCCTTGTCGGTGAGCACGCACTTATACCAGAGCTTGAAGCGCTGCGCGTCTGCGTCCCAGAGCACATTCGGGTAAAGGTTGTTGAGCGCGTTTTCCCACGGCTGGTCGGCGTGGAAGAGAGGATTGCGCGCCTCTTTCTCCACCGTCCCGAGCGTAAGCTTGGCATCCGTGACCGACTGGATGACGCGCGGGTCCAGCACAAGTTGCTTGGTGCGGTCCGGCGCGACGAGCTGCGGCTCGGCGGCGCGGAGGGAGCCAGCCAGCAAGAGCGCACCGAGCATGAGCCGGAGTGGGGTGGAAGAAGTCGTTTTGGAAGTCATTTCTGCAAGGGTTCCGATGTCGCGCGCACGGGCGGCGTTCGCAGCAAGTCCTTGAATGCCTCGCGCTGCAAACCGATGCCGCGCTTGACCAAGTCGGGATTCGTGGCGAGGAACGAGTCGAAATCCAGCTTGAGCCCCGGCTCCATCATCCGGTCCGGGGCAAATCCGCGCTTGTCCTTCGGATTACCCGGCTTTCCGGGATCGCCCGCGAAGAGCGGATCGGCGAAGAGCGGATCGAGGATGTAATGGCTGAGCTGGCTGGCCGGCTTGTTCCCGTTGAGCGCCCGCTCTTCGACCGGGATGCAATCCCGCAGGAAATAGCAGTTGTTCCGGTGCCGGAACGCGGCGGTTTCGCCATCGCAGCAGAGCACACCGATGTTCAGCCGGGCCTTCTTCTCCAGCATGTCGGTGAAGATGCAGTTCTCCATGGTGGACGGCTGCGTTTTGTCATTCCGCAGGACGAAGGCCATGATCATCGGCTCGGCGAAGACGGTGTTTTGAATCACCAAGTTCGGGCAGCGCCAGAAATACATTCCGCCGAATTTGTAGGTGTTCACGCAGTTCTTGATGAGCAGGTCCTCCACGAAGAGCGCGGTTACCGGGGTGGCCGAGTAGCCGCCGCGCCCTTCGGAGAAGCAGCGCGTGATCTGAATGTCCTTGCTGCTGTAGAGATGAAACTCGCCGCTGGTCTGGAGGTTCCAGCCTTCGTTCGGAAACAGGTTGAACCGCGCGAGGTAGAACCCATCGAAGCGCAGGTGCCGCTTGCCGCCGACGATGAAGGCATTCGGCAGCACCATCTCCTGCCCGTCCAAGTCCACGCGCTCTCCGGGCAGCGACCGGAATGTGATGGGCAAGTCCTGCTCGCCCGTGGCGCGAACGCGGACGCGTTCGGAGTATTTGCCCCCGGCAATCAGCACTGTGTCGCCGGCGTTCACCTGCGCGGCGGCGTGGCGGATGGTCTTCCAGGCGTTGGTCCGGCCCAGCCCCGAGCGCGAGTCGTCCCCGTCGGTGGCCACGAAATAGGTCGCGGGCGCGGGGTTCTGTTTCAGGGTGGTGAAGGCAAGCGGCTCGGCAGCGAGTGCGATGGGTTTCTCATCGCGCGGCGGCACCATGTCCTTGGGCGACTCGATGCTCCGGATGCGAAAGTAGTAGCGCTGGCCCGGCGTCAAACCCGTGAGACTGTAAGTCCCGAAGCAGTTGACGTTGAAACTCGCCGAGCGCTCGCACGCGGGCGTCTCGCCCCAGCCCAAGTGGCAGGTGGCAGGCAACGAGGTGTGCCACTCCAGATTGGCCGTGGTCGCGCTGACCGAGTGAAGCGTCGGCCCGGCCACGAGCCGGAGTTCGCTGGCGCGCGGCTGGTCGCGATACGGGCCGAACGGCTTGCCCAGCGGCCCACCGGCGGCGAAGCGCGCGGCGTTGGCCAAGCGCGGCAGGCCTGCTTCCACGACCACCTCCGGCACCAGCTCGCGCGAATGCAGGTCGTGGGCTCGCTGCACTTCGCCGAGGCTCCGCAGCTTGCCGCCGACTTCCCATGTCGCGTTCGCGAGGCGGTAACTGTTGTAGTCGGAGTAGCGCACGGCTTGATCGCTGGCCATCCGCACCGCGACGCCTTTGGCGTTGTCGAACAAGTTGCCGCTCAACTCGGCAGCCGACGCGTCGCCTAGGTTCAGCGCCGCGTGCTGAAAGCCCGTGAACAGGCAGTGCGAGACTTTCAGACCGCGCACTCCACTCGCGGCCACGGAAATGTCGGCAGCACTAAAGGTGCATTGTCTCAGGCCAATGCCCGCGCCGCCGACCACGCTCACTGGAGCGCGGAAATGCAGCCGCTCGAGGTTGACCTGCTGGCAGTTCTCAAAGCGCACCGCGCCGCCCATGACGACCGCGCCCGTGCCGCGCCCTCGGATGCGGATCGGCTGGCCGCCCGCTCCTTGAGCCCGCAACTCGAACCCGCCCCCGTAGTTGCCCGGCTCCACGTAGAGCGTGTCGCCCGGACGCAAGCGGCTAGCCGCGTGGCTCAAGGTCTTCCAGGCCTTCGCCACCGAAAGCCCGTCGCTCTGGTCGTCGCCGTCGAGCCGGACGTAAAAGATGTTCGTGGCAAAGGCGAATGGCCCCCGATCGCTGCCGCCCGGACCCGTGCCCCGAAAGCGCGACGTGCCTTGGAGGCGGTAGTCGTGATGCGCGGGGTCGGCGAATTCGCGCTGCCAGTCCAGCGCGGGCTCGTGGCTCAGGCTGATGCTGTCGCCCGACCGCTCCTTGCTCGCGCTGCCTTCGCGTCCGAGCAGGCCGCGCGTGACGTTTACCAGGCTCCAGTGGCCCGTGGACACGCAGCTCTCCGCGACGTGGAAATACTCGTAGCCCGTCTTGATCTTGAGATCCGCCGACTCGTTGCCCCAGGTCAGGTTGTTGATCAGCCGGCTGCGGTTCGTCGGGTCGTTGCCGCCGTCGTTCCCGTTGGGGGGAGCGCCGCCGGTGCCATAGATGTTGATGCCATACATCCCGTTCAGAAACGCCGTCGAGTCGCGGATCACGTCGCGCCGCGCACCGAAGACCGTGATGCCGCCCATGTCGCCGTTGGCGAAGGACGACTTGTTCGCCCACGCGACGCAGCGCTCGATGACATTGTCGCCGCTCCCGGCCGCGCCCGAGTGCAGGCCGATGCCCCAACTGTTCAAGTAAGCCTGGCAATCCCGGATCACGCAGCCCTTCCCGTTCACGAGGAACATTCCCCAAACCCCGCCCGCCGTTTCCTCGCGGTAATGCAGCAGCCCCATCGCGCTGTAGCCGGTCGCGTTGAGCCCCTCGATCACCACGCGGCGCGGGCGCACGAGTTGCAGGCCGTGCGTCGGCAACACGGAGACGCTGTAGTGATGGGCAGAGGCCGGCCTCATGTCCGAGGTGGACACGTAGAGTTTCCCCGCACGGGCGTCGTGGAAGAACGTGCCGGGGACGAACTCTAGCTCGGCCGCGTTGGGCATGCGCTTGAGGATGTTCAACGTGTCGAGCTCGTTCACCGCCGGCATCTCGCCCGCGAAAGGAAAGTCCGCGACGAAGACAAACCGGTGCCCCGCCAGCGGCTGGAACACCGGGGCCGGCACGTCACCGCGCAAGGTCACGGTGCCCGCGACCTCCGCCCGGATGACGGTGTCGCGGTCCGGACTGCCGAGGTCCACCCGCTTCACGGCCTCGTGGTATTCGCCCGGCCTGATGGTGAGCGTGTCTCCCGGCTGAAGCGCGTTGACGCCGTGTTGGATAGTCGCGAATGCTGCGGTCCGCGAGGTTCCGTCGTTGGCATCTCGGCCCGTCTTGGTGACGAAGTAGTCCGTCGCCAGAGCACGGGGAGTTGCCCCGACAAGTGTCGCCAGCAGCGCTCCTACAAAGGCGAGGGTTTGGAGCCTTATCATGCGGTTGGTGGTTCGAGTCTGATACCGAGCGGTGACGGTGGCAGGATGTGTCGAAGTCGGGGATAAGTCACGCCGCCATCGGATGGCCTCGAACAAAGTCGCTTCTTTTTGCCCGGACCTGTTGGTGCGCCAGTCAAATTCTTACAACTCTCGCTGCCCGGCATGGACTCCAGCCGGTCTTGCCTTGGCTGCGATTAGCAGTGTCAAGGTGAGTCGTCTCAAGTCATCGCAGCTCCGACGCTGCGCCTCGCAGGTGCCGCACAAAAAACTCCGCGCACCGCCGCCGTCCGTAGGGCGACTCCGCCGCGCCGTGCCCCGCGCCGGTCAGGATGCTTCCGTCATGCTTTAACCTGTGCGGTGCCTGTGAACAACTCCCCATTGACGGCGGCACACGCGTTAATACTGTAATTGCATTCAGTATGACAGATCTCACGCGCCGCCAGCAGCAAATCCTCGATCACATCCGCCGGGAGCAGGAGCAAGCCGGCAACGCACCCACACTGGCCGAAATCGCCCGGCACTTCGGTTTCCGTAGCCTGAACACGGTGGCTGAACACCTGCGGCTCATCCGCCAGAAGGGTTTCCTCGAAGCCAGCACGGGCCGGGCCCGGTCGCTCAAGATCGTCTCGCCGCTGCAACGATTCCGCCA
>CAMCFN010000055.1 GCA_945874145.1 Akkermansia muciniphila
TTCATCTTCACGCGGTGTCCGCTGCCGGATTTCTGTCCGCGCATGAGCAGGAACTTCACCACGGCCATGAAGCAGCTCAAGGCCCGTCCGGCGGGGCCGACGAACTATCATTTCCTCTCCCTGTCCTTCGATGTGGAGCACGACACGCCGGCGACCTTGCGCAACTACGCCAAGGGGCTGGAGGCGACGCAGGCGGCGGACTTGTCCCGGTGGACTTTCGCGACGGGCGCGCTGATCGAGATCGACGACATCACGGAGCGCTTCGGCCTGGCCTTTGCACGCGATCCGGGGAGCATTCAGTTCAATCACAACCTGCGGACCGTGGTGATCGATGCGGTCGGTCGGGTGCAAAAGATCTTCATCGGCAACGAATGGAAGTCCGACGAACTTGTGACCGAGATGATCAAGGCCGCAGGGGCCAAACCCTAGCAGAAGCGCCGGCTAGAAGGCCGGAAGCCATGCTGCGGGATTCTCACCGCAGGCCAGCGTCCGCCCCTCCGGGAATGCGGCTTCCAAGCCCTGGCCGTTCCATCGCCGTAGCCGGTAGAGGGTGGCAAAGGTGAAGTTCGGAGCCGCGCCGCCCTGGCCACCGACCAGTTCACCACCCCGGCGCACGTTGTCCACCATCCACGCGGGCAGGGTGAGGTGATAGGGATTCCGCTGCACTTCACCGACGTGGAAGGTCAGTGCGGTGATCAAGTCGGCCAGATCTGTCGGGCCGAGCTCCACCATGCAGTTGGGCGAGGGCATTTGTCCCCAGAACTCCGTTTCGATTGCATGCGTGTGAAAGTCCGGCGGCAGTGTGCGCAAGGCGTCCAGCACGAGGTGATGGGTGCCGATATGCGAGCTGTTCCAGTCCAGTTCGTGGGGAAAGAAAATGGCCCTTGGCCGGTGCTGGGCCAGCAGTTGCGCGATGATTTTCACGGAAGCCGTCCAGTGCGCCGGGCCGTTCTCGCGGGTGGCACGATTCACTTTTTCCAGTCCGCCGGGCTGCGTCTGCACCAATTGGAATCCGATGCACTCGCAGCAGTTCTTCAACTCCTCCCAGCGGCCCGCCTGCCGAGCCTTGTTGCTGCCCTGAGTGACGGCCACATTGATGATCCTCCAGCCAGCTTCGCGCAGGAGACGGAGCGCCCAGCCGCCGATGATGACTTCATCGTCGGGATGCGGAGAGAAGATGAGGGCGACGGGTGCGTCCGCCGGGAGGGCAGGGCGGGGGCAGGGTGGAAAACCGCCGAGCGGCCAGTGTTTACCCTCGCGGGCGAAGCGCGCGTATTCGGAGACGAAGTGCAGATAGGGATTCATGCGTGTGCGGCGGCAAAGCTAGCGGGCGCTGGCGGCGGGTCGCAATCCAAGAGATGACGGCCATACAGCAAGCAAGCGCGGGCTTGCCAGCTAGGGGAGCCGCATGCGAGAACCCGCCCCACGCTTTATGCCGCAGGCTTCAACCACTCCCGGTCCGCTCGATCGTATTGCCCTGCGCCTCCGACGTATCACGACCTCGGGCCGCTACATGGGCGAGCTGGATGGCCTCCGCTTCGTGGCGATTGCTTGGGTGGTGCTGATGCATATCCATCACTACTCAGCCGTCTCGGTCAGGCATGTGGACAGTCCGTTTGGGAGTTTCTGGGGATGGTTGCTTGATTTGGGGAATCTGGGTGTGCCGCTCTTCTTTGCAATTAGCGGGTTCATCCTCGCCTTGCCCTTTGCGGAATACCATCTGGCCACCGGCCGTGAGGTGTCGCTGCGCCAATACTTCCTCCGCCGGTTGACCCGACTGGAGCCGCCCTTCATTGCGGCGATGCTGGTGGCGTTCGTCCTGCATGTGATCAAGGGCGGCGTTCCCTTGGGCGAATTAACCCGGCATCTGGGAGCGACCATCGCCTATCTTCACAACCTGATTTACCAGCATCACAGCACGATCAATGGCGTCGCTTGGTCGCTGGAAATCGAGGTTCAGTTCTACATTTGCGTGCCGGCGCTGGCGTTGGTTTTTCGCCTGCCGACGGTGGCCCGGCGCGTGGCCTTAGGCGTGGCCATCCTATTGCTGGCGTGGGCGATGCCGAGTTTTTGGATGAAGCAGGGCGTTGCGCAGCCGGACCTCTATCTGATTGGCCACCTGCACTTCTTCCTCATCGGCTTCGTGCTCGCAGACTTGTTCATCACCCGGCCCGTCGCGCTGGAGGTCAATCCGGTGCTGTGGGATTTGCTGGGGCTCTTTGGCTGCTGCGCCACGCCGTTTGCCTATGCTGACAAGGCCATGGGCTGGCTCTGGTTTCCTCTTTCGATCGGGCTGTTCTATCTCGGCGCGATGCGCGGGACCTGCCTGCGGCGACTGCTCAATGACCCGGTGATCGCCACTTTGGGGGGCATGTGCTACACCATCTATTTGATTCATCTGCCCATCGTCTCCGGCGTGATCAAGGTGTCCAAACGTCTGGCTGTCTCCGACTATTACCTGCCCAACCTGTTCCTCCAAATCGCCATCATGCTACCGCTCATTCTGGTGCCCAGCATCATTTTTTACGCGCTGGTGGAAAGGCCCTGCATGAACAAGAACTGGCCTTGGGAGCTCGCGGCTTGGTGCAAAGCCCGCTTGCCCGGCGGACGATCTGCGCCGCCGCCCTCGCCCCCGTTTGCGCCAACGGACACGCCGGGCGCTGGCTCCTCGTCGATGGGGTAATGGCCATGAATTTGCCCTGCCTTCACCGCGCCGCGCGTCTGGTTCCCAATGCCTTGGTGGTCGGCGTGTTGGCCCTGCTGATGCTGAACCGCGCTGGTGCTCAGGAAAGCACCAACGGTTTCGTCGCCGCAGATTTTCTCCTCGCCCCGTTGCGCGTGCATTTGCTCACGGCCACGAATGAACCGGCGATTCACACCCGGCTGACCAGCAACGATGTTGTCCGCATCTTGGGCAAGGTCAACCGCGTTTGGGCTCAGGCGGGCATCACCTTTTATCTGGAGTCACTCCTCACCGAGCCGGCGCAGAACACCTCGGATTACTTGAAGCGCGCGAAGGAGGATGAGCGCACGGCGTTGCTGGCCCTCCGGCCGAAGGATTCATTGGCCACGAATTGCTTTCACGTTTTCTATCTCCGGCAAATCCAGCCCAACGGGATTTACTTCAACGCCCAAGGAATCTTCGTGAAGGACACCGCCAGGCTTAGGCCAGTCGAGGGCGGCTTGGATGAACCACTGCCGCGCGTGACGGCGCACGAACTGGGCCACGCGCTTACGCTGGCACATCGGCAGAACGCCACGAATCTGCTCGCTTCCGGCATGTCTGGCGGCTGGCTGGATGCGGTGGAAATTGCGCAAGCCCGCAAGGCGGTGCAGCATCGTCCGTGGGTGGAATCTGCCTCGGCGATGCTTCAACGGGCGGAGGCGCTTCAGCGGGAGAACAAAAGTGCCGAAGCCCGCGAATTGTATCGTCGGCTGACACATGTGCCAGTGGAGGGCGATGTTGTCCGATTGGCTCGCCGCCGGCTGGAGCAAGCGGGGAATTAGCCACGCGAAACGTCGGAGGTTAATTTGCGGCTTGGGAGCGCTGCTCAAACTTCCACGGTATGTCCATGCTGGAGGCTCTCTTCAGCGGCGATTGCCAGCAGCGTGCCGTCTAGGCAAGCGGCGACGGTGGTGGGCGGAGGTTTGCCGTCGCGCACGGCAGCGAGGAATGCGGCGTGCAGGCCTCCCGCTGCTCCGCTGTCGGAGGCAGCGGGGCGGATAACGGCCGGTTCGGATACTCTAGCACCCCGTTTCCATAGCAGAATTTCCCTGGAGGAAAAGCGCGTTTGTAGCGCGCCACCCTCACCAACGATGCCTAGCTCCATTTCCTCGTGGAGGAAGTTGCCGGCGAACTGGCAGACCTGTAGCGTGCCAATCGTGCCGGAGTCGTAGTCGAAGCTGACGGTGGCATGGTCGTGAATCGGTGGAGCGGCGGCGGTTCCCGGCAAGCGGGTTCTGCCGCCAAACGCCGTCACCCGCAAGGGGCGTGCCCCGACCCACCAGTTCATGAGGTCGAAATGGGAGCAACTATTGGCTACGAGCAAACCGCCAGAGCGGCGCGCATCCAGGCCCCAGTCGCCGGAGGTTGGGTGGCATGAGGCGCGAAACTCCCGCGCCCAAACCATACGCGGGCGGCCGATTTCGCCGGCGTCCACGAGGGCTTTCAGGTGTTGGCAGAGTGGGGAGTAGCGCGGTTCGTGCCCCAGCATTACCACACGGTCCGTGCGGGCGGCGGCCTTGGCGAGTAGGTGGCATTCGGCGCGGGTGATGCCGCAAGGCTGTTCCAACAGGAGATGCTTGCCGGCCTTGAGCGCCTCCAAGGCCAGCGGGACGTGAGTGAAATTGGGCGTGGCAATGCAAACGGCATCCAGCTCCGAGTGAATCAACTCGGCTCCATCATCGAACACGCGGGCCGTGGGGGCAGCCTCGCGGGCACGTCGAAGATTGGCTGCCGCGCGACCGCAGAGCGCGACGGCCTCAGACTGAGCTGCAAGCGTGCGATGGAACTGCCGGAGGTGATGGATTCCCCTGGCTCCCAGCCCCAAAAATCCGATGCGGAGTTTCATGCGCGGGATTAGAGGGGGAACCGCAGCCTTCGCCAAGCATTCAGGCGTGCGTTTGGGGTGGCTATTTGCATTGAATTTATGGCGGTCGTCTGGCTTCTTTTGACCGTTCAGTTTCCAAGGTCGGCCGTCCCCGTTGGGTAGCTGGCCAGCAGTGTAGGAACCGAATCTTGGCCCTTTGGATTTGATCATGAACTTCTTTGTGTTGCGTCGCGGACAGAAGCTTGGGCCCTTCCCGGACGGTGCTGCGGACCAGATGTGGGCGGGAGGAGAATTGCGGGCCGGCGATCTGGTTTGTCCCGAGGGGGATCACAATTGGCTGCCGGTCAGCCGGTTTCTTGAGTCCCGAGCCCAACGGGCAGCGCTGGGTGACCAAGCGGCAGCCGAAGTTTCGGAACCATCGGTTTCGACTCCGAGCGCATCCTCGCCATCCAAGACCACCTTCATGCGGGCGAATGATGCTTTCTTGGACGAGGAGATTTTGACTGAGGAAGAAAACGAGGTCATCGCTGGTGGGCGGTTCGTCGTTTACAAGTATTGCTGGTCGCTGCTGGTCTCATTTAAACAGGCTTCCCCGCCCATTCTGGTGCGGGCTGGAGAGGATGGGTTTGGCCGGGCTTTCCGCTATTCACTGCTGTCCCTTTTTTTCGGCTGGTGGGGGATTCCCGGGCCGCTGTGGGCCATTTCCACCATGCTCCACAACATCCGGGGCGGCCGCGATGTAACCTTGGAGACTTTGACCCGGCACGTGGGCCATGCCCGAGCGGCGGCGGCCTGTGCGCGTCATCGGGCCGCCACGCCGCCGGGACCGCTCATGCAGAGCTTGGGAGGAATGATGGCGGCCCTTTCGCTGGCGCTTTGGCTGGGCTTGGGCTGGCTGGGGTGGGCGTTTGCCCAAGGTGAGCTGGGTGAGCCGGCCCCGGGTCCAGGGGCGAAGGAATTTGAGGTGGCGAATCGCTACCTTACCGAAGCCAAGGCCAGTGCGATGTTTGGCAATGACCCCAAGGCGACGGAGGTGGCGAATGAATTTTCCAAGCGGATTCGGGAGGCCTATTTGGCGGACGCCGCCAAAAACAAGCAGCTGTCGATCAAGCCAGACGACGTGCGGTTCAGCACGTTCTGCGAGCTGCATGCGGACCGCATCATCTTCCTCGTCGTGTTGCCGGGGTTGAACAGCCTGCCCCCGGCCGTGCGTCATCGGCTCGCGGACGAAGCCTGGCAAAGCGCCTTGGAAGCCGTCACGGAGAAGAAGCTCGGGTTCGCCGGGCTTCGGCTCGCCGTCGGCGTGCGCAGCGCGGGCAAGTATGATCAGGTGCTCATGGGCCGTTACGTCCGCGAGTTTGCCCCGGACAACACGGGCCTCCGGAGCCGGAGCGAAGGCCCGCGCAGCAAGGCGAAGCTCTACCCGCTGTTCGTGCCACTGGACCAGCTGGAGTCAGGGAAGGACGATTAGCATCCCGCGCTGCGCGCGGCGGCTCGCCGACGGTCATCAGAAAAATGGGGTCAGGAGGCTGCCAAGTTTTCTGACCCCACTTTCCTGACCGACCAAATCAGTCAGCGGCGGAATTTCGCAACGAAAGCCCCATCCACGCTGTCTTTGAAGGGAATCAGTTCCTGGCTGGATTCCAGCCGGAAGTGGGTGTGGGCCGCCAGGAAGCGGTCAACCACTTCCTGGTTCTCTTCCGGCTCAAGACTACAGGTGCTGTAAACCAAGGTGCCACCGGGCTTAAGCCGCGGGGCGGCGAGGTGCAGCAACCGCAACTGGGTGTCGCGCAGCGTCTCGAACTCTTCGAGCTTCAACCGCCAGCGCAGATCCAGCCGACGGCGCAGCACGCCGGTGTTCGAGCAGGGGGCATCAATGAGGATCTTGTCGAACTGTTTCGTGCCCAACACGGCTTGCGGATTGTCGCCCAGCGCCCTGGTCTGGACGCAGGTCACGCCCAGTCGCTGGCAGTTCTCGGCGACCAGTTGGAGGCGGTCAGCGCTGATATCGCACGCGATCAGTTCGCCGTCGTTTTCCATCTTCTGTGCGATGTAGGCGGTCTTGCCACCGGGCGCGGCGCACAAGTCGAGCACGCTCTCGCCGGCCCACGGGTCCAGCGCATGCACGGCCAGCAACGTGCTCGGGTCTTGCACGTAAAACCAGCCGTCTTTGAAGCTGCCCATGGCGTTGAGCGCGGGGTGCGACTTGAGGGTGAAGACTTGATTCTCCTCCACCCACGGGGCGCGCGGGAAGTCGTATTCGGCGTGTTCCTTTTGACGCCAGCGGTCGAGCAATTCCTGCGGTTCGACTTTGAGCCGGTTGACCCGCACGCAGGTGGGGGGCGGGGTGTTGTTCCACTCCATGAGCCGTCGCGCGTCCTCGGCTCCCCATCGCTGGGTCCACCGTTCCACGAGCCATTGCGGATGGGAGAAGCCCAGGTGCGGTTCCGTCGCCTTTAATTCTTCCAGGAGGGCCTTGGTGGGGGCCAGTTCCGCAGCGTAGCGCCGGAGAATGGCATTGATGAAGTTGGCTTCGAGCGCGAAACCAAGGCGCTTGGCCTGCTCCACGGTTTCAAACACCGCAGCATGTGGCGGGATGCGGTCCAGCATGAGCAGTTGATACAGCCCAAGCCGCAGGAAAACCTGCACTTGCGGACGTTGCTGGCGCCCATCGGTCTTGCGGGCGATGAGCCAGTCGAGCGCGCCCTGCCAACGGACGCTGCCATAGGCCAGCTCCTGCGCCAGTCGGCGATCATCGGGACGCAATGAAGCTTGGGCGCACGCTTCGTCGAGCAAATCCTCCACAAAGACTCCGCCCTGTAGCCGCTGAAGCAGCACCCGCGTCGCCACGTCGCGGCCGGGCGAAAGCGCGGCTTGCGGCACGTCGGGCCGGCGTTCCTCTACGAGCGGTTGGCCGGTGGCTTCGTCGATGCGGATGATGCGCTTGGTCAGGTGGGGGGCCGGGCGTTCGGGGCGGCGCGGCGCATACCCCCTGCGGTCGTCATCGCTGCGGTCGTAGCCGCTGTCGGAGCGCCTTGGCATCGGCGAACGCGGTGGTCCTTGGTCCGGACCTGAGAATGGTCGTGGCCGGTAGGGTGGTGGGCGGGAATCTCGGTAATCTTCGCGTTGCTGCGGCCGGGGTGCGAAGTCCGGTCGCTGCTGCGGCCGGCGGTCGCCGTCATCGGGCGCGGGGCGGAACGCGGGCCGTTCATCGCGTGGGGCAGGGGGGCGCGTATCTTGCCGCACGGGATAAGTGCGTGGCGCGGGGCGGTATTGTTCGTCCGCCCGGTGGCGCGATTCATCTCTCCGGTCGGAATTACCCCGGTCATACCCGGTGCCTAGTTGTTCGCGTCGGGGTGAACGCGGCGCGTCTTGGCTTGGACCGGCGAAAGGGCGGGGGCGAAAGGGCGGTCTAGCTTCCCGGTAGGGTTCGCGTTGCTCCTTTCGGGGGGCAAAGTCCGGCCGCTGCTGTGGCTGGCGGCCTCGGTCGTCGGATGAGGGGCGAAACGAAGGGCGTTCATCCCGGCGGTCAGAGGGGCGCATATCCTCTCGCGGTGGTTGCGGCCGGAAGGGCTGGCGGTTGTCGGGCTGAAACGGCCCGGCACCCCGGCGTTCGTCCGGCCTGGGGCCACGGAATGACGAGGGGATTCGCTGTTCGCGCTCGCTGGCCGACATCGTGGGGAGCGGCTCTTCCGCTCGTTTGGGGGCTGGCCGGCTCTTCCGCTTCCCCGTGAACTGTTCGTAGAACTTCCCTGCGTGTGGATTGGGGGCTGGTTCGGCCGGGGTGGCGGAATGTTCCTCATCTTGCTCATGAGACTTACGGGGTGGCCGATCCTCCGCTGGCATCGGCCGGGACTGCCAATGCTCGGCGGCGCCACCGCTGACCGGTTCGCCGGGCCGGCGGCGGGAGTCCTCGCGGGAGGCGGCGGTTGGGCGTCCGTCCGGGGGGCTAAATGGCTGCGTAAATGAGCCGCCTTCATCTTCAGCGGGAATTTCACTTGGTTTTCGTTTCTGCACGGCCTAAGAATGACGGACTATTCGCGCAGCGCGAGTTTTTTGAAACTATGAAAGACGAACTGGAAAAGTTGGCCATCGCGGGAAAAATCGGCAGCAAGCACATCGAACCTCTGCTGGCGCTCTCCCAAGGGGGCTATTGTTCACACAAGAGCTGGGGCTTTGGTCGGATCACCACTGTTGATACCGTCTTCTGCCAGTTCAGCATCGATTTTGCAGGCCGCCCTGGCCACAAGATGGATCTTGGCTTTGCCGCCGACACGCTGAAACCCATTCCGGCGAACCACATCCTCGCCAAGAAGGCCGGCGACCTGCACGGCCTCCGCCAGATGGCTGCCCGCGATCACCTCGGCGTCATCAAGCTCGTCCTCAACAGCTACGGTGGGCGTGCCACCTTGGACCAGATCCAAAAGGATCTCGTTCCTGAAGTAATCACCGAAGACTGGAAGAAGTGGCTCGAAGTCGCCAAGCGCGAGATGAAGAAGGACGGCCACTTCATCGTGCCGTTGAAGAAAACCGACCCCATCGTCTATCAGGCCGACGAAACCAGCGTCCAGCAGCGCGTGATGGACAAGTTCAAGGCCGCAAAGGGCCTCAAGGCCCGCCTCGCTGAAGCCGCCGAGATCCTGAAGAACTTGGAGGACTTGCAAAACAAGGAGGCTACCGTGACCGATGCCGTGGCCACGCTGAATGCCGAAATCACCAGCCATCAACGCACCCAGCCCGCGCTCGCGCTGGAGGCGATCTTCTTGCGGGACGAGTTGCGGACCGCCGCAGGGTTGCCTGCCACCGAAGGTGAAGTCTCCGAGGACAGCATCTGGAACCAGAACCTCAAGCTCGGCCAGTTGCTGGACCACATGCCCGCCGCCAAGCATCGGCGGACGCTCGAGGCGTTCCAGAAGGCTGCGCCCACGCTCTGGCATGAGGCCGTCATCACCATTCTGAACAACGCGCCCACCAAGCTGGCCGGGGAATGCGCGACGATGCTGATGCAGAACAACCGGCTCGACTTGCTCCGGGAGACGCTCACCCGCCTCATCAGCCAGCATCAGGCCAGCAGCGAACTGCTCCTCTGGCTCGCCAAGGAGCGCTCCGACACCTTCGCCGACATCCTCGGACCGGAAGTCTTCCGCGCCATGGTTAGCGCCATCGAACGCGACATCTTCAACGAGAAGAAATCCAACAAGCTCCGCGACTTCATCCTTTCCGACACGGAGCTGCTCCCCGAACTGATCAACTCCGCTGACATCGAGGTCGTCAAGGATCTCACCCGTGCGCTCCAGCTCTCGCCTAGCTTCGACGACATGGACCGGCGTTCCCTCCTCGCGCGGATTGTGAAAGTGTTCCCCGTGGTCAAGGAGCTGATCACCGGCGAGCAAACCAAGCAGGACCACTCGCTCATCGTTTCGTGGGAAAGCCTCGACCGCCGCCGCTTGGAATACGAGGACCTCGTCAAGAAGCGCATTCCGGCCAACTCCAAGGACATCGCTCTGGCCCGCAGTTACGGCGACCTTCGCGAGAACCACGAATACAAGGCCGCCAAGGAAATGCAGAAGGTGCTCATGCGCCGCAAGTCTGAGCTGGAAGCCCAGCTTACCAAAGCCCGTGGCTCCGACTTTGCAGACGCCCGCGCTGATGCTGTCACCATCGGCACCCGCGCCACCGTGCAAGATCTTGTCAACCAGAAGACCATCGAGTTTTCCGTCCTGGGAGCTTGGGACTCGGATCCGGACAACGGCATCATCGCCTACCTCAGCCCCATCGGCCAAGCCCTGCTCAATCACAAAGTCGGTGACGAGGTGGAATTCGATTTGCACGGCCAGAAGCACAAGTTCCGCATCGACTCTATCGCTGTGCTGCCGCCGATGGCCAAACCCGACGAGTCGGCTGAACCGGTTCAGCCCGAGGCAGAACCGGCCGTGTAGCGGCTTGGCTGGGTTAATAAACTCGGCGTAAAATTACCAAAACCTCACCCTGCCACGCGGCACGGTGAGGTTTTTCCTTTTCCGGACGTCCTGACTGGAAATTCGGAAGAAGCGCCACTGCCTTCGCTTGGCTATCCCGACTTGCGGAACAAGTAGTGTGAGACGAGCCACTCATTGCCCTCGCGATAACCCCACAGTTCAGCGCAGGCCATGTAGAAGACCCGCCAGTAAACCCACCACTTCGTTTCGTTCCCGGCTCCGTAAGTCTCGGCGAAGATGCGGCGAATTTCCGACTCGTGCGCGTCCATGTTCGCAAGCCAAGCGTTAGCGGTCTTCTCGTAATGTTGGCCGTTCACGCGCCAGTGGTTCACGAGGCGGAGGTCGTCCTGAAAATAGAGCAGCAGGTCGTCGCTGGGCATGATGCCGCCGGTGAAGAAGTAGCGCGCCATCCAATCCGTCTCGTCCCGCGCGACGAAGTGGTAGGCAAACTCCTTGTGCGTGAAGATGTGGACGAAGAGCTGTCCGCCCGGCCGCAGCCAGCGCGCGACGCTCGCGAGCAGCCGCTGGTAGTTTTTCATGTGCTCGAACATCTCAATGGACACGACGCGGTCGAACCCGCCGGCCTCAATGTCGAAGCGGTTCATATCGCAGGTGATGATGCGGAGATTCTTCAACCCGCGTCGGGCCGCCTCGGCGTCAATGAACTCCTTTTGCGTCCGTGAGTTCGAGACGCCGGTGATGCGGGCTTTGGGAAACTTCTCCGCCATCCACAGCGAGAGCGAACCCCAGCCGCAGCCGAGTTCGAGGATGTCCTGGCCGTCGGCGAGTTGGGCGCGCTCGGCGTAGAGCGCGAGCATCCGCTCCTCGGCCTCGGCGAGCGTGGTGACGCCGGCGGGCCAGAGCGCGCCGCTGTATTTCAAGCGCGGCCCGAGGCAGAGCTGGTAGAAGCGCGTGGGCACCTCGTAATGCTGCTCATTCGCCGCCGCCGTCTCGATGGCGATGGGCGAGCGCCGCAGCTCTGCGACGAGTGCCTGCAGATGCGCTAACTGCGCCTCCGCGCTGCCCTTGTCCTCCTCGCGCAACCTCTGCGCCAGCAGGCGTCGGATGCCGAAGCGGAGGAGTGGGTCGGGTAGGAGATTGCGTTCGAGGAGGGAGTCAATCATGGGGATTTATCAACCACGGATGAACACGGATTCACACGGATGGGGCAACTCTGCTGCGAAGGCGAAAGGAATTTGCACCTTGGTATCTGCATCCATGTTCATCCGTGTTCATCCGTGTTCATCCGTGGTTGCTTTCTTGAACCACGGCACGAAGGCGCTGGTGGTGCGCTGGTATTCGCGGTAGGCGTCGCCCTTGGACTTGAGGGACAGCTCCTCGGTCATGGGGATGCCGGTAACGTTGAGGAGGAAATGCAGCATCAGCGCGGGCGCGATGAGGCCCAGCCAGCCCCACGGCGAGCCGAGCGCGAAGACGGCGTAGCCCACCCACACCAGCCACTCGAAGAAGTAGTTCGGGTGTCGCGAGTAGTTCCACAGGCCGGCCTGGCAGACCTTGCCCTTGTTCGCCGGGTCCGCGCGGAACCGGGCGAGTTGGCGGTCGGCGAGGGATTCGCCGAAGAGGCCGGTTGCCCAGAGCGCGAGTCCGAGGCAGCCGGTGATGCCGAGGCCCCATGTGTCGTCAATTATTACGAGCAAGACGGGAAGCGATAAGACGACTTGGAGTGCGCCTTGGAGTTGGAAGAAGCCAAACATTCTCTTGTCCGTTTGATCACCCCATTCTTGGCGCAGTTTGGCGTAACGAACGTCTTCGTCCGGGTGGTGCGATTGAACTCGCACAGCCAGATGGTCAGCAAGTCGCCAGCTCCAGATGGCAACCATCAACGAGACAACGATTGCGCGCGTTGGCACCCCAGCTTCACAGCCCACCACCGGGCGCATGAAGATGTAGAGCAAGGCAAGTGGGCCGAAACCAAAAGACCAAACGATGTCCACGATGCCGTTGTTCCGCAGCTTCCGAGCAACCAGCCACGTCGACGTCATCTCGACGAAAACGAACGCCAGGGCGGACGCAATCAACGTGAGAGCCGCGGTCATGGCGCGCTCCAATCGCTCGGCTCGCTTGGCCGCCGGCACCCTGCACGCCCCTTTTCAAGCATTGAGGTGCTCACACCTTCCTCCTTAACAGCAGGTCTTCCATCGTTGCGTTCGCGGGCAGGCGGAAGAGTTCACGGAGCAGGTAAATCGCCATCGCGATGTTGCCGAGCAGGAGGATGGCGAGGAGCCAGAGGACGCGGGCGAGGTTCGCGGTCTCCTTGTAGGCGAGCCAGACGTAGAAGGTCAGGAAGGCGAAATAGGTGTCGAACAGCGTGGCGATGAACCACGGGTGAGTGGCGACTGCGCGCGGCGTCTTCCACAGCGCGACTTCCGAACTGGCCCAGCCTGTCACGGCAAGCATGGCGATGAGGACGAAGGCGGCGGCGCAGCGAAACGACGTGATCATGGGGAGATTCTAGCCACGGATTTGGACGCTGAAGAAACTCGGGTGAGTTGAAACTGAACCGCAGCGTAGCAACGGTTCCTGGGCGGTGGTCGATCCGGGTTTCATCCGACGCTAAATCAACGTGCGATTGTTGGGCCGGGTGTAAACGGCCTGAACCACAGAGATGTTCCGCTGCGCGAAGGCGGCTTCGCAATAGCTGAGGTAGTAGTTCCACTTGCGAATGAAGGCTTCGTCGAAGTCGAGTTTCCGCAGTTCGGGGTGATGCGCGTTGAAGCGCGCGCGCCATTCGCGCAGCGTGCGGACGTAGTGGTGGCCCATGTCGTGGAGGTTGTGCAGGTGCAGGTCCGTGCCGCGCTGGAGCGCCTGCGTGACACGGCCCACGGACATCAGCAGCGAGCCGGGGAAGATGTGCTTTTGAATCCAGTCCACACCCTTGCGGAACTGATCGTAGCGGCTGTCCGGGCTGGTGATGTATTGAAGGGCGAGCAGTCCGTCGCGTTTGAGGAGACGCGCGCATTGGGCGAAGTAGCCGTCGACGTAGCGTTCGCCGACGGCTTCGAGCATCTCGATGGAGGCGATTTTATCAAACTGGCCGGTGGTGTGGCGGTAGTCCTGAAGCCGGACTTCAACGCGGTCCGCGACACCTTCCCGGGCGAAGCGTTCCTTGCACCAGGCGAGCTGCGCCTCGGAGATGGTCAACGTGGTGACACGGCAGCCGTAGTTCTTTGCCGCGTGACAGGCCATGCCGCCCCAGCCGGAGCCGATTTCGAGCAGGTGGTCGGTGGGCTTTAGCCGGAGGTTGCGGCACAGGGCGTCATACTTCGCGGTCTGCGCCTGCTCCAGCGTCAGCTCCGGCGAGACGAAGAGACCGCAGGAGTAGGTCATCGAGGGGTCGAGCCAGAGGCGGTAGAAGTCGTTCCCGAGGTCGTAATGCTCGGCGATGTTGCGGCGGCTGACCTTCACCGAATTGGGGCGGAGCAGGTGCTTCACGCGGTTCGCGCCGCGCAGGAAATTGAGCGCGAGCGGGCTGCGCTGGGAGCCTGACATGCCGGGTGCGTGCTCGACGTTTTCGATGAACCACGCGATGACTGCGGGTAAATCATCCGTGTCCCAATCGCCGTCCACGTAAGCCTCACCGAGGCCGATGTCACCGAAGAGCACACAGCGCTTGAAGAAGCCGGAGCGCAGGATGCGGAGCCGGGCGGTGGGTTCTGGGGAATTGCCGAAGCGGCGGACGGAGCCGTCGGGCAAAGTGGCTTCGAGGCAGCCCAGCGGCATCTTGGCCAGCGCCTCCTCGATGGCACGCTGGTAGAAGCCGGGACGGGCGGTCGCGGCGGCGTGAGTGCGGTGGGCGTTTGGCCGAAGGTGCGTGCTGGTGCTCATGCTGGCGCGCAGATGGTAGCCCGAACCAGCCGAAGCGCAACGGAGAGAAGGTAAAGGGAGGGTAAAAGTGCATCCCTTCCGATGCAGGCCAAGAACTGGCGGCGAAAGGATGGCTTATGGCCGCTTGCGTAGTGATTCATGCGGATTGAACACGCCTTGCTGGAGGTGCGCGTTCGCGGCCTTGCGATTCCAGGGGACGTTCTTCCACCAGAGCTTCAACGCGTGCCAGTGGATGAGCGTGATGACGCGGAGGGTGATCAGCGGATACTTGAGGGTGAGGCGCGCGAGGTTTGCGTCGGTGAGCGGGACGCGGCGGCCGGTGAGGGCGGTGAGGAGGACGGGGCGGCCGCCTTCGCGATCGTCGATGTGGATGTCGAGCTGCTCGCCGGGGACGCGGAGCTTGAAGTCGAAGGCGAGGTCCAGCGCGGAGAAGGGCGAGACGTAGAAGTGTTTCGGCACGATGCGGCGGAAACGGCCTTCGCCATCGAAGTGCTCGGGGCCGAGCAGGAAGGGTTTCAACTCGCCGAACGTGTTGCCGACCTCGGCCACAGCGCAGAGCGGACGGTCTTGGGCGTCGAGGCAGAAGTAGAACGAGACGGGGTTGAAGATGTAGCCGAAAACGCGGCAGTGCGTGAGGAGCAGGACGCGGGTGCCAGCGGGGAAGGGGAGGCCTTGGGAGGAGAGCCAGGCGAGGAGGGAGGATTTTGCGGAAAGGGGATGGGGGATGGCGTCTGGCGTCTGGGGGGGGAGGTGGTCGCCGTCGTTGAAGCGGTAGAGGTTGGGGCGGTTGTGGCTGAAGAGACGGAGGCGGGCGGAGAGCGCGTCGACTTCGTCGAGGTCGAGGCAGAACTGGAAGATGCCGTAGCGGAAGTGGTGCTCCTTGGGCGCGAGGCGGTGGTGCATCACGGAGCAGTCGTAGAGGCAGGAGCGAAGCGCCGAGCATTGCTCGGCTTGGTCGAAAGCGTGTCTTGCCGAGCGATGCTCGGCGCTCCGGTCGTTCGCGGTGCTCATTCCCAAATCCTTGTCCCACTCACCGCCCGGCTGCAATCCAGCGCGGAGGCGAAGGCGTCTTCGTGGAAGCCATACTTGAAGTAGCTGCCGGCGAAGAAGACGCGGTTGGCCGGCCGCGTGTTGAGGGTCGGAAGTTCGGCCTGCGCTTGCGTGGCGGCGAGGTTGAAGAGCGGGTGGTGATACTCGATGCGGCGGAGGATTTTGTCGGGGGCAATCTGCTCCGCGCCGTTGATGGAGACGAAGTAGTTTTCGCGGTCGGAGACGCCTTGCAGCGCGTTCATCCAGTAGATGGTGGCAGGGACTTCGCGGCCGGAGGCGTCGCGCTCGACGCGGTAGTTCCAGGAGGACCACGCGAGGCGCGTGCGCGGCATGACGGAGGCGTCGGTGTGGACGGCGGCGAGGTTCGGCTGGTAGCGGAACGCGCCGAGGAGCCGGCGCTCGGTGGGGTCGGCGTCGGTGAGGAGGGCGAGGGATTGGTCGGCGTGGGCGGCGAGGATGACGCGGTCGAAGGACTCGGTGCGGCCGTCAGCGGTGGTGACGGTCACGGCGTCGGCGGTGCGGCGGACGGCGGTGACTTTGGCGTTGAGGCGGACGCGGTTTTGCGCGCGGAGCAGGGTGAGGAGTTTGTCCACATACTGCTTTGCGCCGCCGTCCACGGTGAGCCACGGATGCTGCGTGTGCAGGCCGAGGAAGCCGTGATTGTGGAAGAAGCGCAGCAGCGTGACGGCAGGGAACTCCAGCATCCGCTCGGGCGGCGTGCTCCAGACCGCGCCGCTCATGGGCACGAGGTAGAGGCGGAGGAAGTCGTCGCCGTAGCCGCGCGCGCGGACGTAGTCGGCCACGGTCATGGCGGCGAACGCGGGGTCGGTGAGCGCGGCGACGGCTTCGGTGTTGAAGCGGTTGACTTGCGCGAGCATCCGCCAAAAGCGCGGGCGGAGGAGGTTCCGGCGCTGGGCGAAGAGGTGGTTTAGGCTGCTGCCGCTGAACTCGATGCCGCTGGGCCGGTGCTGGACGCTGAAGGACATCTGCGTCGGCTTCACGCGCACGCCCAGCTCGCGGAAGAGGCGGGTGAGGTGCGGATAGGTGACCGCGTTATAGACCATGAAGCCGGTGTCGAAGGCGACGTGGCCGGAGCCTTCGGGGACGGTGACCGTGTTGGTGTGGCCGCCGGGGTAATCCGCCTGCTCGAAGAGCGTGAGGTTGAAGCGCGACTGAAGGAAGTGCGCGCAGCCCAGGCCGGCGATGCCGGTGCCGATGATGGCAAGACGCGGAGTCATGCGGAGGGAGAACTCAAAGATTTGGGACGGACAAAGATTGGGAAGATGCCCGGCCCGGAGGGCCTGCGGAACTTAGCTGGGGGCAACGCCCCCCGGACGGGAAGGAATTGGACAGGCACCCCGGAGGGGTGCGGGCGGGCAGGGAGTCGAGGTTCCGCCGCCCCTCCGGTGCGGGATTCTACTGGGGGTTGCTTCCGGGGGCGTTGCCCCCGGCTAAGTTCCATCAGCCCTCCGGGCTGTGGTGACGAGTCACCGCACTCCAAAGGGTGCGCAGATGGGGGAAGGGCGAGGCGGGGGCTTGCGGCTGACGTGGGAGGCCGCGTCTGTCCCCAGCGCGCCGACTGGGTGGACGGATGCTCCGGCGGGGCGGGGCGGGGGCCGATGATGGCGAGTGTTAGCACCACAGTTGATCGCTCACTTTACGGTCGGCGCAGTCAGGGATTTCCAAGGAATGGCGTTGCTTGAAATGCCCGCAAGTTGGTTGGTCTTGACCAGGGCGTATCTTGAAAAAGCCGCTACTTCGAACATCCAGAAGTCAATGGACTTGTAAGGTTCGTGCATTGAAATGGGAACATTGTGGCCACCGACAGAGACTTCTCGAAAGCCGACCCATTCCTGGCCTTCCCGGAACTTCGCTTCACCCTTATCAATCTCGGTCCAAGTCAATTTTGTGGCCGGATTCGCACCAGCGCCTACCTGCGAAACGGAATACGAACACGATTTCCTGGCTACATGCACTTGAACCATGAGCAAGCGCCCGCCCTCTTGCAGCAGTAGCGCAGAGTCGCTCTTGAGGGTGATGGTGGATTCCTGGATTACGCTTGCGACATTCGGTGGTCCTATTTGACGGGCCACTATCGCCGTGACTCCGCAGGCGATTACCCAGACAAGCAGTGACCTCTTCATGAAGGCTTTCGGATAGCGATAGCCACATTGCTAAGATTCACTTGCAAGCTTCCCATTTGCCAGCGTCCTCAACACTTTCCTACCAGCTACTCCGCGAGCCGAGCTGGTTGCAGGCTTCACCCCAGCTTCAGCGCCCCGCCGTCACACAGGGAGGCTTTGCCGAAGGTTTCGAGGCGGTGGCCCATGGCGTGGGCGAGGGCGAGGTGCAGGCGGTTGTGCGCGACCTTGTCCAACTTGAGCGAGCGGCCCATCGTGAAGCCCGGCGCGCCGCCGACGAGCAGGCACGGGATGTTGTCCAGCGTGTGCGAGTTGCCCTTGCCCAGCTCGTTGGTCCACACGATGAGCGTGTTGTCCAGCATCATGCCCTCGCCGCCCGGCTCGGGTGTGGTGGAGAGCTTCTGGACGAGGTAGGCCAGTTCCCCGGCGAACCACTTGTTGATCTTGGTGAGCTTGGCGACCGCGTCGGCGTTGCCGTCCGGCTCGTGCGAGAGGGAGTGGTGTCCGTCCTTGATGTCGAGCCAGTTCATGCGCGCCATGCCGACGGACTTGGTGAATTGCAGCGTGGCCACGCGGGCCATGTCGTTGACGAAGCTGTTGACGAGCAGGTCAATCTGCATGCGGCTCAGGCGCGGCAGGTTGTCGTTCTGGTCGGCGACGCCTTCGCCCAAGGTCGGCGGGACGGCGCGGAGCTTCTGCTGTTTTGTGGTGGCAATCTCCTGCTCCATCTGGCGGACGAGGGCTTGGTGCTCTTCAAGCAGGCGGCGGTCCGCGGCGCTGATGAGCTTGCCGACCCGCTGCAAGTCGCCCTTCACGGTGTCGAGGACGCTCTGGAGGTTTTCCTTGTCCTTCATCTGTCCGTAGAGCTTCTCATACATCTGGTAGGGATCGGAGATGGGCGCGACGGGCTTGTTCGCGCCGGCGTAGCTCATGCGCGTCCAAGGATCGGCGCGGTCCGTGACGCCGACGCCAAATTCCAGCGAGCCGAAACGCGTGCGGGTGTCGTCCTTGCTCTGGAGGAAATTCTTAATCTCCTGATCAATAGAAATGCCGCTGGCCCAGCCGGCCGGCGCGCCGCCGCCGCCCATGATGTTGCCGGGGAACAGCTCGATGCCCGTCAGCAGGCAGCTCATGCCGCGCATGTGGCTGTCGCCGTCGCCGCGCACTTTGTTGTAAACGCCGTTGAGGACGAGCATGCGGTCCTTGAACGCCGCGAGCGGCGTCATGATTTCCTTGAGCTGAAAGTCGCTGCCGGTGGCGTCGGGCCAGTAGTTGGCCGGGATGGTGCCGTTGGGGCTGAACATGAACACCAAGCGCTGGCGCGGGCGCGCGGGCGCGGCTAGGCCGAGGCTGGGCAGGCCGGTGATGAACGGCAGCGTGGCGGCGGAAAGGCCGGCCTGCTTGAGGAACGTGCGGCGATGGAGGGCGTTCATGATTTCTTTTTCGTTGTGCTGGCCGGCTTCTCGATTCCGTGCAGCGCAGACACGGTTGCGATGTCCACGAGCAGCTTCTGAATGTTATACCCGGACTCGACGAAGGAAAGGCGCAACTGGTTCAAGGTGTCGCTGCCGAAGGCGGGCAGTGGCTGCTTCACGACCTGGTTGAACAACTGCTCGATGAACGCGTTGTGCGCGTGCTCGCTCTTCACGGCGAACTCGGCCACGTCGCGCGCACCCTTGAGGCGGACGACGCCGCCGTCGTCCTGCGTGTAGTCGGCGGCGGTGTCCACGGGGCGGTTGCCGTCCTTGTCGCGGAAGCGGCCCACGGCGTCGAAGTTCTCCAGCGCGAAGCCCAGCGGGTTGATGACGGCGTGGCAGCTATGGCAGGCCTGCGGACGAGTCAGCTCGGTGATTTTCTCGCGCATCGTCATGCCGGGCTTGAAGTCCGCATCCTTGAACGCCACGGCGATGGGCGGCGGACGCAGCGCGCGGCCGACGATGTTGCGGGTGAGGAACACGCCGCGATGGATGGGCGAGCTGGACTTGTTGTAGGAGAAGGCCGCGAGCAAATACGGATGGGTGATGACGCCGGAGCGCTGCTTGGGGTCGAGTTGCACGCGCACGAAGTCCTCGGTGGCGTTGGTGGCGATGCCGTAGAACTGCGCGAGGCGGGTGTTCACGAAGAAGTCGTCCTCCAGCAGCAGGCGACGGTAGTCGGAGGACTCGGTCCAAATCACGTCGTCGAGGAAGAGGTTCAGCGACGTGCGGAGGTCGGAGATGATTTCGGGCGTGAAGCCGGGGAAAAGGTTCGGGTCTTTGGTCAGGTCCTCGATGTGGTTCAGTTGGAGCCAGCGGTGGAGGAAATACTGCATCTTCCCGCGCGTGCGGGCGTCGGCCAACATACGGCGCGCCTGCTCGGTGACTTGCTCGCGCGTGCGCAACTTGCCTTCCGCCGCCGCCTTCATCAGCACCGCGTCGGGCAACGAATCCCACAGGCCGAAGGACAGCCGCTCGGCGATGGTGAAGTCATCCGGCTGCGCGCCCTCGATGCCGAGATAGAGGAAGCGCGGCGACTTGAGCGTGAGGAGCACGACGCGTTTCACGCCGTCCTCTAGCTTGGCCGCGCTGCGCAGCGGGAGCGTGACGAAGAGGTTCTTCTGTTGCTCGGTCAGCGGGCGGCGGTAAGCCTTCGCGACCAAGTCCGCGCAGAAGGACTCAACCTTCGCTGCGCGGTCTTTGTCGGCGGGCTTGCTGCGAGTGAGACGGTCGAGATTCTTCGTGACGTAGGTTGCGACCTCGATGGCCACGTGCGTGACGGCCTCGTCCCATTCCTTGGACACGGACACGCCGCGTTCGTAACCCACGCTGCTGTCATCGGCGGGGAACGGTGTGGCGATGATGAAGGTGGCGGCGGCGCGCTCCGGCGCGAGGTTGCGCGCTGGAATGACCTGCCGCGCGCCGTGCGGTGGCTGCCAGAGCAACGTCACGTTCGCCAGCGGGTCGCGCGAGGTCTTGAAGAACTCCAGCCGCAGCGGATACGCGCGTCCGCCGATGAGCCGCAGCGTGGCCGTGTGCTCGACGCCCTTGAAGGACGAGACCGAGCCGTCAATCAGCGGCTTGTCGTCGTCGTTGACCCAGAGCCGGATGCCGTTGGCGGTCTTCACCACGAACTCATAGTCGCCCGACTCGTCGGCGATGACGGAGCCGGTCCAGTTCAACGCGAAACCGTTCGTGCCTTCACCGGCCCACCCGGGGCGGTTCTTACCGAAGTCGAATTCAATCTTGCTGTCGGCGCGCTCCAGCGCCTTGTCCTCGCGCCGGATGGTGCGCGACTTGTAGCCGACCACGGCCAGGCCCTTGCCCGGGGTGACCTTTGGCTCATCATTCGCGCGGAAGAGGTCGGCGACGGCGAGCAGGTGCTGGCGGTTGGTGAGGCGGACCAGTTCGACGCGTGCGGGCTGGGTTTTGGCCCGCGCTTCGCGCGAGTAAAACGTGTCGTGGATGTAGCGCGCGACGGCCTCGGCGTGGGGGCCGGTGCAGGAACCGGGTTTGTCCTCCGGCATGGTCTTGGCAATGTAGCGCGTCAGCTTCTCGATGGACCAGTCACCGACGAGCGGATCGTTGTATTTGCCCTTCACGCCCTGACCGACGGGACCGTGGCATTTGACGCATTGCTGCTTGTAGATGGCCGGCCCGTCGGGCTTGCGGGAGAAGAACGAGAAGGAGGCCGCGTTGGTGGCGGAGGTGAAGCAAATGCTTAGGAGCAACAGCCCGGCAAGTGCGCAAATGTGGAGAGCTCGCTTCAAGGTCGGAGGGATTGCTGAACTAGCTGTGTCATCTAGCTGTGTCATCAAAATCGAAAGCGTGACGGGCGGGGCTGGCGAATCATTCGACTGCGTTCAAGCGATCCGCAGTTGGAAGGGGCAGCGGCTTGGCACCTCGCTGGCCTTCCGCCAGCACCTCCACCGGCACGGGACGCAAATTCCAGATCAGCCCGGTCCACGAGAGCGCCTTGAGGCCGTAGTAGGTAAGGTCAATTTCCCACCAGTAGAAACCCTGCCGTGTGGAGTGCATGTAGTGGTGATGGTTGTTGTGCCAGCCCTCCCCGAGCGTGAGCAGCGCCAGCAGGAGGCTGTTCCGGCTGTCGTCGCCAGTCTGGTAGCGCTGCCGGCCAAAGACATGCGCGAGGGAGTTGATGAAGCAGGTGCAGTGGAACAGGACAACGGTGCTGATGAAACCCCAGACGAGGAGTTGTCCGCCTGAAGTGCCGAGGTCGGGCTGCGCTCGCTCCAGCCACGCGCCTGTGCCGTAGAGCGCCGCGCCAAGCAGCAGCGGGCTGAGGGCGTCGAAACGGTTGAGGAAGACGAGTTCCGGGAATTTGGCGAGGTCTTTGACGCGGCTGTAGTCGGTGGGGAAGTTGCGCGGGCTCGTGATCCAACCCATGTGCGCCCACCAGAATCCGTGTTGCTTGGGGGAGTGCGTATCTTCCTCTGCGTCCGAGTGCTGGTGATGCGCGCGGTGATGAGAAGCCCACCAAAGCGGGCCGCGTTGGATGGCAGAGGAGCCGAGCGCCGCAAACAGGAACTGCATAAACCGCGAGGTCTGGAAGCTCCGATGCGAGAAATAGCGGTGGTAAAACCCAGTAATGGCAAACATTCGGACGAGGTAGAGGCCGACGGCGACAGCGACAGCGGTCCAACTCCACCCCGCCCAAATAACTCCCAGGCAGATGGCGTGCAGGAAAATGAAGGCGAAGGATCGGCCGAGGTCCACCTTGTCCGGCTGATCGCGGGCGGCAGTGCCGTTCTCGTTCCCGAAGTCGGAGTCGAACCATTGCACCACCGCCGTGAGTCCCAAACGAAGAGATTTCATTCCAGTCAGGCCTGCAAGGTAACGGGTTGTTGCCGGGGGTCAAACCTCCGATTGTAAAACCTATGCAAAACAGTTGTTTTCGCCTCCTTCTACAGGAAATCTTGGATTGACTTTGACCTGCTGAGAACTAACCTCCGCCCTAGCGTGGGAACTGAGTAGCGTATTAAGCGCCATAGGTCTTATGAAAAATTCCGGCAGTCGTTCAATGTTGTCCATCGGCAGTGCTTTGCTTGCTGCCGCTTGGTTGTTTACCGTCAATTCCAGCCATGCCGCCAGTCCAGGCGCGGCGGTGGTTAAGAAAGTGGTTGGCACGGCCAACTACACCGATGCCCGCGGCGGCGGCGCCATCAAGGAAAATGACATCTTGTTCCAAGGTGCCACCATCACCACCGGAGCCGGTTCCTACGTGGACTTGGATCTTGGTGTGAACGGCAACGCCCTCCGCGTCGAAGCTGGCAGCACCTTGGCCTTGAACAAATTGGAATACACCAAGGCCATCACCACGGTGACTGACACGCAAATCGAAGTGAAGAAGGGCTCCACGGTTGCCAACGTCATCACCAAGCTTTCCAAGGCCTCCAAATACGAAATCAAGACGCCGGGTGGCGTTGCCGGCATCCGTGGCACCTGTGTCAGTGCTGGCGTGACGCGGATCACCTGCCTCATTGGCACAATCCAATTTACTCCGGTTGCCGGTGGGGGGGTCTTGATTACGATTAACGGGGGCAATGCCTTCAGCCCGGGCGCGCTTGCGGCCGTCAAGGCCGGGGCGGCCGAGACGAGTGGTTTGGCCAAGACGGCCACCTCGTTGACCGCGAATGCCGCCGCAGCTCAGGTAGCGCAAGTCGTGCAGCAGTTTACCGCCGCCTTGGCTGCGGATGCTGCGGCTGATGCCGCCAAGGCTGGTGGTAACGCTTCTACGGCCTCCGCCAATGCCGCCAAGGCTGCGATTGCTGAATTGGTCGCCGCCGTCAACGAGGCTGCCGCTCAGGCATCACCTCAAGTGCGGGCCGCCATTCAGGCTGTAGCGCAGACTTTGACCCAAAACTCTGAGTCGATGACGGCCAACGCTGCTGCCTCGGGCGCTGGTATCGGAGTTAAGGTTGCGGGTGGCACAGATGCTCAGGCATCAGCGGCTGCCAACTCGGCCGCAACGTCAGTCTCGAACAACTCCACGGTGGTTGCCCAGGCGAATGCTCAAGCTGCGCCTAGCATCCTTGTAGCCCAGCCTAACCAGAATCCGACGATTGTGGTGGATAACCGTCCGCCACCCGCGCCTCCGGGGGGGACGACTCCTCCTCCCAGCAATCAGCCGGGGGCGAACACGCAGCAAGGGACTACGACCATATTTGTTTCACCCAACAAGTAAGCGTTACTGAATCTTGCAGGCAACTGCGCACCCCAGAGCAACCTTGTGTTGTTCTGGGTTTTTTGTTTAACTTCGCCATCTCGTGACTCTTTCGAAGGCCAAGCTGATTCCTATTGCCATCGCGGTTGGGGTCATTGCCTTCGTGAGCTATTTACAATCACTCCGTCATTGGTCCACGCGCGGTGGGGTGATGGAGGAGTTGGAATGGAAGACCTATGATTGGCGGGCTCGGAGCGCTCTGAAACGCGAGCCGCCCTGCACCACCAACCTCGGATTCATCAACATCGACGATGACTCCATCAAGAACCTCAGCACGGCGAGCAATCAGACCGATGCTCAGGGCCGCCCGCTCCTAGATTATCAGTTTGGCCTTTACTGGCCGCGGCAAGTTTATGGGCGGCTGGTCAGGGAGCTTAAGACGCAGGGGGCGCGTCTGGTGGCCTTCGACGTTCTGTTCAACGAATTGCGGCCCGATCACGCCCCCGTGCTCGTGGCCAGCAATCTTCCCCCCGTGTCTTCGGATGAATTTTTTGCCGGCGAATTGCGAAGCGTGGGGAATGTGGCGCTGGCCACCACGGCGCAACTTCTGCCCAACCCGCTCTTCCGGAATACCAGCTTAATTCAAGGCGACATCTCCACGGAGAAGGACAGCGATGGCGTGCTGCGCCGCGCCAAAGCGTTCCATCAATACCGGTTTTGGCATGGGAATATTGAAGCGCTGGCAGAGGAGTATGACTTCGATCTGGCCAAGGCTTCGGTCGAGGTTGGTCGATCGGTGGTGGTTCGTCGCCGGGATGGCACAAAGTTGAAGATCCCGCTGGACCCGGATAATTCCTTTGATATCGGCGCGTTTGAGGATCAATTCGGCCGCAACACCTCTCCGGCGGGTGTGCGCCGACGCGGGGTGGCCTTTCGCGATACCCCGGTTTGGCACATGGGCATCGTCATGGCGGCCGCCAGCCTTGGTTTGGATTTAGCCAAAGCCCAGCCGGACCTTGCGAAGGGCACCATTTTCTTTCCTGGAACCAACGGGGTGACCCGAACATTGCCTGTGGACCGGAATGGCTTTTTCCATGTGGACTGGAGCATCACCGACGATGACAAGCGCTTGAAGGTGGAGGATCTGTTCGGGTTGCTGGTGAACGAGTTCCGGCGGCGCACCGGCCGGGCGAGTGAAATTCCGGAGCTGTGGAATAACATGGTGGTGGTGGTTGGATCCAGTGCCACCGGCAACGACCTAACGGATCGTGGGGCGACCCCGCTGGGAAATGACGCGCTGTTGGTGGGCAAGCACTGGAATGTGGCCAACGCCCTCATCATGAACCGCTTCATTACCCGGAGTCCGCTCTGGCTGGAGCTATTCGCGGTCGTGGCGATGGGGGCCTTGGCCGCTGGGCTCACATGGAAGCTGCGGGCCCCGTGGCCCACGCTGGCGGTGCTTGCCATCATCGGCGGCTACATCCTGCTGGCTTGGTGGCTCTTTGTGGAGCATCGCTACTGGCTCGCCATTGTGTTGCCGGTGGGCGGGGCCATGGTGCTCAACCACTTCGCGCTCATTACTTACGACATTGTTTTCGAGCAGGGGGAGAAGCGCCGCGTCAAAGGCGTGTTCGCCAAGCTGGTTTCTCCGAATGTCGTCAACCAGCTCCTTCAGCAGGATGAAATCCGACTCGGCGGCAAGCGCACCCAGATCACCGTGTTTTTTGCCGACGTGCGCGGCTTCACCAAGCTCACCGATACCAATCAGGCCCGGGCGGACAAATACGTGAAGGACCATCAGCTCACCGGGGCAGCGGCGGAGGCGCACTTGGACCTGAATGCCAAGGACACTCTCGACACGGTCAATCTTTACCTTTCCGCCATCGCGGATCAGATCAAGAAGCACAGCGGCACGCTCGACAAATACATCGGCGATTGCGTCATGGCCTTTTGGGGTGCGCCGACTCCGAACGAGCAACACGCCGTGGCCTGCGTGCGCGCCTCCATTGACTCCCAGATCGCCATGCACCTGATCAACGTGGAGCGCGCCGCTCGCAACCGGAGCATCGCGATGGAAAACCAACGGCGGGCGGCGGGCGGCGAGGAACTCCAGGCGGAACTGCCGCTGCTGGCACTGGGCACCGGCATCAACACCGGCACCGCGATTGTCGGCATGATGGGCTCCGAGGCGCACATTTTTAACTACACCATCTTCGGCCGGGAGGTGAACCTCGCCAGCCGGCTGGAAAGTGTCTCCGGGCACAGCCGGATCGTCATTGGCGAGGCGACGTTCCGTGATTTGGAGAAATATGACCGCGAACTGGCTGCCTTAAGCGTAGAGCTTGAATCCGTGACCCCCAAAGGCTTCTCCATGCCGGTGCGCATCTGGGAAGTGCCTTGGCGTCATTTCCTGCCCCCCGGCACCCCGGAGTTGCCAACCGCGGACAAACACTGAATGGCTCTGAAGCTTGCGGGTGAGACGGTCGAGCGATTGTTGACGGGAGGCTGTTAAATGACTCCGCCCTTCCCCAAACGGATTGCCGTGCCACGCGATCCTGCCAGTATTACGAGGAAGCTGTTCAAGCAGGCGTTCGGCTACGGTCCCACGCATTTGATCAAGGCTCCGGCCCGGCTGGAACTGCTTGGCAGCCACGCCGAATGGAACGCGGGTTTGTCACTCTCCGTGGCCATCGATCAGCACTTGTGCCTGGCCGCCGCACCGCGCACCGATGGAAAAATCGAGCTGATTTCCTCCGCTTATCCTGAGCAGGAAACTGTTTGGCTGAGCAATTTGGAGCCAACGCCCGAGGCACCTTGGACGGCCTTGGTGAAGGTGGTGCTGCAACAACTGCGCTTGCGCGGCGTTCATTTTGGCGGCTTCAACGCCGTGGTTCACAGTCAAATCCCGCCCGGCGCAGGCTTTGGCAGCTCGGGCGCGCTCATGGCCGCCACCGCGCTCACCGTCCGAGAGCTCTACCCCCACAAGCTCACCGAGACCGGCGCAGTGGTCCGGCGGCTCGGCCGGGAGCGGATGCCTGCCCTGACGAAACTCGACCGCCTCCGCATCGCCGCGCTCTGTCGGACCGCCGGCCAAGGTGCCGTGCGCGAGCCTGGGGGGCTGCTGGACGTGACCAGCGCGCTTTGCGGCAAGGCCTTCCATGTGGTGCTTGCGGACACTCAGCACGGCACGGTGGAAACCCTTCCGCTGATTGGGGAAGTGGCAGTCGTGGTCTGTGACACTGGACGAGTAAGTCCAATCATTGAGGCCGAGTCAGCCGCGCTGCGCTACCACGCTGCGGGCGCAGCCCAGCGGTTAAGCGTGAAGTCGCTGCGCTCCGTCGAGCCCCAACAGTTGAAAGCCGCGTGTGGACGCCTGACGCCCCGCCAGCACGCGGTGGCCTATCACTTGGTGGGGGAGAACCAGCGAGTGGTGGCGGCCGAACGAGCCTTGCACAGCGGGGATCTGGAACAATTTGGGCAATACCTGTTCCAAAGCCACGCGAGCGCCAGCGAGTTCTTTGGCAACACGGGACCGGCGTTGGATCGGCTCGTGGCTTTGGCCCGCTCACACCCTGGCTGCCTCGGCGCGCGCGTTTCCGGCACGGGCTTCGGCAGCTACACGGTGAACTTGGTTTTGTGGAACGAAGTCGAAGAGTTCTGCGCTCGCATCGAGGCGGCTTTCGCCCAAGCCACAGGGGGCAAGCTCAAGACGATGCGGTGTCGCGTGGTGGACGGCGCAGCGGCAGGGTAGTCATGGGCACCAAACGATGGTGAAGTGCAAAGGCGATTTTCCAAGTGGCGACAAAATCCTCGCCGGGTTTCCGAGCCAGCGCGGCAAACGGCTTGCGGCTAGAGGGCAGCGGAAGTGGAGGGATCAATCAGGGACAGGTCGCCAACCAGCTCGCTGAGCATCGCCGGGATCTCGGCTGATGGAATCGGCAGATACTTTCCGGTGGCAGAGGCAACCAACTGTCCGGTGGCATCGCGTAAATCCGCTTTGGCCTCGAAGAGCTTGTTTCGTCGGTTGGTCACCAATTCAGCGCTGAGGAGGAGTTCCTCGTTTGTGCGTCCGGGTTGATGAAAGCGCACCGTCATTTCCGCGCAGTAGGCAAAGCGCCGGGTGGAGACCGCCACGGCCCAGACCATGATTTCATCAAGCACGGTGGCAAGAATGCCGCCGTGGGTCACGCCCTTGAAACCAATGTGTTCGGCCTGCGGGGTGAACCGGGAGTGAACGGAGCGTCCATCGGTTGTGAATCGGAGCTTAAGCCCATGGGCGTTGAACTCACCGCAAACGAAGCAGGAATGCGTGTGCGGAAGCGGGGTCATAGGTCGCTCGCTGCGTCAGGAATCAGCGCTGGATGGTGGGTTTGCAAGAAGACGCTGTCAGCAAACCAGCGCATAACCGGCGACCGCGTGCTGCATCGTCGAAGGAAATCTGAGGTGTGCACGTTCAGTCGTTCAAATGCCGGCAGGAGAGCAATGTCCCCCCGATTGAACGCCCAACCCGAAGAACTGCCAGCGGCAAAATGAAAGTGGGGTAAATGGTGCAACGGAAGTTGCCCTTGGCAGCAACAACGGGGAAGTCTTTAGGGAGCTTCATGGCCAACGTGTTCGGAAAGCGTTTGGAATTTTTCAATTACTCTGAAAAACCCCTGCAAATACTGGTGGAGGCGGGGGGAGTTGAACCCCCGTCCTTGGCAGAGTAACCAGCCGCGACTACATGCTTAGTCCAAGCATATTTGTCGGCTACGGGATGGCGCTTGAACTCGATACCCGCTGCTTAGTCCGCATGA
>CAMCFN010000056.1 GCA_945874145.1 Akkermansia muciniphila
TTGGTTGCTCCCCAGCGCCTCACTGTGCGATTTTTCCGCTCTCCGAATCATCGCGGAACCCCAGCAAACACGACGCACGGGAGGCCCACCCAATCCCAGCAACACCCCTCTGAGCCACATGATTTCACATCAACTTGCTAACACCGTTCTGATCGACTATTCAACTTGAAGCTGTAGTCTCAGGACAGACAGGACACTGCGGAGACGAACTATGTAAGAGTATCCCCCTTTGATGCCTTGATCATAACCGCCTTGGGCAATCCGTTCCCGCACGCTGGTGTTGCGGCTATAGAACCGCGCCTTGTCGAGCATTTCTTCCTTGGAGGAGAAAAATTCCGCTTCCTTTCCTTCCGCGAAAAACTCCATGTGTTCCGGTGTTCGGTCGGCCAGCAGCATGCTGCCACAGGCCGGAATTTCGAAGGTGCGGGTGGTGTGCTGGTCGGGGCAGACCTTGCGCAGGAACCCAATGCCAATCTTGCTGCCGGTCAGCGCACGAGCGTAGTCGTCAGCGTAAACCTCTCTGCCCTGCCAACACGCCACCAGTTTTTCGTTGCGGTGGATCCGATAAGCAGCACCGCCGGCGAGTTGGTCGAGGATGATCTTGCGGCGTAGGGACCAGCATCCGTCCTGGAGAAAATCCCAGTAGCCGCCCCAGATTTTTAGATCCTGACCAGCTTCGACGAGCAGGGCCAGCAACTCTTCCCGCCGTGGTTCCCAACCGCCGAGAAAGCCCAAGTCGCAATGCCAGCGAGGATTATTGGAAGGCAGCGGCCGGTGAACTTCGTCGCAGTAGCCAAGCGGCATATACACGAGGGGTTTCCCCATCGCTTCGTAGCTCGTCCTTTCATAAGACTTGCAATACACTAGGGCGTCAAATTCCTTCATTGCCGCATCCATCAATCGTGTGCGTTTCCAGTCCAAAAAAAAGTAAGGATCCGGAGTGAAGTGCACCAGGCGCGCTCCCAAATTGCGGAGTCCATGCAAAGTTTCCACCCTGAGATATTCCTGCTTTTCCCCCCAGACGAGTTCGGGTTGGAACCGGCGTGCGGCGGCGAGAACCTTGGCATTGATGGCGTCAATGACCGGACCGATTTGCAACCGTCGCTGCCACTGCCGGGCGAACCACGAGGCCTGCATCCACGCCTCATTCGTGTGAACCCCGATCACCTCGTGGCCCAACCGGCGCAGCGCTTTCATGCGCATGAGCGAAGTCTGACCCTCGCCGATCTGCCCCAGAAAGAGGATTTTCATGGCTTTGGTCGCTCATCGAATTTCGAAGAGCTCGCGGTCGCGAATGAGATCGAACTGTCCCCGCCAGTCCAGTTTGTATTCTCGCGCTTGCGAAAAGTTTTCCGCGAAATCGCGCGGCCGGATGCTTCCAATGAACCCGTGCTCAAATGCAGAGGGATTGGCAAAGAAAGCGTTGACGCCATTGTAGTCCACGGTCACGAAGACGTAGCCGTTTTGGATGAACAATTTTTTCCAGCCAGCCAGTGAGCAGCCATAATACAAGTTGTTGCCATGGCCTTTGGCAAAGCGAAACTCTTCGCGGTAGGGAATGGTGACGCTTTTGTCGGGGCCGAAAGCCGAGTTATATTCCACCACGAAAACCTTTGGCTTGAAACCGGAAGCGAGCAGCGCGTGCGCGAGATGATAGTCGTTGCCGTCAATGTCCAATGAGAAGACATCTGGGTCGGCGTGCAGGGCGCTTTCACGCACCTGGCCGGCGCTTTCCCGGGTCACAAATTTCTGCGTGATTTCCAAGCCGTAGTTCAGCGGCGTGAATAGATAGCGGCACCATTCGTATGATTCGGTGTCGCCCTCGACCCAAAGCCCGCTGTAGCGGCGCGCAACGGCCAGCCAGGAGGTGTTGTTTTCCAGGCCGTTCGAGGCACCGATCTCGACGAAGTAGCGGTTCGGGCGCGCAATGTGGCGCGTCAGCACATCAATGATGCCGTCCTCGCCGTTTTGGCTAAAGCCCGAAAACTCCCAAGAGCCGGGATCGGTAAAATCAATGGCCCGCGCCGCGCTGGTCGCCGCGCCGCGCGATAAGGACATGTTGATGCTCTGCAGGCTGCGCAGATGCCGCAAGAAACGGGTTAGCTTATTCATGGTCTTGATTCCATCCACAAGTCCGGCAAATTGCCCGCGCCCAGTCGTCTTCAGTGGGCACGGCGGGAGGCGCATCGGTTCGAAAGACGTCTGCCCGCAGTCGGCCCACCATGGTGTTTATGGCCCGTGTCAGACTGCCCGGAGCGTTGTCCATGACTTCAGCCCATGGCGTGCCGCTAAAGATTTCCGAAACTCCCGATTCGCGGTGCAAGATGACCGGCATCCCCGATGCCAGGGCTTCCAGAGCCGGTAGGCCGTAACCCTGCACGGCGGGCATCAAAAACAGATGGCCCGCGTCGTAGATATCTTTCAACCGCTCATCCGAGACCCGCCCGTGGAAGACCACCTTTTGACCCAAATCCAACTCTTGCGCTAGGCGTTTCAACTCCGGCGCCTGCGAGCCGGCGCCCACCACGTCCAAGAGAAGGTTGTCCATCCGGCTCGGCGCTTCTGCGAGGGCACGCAGAATCCAGTCGATGCGCTTGTTCGCCTCCAGGCGGGAGACCGACAACAGCCGCACTGGCTCATCGGGCGCCACGCTGCGGCGGGCCGGGTTTTTGGCGCGCGCGGGCACGCCGGGCCGCACGATTTGCGGCGTAACGCCGTAAAGGTTTTCGACCTCTTGAGCGATGCTATGCGTCATCACGATGACGGTTGCGGCTTTTCGCACACCGCGCGTGTTGGCCCGGTGAACCAGTTCGGCGCGCAGCGACTGCCACCAGCCGACGGGATGGGCGATAGAAGCCCCACGACGCCGCAAGGAAGGCGCATTTTTGCTCACGTCCGTAGGCAACAGGCTGGGAGGATCAGTCATATGCAGCACATAGCTGCCACGCGCTGAGAATCCGGCATACAACGAGCCGTTTAAGTCAAAGACCAAGGCGGGCGCCGATCCCGGCGCGGAGGTCGACCGCAAATGCCGACTCAAAGCCCGCGCTTCGGCTAGCGGATTGCGGCGTGGCCTCAGTTCGCGCACTTGTAGCGGCCAATCGGCGTGGGCCGCGAGATCAATAGTCTGGTCGAAGCACACGATGGCGTGCGCACAATCGCGCTGATGTAAAAACCTGGAAAGTCCCAGCAACAGCCGCTCAACGCCGCCAAAAGCGTGAATGAACGGGACGAAAATAATTCTCTCGGAGAAAGCCATCCGTGGGGTGTTGACATGAATGTCTTTCAATATCGTCACGACGGCAGATCATAAAGGGCGGCGATGTTGTCCGCCGATTGCTTGATGGAAAACGACGACGCTTCGACGCGGGCGAGCGCTTCGTGCCGGGCTGGACGCGCGCGGTGGAGCATCGCGACCACGGCTTCGGCCCATGCTCGCGGGCCTTCGGGCAACGGCAGGATTTTCACCAGTTCGGGCACGACGACGGCTTCCTCGGGCACGTTGCGCGACATCAGAACCGGCAGGCCCGCCGCCTGAGCTTCCACAATGCCCAGCCCCAAACCTTCCTTCGGCTCTTCCACACCCGGCCAGATTAACAGATCGCAAGCCTGCATCAGTTCCGGCACATCGTGCCGCCAGCCCAGCACGCGGACTCGGTCTTCCAGTCCTGTTTCCCGAGTCAACTTGTGCACTTCGGCTTCGAGCGGGCCAGTGCCAGCGAACACCGCCGCGAAACTCTTGTCCGTTTGATGCAAATGACTGAGGACCTCGATCACGAAAGTCGGATTTTTGTATGTGATCATCCGGCCGACGAAGAGCAAGATTCTGGCGTCCGGCGCGATGCCAAAACTGCGACGCACCGCGACGGCCTTGTCTTCGTCCCGGCCATAACGGTCGGTTTCAATGCCGCAGTGAACTACCCGATCGCGGCCTGGACGGTGCTTGTGACCGGCCAGCATGGCGTCGAGAGCAGGCTGCGAAACTCCGACGATTTGGTCGGCGCGGAAGCAGATTCGCCGTAACGGCGCACGCACCAAGGCCGCCTTGAGCGGGTTGGGCGTTGGCAAACTCATGGAAGTGTTGTGAACGTGGACGATTCGGCGGCGAAACGGCAATCCGACGGAAGCCAGCAGCGGCAGGGCGCTCATAATGTCGTGGTGGCAATGCAGCACATCGTAGCGACCCTGCTGCATTACCTGTCGGAGCGAACTAATGAACGTTCTGACATTTCCGATTTCGAAACTCGAATGAATGACCTTGGCGCCTGCCTCACGAACGACCTTGTCCATCGCTCCCGGTTTGTTGACGGTGCAAAAGAACGTCCAGTCCAGGTTGGGATACCTTTCCTGAGAAAGAGATAGCACTTGGACAAGCCATAACTCAATCGCCTGATTGTTGAAGCTTTCAACGATCTGCAAGACCTTCATTCACTGTTTACCATTGGCGGGTTTGGCGGCTTCTACGTAGAGACTTTCCCACTCATACTTCTCATCGTCCAGCATGATGCCCCTGGATACTTCTGCCTGTTTGTAGGAAGTGCGTAACACCGGATCAAAGCCAGCCTGCCGAAGTTGATGTTTCAGGAGCGGCCAGTCATAAAGACATTGATGTTCATATCGCTGTCTGAAGTATGAGTTAACGGCTTCCATCGCGCACTCTGTTTGACTTTGGCGTCGCTTCGTTAAGTCGGCGGGATTATCAAAATAGGTCCGCATGATTTTCTCGCCGTCCGGCACGATGATTCTGATGCTACCACCGGGACACAGAACACGAAGACACTCTCTAAACAAAGCCAACCCGTGCTCCAGATCGAAATGTTCAAAGACGTGTTCGCAAAAAATGCCGTTGAAACTGTTATCAGAAAAAGGAAAAGGCCTGTTAAAGTCCATGCAATGGTGGACGTTGACGTCAGGATACCCATCCACGTTGACCCACTGGGGGTCTGCGAGTCCTCGCGGGCCGCTCCCCAAGTTCAGATATAGGGGGCGTTTGGTGCTGATCATCTTCGCCGGGTTCCGGCGGGCCAGACGGTTCCCCAACCGCAGGCGAAGGAAATGAAAATCCCACCGTAGCAAGGCAAGCGTGCGATGGCTGAACAAGAAAAGCAGGATACTTCGTTTCTTCATATTGTTTTGTCTCGTGCGGGCCCGCAGCGCTCTAACCCTCTAGGTCTCATTACGTCTGCGCCATATAACTCAATCAGCTTCGCAGCGGAGTTTTCGATGGAAAATGCCGAATTCCTGACCGCCAGATTGCACGCCACAGAATCGGACTGCGGCAATTCCAGCATTTGCAGGGTATGATCCGCCCAGAACGCAACGCCCATGTGTAGCGGGAGGAACTTCACTAGATCGGGCAACACGACGCACTCGCGCGGCACGGTGTCCGAGGCCAAAACGGGCAATCCAGCGGCCTGCGCCTCAACGGCCACCATGCCCAAGCCTTCCGACAACGAGGGAAACAAAAGCAGGTCTGAGCCCTGCATTAATCGGGGCACATCGAAACGCACGCCTAGAAGCCGGATTTGGTTTGCCAATCCCCAACTTTTCACGAGGCGCTCGAACTCTGCACGTTCAGTATCGCCAGCACCGGCCATCAACAATCGAAAATCGGGGTTTCGGGCGATGCACTCTCGGGCAATCTCCAGCGCTACCATCGGGTTCTTTTGCCGAGTGCCCAGTCTGCCGGCAAAAAGCATGACCTTCGCAGCCTCATTCCAGCCAAACTCTTGACACAATTCGGCATGAGTTCGTCGGCGATTGCCACGAAAGCGCACAACGTCAAACCCGCAATGTGCGGCGCCCAGCGGGATGTGACGGAATTGCGCCGCATCGAAGCCATACTCGGACAAGATTTGCCGCGAAGTTCCCATGATGTGCGTCGCCAAGCGCGCCACCAGATTGCGCCCGGCGGCCAGCGTGGCCCGTCGCCGGAGTGAAGAGGAGTAGTTATGTATGTGCAGCACCGGATTGTGAACGTGAACCACCCGCACCGCTGGCAAGCACCCCAACCCAAACAAAAAGTGCAGACCGGCGGTGTAGTCCTGGTGATCATGGATGGCATGATAGCGCCCGCACCGCAGGATACGGCGAAATCCCCGGACGAACGATGTCAGCCTCTTGCGGGTGTAGGATAGGTAGAACAGCTCAGCGCCCAAAGCGAGCGCTTCATCGTCAAGCGCGGCCTTGTATCCTCCGGTCAGGCAGACATCCACCTTGAGCCGCACCGGCAGATCGGCTTCGTGTTCCCTGAAGTGCTTGAGCAGCGCGAGTAGCCAAGTTTCCGCGCCCCCGATGCCCAAGGCGGTGAAGACTTGGAGCACGCGCAGTTCCTGCTTCTCGTCTCTCATTTATTGACCTGAGTGGGCAGTGTGCTGTTATCCCTGTGCAACACACATTTCGGAAGCGCTTTTCTCAAATCAAGCTCCACATTCAGTGACCCGCATCGATAATCGAGTAATCCTTAAGCGTCTTCAACTGCTCAACAATACTGGTCCTGACCACCAAAGAAGAAAGGCTGTAAATTGATGATAGAGTCTTGTTGTCCGATTGCTCCGCCTCTCCCGGGACAATGTCCAAATCCAAGGCGTAAGCATCATTAATGACACGAAGCAGCTCGCACTTACTCATTGATTCTCTCGAATGAAGATGGAATACCCCGTTCGTATAAAGGCCGGCTAAGATGATATTCTCGATGGCTTCCACCAAAGTCAACGTGGTCACCCCATTCCAATAATGATTGGTAAAACCCCTTACCTGCTTGTCCCGTTGGCTGATGGCCCATTGCAAAAGATACCTATTGGAAAAACGTTCCATTCCTAAAATTGAAGTTCTCAGCACCATGCAGTTGTCAGTTTCCGCAAGCAGTTTAGAGAGGCCGTATAAGTCTTTTGGATCAGGAACTTCGTCTTCTTGATAGTTGCCCGTGGCGCCCGAAAAGACCGCGTTACTGCTTATGTGAATCAGCTTCGCCCCCTTGTGTGCGCACAGATAAGACAACTGCCGCGGAAACAAGGAGTTCACTGTGACCGTTTCTTTCCAATTCGAGGAGCGAACCTCATGGACAATACAATTCACGACTACTTGATCGGCGGAACAAATAAAACCTTCCAAACGCTTAAGTGGTGACGTCAAGACATTAAATAATTCGCGCGTCACTCTCACAACTTCAAACTGGCGAGATGCGAGGTATTCAGACACAACGCTCCCTAACATTCCGTTTGCCCCGAACACAACGATTTGTGGTTTCGATGGCATTACGGAATCGTCTTTAAGTGGGGCAGCGGCACTATGAACTTTTTCCCCTGATCAAGATACCAACTCTCTTTTTGGACAATTTCCTTTGCATAAGTCCAAGCCGTTATCAGACATACGTCCGTTGCTTCCAGTCGCCCCTTGTCCCTACCGTAAATCGGGATATGAAGCCCCGGCATTACATGGCCGGCCCGCAAAGGAGACTCATCTACCATGAAATCCAACAGCTCAGAAGTAATCCCCATATAGTTCAACAAGGTCACCGACCGCCCGGAAGCGCCATACCCAAAGATGCGTTTGCCAAGTGCTTTCTCATTTTTTAGAAGAGCCACTAGCTCGAACTTAGCATTATCTATCCTCGCCGCAAAATCTTGATAAAAATCCAGCGATTGCAAGCCCAGGGCCGCTTCTTGCTCCTGCAGCCTGACTACGTCCTCCGCGACCAGGTTCGCCTGGTTTTTGAAACGCGAAACAACACGCAACGAACCTCCATGCAGTTTTGTATGTTGAACTCCAACAACCTCCAAGTCGAACTTGTTTAGGAGATAACTTATCGATTGAAGCGAGTAATAGTTGCAGTGTTCGTGGTAGAAGAAGTCGAATTGTAAGCCTTTGATCAAGTCAACTAGATAGTGCACTTCAACGACAAAGTATCCACTCGGATCCAGCAAAACCTGCACCCCCTTCAGAATGTTTTCAACATCATCATTATGAGCAAAGACATTGCTCCCGGTGATGACGATTGGCCTTGGTCGGGTCTTTACTAGTTCACCGGCGATTTTGGCATCAAAGAAGCCACAGATGATATCCAAGCCGCGCTTCTTTCCGGCCGCCACCACGTTTGAAGACGCGTCCACCCCCACCCCGTTGATCTTCATTTCCTTCAGCTTGGTCAACAACACGCCATCGTTGCATCCGAATTCCAGAATGGTGGGGGAAGCAAAGTCAGCCGTTAACCTGCTCAGAAAGGCAGCATACTCTTCAAAATGCTGGTTTAGGGTTGTTGTGACTGACGAGAAGTAGTGGTAGTCCTCATTGAACAACGCATCCTTGGCGATGACGTTAGGTATCTGAACAAGGGTGCATACCGGGCAAAAGCAGACTTCCATCGGATAGACAAACTCTGTGTCCTGCTCCGGCTGCAGAAACGCACCCGCGAGTGGCATATCTCCGAAATCCATGAACTTCGCAATTCTGGCCCCGCAGGTGCGACAAGTCTCGCGGCGAGGCAAATCGCGCCTCATCTGATTTATTTTAAATTTTTTCATGATTCCCTCACCCAGCCTTCCCTTTTGAACAGATTGAGCAGCACGTCCGGCCCTAAATGGGACAGGGTGGAAGTGTAATCCTTTTTGAAAAACCCTCCCATTTCCAATAGCTTCCTGATGCCTTCGTTAGTCAACTGATCCGCGTTGAGCGAGGAGTATTCCGTCTTCAGCAATGAGGGGCCCACGGATTTGTATTTTTCATGAATCTTGGGAATATTGATCGTGGGAAGGATCACAAACCACTCCCCCTTTTGAATCACCCGGGAAGCCTCGTAGCGGGACACCAGCACTTCATGGATCTTTTCGCCAGGCCTTATGCCGATTGTTTTAATTTGTGTATCGGCGTTGCCCATCTGTTCGATTATCACGTGGGCCATATCAATGATCTTGCAGGCCGGCATTTTCACAACCGTGATCTCTCCTCCTACCGCTTCCTTTTCCGCTTTCAACACCAGATGGATCGCATCCTCCACCCGCAAGAAGAACCGGGTCATGTTCGGATCGGTAAGGGTTATCCTATTCGACCGTTTTATCTGCTCAATAAATAGTGGCACCACGCTGCCATTCGTCCCCAAGACGTTGCCAGCGCGCAGGCAAATGAAATCTGTATCTTTGGTAAGGTTATTGGCACTTATGACAAGCTTTTCAGCACATGATTTTGTGACCCCATAAAGATTGAGCGGATCGGCCGCTTTATCCGTTGAGATAAAGACTACTCGCGACACATTGTTGTGGATGGCCGCATCAATTACATTATTTGTGCCAAGGATATTTGTCTGCACAGCCTCCCACGGATTCTCCTCGCAGACCGGGACATGCTTTAGGGCCGCCATGTGAAATACCTTATGAACACCCTTCATCGCCAACTTCAATCGTTCGAGGTCGCGGACATCCCCGATGATAAAGCTGAGCTTATTCAGTTTCGAGGAATACTTGAGCTTCATCTCAACCTGCTTGTGTTCACCACGCGAAAAAATCGCAATCTGGTCAATTTCCGGATCATCAATGATCTGGTTCACGAGCTCATTGCCCCAAGAACCGGTTCCACCAGTGATCAAGACGCGTTTTTGATGTGTCCTCATAGTTTTTTTAACGAAATACGGTTTGCCCAACTGCTCGCAGTTTACGCAGCACTTGCTGTAGTTTATATCGGCATGCTTATTAAACTTCGCGCGACATATCAGTCAAATCTCTCCCCAGCTTCTGGTCGGTGCCCGTCATATTCGGTCACGAGCAACAATCCGTCATAGGCATTTACTACAAAATCCCCTGTTTGGAACACCTCGACGACCTGGCCTGGCTCAAGGCCGTAATAGGTGAGCCGCGTATCCCACGGTTGCGCCTGCCATATAATGGTGCGCACTCCTCCGCGCTCTGCAAATGCACCCGGATAGGGCCGCGTTACACCACGAATCAGATTATGGATCGCAAAGAGCGATTGATTCCAATCAATGCGACCGTCCTCCGGAGTCCGTTTCGGATAGAAGCTCGGCTCGCCGATCTGTTTAAGTCGCGTCACTTCTCCGGCCACGAGCTTCGAAAGCGTCCGCAAATACATTCGCTTCACGCCTACCGCCACTTTATAATAGAGCGTCTTACACGTGTCCCAATCGTTGATATCAAATTCAATGAAATCGACGATTTCGCCGTCATCAATGCCAGGGGTCAACAAGAACAAGTGCCAAATTAAACGGCGCTTCCCGAGAATAAGGGACCAGTTCAGAGGCGAGCGACCGCGATTCTTTGGCAGAAACTCCGAGCTCCCATGCTGTCCAAGGGCGCCATGCTTCAGGGTCGACAAAACGGTTGGCGGGACAAGGCGCTGCCATCCGCCCAAAATCATGACGTCAAACCCGCCTCGACTGAAGAACTCGAGATCCGCCACCGACTTCAATGAATACGACTCCGCATGATATAATGGAACTCCGCTTTCCATAGCATAATTTACATAGGACATCCAACCGGAGACTTGATTTCTTTTTGCGCAACTCTCATCAATTGTTACTAGAGACGTCACCTGAACCCCGTTCTTCGCAAGAAATTGCGCGATCTCGATCCCCTGTTCATGGACACCGCAGAGCACGATGCGCGGCCTTAGCGTTTTATTAATCATATAGATGCGCTTATTGCTTCTGTGGTCCAGCGGCAGGGCACCGCATCGCTATCGTGACGAGGTAGTTGTTGCGGGGCGTCCAGCCGCGGTATTTCCAAAAGCTCAAGAGCGTCAATATCTACCACCAACTGCATTTGGGTCGTAAACGCCGCCGCAAAGCCGTGCCGGCGTAAGCACGCTTTGGTGGTCAGATTTACTCCCCCATTGGGATACGAGAAAATCAATTCGGAAATTGATGATTGATCAAATAAGTCACTGAGAAATAGCGCGCTTCTCTTCACTTCGTTCTCAATCTCGTCTTCATCGAGACAAGCAAGGTTCACCGACTCGTAACCATGACCTCCAATTTCCATTCCCGCCGAACGCATCTCGCGGGCGTCATCAAATGAAAGATAAAGTTCGTTCGCAAAACCCGCTTCGTTAACTGTGACCATTTTGGCAAAAAGTTCTGCGGTAATTGATTCGCACAGGTCTTTCGTAAGCCCATTTCGCAAGAGATTTGTCACGAATACCATCTCGGGTGACCACCGATTGCGACCGGGAAATTGCGACCGGGAAAAAGTGCTCCATAGGGCATCGTTGGAGGGAAGCGTGACACCCTGGCGTCGCAGTGCGTCCAAAGACTCAAATACCTTCCGGACGACGACGACCTCCTCTGCCGCTGCGAGAATAAACTGAATCTTGTGAGCGTTCATCACGCTCCGGTGCAACACGGCACGGGCCGGGAGAAAAAACGCCCCTGTAAGACTCCGCGCCTTGAGCCGCGGCAGCACTTCCGTATAGTGATCCTTAAGGCCATCGTCGAACGTCATTACGAGGGCGTTGCTCGGCAGTTCCGCCGCTCCCCGATACATGGCCAAGATCTGGGCCACCGACACGACTGTATAAAAGCGTTGAATGTAATCCAACTGAGCCTCGAATTCTTCGACTCGGAGGAAAGACTTGAGTTCATAACGCCTTGGATGGTTAGTATGATGAAGGTCGCGAACATCGTGATACATTAAGGAAGTAATTGCCATATGAGTGTTTTCAAGACCGGATCTTTGGAAGCTAGTCGCCGGGACTTATGCCGATCAGAGCGACTACTATCATAAAGTTTAAGATCGCGTTTCGCTCATCGATGGTAGGCGGCTGGAAAAATGTTGGGATAAATTCTATCAAGATATGCGACACAGAAGCCCCGTCGCGGCAATCTTAAGGCTGTTCGTGGCAGTTTGAAATGGCTTTAAACTTTTGCCTATTATTCATGGAGGCGCGAAGAAACATGCTAATAATGCGAAGTATCTGGCGACTTGCAGAAATTCTGGAATTTGCTCGATCGAGGTTAAACCTTTAGGTTAGTTTCCAACTGTTTGTGCTCGTCACGAGTGAAAATGATTATTTCAGCACTTTCCCACTCATCAACCGCTTGAGCCTTAAGTGCATTCGCACAAAATACTGACGAGGCATGCCTGATTATTCGATTATCTTTAATTGCACGTTGATGTCGTATTGGATTCGCGCGGCCGAAGAATGCGGTGTGCCCAATTTAAAAGCGTTCTTACTGACCTCGTATAGAATCCAAGTAATGAAAATGCCACTGGATTAAGTGCCAGCACCCATAAAACTCGGGTTAGAAGTGACGAGTCACTTCGATGAAGGGGCGCGTGCTTTTCAAGTTCAATCCGCAGGTTGACCGCCCGCTGGAGCCATTCGAATCTTCCTCGCAGCAAACTAGAAAGGAGCAATTCGTTTATAAAGCGTTCGGCTAATTTGTGATATACTTCAATATCGCTGGGCGACAGATGCATTGGATTGGCAGCGTGGTAACAGGTCAGGAATAGGTAATCTTCCGCCAGACGGAGGGAAAGCGATTGAACTGTGTTACTAACCGAATCGCGATGGATACGGAGCCGCACAAGTGGCTGAGAAATGCCTACCACGTCCGTAAACGCACCAACCCTGACGAAGAGATCATTATCAGCGATAAGACCCGCTTGTTTTCGAATCGGGCATTCGTTCAACAGCAAATCTCGCGCTATCGCGACACCTAGAAACCGATGAATTTGACGGCCTGTGTAGACGCTTTGCAGATAATAGCTAGAATACTCTTTTCCTCGAAAGAAGGTAGGTTCGAGGGAGTGTGGCTCCGGCGAGACGCCAACTTCCTCGCCATTTTTGTTTATGTTGCGATATCCGGAATAGCAGAAGCGCACTGAAGGATGTTGTCGTAAGGCACTCTCTGCATGGAGCAAGTAATCCGGATCCAAAACATCGTCACATGAAAGGATTACTACATAACTTGAGGTCGCCAATCGTGCAATTCGGTTGAAGGCGTCAGCAAAGCCAGAAGGATTATCATTGTAAATGTATCGTATTCTGCCGCTCCAGCATGGTTCCAGTGCTATTTGTGCTGAAGCATCCGATGAAGCATCATCGACTACAATCACTTCGTCAGCCGGACGAGTTTGCGCCAAGGCCGAGGCAATGGCTTCCCGCAAATATCGTTCACCGTTCCAGACGGGGATTCCAATTGTAAATGTCATTTCACCCGTGCTCCCTTTTGAGGGAATGGCAAGTGCCAGACACCTTCAGGACGCACATATCCGCGGATGGATGGCCAAAAGCGATAGGTATCGGAACTGTCTTCGGCAATGTTGGCCACCGTGAGCGACTGCACTTGATCCACCCAATCAATGATATGTCCGTCAAAGTGGTAAAGTATCAACGCAAACGAATATCGGCGCGGCAACAAAAAGGCGTTAATCTCCAAAGTCACTTCATGCCGGCCTCGCGGCAATGGAAACGGCTCAGCACCCCCGTCCAAAGTCCTGGAACAGGTAACGTGGGTTCCATCGGAGGCGACAAGCCCTACCTCGATAACCGCTTCCCTGATATCAGAGGTTGCCTCAAGCGTCAACGTGAGGCGAAACGGTTGTCCCAAATAAAGCTGCGAGGTCTTGGCTCCCGTTATATTGCAAATTCGAATCGTCTGAAATACCGCCTGACCGGTATTTCCTGGCCGATGCGCCCCGGCAGGGATATTTTCGGTTTCCGTGTCTTCAATTTCAACAGCCCCATACATGTCCGTCAGATTCTGGACGTTTCCCTCGCAGCCCACACTGCCGCCTTTCATCAAAATGGCACGGGAACAAAGCGCCCTTACGGTAGCCATGTTGTGGCTGACAAATAATACCGTCCGACCCTGTGAAGCGACAGCTTCCATCCTGCCCAAGCACTTCTTCTGAAACTCTGCATCACCCACCGCGAGCACTTCGTCCACTACCAAGATTTCCGGTTCAAGATGCGCGGCCACCGCAAAAGCCAAACGCACATACATTCCCGAGCTGTAGCGCTTCACCGGCGTGTCGAGGAACTTCTCCACTTCGGCGAACGCGACGATCTCATCGAACTTGCTGCGGATTTCCGCGCGGGTCATCCCAAGGATGGCTCCGTTAAGGAAGATGTTCTCCCGGCCAGTCAGTTCCGGGTGGAAACCCGTGCCTACCTCCAGCAGCGAAGCGACGCGGCCCCGTAAAGTGATGCGACCCTTGGTTGGTTCGGTGATGCGCGACAGTATTTTCAGCAGCGTGCTCTTCCCCGCACCGTTGCGTCCGATAATGCCGACGACTTCGCCCTGCTTGATCTCGAAGGAAACGTCCTTAAGCGCCCAGAAGTCCTCTTCTGAGTTCTGAGTTCCAGGTTCTGAGTTCTGAGTTCCGAATAGGCTCTTTACCCGGTTGGTAATCAAGTCCCGCAGGGTGGTGTAGCGCTCACGCTGTTGGTGCTGGAGCCGGTAGCACTTGCCGAGATTCTCAACGGTGATGATGGCGTCGGACATCAAATAACATCAGCGAAGGTTTTTTCCGTCTTCCGAAAATACCAGATGCCAAAGGCACATAGCACGATGGTGACGGTCAGCGAGGAAACCAGCGTCCGGGCCTCCAACGGACTGGCTCCCTTCAAGCACGCCCAGCGGAAGCCCTCGATCACACCTACCAAGGGGTTCAAGTCATAGAACCAGCGGAGATACTGCGGCACTCGTTCGCTGCCGAAACCCACGGGTGACACGTAAAGACCGAACTGGACGATGAAGGGAACCACGTAGCGGAAATCGCGATATTTGACGTTCAACGCGCACAGGAACAGCCCGGCCCCCAAGGCTGCGGCAAAGGCCTGAAGGATGAACAGCGGCAGGAACAGGATGCGCCAGTCGGGCGCAAACCCATACCAGAGCATCAGCACGGCCAGCATGGCCAGCGTGAGGGCAAAGTCCACGAGACTAGTGATGACTGAACCTGCGGGGATAATCAGGCGGGGAAAATAGACTTTTGAGATCAAGCCAGAGTTGGACAAGAGCGAGCTACTGGCCTCTGAGAACGCTGAAGCAAAGAACTGCCAGGGGATAATCGCCGCGCTGACGAAGAGCGCATAAGGAATGTCTCCCGGTGCTTCGAGCTTGGCGACCCGGTTGAACACCAGCGTGAAGACAACAATGGTCAAGAAGGGTCGAATCACTGCCCAAGCAACGCCGATGACCGTCTGCTTGTAGCGCACGACAATATCCCGCCAGGCGAGAATGTAGAACAGCTCACGGAAGTGCCACAGGTCACGCCAGTATTGCTGCTCGGCGCGGCCCGCTTCGATAATCAGCTCGGGGCGAGGGGCGTTCATTTCGTGACGTTCCTCAATGATTCCACCAATAGTAGGCCATCAGTGCCCATTCGTTCTCCATGGCCAGCAGGCCTTCCTTGGTGCGCCACCACTCGGTTACTGAGTAATGCGGGGTGGTAACCGCGACCACAGTGGCGTCCATTCCGGCTGGGCTTAATACCCGTCTGGCCAGCCAGTTCACTCTGCGGGTGGCAAACGGCTCGGCTGGCACCAAGATGCGCTTCACCCCGTTGCTGCCAGCCCATCCACGCACCACTGGCAGCTCTTGCGAGAGCAGGCGAAGTTCTTCGCCGATGAACACCCGCGCGGCGTCCGGCACTCCGGCCGCATCGAGTTGCTGACGACGTTGTTCGACCATCGACACCGTAATGCCCGCACGATCCGTAGGCTTCGTCTCGCTGCGTGTCAGCACCAAGCGCGGTGCCCGACCTTCCCGCCACCAAGACAGGGCTTGTTCGAACTGTTCGGGCGAGGCACCGGTAGAAACGACAATAGCATCGGCCGAACCAGCCGTCTGGTCCACGTGCCAGAGCCGGGCCACACCACGCAGGAGCGGGCGATGAAACACCCCTGCCAGCAGCAAAGCGGCGAGGCCGACTCCCAAAGACCAGATGATACATCGACGCCAATCAGAGAGGGTTTTTGAGGCTGGTGAAGCTTCCTCAACTACGTCACTTGAAGGCATTTTGCACGCTCTTCAACAACTCGGTTTGAAAGGCGAGGACACCGTGCTCATCCCTCCACCATTCCTGCCAGCGATACCCGGGCGGATCCACCACGGTCACCAGCACGCGGGTTGCGGAACCGGCAAAGATGGAATGGATAAGTGCCTTCAGCCGACGGGTATGGAAGGGATCCGTGGGCACGATGATGATGCGGGCTTGGACCCCCTCGGCCCATGTTCGGAGGGCGATTACTTCGTCCCGCGTGCTGGTGACATTGCGGCCAATCTGCTCACGCGCCTCGGCAGGAACATGCCCATGTGCGAGCACGCGGTTGATCAAGCTCGTTTCCCTACTTGTGGTCGCATCTGGCTCGTCTGCGCCGGGCTTGATGTGCGGGAACAGCACCTTGCCAGCGAGGCCACCACGATGGAACCGCACCGCCTCGAATGATCGAAACTGCGCGCCGCCCCCGAGCACCATCACGGCATCCGCACGCTCAACGGGATCGTTCACAACCCAAGCGTGGACCATGGCCGCCAGCCAGCACTCGCGATGGTGCCAAGTGACCGCGGCGAGCACTACTGCCAATGCGGCAAGCACAGCTAGCCATCGCCCCCAGCGACGGGCACGACGAACAGAGGCGGCTAGAGCCATGGAGGCAGAATTCATTCGACGCGCTCGTATACTGCGAATTGAAAGCCGGGCAAGGGGCCGCCAATTCGGACGCCGAACAGCGCCGCACGGTGCTTTAGCCAGCCATCTCGTCGCAGGAGAAACGCTCCGGCATGAAGTGAGTGAGGCGGAGAGCCATAATGGCCTAACTGAGGTAGTAACACAAAGCGCACTTTTCGGCCAAATCGGGACTCGTATTCGGATAACATGGGGTCGCTGCCATCCAATGCCGAACTGTTCACAGAGATCAGGCCACGTTCGGTCGATCCAAATGCGACAAACGAAGGTCTGAAAATCCAGTAATAACCGATCTGCCCGCCGGACTCCTTCGCAGCCACTTCCAGTTGAGATATTTCCGCCTGTGCGCTTTCATATGAAACCCCGGAGCGAGCCAACAGGAACATGAGCACCATCAGGCGTGCCAAGCCTAAGGCGAACGCCGTGAAAATCACGCAGACTACCGGCAGCACCAAACGTCCGAGCGCTGCTGGAAGGCGCAACATTTCCACCTGCCGACCAAGCAGTGCCAGAAAAATCACGGGCAGAAACCCCGCTATAGAATAAATTTGCGTCTTCTCGGCAATGGATCCAATGCCAATTCCCATGACGAGCGCCAGCCACCACAAGCCACGACGGAACAATCCTACAGTCAGAAGTATGAGGCCCCCGATGATCCCTAGATTCCAAAGCGGCATTCCAAGCCAGTCGAACATGCTCAATTGACCAATGCCGGATGGTGCGTTGCCCCCGTAACGCAGGTTGGTTATTGCCCATGCGGCAGGAGGGAGCCCGCGCACAAGCCACAGGAAACCAACCGCCGTGGCGAGGGAAACCGCCGCGCACATCCCGATTTCTGCGGCTGGCTTCTGTGGCTCACGCAGACCTATCCACGCCACGACTCCGAGGCAGCACAGCACGCCCGGCAATGGGGACAGCACAACGCAAAGTCCGAGCACAACATAGGCAGCCAACCGGACGCGCCGCCCCCGCCAGCCGACGGCATACACCCCAAATGGCAACATCGTCAGCAGCGGGATCAGTTGTTCCGGCCTACCTTGGTGGAGCACGCAAAACAGCGCCGCAGCGGTTGCGATTCCGGAGGCAGGCCACCAAGCCTTTGCTCCAAATCGTTCACGAAGACACTTTTGAGAGGTCACCAGAATCGCGGCGAAGGTCGTGATGTTGATGATCGCGAGCCAAACAATCACGCTGTCGAAGTCGCCGCAGCGCAGCACTTGGCCAAGCAACCATTGGTATAGCTGTCCGTGCATGTTGAAGCGGGTATCGCCGGTGTCCAGCATCGCCGGCACATACGAATCGAACTCCCATTGGCCGAAGTTCGCGAGCTTTAGCGCCGGTGTGACATACAGAGCACTGTCCCAGTGCAAGCCAGGCCAGCGAGCATACGCAGTCGCCGCTAGGAACAGGATAACCCCAGCATTCCAAACAATGAGCGGCACCGTCAGCACAGTCCCTGCCCTCATAAAGCGGTGAACGATTCCACTGCCTGAACCACGCGCGCCTGATCCTCGTATCTGCTTCTGCTATAGAAGGGCAACCGTAGGAGCCGGTCACTCACATCTTCCGTCACCGGGCAGTCGCCCGGCCGTCCACCCCACCGGCTGGCATAATCGGACAAGTGGAGCGGCAGGTAGTGGAACACCGCATGGATACCACGCTCCTTCAGATGCGCGATGAGCGCGGTGCGTTCCGACAGCGAGGGCAGGAGCAAGTAGAACATGTGGTAAGCCTGCTCGCAATGTGACGGCACTACAGGTAACCGCACCCCGGTGCGAGTGGCCCAATCGGACAAACTAGCTTTGTATGTATCCCAAATGGCACGGCGATGCGCTTGGATACTGGGCCAGACCTCCAACTGCCCATAGAGGAAGGCTGCCAGCACGTCACTCATCACGTAACTGCTCCCTACGTCCACCCAAGAATATTTGTCCACCTGACCGCGAAAGAAGCGGGAGCGGTTAGTGCCTTTCTCACGGATGATTTCCGCCCGTTCGATAAACTGCTCATCGTTGATGAGCAGCGCCCCTCCCTCTCCGCACGTGATGTTTTTGGTCTCGTGAAAGCTCTGCGTGGCCATGCAGCCAAAGGTGCCGAGCCAGCGGCCCTTGTATTTGCCGAAGAGGCCATGCGCATTGTCCTCCACGACGGGAACGCCGTGCTTCGCAGCGATGTCGAGGATGGCTTCCATCTCACAGGCGACCCCCGCATAGTGCACCGGCACAATCGCCTTCGTTCTCGTCGTGATGAGCGCTTCCAGCTTCGATTCGTCCATGTTCAGCGTGTCAGGACGGATGTCGCAGAACACGGGCTTTGCCCCGCGCATCACGAAGGCATTCGGGGTTGACACAAAAGTGAACGAGGGGACGATCACCTCGTCGCCGGGCTGAACGTTTAGCAACAGCGCGGCCATCTCCAGCGCATGGGTGCAGGAGGTGGTGACCAGCGCACGCTTTGCGCCCAGCGTGTCTTCCAAAAACTGGTGGCACTTCTTCGAGAAGGTCTGATCCCCGGCGATCTGGCCAATAGTTATGGTCTGGAAAATGTATTCCAACTCCCGTCCTTCGAGTGACGAGCGGTTGAAGGGAATGTCACATCCTGCAGGCATGTCAGACAAGGGTGTGGGCGAGTTTGTTCAACGTAGTGTGCGCAGGTGCAGGACTCTCGGAATCCAACTGCACTTCGCAGAGCATCAACGGGCCGGTGCCCGTGAGCACGAGCACTCCTTCACCGGGGATGATTTCAACCACCCTTCCAGGGACGGCACCAACGTAGCTCTTGACCACCTCCACCCGCCGCGCGGACCAGACCTTGAGCCGACGACCTGAGAGCGAGGTGAAAGCGCCGGGATAAGGTCGCGTCGTGGCGCGGATCAAATTGTGGATCTGTTCCGCCGGCATTTTCCAATCAATCCTGTTATCCTCGGGTAGCCTCTTGCAGCAGAAAGTTGCTAGTCTGGAATCTTGTGCCTTTGGACAGACGGATCCTACTAGCAGGCCAGTTAAATTGCGCTCCAGCAACTCAAGGTAGGAATCAGTGACTCGCTGCACAACGGTTCCGATACAATCATGCTCTCCGATGGGCACGGTCGCCTGATCCACAATCCCACCGGCGTCAACCCGATCAGCCATCTCCAGCAAGGTGGCACCTGTCTGGCTTTGGCCGTTGATCATCGCCCACACGGTTGGGGAAAACCCACGGTAGGCGGGCAGCAGTGAATCGTGGAACACGAACGCGCCCCTGCAGGGAAGCGAGAATATCTCCCGTGGCACGAGGTAGCGCCAGTTCACCGCCAGTAGCAGATCAGGCGGCTTCGTATGCCAGGCCGCCGCGCCTTGCGCAACAGCTAGGCTCTTCGCCTCGTAGAATGCGAAACCGGCCTGCTCGCTAAACTCACGGATGCTCTCGAAGAACGCCGGTTCCCATGGCTCCTCCCGGAAACTGAACACCGTTAGCCGCGCATTCGGCAGCATAGCGGCGATTTTCCTCAAGCACGCCTCTCCACGCGCGGTGGCACAAAGGAGGGCGATGTGCGGATGATGCATCACTTGTTCGTCGATGGTAATGCGTGCGAGATCACGTAGGTCGGCTTCTCCATAATGCGGTAGTGCATCCGCGCGAGGTATTCACCGATGATGCCAAGGGCGAACAATTGCGCGCCGGAGAATATCGCGATGATGGAGGCGAGAAAGGGAAAGCCCGCCACGCTGCTGCCGGTGAGCAGATACTTGCCAACCACATTAGCGAGCACACCCATACCGAAGAGGGTGAAGGCAAACCCGATGACGCTGGCCAACTGTAACGGCAACACGGAGAAGCCAGTCATCATGTTGAACGCATGGCGCACCAGTTGGTGGAAGGTGTAGTTCGATTTGCCGATGGCGCGAGGTTCATGACGCAGCGGCAACGCGCTAAAGCGCGTGGTGCCCCAAGTCAGCAGAACATCAATGCTCACCAACGGCGAATGGTATTGCACGAAGGCATCGCGAAGGTGGGTGCGGAAGATGCGCCAGGCACTTACTTGTCGTGCATTGGCCGCGCCCATGGCGCTGCTCAACGCCACTTTGGTGATCACCGATGCCAGATCGCGCAACAACCCATGCTGCTCCTTCTCGGGGGGTGCATACACGACATCCAACTCTTCGGTGAGCGCGGCGATGAGTTTCGGCAGTTCCTCGGGGGGATGCTGTAGGTCATCATCCATTGTCACGGTCTTGTCGAAACGCGCAGCGCGAATGCCGCAAAGCAGCGCGTTGTGCTGGCCATAGTTGCGCATCATGCAAATACCACGCACCCAAGGGTGTTTGGTGGCGAGATTTGTGATGACAGCCCAACTCTGGTCGCGACTGCCGTCATTCACCAAAATGAGTTCATGTGGCCGACCAAGTCGTTGGAACACCGGCGCGAGCCGCTCCACGAAGAGCGGTAAAATCCCAGCGCTGTTGTAAACTGGAACTATAACGGACAAACCGATTGCCTGCGCCTTGGAGGACTGCGCACTCATGGGACCGGTGCACGAGCCACGCAGAGCAAACTAGTGCCGAACCGAATACGGTTGGCTCGGCGCAAGTGAGTCAATTCTCCAGCGTGGAACAAACGAACAACTCCTGCGATGGATCCAGGCAGGCGGTGATCTGCCTTCACATCCTCAACCCGGCCACGAAGCGCTGCCCTACAACCACGGATACGATAGGGCAAAGCCCGAAGCAAAAGAACAGGCAGCGTCAGCCAGGCGAAAAATCTGGTCACAAACTCCACCTGAAATCCCGCCTGCCTCATCGTCTCGGAGAGTGAGCTACCTGAGTAACGCCGGTAATGGCCGGCGTGGATGTCTTCGTCCGACCATAAGGCGTGCGTGGCAGGAACAGTGCAGAAAAAGCGCCCTCCTGGCTGAAGAAGCTGGCGGATGCTGGTCAGAAAACCAACGTCATCTTTGATGTGCTCCACGACATCAAAAGCACCGGCCGCGTCCAAAGAATGCGGGCGAATCAAAGCGTCACCGAGCGCTGCTCGGATTACGTTCTTCACACCGCGTTTCACCGCATTTCTCGCTCCATTGCCGGGTTCGATCAGAACGACTTCCAGACCGGCATTCTGCAATCCGAGGTCCACGAAACCATTGCCGCCACCAATGTCATAAAAAGTGCCTGAGAATGGAAAGCGATTGATGGCGGCTAGAATGCACTCGTTGCGATGCGCGAACCAGTAACTGCCATCCTCAACTTGGAAGCAGACGTCATTTCCCTCCTCCGGGTAAGAGACAACAGAAACCGCACGCGGAGTCCAAAGGCCATCGCGCTTTTGCAACACCACTGACGGTGGCTGCCATTCACCATGATCTGCGCTGGTCATCCGAGTTTAACCTGTTCGCGATGCTATCCACAGCCTTAGCATACCACCGCAACTCCCAGCCACTGCTTTCCCGTCACCTGCTCGCCGAAGAGCGCCGGGCAGCTCGGGAATGCACGCGACGCACTTGTAGGGCCGGTTGACGATGGCGAGGGGGGCATTACTGGGAAAACTCGGGAAATTTGAAAATGGAAATGTGCGCGGCGCGGCGTAGGGTCAAAGGATAAAGATGAGTTTTGGTGGTTGGTTGGTTCAATGAAAAATCAAGATAACACCACCGAGGAGCATTCCGTAACCGAGCAGGGCGCGGGGGGGAATGGTTTCCTTGAAGACAAAGAAGGCTACGAGGGCGGAGAAGAGAGTCAACAAGCCGATCTGCACGGGATAGGCGACGGAGAGTTTCTGGGTGGCGAGGACGACGAGCCAAAGCAGGATGGAAACGAACAACACAATGAGCCCGAGCAGGAAGAGCGGTTGGGAGAGGAGAGCGAAGGTGTCTTTGACCAGCAGAAAAACACTCCCCTGCCAGGCGATCCGTCCGCTCAAGACATGGCGGAAAATGGTCATGGAGAGGCAGGCGGTCGAGGAACTCGCGAGCAGCAGCAGTATGGAGGAAAGTTGGGGCATAAAGAAGATTGGAATCTGGCGGGTGCCTTGCGCTATGTGCTGGCTCAACGATCGGAATGCAGTTGAGAACTCGACTCAATCAGCCCAGCCGGTGAGGAGCGCGTGGGTGTAGGGGATGCGGAGAAGGTGGGTCGTGACGCGGACCTGGGCGCGGGGAAAGTGCCGGTCGAGAAGTTCCCGCCATTCGACGTCATTCAGGATGCTGGTGCCACGGTCCTGCCGCAGAACCCAGCGGCTCGCGGCATCCTGGCAGGCGAGGAAGACGGGTTCGATGGCGACAAAACGCCCACCCGGTCGGAGGAGACAACGCGCGGCGGTGAGGATCTCGTCCATCGACTCGGAGCTAACATGATGCAGGACGCCCATGCAGGTCACGAGATCGACCCGACCGGCGAGGGCCTTTCCGTTCGCTTGGATGAAGTCTTTGATTGTGCCGACTGAAAAGGTGCCGTTCGCGGTCCGCCGGGCTGTTTTAATGTAGTCAGGGTTCGGGTCGAAGCCGAAATACTCAAGGTCGGGGGGGAGCTGCGTGCGCAATCGGGCAGGGCCGCACCCGACATCCACGACGATCATGCCCGCAGCCGGGCGGATGTGATCCGAAACGATCCATTGACGCGCCCGGCGTGATATCACGAGGGACTGGAAGGCTTGGTAGACCCATGCTGTGCCGAGGAATCGGCGGAGGCCCGCATTGCGTTCTGGAATGTATTCAGTTCGGTTCATGAAGGATACGGCCCGCGTCGCTTCGAGCCATGGGCCGATCAGCCAGCACGAGCAGCTTCGGTGGCCGCTCGCGCGTAGGCGGTTACTTCCGCCGGCAAAGTAATCAGGCCGATTCGGTCCATGCCTCAGCCTAGCGGAGAATTGTTTCGCGTAGCCGCGATTCCGGCAGCAACACGACATCCACGGGGCGGCCCATCTCCTCGTCCAGCAGGGCTGTGAGGGTGTAGAGGGAAATCCCATCGGGCAGCGACTCCACCGCGCGATCAACATCCGAGGCGGCGTGGAAACGGCCCGGCTCCAGCAGGGAACCGAACAACCACACGCGCTGTCCCGGCAGGTGACGGCGAACGGCGGTTTGCAGCCGCGCGCGCGTCTGTTGGTAGTCATTCAGCCGAGCGGCCTGACGTTGGTTTTCCCGCTGATAGAGCAGCGAAAGCATGGGCGTCAACTGCCGGACAGCGAGCCAGTTGGCTGCGCCAGATACCAGCGCACCGTTTCACGGATGCCAGACTCGAAGGTATGTGAAGGCCGCCAGCCGAGTTCGCGGTCAATCTTCGCGGCGTCGATGGCGTAGCGGCGGTCGTGGCCGGGGCGGTCTTTCACGAAGGTGATGAGCTGGCGAGACTGACCCGCAGACGTGCCAGGACCGGCGGACAGGAGTGTCCGATCTACGAGCTGCGGGGCCAGTTCATCCACGAGGTCGCAGATAAGTTCCACAATCCGCAGGTTAGCCCACTCGTTGTGCCCACCGATGCAATAGGTCTCGCCGCTGCGTCCGCGCCGCAGCGATTGCCAGAGCGCCTCGGCGTGGTCGGTCACGTAGAGCCAGTCGCGCACGTTCAGGCCGTCTCCGTAGACGGGGATGGGCTGTCGGGCTACCGCCTTGCCAATGACCACCGGGATGAGCTTCTCCGGGAACTGGCGCGGGCCGTAGTTGTTCGAGCAGTTCGTGATGACGGTGTCCAGGCAGTAGGTGTGGTGATAGGCGCGGACGAGCAGGTCGCTGGCGGCCTTGCTGGCGGAGTAAGGCGAGTTCGGCGCGTAGGGCGTGGTCTCGGTGAAGTGACCGCTGGAGCCGAGGCTGCCGAAGACTTCGTCGGTGCTGACGTGCAAAAATCTCTGATTTCTGATTTCTGATTTCTGATTTTGCCAGAATTCACGGCAGGCTTCGAGGAGGTTGAAGGTGCCGACGATGTTGGAGTGGATGAAGTCGCCGGGGCCTTCGATGGAGCGGTCCACATGGGACTCGGCGGCGAGGTGGAGGACGTGGGTGATGGCGTGGTCGCGGACGATGCGGAGCACCGCCGCCTTGTCCCGCAGGTCGACTTGCTCGAAGCAATACTTCGGGCTGGCAACGGCCCCGGCCACGTTTTCTAGCCTCCCCGCGTAGGTCAGGCAGTCGAGGTTGACGACGCGCGCGACTTCCGGCTGTGCCAAGACATGGTCGAGCACATGGGAGCCGATGAATCCGCAACCGCCAGTGACGAGGAGGTTCATGGGGTTTCGCTGGACCGCACCGTGCGACGGAATTCCACCGCGACGCTCTGGAGATAATCTCGGTATTCGCAGTTGGGCAGTCGGGCCAGCAGCGCTTCGAAGCGCTCCAGACTCAGAAAATTCCGGTGCAACGCCGCCTCCTCGGGGCACCCGATCTTGATGCCCTGCCGCTTCTCGATGGTCTGCACGTAGGCTGAGGCTTCGTGCAGGCTCGTGCTCGTGCCCGCGTCCAGCCAGGCGAAGCCACGGCTTAGGCGATGCACGGCAAGCTGGCCGCGCCGGAGGTATTCCTTGTTCAGGTCGGTGATCTCCAACTCGCCGCGTGGGGAAGGCTGCTGGGCCTTGGTGTAGGCCACGACATTCTCGTCGTAGAGGTAAACGCCGGGCACAGCGTAGTTGCTCTTCGGCTGCGCCGGCTTCTCCTCCAGAGAAATCGCCCGGCCCGCCGCATCAAACTCCACTACCCCGTAGCGCTGCGGGTCGTGGACATGGTAGGCGAAGACCGCCGCCCCACCCCGGAACGCCGCGACCGCACGTGGGAAGGCATCGCCACCGAAGAAGATGTTGTCGCCCAGGATCAGCGCCACCGGCTGTCCGGCGATGAAGCTCTCCGCAATGAGGAAGGCCTGCGCAATGCCCTCGGGCTTTGCCTGCTCGCGATACTCAATCGCGATGCCCCACGCGCTGCCGTCGCCGAGGAGCTGGCGGAAGCGCGGCAAGTCATGCGGCGTTGAGATGAGACAAATCTCCTGGATGCCGCTGGCGATGAGCACGGTTAGCGGGTAGTAAACCATCGGCTTGTCATACACCGGCTGGAGCTGCTTGCTCGCCACCAAGGTCAGTGGATAGAGCCGGGAGCCGGCACCGCCGGCGAGGATGATGCCTTTCATGAACGTTGATGGTGTCGTGCCAACGACTGCTCGAAACTGATGAGCCGCCGCAGCAAGGCGTTGTAACGGCCGTAGGCATCCCCGCCCTCGCGCCGGAGCAGCTCGTAAAGCTGGAGTTCGGGCTCCGGAAATCGCTCGGGCGTGCGGGCAGGCAGGGACAGGCCGTTGCGCTGGAGCCGGCCCCAAGCCACGGCCAACAGACAGGATTCCGGAGTGACCTGACCGACGGCGTAGTCGGCCAGCCCGCGCTCAATCAGCTCCGCACCAGGGAAGTCAGTGAAGGCGGTCATGGCACAGACGGCTGACAAAATGTGTCCACGGCGTTGCGGAACTCGACCGGGTCGATCCCCGGATAGCGAATCAACACCGGCTCAATAGCGGCAAAGAATTCGCGCAGCTTTATCGGCTCCACCAAGCCAAGCACCACCATCGCCCGGGCATCGATGAAGTCGCGCTCGTGACCGCGCTGCAATTTGGCCAGCGTCTGGCTGTAGAGGTCGTAGTGAAAGAACTCGACCATTCCATGTGCCGCGATGAACGCGCTGCGCTCGCGCCAACCCGGCAGCGCGGGGATGAACTGGTCCGGGGCAGCAAGCTCGACGTTCACATCCAGCGACTGTTTGAGTTGGGCAATGGCTTCAAAGAGGCCGGCTGGCTCCGGGTCCGCCTTCAAGTCCACATCGACAGTGCTGGCGCGCCAGCCGTGCAGCAGCGCCGTTGCGCCACCCGTGAGATAAATGCGCCCCGGGCCTCGCACCGCCCGGCCGAGCGCGGCGAGGAAGGCTTGGACTTTGGCGGCATCGGCGGCGGCACGCATGCGTCAGCGGGCAACCATCCAGTTGCCCAGCACCAGCACGTCCATCTTGGTGCGCAGGAAACAGTCCAATGCCTCTTGCGGGCGGCAGACGACGGGTTCGTTCTCGTTGAACGAGGTGTTCAGCACCATGGGCACCCCGGTGATGCCACGGTAAGTGTCGATCAAGCGGTGATAGCGCGGGTTAGTTTCCTTATGCACCGTCTGCAACCGCCCCGAGCCGTCCACATGTGTGGTGGCGGGGATTTGCGCGCGCTTCTCAGGACGCACTTGAAAAACCTCCATCATGAAGGGCACGTCATCTTCCTGCTCGAACCACTCGGCGACATGCTCGCGCAAGATGCTCGGGGCGAAGGGACGGAAGCTCTCCCGGCGTTTGATCTTCAGGTTGAGAATGTCCTTCATGTCCGCGCGGCGCGGGTCGCCGAGGATGGAGCGGTTGCCCAACGCGCGCGGGCCCCATTCCATCCGACCTTGAAACCAGCCGATGACTTTTCCTTCGGTGATGGCTTGAGCGGTGCGCTGGCAGAGTGCGCCTTCGTCAGCGATGCGTTCGACCGTGCAGTGTTCGGCTTGGATGGCGGCGGCTTTGCTGTCGAGGAGCGTCTTCATCTCGGCATCGGTAGCGCCGGGCCCCCAGTAGCCATGGTCCATGTGCGGACGCGACTTCACGTCGCCGAGGCGGTTAGCCACCACGAACGCGGATCCGATGGCCCCACCGGCGTCGCCAGCAGCGGCAGGCAGATACATCCGCTTGAACGGGGAGTTGCGATAGACCTTGCCGTTGGCCACCGAGTTCATCGCGCAGCCACCGGAGAAGGCGAGGTTGGGGCAACGATATTTTGCGTGCAGGGACTGGAGCAAGGCGAAGCAGGCCTCCTCATACATCGCTTGGGCGGAGCGGGCCAAATCCTTGTGCCGTTGCTCAAGCACTTCGCCCTTTTGGCGCGCGGGTCCGAGCAGCTTCTCCAACTCGGGGCTGAAGACGGTGCCGATCTCCGGTGAGCAGTTGTCCCAAGTATAATGGACGTTCTCACGGTGGTGCCGGAAGTAGTCCAAGCCCAGCTTGAACGTGCCGTCGGACTGCACCCGCACTATCTGCCGCATCTGCTCCAGATACTTCGGCACGCCGTAGGGTGCGAGACCCATGACCTTGTATTCGTCGCCGTAATGGGGGAAGCCGATGAGCTGGGTGATGGCCGTGTAGAAGAGCCCTAGCGAGTGCGGAAAGTAAACGCGCCCATCAATCTGGATGTCCCCGCCACGGCCCATGCCCCACGCGGAGCTGGCGAAATCTCCAAAGCCATCCACCGAGAGGCACACCGCCTCATCGAAGTTCCCGACGTGAAACGCCGACGCGAGATGCGCAAGGTGGTGCTCCACATGATGCACCTGCGCCCGCAGCGTCTCGCCCGGCAGCGCCGCGCGCAGCGAATCCTCAAAAGACGCTGCCCGGCGAATGTTACGGATGCGGTTGAGGATCAGCTTCGGACTCGGCATCCGCCGCAACGCATACGCAACCCGGCGGAAATTATTAACGCTCGGATCACGGTTGATGGCCACATGATCCACATCGGCGAGCTTCAATCCGCCCTCCTGCAACACATAGCGGATCGCCTCGGAGGGCATGCCGGACCAGTGTTTGATCCGACGGAATCGCTCCTCCTCGGCACAAGCGACCAGCTTGCCATCCCGCACGAGGCAGGCGGAGGAGTCCCCGTGAAACGCGTTTAATCCAAGAATGACGGACATGGAAACTACCCGGCGAATCCGGGCAAGCTGCCGCCCATGGTCCCGGACAGGAGGACTCCGGCCAGACCACGCTGGCGAACTGTCTTCAATTGTCTGTTTCGCGACACAACGGTCGGAAACTATGCGCTGCCCAACCAACCCGGCCAGACTGGCGGCTACTTGCCGAGGAAACGAATCAAGAGCGGCAACATGCCAGCAGCGCGCTGGTGCCA
>CAMCFN010000057.1 GCA_945874145.1 Akkermansia muciniphila
CACCCGTCGTCCCAGGGGCGAGGGCTTTCGTCGGCCTTCGCTACGCTCCGGCCTCCGCAAGCCCTCGCCCCTGGGACGGTGCCAGCCACCAAACCACCAGTCCCCTTTTGAACTCGCAGCCGTCCCCTTTTGTTCCCGCCCCGACAGAACTGATTTGCCCTTGCACTTCGCCCCGCGCTTCCCATCCTCACCCAAATGGACACACCCGATCAACTGCGCGAACTTTTCCGGATGCAAAAAGCCCTCAACGAACGCATCGGCGTGCGCACCGACGACATGAGCGAGGAGGAGAAGACCAAGTGGCTCCTCAACTACACCCGCGCCATGCAGCAGGAAATGGCCGAACTGACCGACAGCGTCCCGTGGAAGTGGTGGGCCAAATACCAGAAATTCGACGAGCAGAACGCACGCGTCGAAGTTGTGGACCTCTTCCACTTCCTCATCAGCATGGCGCAGGTGCTCGGCATGAGCGCGGACGACGTGTTCGCCGCCTACGTGAAAAAGAACGAGGTGAATTTCAAGCGCCAAGAATCCGGCTACACGCAAAAAGACCACGCCGACTCGAAGCATATCTGAACCGTGCCATCCGGTCTGTCGGAGCGCACGGTGCCAACCGGAAAGGTGATTTATGGCACTGCTGACGAAGACCCTTGTAAGCTGGAATCAGCCGCGACGCTTTCGCGAGCAGATGCGGCAGAGGGAAAAGCGCGTGTTGAACTGGTGGGCGAAGCCCGTTTTCGGGCTCGGCTTAGCCAGCATTTTCCTCCTTCAGTGGTATGCGGCCACGCTTAAAGATGGGCCGCAAAAGCCCCCGCCATTTGAGCAAACGCTGGTGGTCGCGATCTGTGGTGGTATCATCCTGGCCTACGGAACCTTCTGGCTGGCACAGATTCTGCTGGACTCGGTCGCAGTCAACGATCGGGGCTTTCAGCGCGGCTAGCGCTTAATGCCGTTTGACCAGTTGGCCGCCCATGCTTGGTTTCCAGCGAGCGAGTTCTCGACCTTGCTGCTGGTCGGCAAAGATCAGAGCCGAAGCCTCCTCGGCGTGCCGAAGAATGAGACCGAGGCAAAATTGCGGAAGATTCTGAGTGATCACAAAATCCCGGAAGATCCTTCACTGAAGCCATTCGTCGAAACAGAGTTGAAGCCGAGCGTATGGGGTGGATTGGTGTTGGTAGCCCCATTGCTGATCATGGTGGTATTTTTGGGGCTGTTCGCTGCCCATACCACCCTCGTTACCCAGCTCAACCGCAAAGCCAAAATAGCCAATGAGCAAGCTCGGCAGGACTGGTTGACGTTGCGGACGAAACTGGTGAAGGAGGGTGTTGCGCCCGAGAAGTTGCCTGCCAGTCCGTTCGAGCAGCGCCCGGTGTCAGACAGGATGCGTACCTTGCACATCTACTTTCGGTTCGCGCCCTTCATCTACCTGATTGCGATGTTAATCCTTGGCGTGACTACGTTGTTGTATCGTGTCCGGACCAACAACCTTCAGGCTCTCCTTGAAGAGAAATCGGCCGCGCAGGGCAGGCCGATCAATTCGACGACCCCGCCGAACGGTTGATCGGCAGCGCATTCGTTTTCAGGAACCCCACCAGCTTCTCCGCATACACCCCGTTCGCCTTCGCGCTGGGGTGGCCGTCGTGCGGGGCGTTGGTGTTGCCCGGATCGGCGAGCGGCACGGAGATGTCCACCGCGTTGATGCCTACGGCGCGGCACCATTCCAGCATCAGCCCGGCATCAGAACTGATGCCCGCGACGATGAATGGGATGCCTTCCTTAAGGCAGACGGTCGCCCAGTTCTTGATTAGCGCGCGCGAAACCTCGTGGCTGCGGACGCGTTGCTCCTCGGCCACGTTGGCGTGCTGCTCCAGCCAGTGGACCAGTGCGGACTGCCGTTCCAGCGGCCATTCGGAATACGTTGCCGGTGCGGCGGCGTAGCTGAGTTCACCGCCGGCCGTGAGCCGCGCGAAGGGGTAAATCAAATCTGGCAGACGATTGTATGGCGCAAAACCCTTCTGCCAGATGCGGACGTAGGTGTTGCGGTAGTCGTGGAACAAGCCATAGACCACCACCACCACCGCCGGTTTACCGCGCTGCTTGAGCAGTTCCTGAAACAGCAGCCGCTGGTGCAGTGTGCCGTAGCCGGAGACGCCGCCGTTCACCACCTCAAATTCCGGCAGCGCCGCCTGCACGCGCCAAGGGTAGGTGTCCTCGTCATTGAGCGACCAGCCGTGAGTCAGTGAACAACCGAGCAGCCACAGCTCCGGTCGGGCTTTCGCATCCGCTGCGCGGGACGGATGCGTGATGCGCAAGCCATTCGTTCCGTGGGTGACGCGGAACTGGTAGCCGGTGGGCAGCGTCACTTGGAACGCCCCCGGCAAGTGCGCAAAGCCTCCCTCGGGCAAGGCCCGAAACAACTTTCCGCCCGGCTCCACCCGGATGTTCGCCGGCTGGGCCGAAAACGGGCGCTGCCCGCGTAGCCGCAGTCCCATTTCCCCGAGCCCCGCCGCAACGAGCAACGCTAGCCCAGCCGCCGCGAGCGCAAAACCCACCCGCCGACGGGAAGACCCGGACGGCGTAGTGGGGGCAGTGGCAATGACTTCGGCCATGCGCTGCTTCTAGCGCACGCCGCAGAAATTGCCACGCGGAATCCAGACAACCACCGCCGCCTGTGTGGGCGCGGCGTTTACGCTGCTTCATGGTCCACACGTCCACGACCAACCGGTTTACCTTCGACCTGAAGGCCGCGCCCCCAGCGTAGCGCCTGCCGCCAAGCGGCTTGCCTGACCCGCCAGCCTGCGCTATGCCTGCGGTGCGCGCCCGCCCATGAATTTCCTCCCGCTTATCGAAGCCAAACGCGACGGGCACCCCCTCGACACGGCGCAGATTCAGCAGGCCATCACCGCCTACGTGGCCGGAAACATCCCCGACTACCAGATGTCGGCGTTTCTGATGGCCATCTTTTTCCGGGGTCTCAATGCCAGCGAAACCCGCGCCCTAACGCTCGCGATGCGCGACTCCGGCGAGGTGCTCAAATTCCCCGCCGACCCGCGCCCCATCGTGGACAAACACTCCACCGGCGGCGTCGGGGACAAGGTTTCCCTCCCGCTCGCGCCCCTGCTTGCCTGCCTCGGCTTCCGGGTGCCAATGATTTCCGGGCGGGGCCTCGGCATCACCGGCGGCACGCTGGACAAGCTTGAATCCATCCCCGGCCTGACCACGCAACTCGGCCCGGAACGGCTCATCGCGCAGACCCAGCAACTCGGCGTAGCCATGGGCGGGCAGACCGCGAATATGATTCCCGCCGACAAGTTGCTTTACGCGCTGCGCGACGTGACAGCCACCGTGCCCAGCATCCCGCTCATCACCGCGAGCATTCTCTCCAAGAAGCTGGCGGAAGGGCTCGGGGCCTTGGTCATGGAGGTGAAATTCGGCACCGCCGCCTTCATGCCCTCGCGCGACGCAGCCCGCGATCTGGCATGGTCCATCGTCAGCCTCGCCATTGAATGCGGCGTGATCACTCGCGCGCTGCTGGTGGACATGAACACGCCGCACGGCCGGGCTGCCGGCAACTGGCTGGAGGTCAAGGAGGCCGTGCGCTGCCTCGAAGGCAAGGGCCCGGCCGACGTGCTGGCCCTCGTCACCGAATGCGCCGCCTCACTGTTGGTGCAGACCGGCAAGTCCCCCGACCTCGCCCCCGCGCGACAAACTGTCGCTGCGTGCCTGGCTTCCGGCGCACCGCGTCGCAAATGGGGCGAACTCATTGCCGCTCAAGGTGCCGACCTCGCCGCCTTCCAAGCCAAGCTGCAACTCGACCACACCGCGCCCGTAGTCCGCGAGTGCCGGGCGGAGACAGAGGGCTTCATCGTCCGTTGCGACGCCCGCGTCATTGGCGAAATCGTCCGCGACCTCGGCGGCGGTCGCATGACCAAAGCCTCGGTGATTCAGCCCGAAGTAGGGATTGATTCCCTGCTCAAGCCCGGCGAGGAAGCGCGGCTTGGCACCGTGCTCGGCCGCGTGCATGCCAACACCGCCGCGCAGGCCGAGGCCGCCTGCGCCCAGCTCCAGACCGCCTTTGGCTTCGCCCGCCTCCCGCCACCTGAGCAACCGCTCATCGTCGAGAGCCTGTAGCTTCTGCTGGCGCGCGGCGTTTACGCCACATCACGGCCCGTTCGCACGCTGAAGCGGCCTGGAGGCCGCGCCCCGGGACAGCATCTGGATTTGCCGGCCACGAACCTTCTTCGCTTGCGAGGTTGTCGCGGCGGGCGTGACCCGTTACAGTCCGCGCCCTGAATTGAAATGAAGAAGCCATCTCTGCTGGTGATTTTTCTCACCGTCTTTCTCGACCTTGTCGGGTTCGGCATCGTGCTGCCGCTGTTGCCCGTTTACAGCGAAAACTTTGGCGCGAGCGGTTTTTTGATCGGCGTCATCATGGCGTCGTTTTCGGCCATGCAATTCCTCTTTGCGCCGATCTGGGGCCGGTGGTCGGACAAGGTGGGCCGCCGCCCCGTGCTGCTCCTCAGCAACTTCGGCTCCTCGGTGTCCTACGCGCTCTTCGCCCTCGCCTCCGGGCTGGAGGGCAACGCCGCACTCTGGACGCTGCTGGCCTCGCGCATCTTTGCTGGCGTCTGCGGCGCGAACATCTCCGTGGCGCAGGCTTACATCGCGGACATCACGCCGCCCGAAGATCGCTCGCGCCGCATGGGCCTCATCGGCATGGCGTTCGGACTGGGCTTCATCCTCGGGCCAGCGTTGGGAGCCTTGAGCTTGAGCGGCTTTGGCCGGACCGGACCGGGCTGGGTCGCAGCGGCCATGTGCTTCGGCAACTTTCTGCTGACCTGTGCCATCCTGCCGGAGAGCCGGCAGCCCAGTTCGGAACACGCGCCAGAGCGGCCCCGCCTCAGTCTGTGGTCGCACACGCTCGGACGCCCGCAGGTCGGCCTGCTCGTGTGGTTGTTCTTCCTCGCCACCTTCGCCTTCACCTGCTTTGAAACCACGCTCGGCCTGCTGGTCAGCCAGACCTTCAAGCTCGACGCCCGGAAACCCGAAGATGCTAAAGTGATCGGCTACCTCTTCGCCTACTGCGGCCTCATCGGGGCGTGCGTGCAGGGCGGGGCCATCGGTCGCGCGGTGAAGAAGCTGGGTGAGCCAAAGCTGATTGCGGTGAGCTTGTTCTTCACCGCTGCCAGCCTCGCGCCGCTGCCCTTTGTGACGAGCTGGGGCGGGTTGCTGGGTGTGCTGGCGCTGCTGGCCATCGGCTCCAGTTTGGCGCGCGCGCCCATCTTCGGGTTGCTGTCCATCCTCACGCCCGCACATGAACAAGGCGAAACCATCGGGGTGGCGCAGAGCTTCGGCAGTCTCGCGCGCATCGCGGGTCCGATCTTCGCCGGCAGCCTGTTCCACCTGCACCCTTCGTGGCCCTATCTCGCCTGCGCCGGGGTGTCGCTGCTCGCCGGCCTGCTGGCGTGGGCCAAACTGCCGCGTGCGACCCCCATGGGGAAGTGAGCATGCCAGCAATACTCGGTGAACAACCGCGGCCAGTCGGCTGCGAGCCCCCACTCAAGGTCCCTGTCAGCGCGATTTGCCAGCCTGTAATTTCTTCATCGCCTCGGCGTAGCGCTGGCCAAACTCCCGTAGTGACGGCGAGTCGAAATGCACTTCATCGCCTTTGTGCTTGAGGCCGGTTGAATCCACGGACGCCGAGCTGAAAACCGCTTTCGGCAAGCCGGCGATTTGCTCGTTTACCAGCGGCCAATGCGAGGGTTTGCCGTCCTTGTCCGCCCGCTTCAGGAACTCGCCGAGCCTGCCCGCAACGAACGGAACCTCACCCGCCCCAAGGTCGGCACGGAGATCTTTCACCATTTTCGCCAAACGCTCGCCATAGCTGGCGGCGGTGCGCTCGTTGCCGGAATCGCTCTCGCCTTGGTGCCAGAGGATGCCTTTCAGCGTGCCGTCCTTGAGGGCGATCTTCGCACGTTCGAGTGCCTGCTGGTAGAGATCCCCACCCTTGCTCCAGCGTGCGAGCGGCGTGCCACCGACGGCACACGGAATGAGACCGATGGTGACATCTTGGTTCGCCTCTGCCATCGCGCGTCCGAAGCTGGAACCGAGGCCGACGCCGGCAATAGGCTTGTCGAAGTGGAGCGGGTCGGTGCCCGGAGCCCAAGCGTTCTCCTTCGTGAACTTGAGCACACGCGGATGAGCCACCTTGTCTTGATCCGCCAGCACGCCGCGCCCGGCCATGTTGGATTGGCCGACGAGGAGATAGAGATGAAACTTCTCCTTCGCAGGAAGCTTGACTGGTTCAGCAGCAAAAGCCCCGGCACAGAGCGTCAGAGCGAGCAAACCAAGCAACCGACGGGAAAAATGAAGCGGACGCATGGCCTCGGTGTAGGCCGGGTGAGTCGGCGACTCAAGAAGAATGCCGCAGGAGGTTCAGCGTAAGCGATAGACGATGCGCGCCTTCGAAAGATCGTAGGGCGACATCTCCATCTTGACGCGATCGCCAGCGGTCAGGCGGACGAAGCGCTTGCGCATCTTGCCGCAAATGTGAGCGAGGACCTCATGTTGATTGTCCAACTTCACGCGGAACATGGTTCCGGGCAGGACGACCGTGATGCGGCCCTCAACCGTAAGGGGTTCTTCCATGAAAAAGAGGAGGGGTGCGTGGACGCTGTCGATGTAGAAAAAGAAGGTGCGGGAAGCCCCCTGGCCTCCCGCACCCGAGAGAATTCAACCGGCCGGATTAATAACGGCGCTCGCGGCGCTCGCCACCACCGCCGTAGCCGCCGCCACCACCGCCGCCGCCGCCGCTGCGAGGACGCTCTTCACGAGGCCGGGCAACGTTCACGGTGAGGTCACGGCCGCCGACGTTCTTCCCGTGCAGGCCAGCGATGGCCGCCTGAGCGGATTGGTCGGAGTCCATGGTGACGAAAGCGAAGCCGCGGGACTTGCCGGTCATGCGATCCATCATGAGGTTGACTTCCATGACGGTGCCGTGTCCGGCAAAGGCGTCTTGGAGATCATTCTCGGTGGTGTTGAAGGAAAGATTCCCTACAAACAGTTTGTTGTTCATGTGATGTATTTGACTAGACCCACTCCTGCTTCGCCGACTGTTCCCGAACTACGGGTTTCAAATCATCACCGAACCACGTTCACCTGACGATTCACCATGCCTAGCTAACCTTGAGCAATCTAAGTGCAAGCGCACACTGACGATTCCGCCAGCGATTACAACAGTTATTCCCAACTATCTTGCACCCTCATTTAACCGGCTTGGCGGCGCGAACAATTGGGCAACCGTAAGGCTCAGGGTTGGCAGCAACTTCTCCGCAAGCAGCTCGCGCCCGGCGTATATGTGCTGGAGCGCCAAGCCATGCGGGCCGCCATGATAGACTTCCACATTGTCGTAGCGTGGATCCACCATCCAGAGGCGCGGGATGGCATACTGCTCGTAGAGTTCCTTCTTCGTCACCGTGTCCCAGCGATGGTCGGTGGAGCTGACGACCTCGGCGGCCAGCCAGAGCTTGCCGGTCGCAGCGGTGACAAGCGCGAGGTCAGGCCGCAGCAGAGTGCCGGGGGAAAGCTGCACGATGGAACGCGGCTCCAGCAACCGCGCCACGGCAATGCCCGCGAGCGCGGTGGCAAAAGACGCGTGTAACGCCTCGCAAACCTCCTCGTGCCGCCCGACCGACACGCGACGCAGGATGGACACGCCTTCGATGATTTCTTCGTAGTCGAAGCTCAAGGGCAGTAACGAATTTTCAGTATTCAGTCAGAGACCGTCCGCGTCGCCTACTGAATACTGATGATTGAACACTGAATACTTGTTCCCTCACCGCCCGACCAACCCGCTGAGAAACCGCCCGGTGTGGGACGCCTTGTTCCCCGCGACTTCTTCCGGCGTGCCTTCGCAAACCAAGTGACCACCCGCGTCGCCGGCCTCCGGCCCGAGGTCAATCACCCAGTCCGCCTCCGCGATGAGGTCGAGGTTGTGCTCGATGACGAGGACGCTGTGCCCGGCGTCCACGAGGCGTTGCAGCACGGCCACCAACCGCTGCACGTCGCTCATGTGCAGACCGATGGTGGGCTCTTCGAGGATGAAGAGCTTGGCGTTCCGGGTTTGAAATCTCGGGTCGGGCAGTGTGTCGGCGGACGCATCCTTCAGCCCGCCGAGCAGGTGCGTCACGAGCTTCACGCGCTGCGCCTCGCCACCACTGAGAGTCGGGCTGGTCTGGCCGAGCTTCAGATAGTCGAGGCCGGTGTCACGCAGCGCCTCCAGCGGGCGGCGGATGCGCTTCTGCGCGGCGAAGAACTCCAGCGCCTCGGCCACGCTCAGGTCGAGGGCCTGCGCGATGTTCTTGCCGTTGAAAAGCACATCGAGCGTCTCGGGGTTGAAGCGCAGGCCGTTGCAGACTTCGCAGGGCACGTAAGCGGGCGGGAGGAAGTTCATTTCCAACTTCACCTCCCCCGCGCCGTCGCAGCCGGGGCAGCGGCCCGCTGGGCTGTTGAAGCTGAAACGCCCCGGCCCGTAGCCGCGCATCCGCGCCTCGGGCACTTGGGCGAAGAGCGCGCGGATGTCATCGAAGAAGCCGACATAGGTCGCGGGCGTCGAGCGCGGCGTGCGGCCGATGGGGGACTGGTCAACCTCGTAAACGGTGGCGAGGGATTCGTGACCAACGAGAGTGGGAGCGGATGGGGATTGGCGTTTGGCGTCTGGAGTGGCGCCTCGCGGCTTCTTCGCGAGCGCGGCTTGCACAGCCGGCAACAAGCACTCGCGAATCAACGTGCTCTTGCCGCTGCCGCTCACGCCGGTGACGACGACGAAACGATTCAGCGGAAAGCGGACGGTGAGGTGCTTGAGGTTGTGCGTAGCGGCGTTGGTGAGCGTGAGCACCCCGTTCGGAGTCCCGCCTTCAGGCGGCGGAACCGCGGAATGTCCTTTCGCGTTCATTTTGCTGCTGCGTTTGGCCGCCTGAAGGCGGGACTCCAAGCGCACTGCCCGCCGCTCGCCCCGGCTCGGATACTTCTTTCCCTCCTGCGCGCGGAGCTGCTGGCCGGTGATGCTCGCTTCGTGCCGCAGCAATTCCTTCAACGTCCCGCTGGCGACGACTTCGCCGCCCTTCACTCCGGCACCGGGACCGAGGTCAATGACCCAGTCCGCATGGCGCATCGTGTCTTCGTCGTGCTCGACGACGAGGAGGGAGTTGCCGCGCGCCTGGAGTTTCTTGAGCGCGCCGAGGAGTAGGGCGTTGTCGCGCGCGTGCAGGCCGATGGTCGGCTCGTCGAGCACGTAGAGGACGCCGCTGAGGTTCGAGCCGAGCTGCGCGGCGAGGCGCATGCGCTGGGCTTCGCCACCGGAAAGCGTCGGCGCGCCACGGCCGAGCTGGAGGTAGCCGAGGCCGACTTCGCTCAGGAACTTCAGCCGCTCGCGCAGCTCGGGGAGGATGTCGCGGGCGATTTCGGCATCGCGCCCGGCGGGCTTCAGCGTGGTGAAGTAGGCGAGCGCGGCGTCCACATTCGCGGTGGAAAAGAAGTCTATCGTCCGCCCGTAGGAGACGACGTGAGAAGTCTCTGACTTTCTCTTCTTCGGACTCGCGGAAGCTTTTGAAGTGAGACTCCTCACGTCGTCTCCTACGAGCAGGCGCACGGCGCGCACGACCGCGTTCAGCCGCGCACCTTGGCACTCTGGGCAAACCTCCCGCTCCTGCGCCCAGCTCCACCAGCTCTCCTCGACGGAGTCGGCGTTCGCGCCGCGTTCGACATCGGGGATGTAGAACAGCTCGCCGAACCCGCGACACTTGGGGCACCAGCCTTGCGCGGAGTTGTAGGAGAAGTTCTTCGGGTCCAGTGCGGCGAAGCTGGCGTGGCACGTCGGGCAAGCGCGCTCGGTGCTGTGGACGGTGAGGCGGCGGTGGTTGTCGAGGGCGTAGAGCGTGCCGTGGCCGAGCTTGAGGGCGGTGTCGATGAGTTGTTGCGGGGAGCGGTTCGGAGTTCCGGCTTTAGCCGGTGGGGCGCTCGAACTCGCAGCACGCTTGGATTCTCCGGACGCCTTGCCGGCTGAAGCCGGGACTCCGAGCTTCTTCTCCAGCACCCCCACCACGATTTCCACGTCGTGCTCCTTGAAGCGGTCGAGGCGGAACGGTTCGTCGGTGCGGAACATTTTCCCGTCGGCGCGGAGTTCAGCGTAGCCGTTCTTCGCGGCCCAGGTGGCGACTTCGCTGTGGAAGCCTTTGCGGTTCTTCACCACGGGCGCAAGCAGCAGCAGGTCGCCGCGCTGCTTGAGTTCGTTCTGCAAGTTCGCCGCCAGCGCGTCGCGCGTCTGGCCGGTGACGGGGACATTGCACGTCGGGCAGAACTGCGTGCCGAGCTTGGCGAAGAGCAGCCGCAGGAAGTGGTGAATCTCCGTGACGGTGGCGACGGTGGATTTGCCACCGCCGCGCGAGTTGCGCTGCTCGATGCTGACGGTGGGCGGGATGCCGGTGATGAGGTCCACGTCGGGCCGCGCCATCTGCTCCACGAACTGCCGCGCGTAGGCGTTCATGGCGTCGAGGAAGCGCCGCTGGCCCTCGGCGAAGATGAGGTCGAACGCGAGTGTGCTCTTGCCGCTGCCGCTCACGCCGGTGACCACCACGAACTTCCCGCGCGGAATGGCGAGCGAGATGTTCTTCAGGTTGTGCTGCCGCGCGCCGTGGATGGCGATGCAGTTCTGAGTGTCGAGTTTTGGGTTTGGAGTTGTCACGCAGGGCGGTCGGCAGGCATTGGTTCAGGCTTTGTCCAAACAGCACTTTTTGAACTTCTTCCCGCTGCCGCAGGGGCACGGGTCGTTGCGGCCAATCTTGGCGGGGGCGACGTAGGGGGCTGGCGGGAGGTCGTAGTCGTAGCCGGGCAGGTCGGGTTCGGGCAGGTCCAAGTCCCTGTCTAGCTCCGGTGCGTAGTCGGGCCGGAAACACTCCCAGGTGGCCATCTCGTTGAAGGCCGTGGTGAAGGGACGCTCCTTGCCGGGCAATTCAGCCAGCACCTCGGCTGGACTCCGCGCCGCTTCCGCTTCCACCTCATCCAAACCGAGGCAACATTCATCGGCCCAACCTTTCTCGTAGGCCTGCTTAAGCTCGGGCAGCAGTTCGCCGGGGTGCAGGTTCATGGCACAGTCCATCACGCCATCCCACGCAGACGATGGTGCGCGCTCCAGTTTGCTGCGCACCAGTTCCTGCAAGTAACTCACGACCTCCGCGCGCGAACGTTCGCCGGTGCCGACCAGCACGCACAGCGATCGCAACACGCTCCAGCGCGCGTAGTCATAGACGGACCGGTCTTCTATCAGTCCCTGAATGGGCCGGATGTCGCCGCCCTGCACGGCTGCCAGTAGCCGGGGCAAATCCTCGGTAATGCTGTCCCCGAGCAGGAAACTCAATTGCTCCCCGGGCAGGCGCACGAGTCGGACGAAGAGCGGATAGGCAGCGTCTTCCTTGAACTCGGCGAGCAGGAAGATGGCGAACATGTGCAGCCAATAGCCGTCGCCTTCCGTAGCCATCAGGGCTTCAGGATGCTCCACCGCCTCTCTCACTACGCGCAGTAATTCCGGCGTGATTTCCTCACGGCGTGCGACGGCGGCGGCGAGCGCATCCGCAGGCAAACCGCCGGTCGGGAAATGCTCCAGCCGCTGGAGGATTTCGGGGACGGTGAGCAGGGGCGGGGTGGAGTCGGGCGGGTTCATAGAGTTGAGTTGGGGTTGTCGCGCAAGGCGCGTCCGGTGTGGCTGCGCTCGCACGCGGCGACTTGCTCCGGGGTGCCGGTGATGACGAGTTCCCCACCGGCTTCTCCCGCTTCGGGGCCGAGGTCGAGGAGCCAGTCGGCGGCACGGATGACATCGAGGTTGTGCTCGATGACGAGGACGGTGTGGCCGGCGTCCACGAGACGCTGGAAGACGGCGACGAGCACGCGCACGTCATCGAAGTGCAGGCCGGTCGTCGGCTCGTCAAAGACGAACAGCGTTCCCTTGTTAGGAGACGACGTGAGGAGTCTCTGTTCTTGTTTCGGGTTTGGAGTTTGGAGTTTCGCGTTATGTTTGCGCGCTTCAGCCCAAGCACGAACTTCCTCCACTGTGGTTCCTGAAGTGAGACTCCTCACGTCGTCTCCTACGGATTCGGCGAGGTGCGCGGCGAGCTTGAGCCGCTGGCTCTCACCGCCGCTCAGAGTGTTGATGGGCTGGCCGAGGCGGAGGTAGCCGAGGCCGACTTCCTGCAACACGCGGAGTGCGGCGGCGGCGCGCTGGGCGGGCTTGGAGTCGGGCAGCGCGGCGAGGAAGGCGAGGGATTCGTCCACACTGGCGGCGAGCAAATCCGCGACGGACCAAGAGTAATTAGTGATTAGTGAGTGAGTGCTTTGTGGGGATTTGGGGCTCGCGCGCTTCGGTGACTTCTTACTAATTACTTCCTCACTAATCACTTCCCCCGCCGCCTCCAACTTCACCTCGAGGATATGCGCCCGGTAGCGCCGTCCTTCACACGCCGGGCACTTGATGAAGATGTCGCTGAGGAACTGCATTTCGATCTTCTCGAAGCCCGCGCCCCGGCAGCGGTCGCACTGGCCCACGGCGGAGTTGAAGCTGAAGGCGCTGCTGTTCAGCCCACGCTGCTTGGCGAGTTCGGTGGCGGCGAACAGGCCGCGGAGGTCGTCGAATGCGCCGATGTAAACGGCGGGGTTGGAGCGCGGGGTTTTGCCGAGCGCGCTTTGGTCCACGAGGATGGCGCGGCTCAGTTGCTCCGCGCCGGTGATGCTGGATGCGAGATGCTGATTGCTGGATGGGGCGCTGTCCTTGTCAGCGTCGTCGCTCGCATCGGGTGCGCTCTCGGTGTCCGAGCCGTCGGAGGCTTTGGCAATGGTTTGTGCGGCTTGCAACTTGGCTTGAAGAGCAGGCAGCAGGCAGTCGCGGACGAGGGTGGATTTGCCGGAGCCGCTCACGCCGGTGAGGCAGACGAAACGGGCGAGGGGAATGGCGACGGTGAGGTTTTTGAGATTGTGGGCGGATGCGCCCGAGAGCGTGAGCGCGGACGTTTTGGAGAGCGGCGACTTGTCACCGCACTCTACAGCGGCGGGCCGCCGCGCGCGCGTCTCCACCCGCTTCTGTCCGCTCAAGTATTGCCCGGTGAGCGAGACGGGATGTTTGAGCAACTCGGAGAGCGTTCCCTGAAAGACGAGTTCACCGCCCGTCTCTCCGTGGCCGGGACCGAGGTCCACAATCTGATCGGCGGCGCGCATGACGGCGGCTTCGTGCTCGACGACGACGACGGTGTTCCCGAGGTCGCGAAGGCGTTGGAGGATGGTCACGAGGCGCGCGGTGTCGCGCGGGTGCAGGCCCACGCTCGGCTCGTCGAGAACGTAGAGGGTGTTGACGAGCCGCGTTCCGAGGCAAGTGGTGAGGTTCACGCGCTCGGTCTCGCCGCCGGAGAGCGTGCGCGTAGCGCGGTCGAGCGTCAGGTAGCCGAGGCCGACTTCGGCGAGGAAGGCCAGGCGGGAGCGGACTTCTTCGACGGCGTGCGCGAGCGGAGAGGGGGGATGGGGTTTGGCGTCTGGCGTCTGGGGGAAGAGGCGGGCGTGCAGGGCGTTGATGACGGCGAGGGCACGGCTGACGGGGAGGGCGTAGAAGTCGGGCAAAGAGAGAGAGGATAGCGGATAGAGGGTAGAAGATAGAGAAGAGAGTGCGTCGTGGTTTCTATCTTCTATCTTCAATCCTCTATCCTCTTCGCCGAGTGCAACGCGATACAGCAGCGCCTCCGGCTGAAATCGCCGCCCGTCGCACGCCGGACAACGCGTGTAGCTGCGATAGCGCGAAAGCAGCACGCGGACATGCATCTTGTAGCTCTTGCTCTCCAGCCAGCGGAAGTAGCCTTTCACGCCATACCACTTCTTCGGCCAGGAATTCGCTGGGTTGCTGGAATCGTAGCCGGGGTCGCCGTCTATCACCCAGCGTTGGTGGGCCTCGCTCAACTCGCGGAAGGGGACGTTCATCGGCACGCCGAGCTTCTTGCAGAACTTCGCCAAGTCGGCCAGCGACTCAGCGCCGGTGCCGGTGCGCCAAGGCTTCACCGCGCCGTCGGCCAGCGTGAGCGAGTGGTCGGGAAGCGCGAGTTCGTAGTCAATACCGATGGTGCGCCCGAAGCCCTTGCATGTCGGACACGCGCCGACGGGGTGGTTGAAGCTGAAGAGCGCGGGGGAAGGCTCGCGGTAGTCGAAGTCGCAGGCGGCGCAATGGAAGCGGTTGGAGAAGAGAGTTGAAGGTTGAAGGTTGAAGATTGAAGTGTCCCCGCCGCGTTCGACACAGCAAACCGCCAGCTTGCCTTTGCCGAAATGGTAGGCCTGCTCGCAGGCTTCGATGAAGCGGGCGCGGTTCTCCGGCGCGAGACGAAGCCGGTCTTGAACCACTGTGACTACCGATTGCCGATTGCTGATTGCCGCTTGAGTCGCTGCGTCGTCGAGGCGCACGACTTCCCCATCCACCAGCAGTCGCTGGTAGCCCTGCTTGGCGATGAGTTCGAGCGATTCCTTGAGCGAGAGCTTCTCAGTCAACGCGAGGTCGAAGGTCACCAGGCATTCCACATTCCGCGTTCCGCGTTCCCCATTCACCCGCTCCCACACCTTCTGCGGCGGCTCCTTCTCCACCGGCTTCCCGCACTTCCGGCAGTGCAGCGACGCGAGGTGCGGCCAGAGGACTTTCAGGTGGTCGCAGATTTCCGTCATCGTGCCGACAGTGCTGCGCGTGCTGCGGACGGCGTTGCGCTGCTCGATGGCGATGGCCGGCGGGATGCCCTCGATGCTGTCCACCGCCGGCTTGTCCATGCGGTCGAAGAACTGCCGCGCGTAGGGCGAGAAGGTCTCGATGTAGCGCCGCTGGCCCTCGGCGAAGAGCGTGTCAAACGCGAGCGAGGACTTCCCCGACCCGCTCAAGCCGGTGACGACGATGAGCTTGCTGAGGGGCAGGTCGAGGTCGAAGCCTTTGAGGTTGTTGTGCCGCACGCCGCGGAGGCGGATCAGGTGGGCGGGAGGCGGCTTCGACATGCGGGGCGGAAGGTAAGTCGCCAGCCGTGAGGTGCAAATTGCAAAGTGGCGTCTGCGCTCATGAGGCGTGCCGCAAAATTGCACTCCTCGCCCGCCCGCTTCGGCCGAGAAACACGGCGACTGCAAGTCGCCGACACGCGGCTCAACTCGCAATCTTTGTCATCAACTCCGCACCCTCCACGCCGACGAGTTTCTGGTCCAGACCGCCGTAGAAATAACTGAGTTTGTCCGGGTCCAGACCCATCTGGTGCAGGGCGGTCGCGTGGAGATTCTTCACGTGGAAGCGGTCGGTCACGGCGGAGCCGCCGAGCTCGTCGGTCTCGCCGACGGTCGTGCCGCCCTTGATGCCGCCGCCTGCCATCCACATCGTGAAGCCGTAGGCGTTATGGTCGCGGCCCGTGCCGGTGGCGTATTCGGCGGTGGGCTGGCGGCCGAACTCGCCGCCCCAGATGATGAGCGTGCTGTCGAGGAGGCCGCGCTGCTTGAGGTCCTTGAGCAGGCCGGCGATGGGCTTGTCCGTGCGGCCCGCGTGATGCGTGTGGTTCTTCACGAGGTCGCCGTGGGCGTCCCAGTTGTCGTCGTTGTGTGCGCCGCCGGAGTAGAGCTGGATGAAGCGCACGCCGCGCTCGACGAGCCGCCGTGCAAGCAGGCAGCGGCGGCCGAAGTCCTCAGTGCGCTTGTCGTTGATGCCGTAGAGTTCCTTCGTCGCCTCGGTTTCCTTGCTCAAGTCCACGGCGTCTGGCGCGCTGCTCTGCATCTTGAAGGCCATCTCGTAGCTGGCGATGCGCGCGGCGAGATTGCTGTTGTCGGCACGCGGGGCCTGGTGCTCGGAGTTGAACTCCTTGAGCGTATCGAGGAAGCGCCGCTGCGATGCCTCGCTCATGGTGGCGGGGCGCTGGAGGTCGAGAATCGGGTCACCCGCCGAGCGCATGATGGTGGCCTGGTAGCTCGCGGGCATGTAGCCGCTCGACCAGTTCTTCGCGCCGCTGATGGGGCCGCCGGTGGGGTCGAGCATGACCACGAAGCCGGGCAGGTTTTCGTTCACACTGCCGAGGCCGTAGTTCACCCACGAGCCGAGGCAGGGGCTGCCGGAGAGCACCTTGCCGGTGTTCATCTGGAGCATCGCGGAGCCGTGGATGGGCGAGTCGGCCATCATCGAGTGGATGAACGCGATGTCGTCCACGCAGCCGGCAAGGTTCGGGAAAAGGTCGCTGACCCACTTGCCGGTCTGGCCGTAGTTTTTGCCGGTCCACTTGGGGCCGACGACGCGGCCTTCGTTTTTCTTGCCGCCGCGGCCGAAGGTTTTTACGGGGATGGTTTTGCCGTCGAGTTTGTAGAGCTCCGGCTTGTAATCAAACGTGTCCACCTGCGACGGCCCGCCATACATGAAGAGGAAGATGACGCTCTTGGCCTTGCCTTTGAAGTGCGGCTGCTTGGGCGCGAGCGGGTTGACGAAGGGCGAGGCGGCGCTGGCTTGGGGCGCGAAGAACTTGTCGGCGGTGAGCAGGCCAGTCATGGCGAGACCGGTGAAGCCAGCCCCGGCTTCCCAGAGAAACTCACGACGCGTGCGCCGGCAAAAGTTTGCGGCAACTGCGGATGGGCATTTCCGATTCGTCTCCGCTTGCTCAGTTCGTTTCATATTAGGGTGGTTGGACGGAGCAGAGGCTACGGTCTGTGTTACAGAATATCAACGGAGCCCCGCGACACGGAGCCCTTCGATTGAAGCCAGGCTTCCACCGCACCAGAATGGCTCGCAAAGTTTCTCGCTATCGCCTCGGCGTGGCTTCTGTTTGTCCCAGGTCGCGCAGCACGGCGAACGGGGGTTCGTAGGCGTTCGCACCGCCTTCGCGGGAGGTGAAGAAGTTGAAGAGGTAGATGCCGTCGGCGCTGGCTTTGAGGAGCTGGGTCGCGGCATGGCGGTAATCGTCGGCGCTGATATTTTTCTGGCCGCCGACTTTGGTGCATTCGATGCCACCGTAAATGGGAACGCTGGGAATGGCTTGTTTCCATTGGGCGATGGGCAAGTCGCCGCGCTCGTGGAGGAACTCAGAGACGGCGACGGAATCGACCCAGCCGCGTTGCACCCACGCGGGCACGTCGCAGCCGAGCTGGCGCGCGGTGGCGGGCGTGGGCGGGGTGCGGCCGTAGTTCGAGGGCGGGCGCACGGAGAGGTGGAGGCGATGGCCGCGCTCGCGTCCGACGGCGTCGAGCATCGCGCGGACGCGCTCGACTAGGGCGTTCATCTTAGCAACGCGCTCGTCGGTGGTGCCGTCCTTGAAGAAGGTGGGGAAGCGGTTTAAGTCGAGTTCGAGGCCGTCGCTGTCGTAGCGGCGCACGGCTTCCTCGAGCAGGCGGAAGATGTAATCGCGGACTTCGTCGCGGCCGAAATCCAGCGCGCCCTTGCCGCGATACTGCTGGGTGCCGAGCCGCCACTCGGGATGGTCCACCTGGAACTGGGTGCGGAGGAAGTCGTTGCCGTGGTCGTCATTCATCCGAAACGTGAGCAGTGCCTCGCGTCCACGCCGCCTCGCCTCGGCGAGCATGATGGCGTAGGGGTCCACGCCGGCATCGAAGAAGGTCTTCAAGTTGGTGAAACGCTGCTGCTCGGAGGCCGGCCACTTGGCGCGTTCCTCGGGCGTGGAGAGCGTGCCGCGCATGGTCCCGACCTGGGTGGGGTAATACATGACCTGCGCGTTGATGCAGACTAGCACGGTGTCCACGCGGCTGCCGTCGTAGGCGACTTCCTCGATGAGGCGTTTCACATCTTCCACGCTCACGGCGACGGGGCCTTTGCTGTTGGCCTTGGTGGTGAGGCAGGAGTCGCCATCGAAGTTGTAAAGGACGCGGCGGGTGCGGGGTGGGGGCGCGGCGGCGGGCGTGTTGGCGAGCAGCGGGGACGGGCGCGGGCTTTCGATTTGCGCGAAGGCAGCCTCCAAGCCGGCGAATTTGTTTGCGGTGGCGATGAGGTCCGGGGTCGCGGCGGCATCGAACGAATTGCCTTTCCAGATATGCGCTTCGCGGTGGGTTTGATTGAAACGGACCGCGCCGCCCGAGGTGGTGTGAACCACGTTGGACTCGAAGTGAAATCCCTTGCTCCCTTCATCAAGGAAAAAGCCGTTGTTCGGTGCGCCGCCGTGGGCGTAGGCACTGCGGTGGACATCGTGAATGTGGTTGCCACGGAGAATGGTGCCGGGCTGGAAGCCGAGGGTGTAGATGCCCGCGCCGTCCGAGGATTTCTTCATCACGTCGTGGATGTGGTTGTATTCGGCGACGCACCGGACCTGCGAGGTGGGCGTCGTGTTCCAGCGGTAGCCGAGGGAAATGCCGGTGTAGGGCAGATCATGAACGTGATTACGCGCGAGGCGCGTGTCGCGGGCGAAGGCGACGAAAATCCCGACCGCCCCGAAACTGTCGGCACCGCAGCGGCGGATCACGCAGTTGGAGACTTCATTGGCGGCGGGGGCATCGGCGGGGTCGGCCCAGTCGCCGTCGAGCGTGCCTTCGGGGCCGGCCTGGAGCTTGCCGGTGCCGCGCCAGCCGATCATCACGCCCGTGCCGCCGAGGTCTTCGAGCACGCAACCGCTGACCACATTGCTCCGGCAGCCGGGACCGAAGCCGATGCCCGAGCCGTTGAGATGCGCCAGACCGCAGCGCTCGAAGCGGAGTCCCTCGGCGTAGGAGCACTCGAGGGCGACGGGGTGAACGTGGATCTGCTCCTTCATGTCCGGCCCGTAGTGCGCGGCCTGAATTTCGGAATAACCGAAAGCGGGCAACGGAAAATCGGTGTGCTCGAAGCGGAGGCCCGCAAAGCGGAGGTTGCGCACCGGCTGGTCCCGGGTGCCGGCGATCTTGAGCAACTGCGCAAGGACCGGGGCGACCACGTCGGTTTTCACCGGCCCGGCGTCGTCCGTCGCGAGGTAGGTGAGGAGACCTGATGCGCGGTCGAGAAACCATTCGCCAGGTTGATCGAGGCCGGCGCGCACGTTTTCGATGAACGCCGGTTTGCCTGGACTGGCCGTGGTGTAATTGCCGTGGCCGATCCAGCCGACAGGGGTGGCAGTGGTGAGTTGTTTCGCGTCCGAGAGCGTGATGAGTGCACGCGAGACGGACCAGTTTTGATAGACGACCAGTTCCGCATCCTGTCCGCCAAGGCTCTCGCCTGGCAGGGGACGATCGAAGGTGAAGGTCTTCACGCCGTTGGCGACGGTGGTGATGTGGAGGGTGCCGTCCTCGTTAGGCCAGCGGGCGCGGACGGCGCGCTGGTCGTTGACGATCAGCTGCCGAAAGAACCAGCGGCCGGCCCTCACCACGGGCAGCTCAGCCGTCCACTTGCGCCCCTCGCCGCGCTGCCAGTTCGTGATCGCGCGGCCGCCGCTCCAGACGACCGTTTCGCCCGGAGCAGCCGTGTAGGTGATGGAATGCCGCTCCGAACCGGAGTCGGCCGCCGAGAAAACCAACGGCGCGGCGAGGGCGTAAGTCCCGGCGCGGAACACGACGTGCACGTCGCTCTTCAGGCCGTCGGCGACCAGCGCGCGGACTGCGGCCACCGCCCGCGTCGGCGTGGCGAAGGGCTGAGATGGGGTGCCCGCTGCGCGGTCATCGCCGTGGGGCGCGACGAAAAACTCCGCGGCGCTGGCGGACTTCTTTGGCTCGATGCTGGGCGCGAAGGTCCAGCCGGGGACGACGTGATGGTAGAGGCTGGTGCCGCCCAATCCGCCGGCTGGATTGGCTCTGTTGATGTGCCGCCAGACGAGGTGCAACTGGCCTTTGAGCCAGCGCACGGCGGGATAGTCCACCCACAGCTTGTTGCTGGCCGAACGATAAATGTCCGTGGGCGTGGACCAAGTGCGACCGCCGTCGCGACTGGTGCGGAAGGCGAGGGCAAGGCGCTCCCCACCATGCCAACTGTCGCTGAGTTTGACGTCGGGGTTGTGGATGAGCACCAGTGTCTCGGTGCCAGGGAGGCGCGTGAGCACGGGCGGCGCGACGGGATTGGGCACCGATGATTGCACGGGCCGGCTCCATGTCGAGCCGTTGTCTTTCGAACGACTCTCCCAGAGCCAACCCGTAGTCGTGCGGCCGAGCATGAGCAGCTTCCCAGGCGCGTGCTCGACCAGTGCCGGCTCCCAGAAACCCCATTCGTGCTTCTTGAGCGGATTGTCAGGCACATGGAGCACTTCCTTGAGCGGCGAGCGAGTCCAGGTTTTGCCATGGTCATCGGAGAACACGACATAGGTGCCAAGCGGGCCGCCCTGCTTCTTCGCGTCCGGCTTCATGTTGCAGTGCAGCAGCGCGATGACGCGCCCGCTCGCCAGCACATAAAGTTTGTCCCACGGCCCCGTGGTGTAGTCGTGCGAGTCATCGCTGATTTTAAGCGGCTCCGACCAAGTCTGGCCCTCGTCTGTCGAGCGGCGGAAGACCTTGAAGGCATCGCGGCCATTGGCGAGCGACGTGTGGGTCAGGCCGAGATCGCCATTTACCAGTCGTGCGAAGGCGATTTGGAACAATGAACGCTTGGCATCGCTGAAGACGGTCTCGGGCTGGGACCAGGTCTTGCCGTCGTCGAGCGAACGCATCTGGCGTATCTCCCCGCGATCCCAGTCGCCGCTCTTCTGATGCGCACCATACATGAGCAGCAGCGAGCCATCCCGCAGCTCGATCAACGAAGCCTCGCCATTGCGGGCTGCCTCCTTCGAATGTGGCACGATGACGTGGCTCGTGCCTTGGACTGGTGGCGTTTCGGCGGATTGCAACGTGACCTGCGGCGCGAGCAGCAGGGCGGTGAGGAGTGTGAGTGCGTGCTTCATGGTTGGTTGCCTACTCGGCTTGTTCAGCCGGGCTTCGCGGCCAACTTGGGTGGTTGGACGCTCAAGCATCTCTAACGCGCAGACTTTGCCCCCTGCTCCACCTGTTTTGATTCCAGCCTCAACACGCCGTTCTCACGCACGACCCCCAGATGCGCGTCGATGGCCGCGCCCACGGGGTCGGGGCCGGTTTGGTTGAGGCGTTTGCGGATGGCTTCGCGCAGCCAGCGGTAGCCGGAGTTCCACGAGTAGAGGATGTTTCCGTGGGGCTTGCCGGTGACGGTGTCGATGTCTTCGTTGAAGGCGGGGTTGTGGCGGATTTCCAGCTTGATGCGCTTGATCAGGCGGGCGTCCACCTCGGCGGCGGGCAGGCCGTGGACACCGGCGATCAGGTAATTCGCGGCGTCGTTGAGAAACCAGGACCCGCCGAAGCAATACTGGCCGCTGTCGCCCGGTCGCAGCGAGCCATCGGCCTGGGAAATCACCCGCAGGCCGTAGGGGGATTTCACTTTCTCCGAGGTGCGGTAGTGGGTGAGCACCTGCTCGTCGGTGAGCAGCTTCCGGCCGAACACGGCATAGGTCAGCGTCGCGCCATAGAGCGTGTCCTGGGCGAGAAACTGCGGTTGCTTGATGCTCGTGGGGAAGTAGCCGCCCTTCGCGTTGAACATGCTGCGATACCCGGCGACGGCGCGGGCGATGTCGTCGTCGGTCACCGCCAGGCCCAGCTCCCTGGCCGCCATGAGCGCGCCGCAGTGGAATCCCTGATTGCTCACCGGCGCGTCGTCGTGGTCGTAGAGGAGCACGTCGTGATAGGTCTTCCAGCCGCGCGGATTGGGCGAGCCGGGCAAGGGCGGCGGATAGTAGAGGCCGTTGGTCTCGTGTTTGCGGATGAACTGGTATGCCTCGTTAACGAGCGTCTGGTTCGGGATTCCGCCCGCGCGTTTCATCAGCGCCGCCCAGATGAGGTAGTATTGGGAGTTGTCCTCGTAGCCCATGCGGTTGGCGAAAATGGCGCGGTTCGACTCGATGGTTTTCTCCGGGTCGTCGAGTCCCATCGCGGCGTAGAAGCCGTCCGTGACCCATTGCTTCCAGCCGTAGCTGATGCCGGAGATGAAGAGGTATCGGCCGTCGCGCGGCTGATTCTTTTCATCGAGCATCAGGTTGCGGCGAAGGAGGTAGAAGGAAGTGTTGCGGAGAATGGCTTCCACCGCCGAGTTGTTCCAGCCTTTGCCATTGGCCAGCGCCAGATGCGTAGCGAGCTGCGCATCGTAATGGTTGCGCGCCGGGCTGGCGAAGACCCACGTGGTGAACCGCCGGGTTTCGCCTGCCGCCAAAGACTGCCAGCCGTCCATCTGATACTGGTAATGGTCTCGTGCATCTTCGCCCGTTTGGCCCGGGACCGATTTTCGGATGGTGATGGGATACGGCTCGCTGGCGTCGCCGGTGAGAATGGCGATGCGTCCGGGTGGGCCGGGAGCCACGAGAACGTCGCAGCGGTTTTCCCATAACCCAGGGGATTCGGCGATAAGACCAAAAACCCGGCCTGCCGAGCGCACCATCGCGACGGGAAAGGTCTCTCGTTTCGGGCGTGAGCGCTCGGTGCCGAACAGGGTTCGCGCCTTGACGGGCCCGGAGAACGAGGCGAACTCGCCGTCGAGCGCGAGGTCGAGCGAGAAGGTGACGGTGAAACGCTGCGGAGTGGCCGCGGTGACTTCGAGCGTGCGTTCAACCAGCGACGGCGTCTTCTGCGTGATGCGCCAGCGCAAGGTCAGCGCGCCGATTATTTGCGGACCGAGTTCGAGGACACCCGCGCGCTCAGTCTTGGTCTTGAACCGCACCGCCGCCCACTCCGCCCCGGGCAGCTTCAACTCCACGCCCGCCGGAGCCGCCTCGGTGGAACGTCCGACGAGCGTATCGCCGGAGCGATATTCGACCGCGACCACGCCGTCCTTCTCCACCACTGTCGCGCGAAGCGGAACGGTCTCCGCGAATGCCAGCAGCCGTGTGAAGTGGAGGGTGAACAGGCAAACGATGAACCAGGAACGCATCGTCGATCGTGCAGTCTTGATTGCGAGCGATCTCCTCATTGGGGTGATGGTTTATTACTTGGGAGGAAGCGGCTGCCAGTAGGCGTGCATCGCGGCGTGGCCGGCAGGGACGTTGGTCAACGCGTGTTCTTTGCGGTCGGACAAACGCATCACATACAGGTTCCGCACGCCGTTCCGTTTCGAGCCATAGACGAGCGATTGGCCATCGGGCGAGGGCTTGGGGTGATAGTGCGAGCTGCCGACGGCGGAGGTGGTGAGGCGCTCGGATTGGCCATCGAGGGGGATGCGGAAGAGTTCGATGTTGTTGCCGACCTTGGCGGTGTAGAAGACGGACTGGCCGTCGGTGGACCACACCGGCACGTCGCTGCTGCCGCCGTGGTAGTCGGGGACATCCAGAAACTCCGTGACGCCCCGATAGCCGCCGCGGTCGGCGAGTTTCCTCAGCCCGGTGCCATCGGCGCGCACGATGTGAGGATGGCAGTTGTAGTGTTCGCCGGAAACGAAGAGCAGCCACTTGCCGTCGGGCGACCAGGCGGGCACGAAAACAAACGGATGACCGGTCTTCACATGCTGGCGGCCTGAGCCGTCGGCATTGGCGAGATAGACCTGATAGTTCTCGTGGTAGGAAATCCGCGAGCCGTCCGGCGAGCTGCTAAAGCCATACGCGAAGCCGCGCGAGTTCTTGGTGAGGTCGGTCTTGTAGCGCCCGCCGCGGTCCATGCGGAAGGGCTTGGACACACCGCCGATGAGCGCGGTGAAGCCGAGCTTGGTCGGGTCGTTCGGCCAGAAGAACAGGCCGGTGTTGTAGAAGCTGACGCGCTCGACGGCGGTGACGTTCTCGGCCTTGCCCGTCGCCACCTCGAGGAGAAACGAATCAATGAGCCAGCCTTCCGTCGTGAAGCGAAACGACTTGTGCTGCTCTTCCCACCGGGCGTTCTCGACGCTCTCCCAGGCGCGCAGCACGACTGCCAGCCTGCCATCGGGCGACCAACCGGCGAACTGCGTCCACACGCCGGCCTCGTTGACGAGCTCGCTCGCCACGGTCCGCCGCCCGGAGCCGTCCGCGCCCACCAGCATCGCACGGGTGGTGCTGACATTGGCATGGCGACCACCGGGCAGGTTGGTGCGGTGCTCGTTGTAGCCGATCAACTGGGCCGGTCCGGCTTCGTCAGCCAAGCCTGTTCCGAGCAGCGTGCTGCACAGGAAAGTCAGGAGGAAGCGCGGAAGTTGTCGCCAAGGTAGTTTGGGGCAATCCGGTTTGGATTTCGCCTCAATCCACATACACCAGCTCGTTCAAGTTCAGCGCCATCAGGCAGAAATACTTCAGGGCGACTTCCGCCGAGGCGTTTTCCTGCGCGCGCAAGGCAGCGATGAGACCGAGGCCGCGTTGCACTTCGGCGTCGGTCGGCGGGCGGGTGGTGACAAGCTGGAGGCCGAGGCGGACTTGCTTGGTCACGTCGTCGCCCGCTTCCTTGCGCAGGCGCGTGGCGAAGACTTCGGCCTGCTCGTTGAGGAACGCGCTGTTCAGCATGCCCAGCGCTTGCGTGGGCTGCACGGTCGCGAAACGCACGGGGGCGGAGCGGTCGGTCTCGGCCACGTCGAAGCTCTCCAAAATCGGCGGGCGGAGCGAGCGCTTCACCTTGATGTAGATGCTGCGGCGCGCCTGTTCCTCGAGCGGTGATTTGCCCCACCCTTTGCCCGGCTGCGATTGACCAACGAGCACCTCGCGCGGAATGTCCACAAAGATGCTCGGGCCGAACATCTTCAAGTTCAGCGTGCCGTTGATGGCGAGCACCGAGTCGCGAATCTCCTCCGCCGTGAGCCGGCGCGGGTCGAAGCGCCAGAACCAGTCGTTCGCCGGGTCAGAGGCCAACGCCGCCGCGTTGCCGTGCGACGACATGCGATACGCCTGAGAGTTCATGATGAGCCGGTGCATGGCCTTCATGCTCCAGCCGCGCGCGACGAACTCGCTCGCCAACCAGTCGAGCAACTCGGGGTGCGTCGGCCGGTCGCCCTGCGTGCCGAAGTTGCTCGTCGAGCGCACCAGGCCGCGCCCGAAGTGATGCTGCCAGATGCGGTTCACCATCACGCGCGCGGGGAGCGGGTTCGCTGGGGACGTAATCCAGTTCGCCAGCACCGTGCGGCGACCGCTCGTGGTCGCATTGGCGGCGGGCTTGGGAATGACCGGCACGGGCGTGTTGAGCACTTCGATGAAGCCCGGCTCAACCACGTCGCCGGCCAGCGCAGGGTTACCACGCGCCAGCAAGTGCGTGGGCGGCGGGACGGCCCCGCGCTCAGAGACGACCAGCGCCTTCTCCCCAGCCACTTTCTCGGGCTTGAGCTGCTCCAGCTCCTTCTTCAGCGCTTGGTAATTCTTGGACTGCTCCACGCCCAGCACACGCGGGCCTTCGGTGCGGATGAGCTGGGCGAAATCTGATTTAGGTGACTTGTTCTTCACGGCGCGAAAGGGCTCGCTGGAGGTCGAGAGAGCGCGGCGCGTGAAGCCGGGGCCGGACCAAGCAACGCTGAGGCCGAGGCCGTTATGGCGTTGGAAGTATTCGAGCTTGATGGGCTTGCGACCCTGACTCAGGCGCACGGTGGCGGACCGTTCGTTGCCCTCGCCGTGGATGCCGTCGTAGAGGAGCACTTGCTTGCCGTCCACGTTCAGGCGCGAACCGTCGTCGCTGTCGAGGTGGAAGGTGTAATCGCCATCCTTCGGCACGATGAGCGCGCCCTCGAAGACGAAGCCGAACGCATCGTTGCGCGTGCGCAGTCCGATGTCGAAGAGGCCGCTCGGCAGTTTGCCGACGGTTTCGGCCTTGATGAGCGTGAAGTCGGGGAGCTTGTCCCAAGTGTCGCGGTAGTAGCAGAATTGCAGGTCGTCGAGGTCGCGCGGCAGGGCGGCGTCCGAGAGCGGAGCCACCTCGTTCTTGGCCAGCCGTTCGCGGAACAGCTTCTCCAGCGCGGTGATGCTGGCCTGCACTTCGTCGCGGCGACGCTCGACCTCGCGCACCCGGGCGGCGTGCGCGGCCTTCTCCGCTTCCGTCGTGAACAACGCGACTTCATCCGTCGGTCCGCCGTTGCGGTAGTGGTTCACGTTCTGGAAGAACGCGAGCAGGCGGTAGTAGTCCTGCTGCGGGATGGGGTCGATTTTGTGGTGATGGCAACGCGCGCAATCCACCGTGAGGCCGAGGAATGCCTGGCCGGTCGTCGCCACGATGTCGTCGAGGCTGTCGTAGCGCGCGAGCTCGCGGTCGGCGGGTTCGTCGTCCCAGATGCCGAGCCGGTAGTAGCCGGTGGCAATCAAAGCGTCAGCGTCGGGCGCGGGAAGTTCGTCACCGGCGAGCTGCTCGCGGAGGAAGCGGTCGTAGGGTTTGTCGCTGTTGAAGGCGCGGATGACGTAGTCGCGGAAGCGCCAGGCGTTGGGCTTGTCACCGTCACGCTCGTAGCTGTTGCTCTCGGCGAAGCGCACGAGGTCGAGCCAGTGACGGCCCCACTTCTCGCCGTAGCGCGGAGAGTCGAGCAGGCGGTCAATCAACTGCTCCCATGCGCGCGGCGATTTGTCGGTGGCGAACGCCTCGACCTCGGCGGGCGTCGGCGGCAGGCCGGTCAAGTCGTAGCAGGCACGGCGGACTAGCTCGCGTGGCGTGGCGGGTGGGTTGGGGGCGAGGTTCTTCGCGGCGAGCTTTGCGAGGATGAAGGCGTCAAGCGGATTGGCGATTGCCGGTTGGCGATTGGCGATTACGGGCACCTCCGGCCTCCGCACCGGCTGAAACGCCCAGTGCGCGCGGTCCTTCGCGGTGATTTGAAACTCCTTCCGCACTGCGGCCATGGGCGCTTCGCCCACCGGCATCGGCGCGCCGAGCTTCACCCACTCGGTCAAGTCAGCGACCTGCCGGGCGGTGAGCCGCTGCTTGGGCGGCATCTTGAGGTCCGCGTTCTGGTAGCCGACCGCGATGATGAGTCGGCTCTTCTCCGGGTCGCCGGGGACTACAACCACGCCGCCCTCGCCACCGGCGCGAATGGCACCGGGCGAGTCGAGGCGAAGCTGACCTTTCTGCTTCTCCGCGCCGTGGCAGGAGTAGCAATGCTCGGCGAGCAACGGGCGGACTTTGCGCTCGAAGAACTCGAGGCCGGCGGCGGTGGGTTCGGCGGCTCGACCAGGCGCGGCGGCGGCGAGAACGACAGCCAAGCAGAGACGCGTCAGAGAGGTTTGCAGCACGGCCGAGAATTCGTTGCCGTTCGCACTCACCCCGGTCCTCTCCCGCTGGGAGAGGGAGCCACATCGACCGCCTTGCGACCACCCGAGCGCAATAGGTTCTCCCGACGCTGCCGACAATTCTCCCTCTCCCAGCGGGAGAGGGCCGGGGTGAGGGAGAAAGCTTCTGTTGTGCAAGCGCGTCCTTCCGAGCCGTAATGTCCTCACCCAGCTCACTTCTTCGCCCCGAGCACGTGTTGCACAGGCATGGAGTTGCCGAAGTTTTTGAAGTCCTTGAAGGACCACACGACCTTCTTGTCCTTGGTCACCTCGAGGAACTGCGGGTTGTTCGGGCCGGCGTGGCAGTTGCCAATCATCGTGTTGCCATTCGCGAGCCGCTCGACGCACGTGACCCACGCGAGCGTGATGCCGGGCAGGTCGTTTTGCTCGACCTTCCAGACAATCTGCTTCGCGGGCGTGACTTCGAGCACGCTGTGCCCGTTGCCGGCACCGATGAGCGTATTGCCATTCGCAAGGCGCACAGCGCTGAACACCGAGTTGCCAAAACCTTCCGGGCCGTGGCCGCCCTTCTTCTCCTTGCCGAACAGCGGGACATCGAACTCCCACACTACCTTGCCCGCCGCGTCATACTCGCGCACCGCGCCGTCGGCTTCGTGGGCCACGAGGTAATTGCCGTTGGCGATCTTGCGGACGAGCCGGGTGTCGCTGTGGGCGTTGGGCTTGTTGCGCTTGAGCTTCACTTCCCTCTGAATCTTCCCGTCCTTGTCCACCTCGATGATGCGGCCCGCGCCGGACTCGGCGATCATCGTCAGCCCGTTCTCCACCCGCTGGAAGGCGTGCACCTCGATGCGCTGCCCCTCATTACCGTTCATCTTGGCGGAGTTGTATTCCCACACCACTTTCCCGTCGGGAGCGAGCTCCACGACTTTCTGGAAGCCTTGCTGGGTCAGCACGTTTCCAGTCGGCAGCAGGTGCGCGTCATGGATGCCGCCGATCTTCAACTCCCGCTCGAACGACCCATCCGGCGCGATGATGGCGAGCCGTTTCGTGGAGTCATCGCCCACGAGGAAGCGGCGGCCCGGCCCGGCCTGCTCGGCGTGCGCAAGGGAGGTGAGGGTGAAAGCCAGGGCGGCGAGCGCGGTCCGGCGTGTCAGAGTGTTGATCATAAGCGCAGGGTAATGACTGGTGGACGCAGGGTAAATTCGATTCTGCCAGGAGCGCGGACGCCCACGTCCGCAGCACGCGTTGCGGACGTGGG
>CAMCFN010000058.1 GCA_945874145.1 Akkermansia muciniphila
CCTACGCTACGCTCCGGCCTCCCTGCGTCCCGCACCCCCAGCCGTGGAAGACGAAGAACAAACAACCAAGGGGACATTCTCTCGTGAGTTAAACAGGGGACATTTCTAAAGAGTTTTGACAGCCAATAATGAGGAACCGATGCGCGTCATTGACAGACAGGACACCTTTGTAGTCCCGTAGCAGTCAGAACTCACGACTACGACCCAATCCATCATGAAAAAACTGTTCCTTCCCTCCCTCGTCCTGGCCGCCCTGCTGGGCAACCTGAGCGCCGCCGATTACAAGGTCGTGCCCGACTGGCTCAAGCTGCCGGAAGGCCGGCCGCAACTCGGCAATCAGCACGGCGACATCGCCATCAGCTCCAAGGGCGAAGCCTACGTCAGCGTGATGGACCCCAAGGCTGGCGTGCAGGTTTACAGCGCGGACGGCAAGTGGCTGCGCAATGTGGAGAATGCTCCGAGCGACTTTCACGGCTTCGTCATCAAGAAGCAGGCCGACGGCGAGTTCATCTACGGTCCTCGCCTGGGCGGCGGGAACATCCTCAAGCTCACCCTGGAGGGCAAGGAAGTGCTGAACATCCCGTCCACGGCGATCCCCGAGGACTTCAAGGTGAAGAGCAAGGAAGGCAAGTCCCGGGTCGCGATGACTGGCATGGATGTGGCCCCCAACGGCGACTGGTTTGTGACCGACGGTTATGCCAGCAGCTACGTCCACCGCTTCGACAAGTCGGGCAAGTATCTGAAATCCTTCGGCGGCAAGAAGGCTCCCTACAATTTCACCACGCTGCACAAGATCGCCGTGGACACCCGCTTCTCCCCCGTCCGCATCATCGCGTGCGACCGGGAGGCGATGCGCGTGGTGCACATGTCGGTTGATGGAGACTTCCTCGGAGTGGTCGCCAAGGACCTGCTCGCCCCCGCCGCCATCACGGTGCAGGGCGACTACGCCCTGGTCGGTGAAATCCGCGGCGCCGTCAGCGTGCTCGACAAGGAAGGCAAGCTCGTGGCCCGCCTCGGTCTGAACGAAACCAAAGGCGAGACGGGCAACAACAGTCTCGAACCCGCGAAGTGGCGGCCCGGCTTCGTGACCGCGCCGCATGGCGTGGCCTTCAACGCCGCTGGCGACATCTTTGTTTCGGAATACAACAAGTTCGGGCGCGTTCACCGCTTCAACAAACTGTAAGCCATCTTGATCCGCCTCCGCCTGTGAAGCTCCTGCCATTGCTGCTCACCTCGGGACTACTTGCGGTCAGCCTGCCGTGCTCTCCCCTGCCCCGCGCCCATGCTGCCGACGCCCCGTTGACCGAGGCGGAAAAAAAGGCGGGCTGGCGGCTGCTCTTCGATGGCCAGTCACTCACGGGCTGGCGCGCGTTCAAGAAACCCGAACCGCCCGCCACCGGCTGGGAAATCCGGAACGGCGAGCTCATCTGTGTGAAAGGCGGCAAGGGCGGCGACCTCCTCTCCAAAGAGACCTTCGACAACTTCGAGTTTGCCTGGGAGTGGAAGATGCCGCCCAAATCGAACAACGGCGTGAAGTATTTCATCACCGAGGAACGCGCCGGGGCCATTGGCCATGAGTATCAAATGATCGATGACTCGCTGGTGAAGGATCATGCCGAGTCCAGCACGGCCGCCTTCTACCTCGTGGTCGCACCGGACGCGGCCAAGAAGCAGGTCAAACCGTCCGGGGAATGGAACCAGTCGCGCATCCTGGTGCAGGGCAACCACGTCGAGCACTGGCTCAACGGGGCGAAGGTGGTCGAGTATGAGCTGGGCGACCCGAAAATTCTCGAACAGGTGGCCAAGACCAAGTTCAAGGGCGTGAAGGATTTCGGCACCAAGATTCGCGGCCACCTGCTGCTGACCTACCACAACGACGAGTGCCGCTTCCGCAATTTGAAATTGCGCGAACTGGCGGCCAAGTGAGGCACGCTCACCGGTTGTAGGGCCACCCGGCCCGGCGCGAAGACGACGCTACTTCTCGACCTTGCTCAGGTGGAACCGGGCCGCCACTTCATCCAGCAGCACCGTTAGAATACGCCGGAAGTCCCGCTGCTGCGTGTGCAGCATCCAGCCCAGCCACGGCGGCAGCAGCCAGATGCAGTGGAGCCAGGGGAATAGGGTGCCCACGGCCGCCGAAACCATCAGCACCAGCCCGGTGGCGGACCAGAAAGTAATCTTGCCCAACAAGCTCCAGCCAGTGGTCAACCGGCACCGGAAAAGCTGCTTGCCGCCCTTGTGCAACTCCGTGGCGGTGATGAGCTGCAAGCGGCACCAGCGGCTGCCGTAGATTTCCACATCATACTCGCTCCAGCCGTTGTCGGTCTTGTTTTGCCAGCCCTGCTTGTCGAGTTCCCGCAGGATGGCTCCGAGAAATTCCATCCGATCCACCGCCCAGTCGGCCCAGTAGCCGGCGCGCTCGAACCGGTGCCGACTGCGCTTCAAGGTGAGGGTGTCGAGCGTCTCATGGGCGGAGAGCGGCGTCTGTTGGAGGAGCAACCGCTCAGAATACCGCGCCCAACCGCGCACAACGGGCTGGATGAGAAACAGCAACGCCACGAGCGGCTTGGACCAGAAGGTGCGTTTGGGCTTGGGAATTTCCGCCTGCAAACCGGCGACCACGCAAAGCGCCACCGAGGCCAAGGCGCTGGCGAGACCCAGCGGCAGTAGCAGAGGAAACTTCACGCCCACGCCAGCCAGACCCAACGTCATCAACGGCAGCGTGACCACGACGTGCCATTCCAGGCTCGTCATCAACATGAGGAACATCGAGGGCGGCGGAGCGTAGATGGACTGGAAAAAGGCGCTGCCAAAGACACCGTGGTAGATGATCGGCGCACGGGTCACGACGCCGATCTTGGCGGCGGTGTAGATGCGACCACGCCAGATGCTGCTGCCGAGGTCGTTGAAGTATTCCGGGTGCTTGCGGACCAGCAGCGCCTCGGCCTCGCCGTAGCCGCGCTGCTGCTTCAAGTAGGCGCGCACCGTCGCCCGGCGGTAGTGCCAGACAAAGCCAGCGGGGCTGAAGCCAATCTTGTAGCCGCGCTGTTGCAGTCGCCAGCAGACATCCACATCGTCGCCCGCTTTCCGGTAAATCGGATCGAAGCCGCCAATCTCTTCCAGCGCCCACTTATAGAACGCCATGTTGCAGCCGGGGATGTGCTCGGCGAGGCGGTCCGTCAGCATCACATGCGCCGGCCCGCCCGGCGAGGCCATCACTGCCGTGGGAATCCAGCCGTCCTCGGGCGGCAAGAAATTGTGTCCGCCAATCCCGGTGAAGTCGCTGCGCAACAAGTCGCCGACGAGGTAATGCAGCCAGCCCTCGTCCGCGCGGCAGTCCGAATCAGTGAAGGCAACCAACTCTCCGGTGGCCGAATGGATGCCGGTATTACGCGCCACCGAGAGGCCTAGGTTGACCTGGCGGATGATGCGCATCCGTGACGTGGCGTCGGGCGAGACGCCTGCCGACACCTTCGCCTGCGGCCGCCGGTCGTCGCACTCCATCTTGTAGCGGGCGGCAATCTCCGCGGTGTCGTCCGTTGAACCATCATCCACCAGAATCACCTCGTAATTCGGATAGTTCAACCGCTCCAGTGAACTCAGGCAGGCAGGGAGCGTCTTGCCGCCGTTGTAGCTGGCCACCACCACGCTCACCTTGGGATGGCGCGGCAAGGGAAAGTAAGGGGCCGTGGCGAAGGCGGCTTGAACGACGGCGAAGCTTTCCTTCGCTTGCCGGTCCCGCGTGACGAGACCGAAGTGCCAGTCGAGGATGTCCTGTCCGTCCTTCCACCATTCATCCGTGAAGCTGAACACCACCGCACCGGCCACACCGCAGTTGAACGCGGTTTCGATTTGCCACCGCAGCATCTCGCACTTGGCCGGCTCCCCTTCACGACCAGAGTCCACGCCGAATTCGCCCAGCAGCAGCGGCTTGGTGTCCGCCAGCATTTGCAGCCGGGCCAGGTAATTGTCGAAGGGCTTTGGGTGGTGGAGATAGACGTTGAACGTCAGGAAATCCACCGTGCGCGGCTGGAGAAATTCCGTGGGCGGAAAGTTGGCGAAGGTGCAGAGACATTCCGGGTCAATGGCCTTGGCGATGTCCACCAGCTCGTCAATGAAGTCCTCCACCTTCGCCGCGCCGCTCCAGCGCACGATGTCGGGCGGGATCTCATTCACCAGGCTGAAAGCGAGCACAGCCGGATGATGCGCACAGGCCGCCACCGCCTCACTCACCACCGTGCGGGCAGCGGTGCGCATCTCGGCGCTGTCTAGGAAACACCCTGTCTTCCACCACGGTAAGTCCACGAGCACCTTGAGTCCGTGCGCCAGGGCCAGATCCAGCAGCCACCGGGGCGGCACGGCATAAACGCGGAGCGTGTTGGCGTTCATCGCCCGCATCTGCGCAAAGTCCGCCGCCACCCGCGCCTGCGGGGGAAAGTTGGACTGGTCCGGCCCCGGGGCGAACGAACCGTAGGTCACGCCCTTGGGGTAAAACTGCTGTTCGCCGAGGCGGAAGAACTTTCCGTCCACGCGAACGCGGTTGCTGGGGTTGGCCGACACCGACTTGGCAGGCTGATGCGTTTTCAATCAGGAACGAGAGGCAGGGGAACCGAGGGTTTCAGATGTAAAACATCCGCTCCTTCTCAGCGCCATCCTCCACCAGTTGTTGGAAGTTGACCGCGTCGGCGGCGCTCTCGGCAGCGGTTTTAAGCCGGAGCCACGCGCGATGCAACTCTGGAGGGCACTGGCCGCTCGAGAGTGCCGGCGTGTCATAAACCGAACCGTGGATGCCGCGCAGCACATCGCCAAACGTGATCTCCGCCGGCGGTCGCGCCAGCCGGTAGCCGCCCTCCTTGCCGCGCACGCTCCGCACCAGCCCGCGCGCCTTCAGCGCGATGAGAATCTGCACGAGATAGTTCGGCGGAATGCCGTGCCGGCCCGCGATGTCTTCGACGCGCTGCACGCCGCCGGACGGGTGCGCCCGCGCCAGCTCCAGCACGGCCCGCATCGCATAATCGCTTTTGACCGACAGTTTCACAGGCGCAGCGTAACAGGGCGGGAGGGCGGGGCAAGACAAGCGGCGGCGAACTTCCTTGAGCCGCATGGTTTAGAAAGCTCGCCTCGCCTCCCACCGGCCGCTATCAAGCGCTGCGTGAGCAGACTTAGTGGCAAAGTGATCGTCATCCTCGGGGGCACCAGCGGCTTGGGCTTTTCCGCCGCCCAAGCATTCGTCCGGGAAGGGGCGCGCATCGTGCTGGTGGGACGCAACGCGGACAAGGTGCGAGCGGCGGAGCGCGAGCTGGGCGCGCACGCGCGTGGCCTCACCGGCGACGCGATGCAATCCGACACAGCGGGCAGGGCCATTCAGTTCGCCACGAAGGAACACGGCGGCTTCCACGCGCTCTATCATGTGGCCGGCGGCAGCGGGCGGCAGCAAGGCGACGGGCCTTTGCATGAACTCACCGACGCAGGCTGGGCGTTCACCATGAACGAAAACCTCACCTCGGTGGTTTATTCCAACCGTGCCGCCGTCCAACAGTTCCTCGCGCAAGGCACCGGCGGCAGCGTGCTGAACATGGGCAGCGTGCTGGGCTGGTCGCCGTCCCCGCATTTCTTCGCGACGCATGCCTACGCCACGGCCAAGGCGGGCATCCTCGGGCTGACACAGTCCACCGCCGCGCATTACGCGAAGCACAACATCCGCTTCAACGTGCTGGCACCCGCGCTGGTCGCCACGCCGATGTCGCAGCGTGCGCAGGGAGACGCAGCCATCCTGAACTTCATCAAAACCAAGCAACCCCTTGACGGCGGGCGCATAGGCCAGCCGGAGGACGCCGACGGAGCGGCGGTTTTTCTCCTGAGCGACGAGTCCAAATTGATTACGGGTCAAGTCCTCGCAGTGGACGGTGGGTGGTGCGTCTCGGAGGGCCAGCATGAGTAGGATTCCAAAGCTCAAGGCCCAGGATTCCAAGTTGGCCCGGCGCGCCGGAATCCGGCGCTCCGCAGTCGATCATTGGCCAGCACGCCACCAGAAACCCCAAACCCGAACCTGTTTTTGGGGCCTGGATCTTGGCGGCACAAGCATCAAGGCCGTCGCCGTGACCGCCACTGGAGCGAAATTGCGCCAGCGCAGCGTTGCCTTTGTGGACCGCGATATGGAGTGGGCGCAGAAAATTCGTGCCCTGGTAAGCATCTGGCGGAAGGAGCTGGGCGAACCGGCTGGCATTGGCCTGTCCGCACCGGGGCTGGCGGCGAAGGATGCGCGCAGCATTGGTGTGATGCCGGGCCGGCTGCTGGGCCTGGAGCGACTGGACTGGACGGATTACCTGCAAGCTTCCCGCCCCATTCCCGTGCTCAACGACGCCCACGCGGCGCTGCTCGGCGAAGTCTGGCACGGGGCGGCGCGCGGCCAGCGCAACGTCATGCTCTTCACTTTGGGCACGGGCGTGGGCGGCGCGGCCATGGTGGATGGCCATCTGCTGCGCGGAGCCATCGGCCGGGCCGGGCACCTCGGCCATGTAACGGTGGATTGGAACGGGCCGCGCGACGACTTCAACACCGCCGGGTCGTTGGAGCATTTCATGGGCAACAAATACATCCGCGAGCGCACCCAAGGCCGCTTCACTACGACGCACGACCTCGTGGCCGCAGCAGCCCAGGGCGACGCCCGCGCCAAAGAAATTTGGGACCGCTCCGTGCGCGCGTTGGGTTGCAGCATCGGTTCACTCATCAACGTGCTCGACCCCGAAGTCGTGATCCTCGGTGGCGGCATTGCTCGCGCGGACAAGCTGCTCTTTGAACCACTCGAACGTTACGTGCGCCACTACGAATGGCAGGCGGGCGGGCATCAAGCGCGCTTGGTGCGCGCGGAGCTGGGCGACTACGCCGGGGCCTACGGCTCGGCCGCGAACGCGCTGGGCTTCAACCCGGCGGGCGAGTAATCACACGCGGAACTTGAAATGAAATCTCGCAACGCTGTCGTCCTCCTGCTCGCCGTCATGCTTGCGGCGTCCCCAATTCCCGCCTTCGGTGCCGAAGCGGCGGTGGAACGGCCTACCCCGATCTGGACCGGCACCGCCACTAATGCCCAAGGCGTATTGCTGGCCCGGATTTCAGTCGAGGCCCATGAGACGCCGGACCTCGCCGACTGGGCCAAGCGCGCCGGTCAGCTTTGCGCTGAATGGTATCCGAAGATCTCCGGGCTGCTCGCTTCCGAAGGCTTCGCCCCGCCGAACAATGTTTCCCTGCGGTTCCGGGCGGATATGAAGGGCGTCGCCGCCGCCAGCGGAAACACGATCAACTTTGCGGCGTCCTACGTGCGCGGGCATACCAACGACTGGGGCATGGTCATCCATGAACTGACCCATGTGGTGCAATCGTATCCACCCGGCGGACCGGGCTGGCTGGTCGAGGGCCTCGCGGACTACATCCGATTGTCACACTTTGAGCCCAACGCACCGAAACCGCGCATCAACCCGGACAAGGCCAGTTATCGCGACGCCTACAAGACCACGGCCATCTTCCTCGCGTGGGTGGAGCACCGGCACGATGCGAAGCTCGTGGTGAAGCTCAATGCCGCACTTCGTCAGCGGAAGTTTCGTCCCGAGCTGTTCAAGGACGCCACGGGCAAAACGGTGGACGAACTGTGGGCGGACTTCACGGCGGAGCTGCGCGCAAAACCGCATGCGCCCAAATGACCATCGCGGCGGCGTTTGCCATTGAGGGCGCGCGCCGTTTGCGCCGCTTCAACCTCCCCAAGTCCAGAGACCAGTCGTTGCCCTCAATCCACGGCGACGCTGAGGCGGGCTGAAGTCCGCAGCCCGTGGGCCAGATGCGACGGTTGCCAGTTCAGGGTAGAAAAAACACTCGCCTCCCCGAGAGGCGGTGCCCAACATCCGCCTCGTTTTCGCGGGCCTTGCCCGCACCGCAATGAAAGCCAAAATCATCATCACCCCAAAGAAGGCCGTCCTCGATCCGCAGGGCAAAACCGTGCAAAACGCGCTGGAGCACATGGGCTACCAGGGCGTAGTCGGCGTCCACGTGGGCAAGTATGTGGAAATCGACCTCGCACCCGGCACTGACCGCGCCGCCGCGCAACAGGCGCTCAACGAGGCCTGCCACCGCTTCCTGAGCAACCCGGTGATCGAGGATTACAAACTGGAGATTGAGTGAGCGCTCCGGTGACAAGTGGTCGCCTGATCGGATCCGTCACTTGCCACCTGTTACCTGTCACTTTCTATGAACTTCGCCGTCCTCCAATTTCCCGCCTCCAACTGTGACCAAGACGCCGTCCACGCCGCGCGCCTGCTCGGTCATTCCGCCCGCCTGATCTGGCACAAGGACAGTTCCCTTGGGGCCGCCGATGCCGTCATCGTGCCCGGCGGCTTCAGCTACGGGGACTACCTACGCTGCGGGGCCATTGCCCGCTTCAGCCCGGTGATGCAGGCCGTGAAACAGTTTGCCGACAATGGCGGGCTGGTGCTGGGAATCTGCAACGGCTTTCAGGTGCTCTGTGAAGCGCACTTGCTGCCGGGCGCGTTGATTCGCAACCGCTCCCTGCAATTCCGCTGCGAGCAGATCTTCCTCAAAACCGTCGCGCACGACTCGCCGTTCACCTCACAAATCCCGGCCGGCAAGGTGCTGCGCGTGCCCATCGCCCACGGCGAAGGCTGCTACTTCGCGGATGCCGATGCCCTGGCCCAGCTCAAGGCCAACCGTCAGATCCTCTGGCAATATTGCACGGCTGACGGGGCCGTGACCGACGCTGCCAACCCCAATGGGGCCATCGAGAACATCGCCGGCGTCTGCAACGCACGGCGCAACGTGGCCGGCCTCATGCCCCATCCGGAACGCGCCTGCGAACCACTGCTGGGCAGCACTGATGGCCGGCTCATCTTCGAGGGCATGATTCAGACCCTGACCACGAAGTCGGCGGCCTTGGCGGCGTGATCCGCGCCCGGCGGACGCCGCGCTGGCCGGGAGTTTTCCCTTCCCATCGCACGACTCGCCGGTATCCTCTCGCGGTTCGTAAAGCAGTCCCGGGCCGGGCATGTCCGGCGTCGGGGGACCAAGCGATTAGCAGCAGTTTAGCAGCAGGATTTTGTTCCGATGGACGCGGCTCACATACGCAATTTCAGTATCATCGCCCACATTGACCACGGAAAGACGACGCTTTCCGACCGGTTGTTGCACCGCACCGGCACGGTCGCCACGCGAGACATGGAAGATCAGCTCCTTGACGCGATGGATCTCGAGCGCGAGCGCGGCATCACCATCAAGGCGCATCCGGTGACGATGTATTACACGGCCAAGAACGGGGAGGAGTATGAGCTGAACCTCATCGACACCCCCGGCCATGTGGACTTCGCCTACGAAGTCTCGCGGTCGCTCTCTGCGTGCGAAGGCGCGCTGCTGATCGTGGACGCGGCGCAGGGCGTCGAGGCGCAGACGGTGGCCAACGTCCACCTGGCGATGAAACAGAACCTCACGATCATCCCGGTGATCAACAAGATCGACCTGCCGCACGCCAACATCCCGATGGCGAAGCAGCAGTTGGAGGACATCTTGGCCATCCCGGGTGACTCCGCGATTCTGGCCAGCGCGAAGGAAGGCATCGGCATCGAAGACATCCTCGAAGCCATCGTGCATCGGATGCCCGCGCCCAAGCCGACCGGCGTGCCGTCCTTGCAGGGCCTTATCTTCGATTCGTTCTTCGACACCTACAAGGGCGTGGTCATCCTAGTGCGCGTCACCAACGGGGAGTTAAAGGCCGGCACGCAGGTGAAGCTGCTGCATTCGGGCAAAACCGTGGAGGTGAAGGAAGTCGGGTCGTTCCGTCCGAAACCCTACGTCCGGGACAAGCTGACCGTGGGCGAGACCGGTTACTTCACCGCGAACATCAAGACGCCGCGTGAAGTGAAGGTGGGAGACACGATCACGGACCCGCGCCAGCCAGCCCCGGAGTTGCCGGGCTTCCAGGAGATTCATCCGATGGTGTTCTCCGGCATCTACCCGATCAACACGGCGGACTATGAAAACTTGAAGGTGGCCATCGCCAAGCTCCAGCTCAACGACTCGGCGCTGACCTTCATGGCGGAAAGCTCGGCGGCGCTGGGTTTCGGGCTGCGCTGCGGTTTTCTCGGTTTGCTGCACATGGAGATAGTGCAGGAGCGACTGCGGCGCGAGTTCGACATGGACATCATCGCGACGTATCCGAGCGTGATTTATCAGGTGAAGATGACCGACGGGCGGGAATTGCAGGTGGACAACCCCGCGTTCCTGCCGGATGTGACCTACATCGAGCACATCATGGAGCCGGTGGTGAAGGCGTTCGCAATCTGCCCGAACGAGAACATCGGCGACATCATGGGGCTGATCAAAGAGAAGCGCGGCGACATCTCGAACACCGAGACGCTCGACGCCCGGCGGGTGATGCTCACGGCCAAGATGCCGATGAACGAAATCCTCATTGATTTCCATGACCGCATCAAATCCATCACCCGCGGCTACGGCTCGATGGATTACGAGCCGATCGGCTACGAGATCAGCGACATGGTGAAACTGGACATGCTGGTCAATGCCGAGGTCATGGATGCCTTCTCCTGTCTCGTGCATCGCGACAAGGCGGAGGCCCGTGGTCGCGCGCTGGCGGCCAAGCTCAAGGAAGTCATCCCCCGGCAGCAGTTCGGCATCGCCATCCAGGCGGCCATCGGCGGCAAGATCATCGCCCGCGAGACGGTCGGTGCCATGCACAAGGACGTGACGGCGAAGTGCTACGGCGGTGACATCAGCCGCAAGCGCAAACTGCTGGAGAAGCAGAAGGAAGGCAAAAAGCGCATGAAGATGTTCGGCACGGTGAACATCCCGCAAGAAGCATTCATTGAGGTGCTCAAGTCGTGAGCGTGCTGCTGCAATGGTTGCTCTCCGCGAAGGTCCGCCACGCGCTGGACCTGCGGAAGCATGTGCACAACCTGCTGGAAGCCCAACGCGACCTGCTCACCCCGGAAGCCATCACGGCCGTGGAGGAAGCCTGCCGCAAACTGCGCGCTGCCGTCGCGGGGCAGGCCGACGCCAAACGCTTGGCGGCAGAAATGGCCACCGTGGAGAGCGTTGCCAACCAATGGCTGAAGACCTATCCGCACGCGAGCTGGCGCGAGAATGTCGAGGTCGTGCTCGTGGCCATCGCCGTGGCCATGGCCATCCGGACATTCTTCCTGCAACCCTTCAAGATTCCCACCGGCTCGATGCAGCCGACTCTCTACGGCATCACCCACGAGAGCTATCGGAACAATTCCGAAGTGAAGCTACCGTCGGGTTTGGCGGCCTTCGTGGACTCGTGGTTTCGGGGCGTCTCGTATTTTCAGGTCATCTGCGAGGAGGACGGCGAACTGCGCAAGGTGGAGCAGCCCAAAACCGTGTTTCCGCTGATCAAGAAGCAGACCTTTCAGGTCGGCGAACGAACTTACACCGTGTGGTTTCCGCCAGATCAGTTGTTTGGCGGCAACCCCAATCGGGCCGGACTTTACCCGGGGCAGCAGTTCAAAAAAGGCGAGGACATCATCAAGCTGAAGGTCACCAGCGGTGATCATCTCTTTGTGGACCGGCTGAGCTACAACTTCCGCCGGCCCGAGCGGGGTGAGATCATCGTCTTTGAAACCAAGGGCATCCAAGGCCTGCCGCAGGACCAGTTCTACATCAAGCGCATGGTGGCGATGGGCAGCGAGCGCGTGCGCTTGGACAACGACCGGCACTTGTGGATTAACGGTCGAAAGCTCGATGCCAGCACGCCGCGATTTGAGCAGGTCTATCACTTCTCCGGCCCGCCCAAGGAAAGCGAGTTCTCCGGGCACGTGAATGAAACCATCGCCCGCCAGCATGGGCGCGGCGGGTTGTCAGCCCTCTTCGCTGACGACCGACAGGAGTTTCAAGTGCAACCCCGCCATTACATCGTCATGGGCGACAACACGATGAACAGCCTCGACTCCCGCACTTGGGGCGACTTCTCACAGGAAAACGTGATCGGCAAGTCCGCCTTTGTTTACTGGCCCTTCCTCAGCCAGTCAGACCGACCCGGTCGCTTTGGTTGGTCCCACCGCTGATCAGGCGACCGGCCAAGGGGAGCCAAAGCTGCGCTGCTTACAGCTTCATGGCGAAGTGGACGAGTTGCCCGATTTCGCTGAAACCAACGGATGCATAGAGGCCGCGTCCAACTTCGTTGTGCGCCATGGACTCGATGAGCGCGAAGCCCAATCCTTCCCCGCGAAACCACGCCAGCGCGTGCTCGATGAGTTGGCGTCCCAACCCGCGACCGCGCAATTCAGCGACTACCGCCAGATTCGCAATGCGCCCGCTGCCGGCCTCGCGATCCAGTTGCGTGGTGATGAAGCCAACGATGCTCCCATCCACCTCCGCCACAAACGCACCCGCCGGATTGCGTTCCGTCTCGATCAGAATGTGCCGGGCCTTGCGCCAGCGCCAGTCGTGACCGTGCTGTTCGCCAAACTGCGCCTCGATGGTTTGATCGAGGGAGATGCCAGCAAACGATTCGATCGTAATCCGCTGCAAGCTTGGCAGGTCGGCGGGCTGAAACGGACGGATGACAAGGTTCATGGTGAAGGCCGGAAGCGCAGAGGAGTGATTGGCTTAAGCCAGCTACCGGCTGGGACGGCGAACCGCCTCGTCTGCCGGACGATGGCGTTGAATCTCCGCCTTGAAATCGCCGAGACTTGGCCAGTGCAGACGCTTGCCCAGGTCCACCTCGGCGACGGCCAGCGTTCCCCATTCTTTCGCCTGCGCCAGGGGCCGGCCGTCCTGTCCATACACGGCGGAGATCATCCAGTTCGCCGCGACATCCGTGTGCGTGCTGCTGACGACATACACATGGTTCTCGCAGGCGCGCGCGGCGCCCAGCATCGGATTGCAGCCCATCACCGGCCACGCAATGACTTCTGCGCCCCGGTTGCTCAACTCGCGGGCCACCTCCGGAAAGAAGCCGTCGTAGCAGACCATCATGCCCACCTTGCCCAGCTTGGTGTCGAACACGGGGTAGTCGAAGCCGGGTTGGAAGCCGCCTTCGATCTCGCCGCGCGGCAGACAGACCTTGCGATACTTGCCAATGAGCTTGCCGTCCGGGCCGATGAGCACGGCGACATTGTAGAGGAGATGCCGGTCGCGCTCGATGAGTCCGGGCACCAGGTGCAAACCATGCTGCTTCGCCAGGCCGCTGAAAAACTCCGTCGAAGGTCCCGGGATGGGTTCAGCACATTCGGCATAAGTCTGGCCGCCGCCATAAGTGAGCACCTCGGGCAGCACGAGCAGATCGACTTTTTGACGTGCCGCCTCGGCGATGATGGGGACAAAGGCGTTGCGGCGCTCCGCCGGTATCCGCGTGTTGCGCGGGACAAAGTGCGCGGCAGCCAGGCGCACGATGCGCGGCGGCGGAGCAGGCACGGCCTGAAGCGCCACTCCGGCCCACTCCACCTTGGCCTTCGGTGCCCAGCGGAAGTGCAGCTCCACGGTCGCCTGCATGGCCCGGACAGGAGCGCGGTAAGTGTCTGCGACCTCCGTCCAGCCTTGCGCATCCGTGGCCTTGTCGCCGGGCAGCTCCGGCTCGGCACGCGGAAAGTCTCCGGGGCGATAGGACGCGAAGGAGGGTTCGTCATGATTGACTGGCTTGCCCTTTTCATCGCGCCACAGAATCCGGGCCACTCCCGTTCGGCGCGGCGAGTCCGCGTTGGTGGTCTTCCGTAGCACCGAAAAACGATAGTGCTCGCCGCCACGAACGGGGAACGATCTGGTCCACCAGCCATTCAAACCCTCGCGGGCATCGGACTCGATGATGAAACTCCCCTGCCCCGCCGGGCCACCGCGCGGGTCGTGGCGGAAGAGCGGGCGGAGTTCATCCCGGGGTGCGCTGGTGGACCATCCGTCCGGAGTGGCTGCCGCAGACACACTGCTGGAGTTCAGTGCCAGGACAACCAGCAGACCAACGAACAGTGCGGAGATTTTCATGGCGTGAAACACCGGGCGCAACGCGCCCTTGCATCTGACTCACAGGCCAGTCTTGCCGATGCAGTAAAGAAATTCCTCGCGGACCGAACCCTTCTTGGCGACCCGCAGGTAGATCCGGCTGTCACAGATCACCGGCGAGGCGAACGCCTCGTCGCCAAGCTGATTCTGCGCGAGCACCTGAAAACCCTTCGGAGTGGCGCTGAAGACAAAGGTCTTGCCGCTCACGTTCGAGGCGTAAATCCGATCGTCCACCATCACCGGAGAAGCGAAGAAATCACCGCCCAGCCGCTCCTTCCACAACTCCTCGCCGGTGTCGGATTTCCAGCACACGGCCACGCCCGCATCCATCACCGCGTATAGATGCCCGGCCTTGGCAATCATGGAAGGCACGTAAACGCGCGCGGTGTTCTGCCAAGCCACCTGGCCGGAGCCGTCGGCCAGCACGGCCACCGTGTGGTTCTTGGGATAGCCGCCACCGGCGAAGACGCGCTGCCCGTCCGTGACCATCGTCACCACGCATTCCTCCGTGGAGCCGGCCACTTCCCAAAGCTTCTTGCCCGTCAGCGGATCGAGGCTGGTGAGCAGATTGCAGCCCGCCATCACCAGCTGGGTGCGGCTGCCCACCTGCACGATGGCGGGGGTGGTGTAATTCGGCAGCTTGGGGCGAGGCTCGCTCCAGACGAGCTTGCCGCTCGCCTGTTCCAGCGCCGCCACCACACCGCCACCGCGATGATCGGCCGCGACCAGAACCAGCGGCCCATGCAGCACCGGCGAGGCGGCAAATCCCTGATGTGCCACGTAATCACAAACCTTCTGCTGCCACAGAACCTTGCCCGCCAGATTCAGCGCGCTGGTGTGAACCGCGCCCCCGTTCAGAAAGTTGATGAACAAACGCTCGCCATCGCAGGCCACGGTGGCGGATGCCGCCGTGGAATTCGCGTGCTTGCCGCCTTCGGCGTTCGAGGCGTGGACCTCGGATTCCCAGACCAGTTTGCCAGTCGTTCGTTCCAGGCAAATCACGGACTGCGAGCGCTTCACCGGGTCCGAGGTGGCGAGATAAATGCGGTCACCCACCACCGTCGGCGAGCTGTGACCGCGCCCCGGCAGCGGCACTTGCCATAGAATATTTTCAGTCTCACTCCACTGGATGGGCGGGTTCTGTCCGGGCGCGGCAATGCCATCGCGCGTGGCTCCACGCCAAGCCGGCCAGTCCGTGGGAGCGAGCGCGGCAAACGTGGGCGAGCCCCAGGACAGCATGGCCCCGAACAAGAGGTGAACTGGTAAAAGGTGTTTCATGGTGAATGCGCTGCGAGCATTGCTGATGCCCCGGTCTGGGGCAAGAATGACGATGCCTCCTTCTCGCGCGACTGGGAATCGCCCAACCGGGCAATACCGACTTCGGTTACCATCCTTGGCAGGTCAACTGTTGTGGCAGGCATCCACCCATTTGAAGATGGCCCGACGGGCCGCGACCCCGCGGGAAGTTTCCGCGGGAAGTTTCCGTTGCCCCACCAGGGAGCGGCTGACTAGAGTCTGACCAGCACACACACGTCCCCTGCCCCGCTCATGCAATACCGTCCACTCGGAAAAACTGGCCTGAACCTCTCGGTCATCAGCTACGGGGCCGCCTCGCTCGGCAACGAATACGGCAACGCCACCGACGAGGCGCGCGCCATCCGCTCGCTGCAGGTGGCGCTAGACGGCGGCGTGAACTTCATCGACACGTCACCTTACTACGGACGGACGTTGTCGGAGCAGGTGCTCGGCCGGGCGTTCAAGGGGATTGCCCGGGACCGCTTCATCCTCGGGACGAAGTGCGGGCGTTATAACGTGGCGGGATTTGATTTCAGCTACGGCCGTATCCTGCGCAGCGTGGACGAGAGCCTGCAGCGCATGGGTGTGGAGCACATCGACATCATGCAGTGCCACGACATCGAGTTCGGCGACATGCAGCAGGTGGTGGACGAGGCGTTGCCCGCGCTGCGCAAAGCTCGTGAGCAGGGCAAGATCCGCTTCATCGGGGTGACGGGCTTTCCGCTGAACGTCTTCCGCTACATTCTCGACCGCACAGAACTGGATTGCATGTTGAGCTACTGCCACTACGCGCTGAACAACACGTCGCTGGCGGGGCTGCTGCCGTATCTGAAGGACAAGGGCGTGGGCATCATGAGCGCGTCACCCTTCAGCGAGCGGTTGCTGACGCGGCAGTCACTGCCGGCATGGCATCACGCGGCGGACTCGCTCAAGGCGCAGTGTCGCCAAGCGGTGGCGTTCTGCGACGCGCGGGGCGTGGACATCGCGAAGCTGGCGTTGCAGTTCTGCGTGCAGAATCCGGACATCGCCACGACGGTCCCCGGCACGGCGAACCCGGACAACATGGCGAAGCAGCTCCAGTGGCTGGACGAGCCGGTGGATCACGGGCTCATCGCAGAGGTGCGGGCGCTGCTGGAGCCGACGCAACATGTGCTTTGGCCCGTGGGGCGGAAGGAGAACAGCGTGGATTGGGAGGCGGGGCTGTAACGATTTGCGCGCGCTGCCATGAGTCAACTTGCCGCCATTCGGGATGCCGCTGCAAGGCGCGGACTGGAGTTCCTGCTGATCGGCGGAAACGCAATCATCGCTTATGGCGTGGAGCGAGAGACGGCAGATGTGGATTTCATGGTCCGGCGGGAGCAATCGGGCGGCTGGCAGGCATTGCTGAGTGAATTGGGATATAGTGTCCTCCATGATGGCGGAACCTTCCTGCAGTTCACCCCGCCAGCCGCAAGTGCCTGGCCGGTGGACCTGATGATCATCAACGAGCAGACCTTCGGCAAACTGTCGGCGAGCAGCCGCCCCTTGATGCTATGGGGACACGAGTGGCGAATTCCCTCACCGGCGCATCTGGTGGCTTTGAAGCTCCACGCCTTGATGCATGGCGGCAAGCATCGGAATTTGCGCGACTTTTTGGATGTGACTGGCATCGTTCAACACCAGCGGCTGGATTTGAACGGCCCGGAAATGCGCGAAATCTTCGAGCGTTATGGATCTCCTGAATTGCATCGAAAAGTTCTACTCGCCTGCGCCTAAGCCAGCGAGCGGAGTGCGTCCAAAGCCGGCGATTCCGGCTGACTTGGAGTTCCCCATAAGCGAGCTGGCGGACTGGCCTCAAACCTTGATCGGCCCCGAAGCCATGCTGCGCCGATGCGAGATGAATCTGCCGTTTCGGAACGCCGCCCCGGACTCAGCGCTCAAACGACTGGCAGGCAAATGCACGGTGGAATTCGTCATGCGGTAAACTCTTGTGCAAAACACTGTCAGACGAAGAGATAAACGCGGTCAGTGCGCTTTCAGGGCAGAAGCGTTATTGCCACCTCCTCAAACAGGCAGTGGATTGGCAACAGGTTTGGGGTCTGCGCTCGCCCACCGGATGGGAGAGGGTCGGTGATGATTCTGGAGCCCAATTCATCCCGGTTTGGCAACATGAACGATATGCAACCGCGTGGGCTCTGGGTGCTGGAGTTGATGCCGAAGCGACGGCTATTGATTTGAGTGTGTGGCTGGCAAAGTGGCTGCCGGGCATGGCGAACGATGGAATCGGCGTAGCAGTCTTCCCCGTTGCGATGGATAAGCCGCAAGGCGTGGTCGTTTCGCCTGACCGCCTTGGAGGGGATCTAAAGTCCGAGCTTGAGAAATATGAGTGACGAGCTTTCGACGAAACCCTGATGCTAGCCTCAAGACTCCATGAACATTGACTCACACCAGCACTTCTGGCGTTACACTGCGGCCGGGTATCCGTGGATGACGGACAAGCTCGCGTCACTGCGGCGTGATTACCTTCCGGAGGATCTCGCGCCGTTGCTGAAGCAAACCGGGCTGGCTGGTTGCGTGGCCGTGCAGGCGCAGCAAACCGTGGCCGAGGCGCGGTGGCTGCTGTCGCTGACGGACGCGCATCCGTTCATCAAGGGCGTGGTGGGCTGGGTGGATTTGCAGAGCGACCGCGTGGAGGAGCAACTGACGGAGCTGCGGCACCCGCGCTTCGTCGGCGTGCGACATGTGGTGCAGGACGAGCCGGAGGACAACTTCATGCTGCGGCCCGCCTTCCAGCGCGGCATCGGGAAGCTGCGGCAGTTCAATCTCGCCTATGACCTTCTCGTCTTCCCGAAGCAGCTTCCCGCCTCGATCCAGCTCGCAGCGAACTTCCCCGAGCAGCGCTTCGTGCTCGATCACATTGCGAAGCCGTTCATCCGGGATGGAACGCTGTCGCCCTGGCGCAATCAAATCCGTGAGCTGGCGAAGGCTCCGAACGTTTGGTGCAAGGTCTCCGGCATGGTCACGGAGGCAACGTGGGCGGGCTGGCGCGCGGAGGATTTCCGTCCTTATCTGGACGTGGTGTTCGAAGCCTTCGGCGTGGAACGGCTGATGTTTGGCACGGACTGGCCGGTGGCGACCCTCGCGGGCACGTATCAGGAGGTTCTCCAACTGGCGGCCGGCTACGCGCGCAGCCTGACTGCGGAACAGCAGGCCCGGTTCTTCGGCGGCAGCGCCACGGAGTTCTACCAACTGCACGCCTGAGCACAACGACCGCCGGACCGGGGCATAAAAAAACCCCGGCTTGCGCCGGGGTTTGGTGGGGGGAAAGCAGCTTACTTCGCGCCGAGGATGGCGTCCTTCGCGGCCTTGGCCACGCGGAACTTCACGACCTTCTTGGCCTTGATCTGGATGGCCTCGCCAGTGGCGGGGTTGCGACCCATGCGGGCTTTGCGGTTGACGAGGACCAACTTGCCGATGCCGGGGAGCGTGAAGGTGTTCTTCGCGTTCTTGTAAGCGAGCTCAGCAATGTGTTCGAGGATGCCGGCGGCCTGTTTCTTGGAGATTTCCGCCTTTTCGGCAATGGCGGCGGCGATTTGGGATTTGGAGAGGGCTTTTGCCATAGGTGCTGTTTTGTTGGATGTTAGAGGTTAATTAGGTGTCCGTCTTGCGACTTCCCCTGATAAAATGCTTCGATCGCATGCAGCGCAAGAAGAAAACAACGATTTTTAAGGTTTTTAAGCCTTATCGTCACTTCCACACTCGACGAACTCACTTGGCAGGGCTGAACGGTTGACCTATTTTCAGTCTCTGTGAACTCACGTCAAAAAACGCTGGTGACGGCTGCCGCCGTGTTGGTGGGCGTGTGGGTTTTGGCTTATGGCGGTTATGTGCTTGCGAAGAATGCCAAGATCACCGGCGAAAAAGTCCGCGCCTATCTGGCGAAGAACGACCTCGCGAAACTCCAGGGCCGCGACCGTGCCAAGGCCCTGAAGCAACTGGCTGATTACATGAACCAACTGCCCGCTGATGAGCGGCGCACGGCGCGCATGGACCGCGAATGGGACAAGTGGTTCAAGGAGATGAATGAAACGGAGAAGGGCGAGTTCATCGAGGCCACCCTACCCACGGGCGTAAAGCAGATGCTCACGGCCTTCGAGCAACTCCCGCCCGAAAAGCGCGCCAAAGCCGTGACGGACAGCCTCAAGCGGATGCGCGAGGCGCGCGATGAACCGCGCAACCGCGCCCAGTGGGAAGGACGCGACGCGCAACCGCCGTTGAGTGAAGACCTGCAAAAGCGCGTCACCGCCGCCGGTCTCGGGGCGTTTTATTCCCAAAGCTCCGCACAGACGAAAGCCGAACTAGCTCCGCTGCTGGAGGAAATTCAACGCTCAATGGAAAGCGGCCGCTTGATGCGACCAGGAAGATAGCCATGCACACAATCGGCAATCGGCAATCGGCAATCGGCAATCGGGGGGCGTTTACCTTGATCGAGCTGCTCGTCGTAATTGCCATCATCAGCGTGCTGGCCGGCCTGATCATGCCCGTGATGAGCAAGGCCAAGGAAGCCGGGCGCGGCACCGTGTGCCTGAGCAACCTGCGCCAGCTCGGCCTGGGCCTCCAAGTGTATGTGCAGGACAACGGCAACCGCCTGCCCCACATGCGCGACGCTTTGCTGGGGACCAACTCGATCCCCGCGACCAACTCCGTCGTCTTCCCCGCGCCGGACGCCGTCCTCCTGAGCTACACCGGCGGCAACTCCAACGTCTGGCAATGCCCCTCCGACCGGTTGGACATCTTCCAGCAAACGGGCACCAGCTATGCGTGGAACTCGTTGCTCAACGGTCAGGATGCTGACCGCCTTGTGCTGATGAACATCGCCTTTGGTCAGGGCCAGATTCCGCTCTTTTACGACAAGGAGAACTTTCACAAGGACCGAGGCGTCGGGAAGGAAGTGAACTTCCTCTACGCCGACGGCCACATCAACAAGCTCCTCGAAGTGGGAGGCACGCGGTGATCCAACTGCGCGGCGTCAGCAAACAATTCGGGGCACGCTGGGCGGTGCGTGATCTCGACCTCTCGGTTCCGCGCGGCGAAATCTTTGGCCTGCTTGGCCACAACGGAGCCGGCAAGAGCACGGCCATCGGCATGATGCTGGGGCAGGTCTGGCCCACGAGCGGCGAGTTGCGCATCTGCGGCCATGACATCACTGCGCACCGCTCCCAAGCGCTTCGGCGAGTCGGTGCCATCTTCGAGGCCCCAGTCTTCTACGACTACTTGAGCGGTTGGAAAAACCTTCAGATCCTCAGCCATTACACCGCGCCCACGCCGCCGGAGCGCATCCAGAAAATCGTCGAGTGGGTCGGCCTTACCGGACGAGAGCACGACAAGGTGAGCAAGTATTCCCACGGCATGCGGACACGTCTTGCGCTCGCGCAGGCACTGCTGCCCGACCCAGAATTGCTGATCCTCGACGAGCCCAGCGATGGCCTTGATCCCGAGGGCATCCATGAGATGCGCCTCACCATCCAGCGCCTGCAAAGGGAACTGGGGCTCACCATCCTGCTCTCCTCGCACCTGCTCAACGAGGTCGAACTGCTCTGCACCCGCATCGCCGTAGTCAACCATGGCCGGAAGGTGTTTGAAGGCACGCTGGCCGATGCCAAGCAAACCCGGCACTGGGTCCGCCTCAAGGTCGGCGACTTCGCGAAAGCCACGGCCAGCTTGCAAACCGAGAAGCTGATCACCGATACGCGTAACGGCTCGCTCGTCGCGCTGGCTGACGGCGTGAAGACGGACTCGCTCGTCCGCCGCCTCGTGGCCCTGGACATCCCCGTCTTCGAGATCGCGCAGGAGGAGGAGACCTTGGAGAGCTTCTACCTGAACTTGATGCAGGACAGCCGAGAGGAGGGGAAGAAGTTGAAGGCTGAAAGTTGAAAGGATGCGCTTGTTCCTCTCTCTTCTCCAGTCCTCCCCTTCAACTTCCCGCCTTCAACCTTCAACTTCCTCAAATGTTCCTCCTCCAACTCCGCAGTGAACTGGCGAAGCTCTTCGGCAAGAAGCGCACCTACATCGGCTTCGGGGTCTTCCTGCTGGCGCAGAACCTCATGCTGCTGGCCTTCCGTTTCTCCAACTGGCAGAAGGGCACGGCTAAGCTGCTCGAATCCAACGGCTACCTCGCCACCGAGTTCATCTCCGCCCTCACCGTCGCCGTGGTGATGCTCATCCCGCAAATCCTCCTACTGATGCCGCTCTATGTCATGCTCGTAGGCGGTGACCTCGTAGCGAAGGAAGCCGAGGACGGCACGTTGCGGATGATTCTCTCCCGCCCGATTTCACGGTTCCGGCTGCTGTTCATCAAGTGGGTCACCGGCGTGATTTTTGCCACCATCCTGGTGATCTCACTCGGCGTGATGGCCCTGCTCTTCGCCAGCTTCTGGTTCGAGTGGAAGGGGATGTTCGTCTTCATCCCAATGCCCGGCGGCTCGCCCATTTTCAACGTCCTGGACGCCACTGACGGCCTCAAGTTCTATGCGCTGGCGCATGTGATGCTGGCCGTCAACGCCTGCACCATGCTGAGCCTTTCGTTCATGTTCTCGTGCTTCAACATGAAGCCGGCGGCGGCCACCGTCCTCGCGATGTCGTTCCTGCTGCTCAGCCTCGTGATGGAGGCCATGCCGTTCTTCGAGGAGTGGAAGGAGTTTGCCCTTACGCACCATTTCCGCGCCTGGGTGCTGGTGTTCACCAAGCCCATGCAGCTCGCGCAAATGGCCGAGGCGCTTTGCGTGCTGGCAGCGGTGAACGTCACGGCCTTCATCATCGGCACCACCCACTTCCACATGCGCGACATCAAGTCGTAATCCCATGGTCAGCCTCACTGAACTCATAATCCTCGCCTTGGTCATCGCCATTGGCATCGGCTGCTGGCTGGTGTTCAGCCGCAGCTCGAACGAGCAGAAGGATGAGTAGGCTCAAGCAAGTTGTGCCCGTGCCGGCGACTGCAAGTCGCCGGCACGAAGCTCTTCGCATCCGCGCAGCCCGTGCAACTGACGCCCCCGCCATCGCCCGGTTCAACCGCGCGATGGCCTTGGAGACGGAGGCCCGCAAGCTCAGTCCGCAACGTGTCCTGCACGGCGTGCGGGCGCTCCTGGCAGATGCGGCGAAGGGCCGCTACTTCGTCGCGGAATGCAACGGCGAGGTCATCGGCCAGACGCTCATCACTTACGAGTGGAGCGACTGGCGAAACGGGAATTTCTGGTGGATTCAAAGTGTGTATGTCGCGCCGGCGCATCGGGGCCGCGGCGTGTTCAAGGCGCTTCACCAGCACATCCACAAGCTTGCGCGCCGACAGAAGAATGTCTGCGGACTGCGCCTCTACGTGGACAACCACAACGCCCAGGCCAAGGAGGTTTACGCCCGTCTGGGTCTGGCTCGGACAGACTACGAGCTGTGGGAAGAAGACTTTCGCCGCCAGACTGGCTGATCGGGCAAGTGCTCCGACTACGGTTTGGCCGGAACCGTTGGCAGCGCCAAGGCCAGCGCGGTCGTGGCCCAGCCAGCGGCCGTGATGGAGATGAATTGATCATCCCCGTGTGGATAACCTGACTCGTAGTAAGCTTGGATCGGCGTGCTCCGGGTCTTCACGTGCCACGAACCGTCCGCCCGCTGCGCGGCCAGCAGCCATGCAAGCCCGCGCTGATACGCGGCATCCATCGCGGAGAGCACGCCCGTTTGATGCAGGGCCACCAAGGCTGTGCCCGTGGCGTAGGCATCGCTGGCCATGTCCGACAACTGCGCCCAGCCACCGTCCTCCCGCTGCGTCTTCAGCAATTCCTGTGCGGCCCGGCGCAGTTCCTCCGGTGTCGCCTCGGCCACGTGCAGCGCCCATAGGCGGAAGGCCCGGTCCTCCGTGTCTTTGGCGGGGGTTTTCAGCATCCATGCCCGGACCTGCGCGGTCCGTTGGGTGATGCGTTCCTTTTGCTCCTCCGTGCCAAACCGTTTCAACGCCCGCAAGCCGACGAAGTTCATGGTGAACAAGCTGGCCTCGCTGGGCGGACGGATGCTTTGCGGCTTCCAATAGTCCAAATCCTTCTGCCAGCGCAGCAGATACTCCGTGACTGCCGACGTGGTGGCATCCGATGCCCAGCCGCCAAACTCAAGTGTGAGCAGCGCGTAACCCGCCGTGAGCGCCTGCCCGCCCTGCCCTTTGCCGACCAGATAGTTCGCCCGATTCCGCGCCAGATGAGCGACGGTAAAGTCGAGTTGCTGCCGGAGGTTTTCCGCATCCACCGCCAGCCCACGCGCCCGGGCGGTTGTCAGCGCAATGACTGGCAGCGCTTGATTGTGGCAGGTGAAACAGTTCTTCCGTTTCTCCGCCGAGCCCCGTGCGCCGGCCTCCAGCAACGGCACCGCTTTCGCTACGGCAGCACGGACAGCTTCAGCATCCGGCTTCGCCGCTGCCAGTGCTGGAGAAAACAAGCTGCTGGCGAACGCGGTCAACCAGAGGAAAGCAGCAAGCCGGACGTTCACGATTTGGGCAGTAACGGATCGGCCCACCCAGCTACGCCAGCTCGAAGCCGGGAATCGTCCCGTTGCCGGAACCGAACGCGTTCACATCCGCACCCAGACGACGCAGGAACTGCACGTAGAGATTGGACAACGGCGGGTTCTTCTTCGGATCGAAGGCGAGATGCTGGCCGTGCCGGAACCCGCCGCCCGCCACGATGATGGGCAGGTTCTTGTTGTCGTGGCTGCTGGCGTTGCCGAGGTTGCTGCCGAACATGACGATGGTGCGGTCTAGCAAAGTGCCGCCTTGCTCCTGAGTGCCCTTGAGTTTCGCGAGCAGCTCGCCAAAGAGCTTCATCTGCTGCAGTTCCACCACCTTCAACTCGGCCAGCTTGGCGGGGTCCTGGCCGTGGTGCGAAAGGTTGTGCCAGTCCTGCGTGACACCTGGAATCACCGGCACGGCGTTGAGACCGTTCAGCGCGAAGGTGATGAAGCGCGTCGAGTCCGTCTGGAGCGCGAGGTGCATCAGATCCACCATCAACCGCACCCGGGCGGGCACCTCCACCGAGCTGGCGATGTCCGTGGGTGCCTTGGCGTCCACCTTCGGTTTGGGCCGGCGCGCCCAGTCCTGCGCCTTGACCATGCGCTGCTCCACCTCGCGCACCGAGGTGAAATACTCGTCGAGCTTGTCGCGGTCCGGCTGGCCCAGACCGCGCTGGAAATCCTTCGCCTCCGACAGGACGGTGTCCATGATGCTCTGCCCCTGCTTGAGCCGCTGCACCTGTGCGGTGACCTCCGTGGACGTGCCATCCACGAACATGTTCTTGAAGACCCGTGAAGGCCGCTCATCGGCCGGGATCGGCACCCCGCTGCGGGTGTAGGACAGGCCACGGCTCGACGACGACGCCAGCACGAGCGAACCAAACCGCGTGTCCGGCACCAGCTTCTCGATGGCGTATTGGTCCAGCGAGATGGTGTTCTTGAAGTTGTCCGCACGCGGGTGCGGGGCCGCCGTGAGGTAGCACATCTCCGCCGGATGCCCGCCGTCCACCTCTGGATGCGACAGGCCGGAGAAGACCGTGAACTCGCGCCGAAACTCCTGGAGAGGTTCGAGGTAGGGCGTCAGCTCGTAGTCCTTGCCCGCAGCCGACGGAAACAAGTTCGGCGTGTGCAGGCCGAGCGTGGTGTTGATGCAAATCATCCGGCGCGGCGGCGTGGCGGCGACCTGTGCGCGCAGCGGCGTCATGACCTCCAGCAACGGCAGCGCAAGCGTGACACCCGCACCTCGCAGGAAAGTGCGGCGGGAAAAACGGCGGGCGACAGTCATAGGCGTGAGGTTGGCCGGAAGCCGGCCGCTTTTGAAATCTAAAGTTCAACCACGAACCACATCTGGAAGTCCGACTGCGTCATGGGACATGGCATTCGGGAGGAGGCTTCGTCAGACAGAGCGAATCACGGCCACGTGACCCCCAGCTCCCGCACCACGAAGCCCAGCTTGTCCGCCGCTTCCTCAATGAGCTTCGCCGTGGGCTTGCCCGCGCCGTGGCCGGCCTTGGTCTCGATGCGGATCAGCACCGGCGCACCGAGCGTGCTCTGGCAGGCCTGCAACCGCGCCGCGAACTTGAAGCTGTGCGCCGGCACCACGCGGTCATCGTGGTCGGCGGTGGTCACGAGCGTCGCGGGGTAGCGCACTCCGGAGCGGAGGTTGTGATAGGGCGAGTAGGCGTGCAGGGCCTTGAACTCCTCCGCGTTGTCCGCGCTGCCGTAGTCGCTCGTCCACGCCCAGCCGATGGTGAACTTGTGAAACCGCAGCATGTCCATCACGCCCACTGCGGGCAGGCACGCGCCGAAGAGATCGGGCCGCTGGGTCATGCACGCGCCCACGAGCAGGCCGCCGTTGCTGCCGCCGGCAATGGCGAGCCGCGCGGGCGTGGTGTATTTCTTCGCGACCAGCCACTCCGCCGCCGCGATGAAGTCGTTGAAGACGTTCTGCTTCTTCAGCTTCGTGCCGGCCTGATGCCACTCCTCACCGTATTCGCCACCGCCGCGCAGGTTCGCCACGGCATAGACGCCGCCCAATTCCAGCCACACCGCCATGCTCACGCTGAAGCCCGGCGTCTGCGAGATGTTGAAGCCGCCGTAGGCATAGAGATACGTCGGGTTTGTGCCATCCAGCTTCAGGCCCTTCTTGTGCGTGAGGAACATCGGCACGCGCGTGCCGTCCTTGCTGTTGTAAAAGACCTGCTTCGTCTCGTAACGGGCGGAGTCGAAGTCCACCTTCGGCGCGCGGAACACCGAGCTCTTTCCGCTGCTCACATCATAGCGATATATGGTGCCCGGCGTGGTGAAGCTCGTGAACGAGTAGAAAGTCTCCGTGTCCGTCCGCTTGCCGCCGAAGCCGCCCGCGCTGCCCAACCCAGGCAACGCGACTTCCCCCAGCGACTTGCCCGCCCGGCTGAAGAGCTTCACCGCGCTGCGGGCGTCCTTGAGATACGTGCAGATGAACTGATCGCCCACGAGGTTCACGCCCTTCAGCGTGTCAGTGGCCTGCGGGATGACTTCCTTCCAGTGCACCCGTTCCGACTTCGCCGTGTCGATGGCGATGACGCGGCCACGCGGCGCCTTCAAGTCCGTGTAGAACCAGAACACGCCGCCATCGTTGTCCACGAAGCTGTAGTCGGCGTCGAAGTCATCGAGCAGCTTCACCACCGGGGCATCCGGTCGCGTGAGGTCGCGGTAGTAAATCCGGTTCCTCGGGTCCGTGCCCTGCCAGATGCTGATGATCAGGAACCGCCCGTCGTCCGAGACGCTGCCACCAAAGCCCCAGTCCGGTTGATCGCGCCGCTCGTAGATGAGCACGTCGTCATCCTGCGGCGTGCCGACCTTGTGGAAATAGAGCTTCTGGAACTTGTTCACACCCTTGAGTGCATCGCCGGCCTTGGGCGCGTCATAACGCGAATAGAAGAAGCCCTTGCCGTCCTTGGTCCAGCTCACGCCGCTGAACTTGACCCACTTCAAATGATCCCCCAGATCCGCGCCGGTCCGCACGTCGCGCACCTTCCATTCGTTCCAGTCCGACCCACTCGTCGAGAGGCCGTAAGCCATCAGGTTCCCATCCTCGCTGAGCTTGTAGCCGGAGAGCGCCACCGTGCCGTCGGACGAAAGTTTGTTGGGGTCGAGCAGCACGCGCGGGGCCGCCTCCAGCGTGTCCGCCACGTAGAGCACGCTCTGGTTCTGCAAGCCGTCATTCTTGGAGAAGAAGTAGCGCCCGCCCTGCTTGAACGGGATGCCGTAGCGCTCGAAATTCCAGAGCTTCGTGAGCCGCTCCTTGAGCCGCACGCGCTCGGGGATTTGGTCCAGGTAATGGTAAGTCACCTTGTTCTGGGCCGTGACCCACGCTTTCGTCTCCGCCGCGTTGTCATCCTCAAGCCAGCGATACGGATCGGCCACCTTCGTCCCGTGGTAATCATCCACAAGGTCCTGCGTGAAGGTTTCCGGATAGGCGAGGCGGGTGTTCATTTTGCTTTTGTGGACGGGCGCAGGCGCAGCGGCACTGACCAGCCATGCGCTCACGGTGAAGAGCACTCCCAGCGGCCAGCGGATCAAATGTTTCATGCGTCCCCGCATGTTGCTGGAAACGCAGAACGAAGCAAGCGGAGCAAGCGCCCCGCCCCGGCGGCAGCCCTCCGCCGCCCATCGTCCTGCCCCATCACTCCGTGGCCTTCCGTGCCGCCAACCAGCCCAACACCACCGCCACCGCTGCCGTCGTGCCCGTGCCCAGCACGTTATGGTCCGCCGTCCACACCACGCCATTCGCGCGCCAGCCGGGACACTCCCGCCGCAACCAACGTTGCACCGGCGGCCATGGCACCACCGGGTCCAGCACGCCAGTGAGGGAAAAGACCGGTCGCGTCACCGCCCGTGCGAGCGGACGCGGATCGTTCACCGCGATCAAGGCCAGCCGATGCGCTGCCGCCAGCCGCAGCGGCTCGCCCCAACGCGCCTTGAACTCCCGCAACGCCCCCATCACCTCTGGGCTCTGCTTGAACCGCCATCGCGCCACCACCGCGTAACCCGTCACCACCCCCGTCAACCAAGCCAGCGGCAGCCGGCGCACCAGCCACTCCGTCGCCCGCACTGCCGCCCGCCACGGATGCCGCGCGAAGCCCCCCGCCAAGATCAGCCCCTCCGCCCGGAAGCTCCGCGACGCCATCAGCGGCCACGCCACCTGCGACCCGAACGACTCCGCCAGCAACCACCCGCTCACGAT
>CAMCFN010000059.1 GCA_945874145.1 Akkermansia muciniphila
GTATCGCTACCTCGCGCGGAATCCGTATCTCGTCGTCCCCAGCGCCCTGAACGACTGCGCCGAGGCCGGCGACCAGCTCCCCGTCTATCGCACCAGCCCCGCCGAGCCCTGGCGCGAGTTCCGTGCGAAGCGCTGGGTGCAGGAAGGCAGCAAGTTGCCAAACAGCGAACTCGTCGGCGCAGGCGTCGTCACGTCATCGAGCGGCATCACCGTCTATCGCGGCGATGCGTATCCGAAAGAGTATCGCGACTTCGCCTTCGTCGCCGACGTGGCCGGCAATCTCTTCTACCGCATGAAGCTCGTCCCCGACGGCGTCACCTTCAAAGCCGTGCAGGTCGATGGTACGAAAAACTTCTGCACCAGCGACGACCTCTGGTTCCGCCCTGTGAACTTCGTCAACGCCCCCGACGGCTGCCTCCACGTCTGCGACATGTATCGCGAGGTGATTGAGCACCCCTGGAGCATCCCCGACGACATCCACACCGCCGTCGATCTCCTCCGCGGCCGCGACAAAGGACGAATTTGGCGTCTCGTTCCCCGCACTGTAGTCCCGCCTTCAGGCGGTTCTGAAAAAGCACCGGCTGAAGCCGGGACTACAAAACGAATCACTCCCAAACTCAGCGCCGCGAGCACCGCAGACCTCGTTGCCCTCCTCGACCACCCCAACGCCTGGCACCGCGAAACCGCGCAGCGCTTGCTGTTTGAGCGCCAGGATAAAGCCGCCGTGGAGCCTCTGCGTGAGTTGATGAAGGGCGGGAAGACAGCGAAGGGGCGCGTTACGGCGCTTTGGAGTCTCCACGGGCTGGGACACGGAAACAATCAGTTAGCCACTTTGCCCGAGCCAACTTCGGAAGTCGCCAAGTCCAGCGATGTCCAAACATGGCCCTGGCAGAACAGTAATCTGGGAGCGCTCTTTGAAACGCAACTGAATGAAACAATCCGCGACGATGCCTCACCCCACGTCCGCGCAGCCGGTTTCCAACTCAAAGCGGAGTTCCTCGAAAAAAGACCCACCTTCTGGAAGCGATTCACAGACGACATCCTCGTTACCAACTCCCACCAACAGCCTGTCGGCACCAGCGCGCCGCTATGGGCTGCATTTGCTCTCGGAGAAGGCGGACCCGCTAGCTACTATCCCGAACGTCTTACCTATCTCTTGTTGAAACATGGCAAGGATCCTTGGCTCGCAAATGCCATCGAAGCATCAGCCTTCCGCCTTGGCTCCGCGCAAAGCCTCATGGCCTTTTCACTCCCGGCAGACATGGTCGATCCCGGCTCTTGGAACAGGCTCATCCGCCACCTTGCCAATGCTGCCGTTGATTCCAAAGAGTTCGAGCAGCTCATCACATTCTTTGGCAACGAAGCAGCAAGACTCACCGAGGAGAAATCCAAAGCATTCGTCACAGCAGCGAGTTTGGAGGAAGTCTTCATAGGCTTTGCCCAAGGCATGTCTCGTAAAGGCAAATCGTTCACCGACCTCAAATGGCCGACAGCCGCCACAGAATGGCTCAACCAACGCATCAAAAAGGCCAAGAGCCATCTCCAAGAACTTGCTCGCTCTCCTGAGGAGCGTCTCAACCGCCTTCCGCTTCTCGTTCTGGATTCGCCTGATGCTGTGCGCCTCATTCTCACCCAACTCCTCCAACCTGCACAGCCCCCAGAACTCCAACTCGCCGCACTCGAAACACTGGGTAGCTACCGCGAGCCCGCCGTCGCCGAGATACTCATCGACGCTTGGCCGAAGATGACGCCCGCGCTTCGTGACAAGGCCACCACCATCCTTCTCTCACGCACAGACCGCATCGCCAAGCTGTTGGATGCCATCGAGACGAAGAAAATCACTCCCGCGCAGCTCAGCGTCGCCGCGAAGGCGACTCTTGGACGGCAGAAAACACCCGCGCTGGCCGAGCGCATCTCTAAACTCATCGGCGACGGCTCGTCGTCGAATCGCAAGGAGGTCATCACCAAATACGCTTCGGTCATGTCGATGACTGGTGACGCCGCACGCGGCTCCAAAGTCTATGAAACCGCCTGCATGGTCTGCCACAAATTCGCGGACAAGGGCAACGACGTCGGTCCGCATCTCGGCACGATCAAGGCGTGGGCGGCGGAGCAGCTCGTGACGAACATCCTCGACCCGAATCGCGAGGTTTCACCGAACTTCGCGCTCTACATCGTCGAGACGAATGACGGTCGGACGCTCACCGGCCTCATCGCGAGTGAAACGGCGGGCAACCTGACGCTGAAACGTGCGGATGGCGGCACCGACACCGTTCTGCGCAGCGAGATCAAATCCCTCACCAGCCCCGGCATCTCCCTGATGCCCGAAGGGCTCGAAGCCGCCATCACGTCGCAGCAGATGGCGGACCTCATCGCGTATTTAAAGCAGTAGGTCGGAACAAAGCATTGCCGGAACTGGCCCCAGGAGGTATTCTTGTCCCATGGACGCAGCACTCAAAGCCAAGTATGCGAATCATCCGCTGGCGCAGGCCATCTTGCAGGATGCACTGGCGATTCAGGATCGTTTCGCCGCCGAGCCAGTCTATTCAAAGACGGGCAAGGGTTTCTTGAAGAGTGCGGGGGTGGAGGAGATCAAAAAAGCCAAGGCGGCAGTGGAGAAATCAAAATCCTGATCACCATGAGCTAGGTGAAAGCATGGCTGGCCGAGGTGCCGTGGGATTTGGTGATTTTTCAGAATGCTTCGCTGTGCGAGCAGAAGAACGCGCTGCACAAACCCACCTCGGATGGCTACGAGGCCACCAAGACGCTCTGGGAGGCGTCTCATCAACAGCCGATGACGCTGGTGGGAGTGGTGGATCTCTGCCGCCGCTGCCATCGCATGGCACCGTTCTGCTTCTACAACGGCAACACCTTCGCGGCGATTGCCCGCTCGATGGTGGAGCAACTTGAGCTTTCAGGATCGGAAGCGGCGGCTCTACGAAGCCTCGCGGGTCATATCGTGGCCGGAGTGGCGACGCCGGAGCAGCAGGAGGCGTTTCGGAAGTTCTGTGAGAAAAACTGATCAAGCCACGATCGGACGGATCACCTCGCCATACACATCCGTGAGCCGGAAATCGCGACCGGCGTAGCGATACGTTAGCTCCTCGTGGTTGAGGCCCATGAGGTGCAGGATTGTGGCGTGCAGGTCATGCACGCTGGTGGGATTGTCCTGCGCGGCGAAGCCGAATTCGTCCGTGCTGCCATGCACGGTGCCGCCTTTGATGCCGCCGCCGGCCATCCACACGCTGAAGCCGTAGTGATTGTGGTCGCGGCCCAGCTTGGACTTGCCGGCGTCGGTCAGTTCCACCGTGGGTGTCCGGCCGAACTCGCCACCCCAGAGGATGAGCGTGTCCTCGAACATCCCGCGCTGCTTGAGGTCCGCGATGAGCGCGGCGATGGGCTGGTCAATTTGCGCGGCGAGCTTGCGGACGTTGCCTTCGATGTTGTCGTGGTTGTCCCACGGCTGGCCCGCGCCGTGCCAGAGCTGCACGAAGCGCACGCCGCGCTCCAGCAGCCGCCGCGCGATGAGCGTCTGCCGTCCGTGGACGTGCTCGCCGTAGAGCGACCGCAGATGCTCTGGTTCCTTGCTGAGATCAAACGCATCGCTCGCCTCCATCTGCATGCGGAAGGCGAGTTCAAAGGACTGGATGCGCGCGTCGAGCCGTGAGTCGGTGGCGCGCGCGGCCTGGTGCTCGGCATTCAACTGGCGGAGCAAACCCAGTTGCCGCCGCTGCATCTCGGCGGTCGCGTGCGGGCTGCGGATGTTCTCGATGAGCTTGTCGATCTGCGTGTGCTGCGGGTCGATGAACGTCCCCTGATACACGCCGGGCAGGAAGCCGTTCTGCCAGTTCTGCGTGTCCTTGATGGGGTAGCCGCCGGGGCTCATCGCGATGAAGCCGGGCAGGTTTTGGTTCTCCGAGCCGAGGCCGTAGAGCAGCCACGAGCCGAAGCTGGGCCGCGCCTGCACGGAGTCGCCGCAGTTCATCAGCATGAGGGAAGGCTCGTGGTTGGGCACCTGCGCATACATCGAACGCACCACCGCGATGTCGTCGGCGAACTGCGCGGTGCGGGAGAAGACCTCGCTGATTTCTAGGCCGCTCTGGCCGTAGGGCTGGAACTTGAAGGGCGAGGGAAACGCCGCGCCGGTCTTGCGCTCCGTGCGGAGGTTTTCGTTGGGCAACTGCTGGCCGGCGTATTTGGCGAGCGCGGGCTTGGGGTCGAACGTGTCCACATGCGACGGCCCGCCGTTGAGGAAGAAGTGGATGACGCGCTTGGCGCGCCCGGGGAAGTGCGGGGCCTTCGGCGCGAGCGGACTCACCGACTCCGCCGCGCCCGCCGACGGCAGCAAACCAGCGAGGCCCACCATGCCCATGCCCATGCCGCAGCGCGCGAGGAAGTCGCGGCGCCCCAGCGGACGGCTCAACGAAACTTGGGCAGGAGTGATCATGCAGGAACTATAGCCAACGGGGGAGGCAGGACAACGGCTTTTCACCGTTGGGCCAGATGGAATCCGCTTTGGCAAAACAGCGCTGCCTTAAGACGCCTTGAACGCAATTTTCGCCGCGCCAATAATCCCCGCAAGCGCACACAGCAGGCCGACGATGCCAAGGGAATCTCCCCATGCTTCATCCAAGGGGTAGTTCGAGCGATACTTCGCGAGTTCCTGTGACTCAAACTTCTCCTTGCTGACCTTGCCGGCGGAAACATCCCGCAGGAAGGGCAGGCGCGTTTCCCGGAAGAACTTCATGTCCGCCTCGGTGACCATGAGCATCCCGGGGTCAGCATTCGGCACGCTGCGGGCAATGATGCGTTTGAGATCAATGTCGCTTTTAGCCTCTGCCACCGCCTTCGCCTCAGCGAGGACGGAATCATAACGGTCTTTGAGAAAAGGCGTGGCCAGGCGATTGATGTGATGCATGAGGGCCAGCCACGTCATCAAGCCAATGGCCAGCAACGCCGCCAGACAGGCCACGCCCCCCAAGGCCTGCGAAGTGCCGCGCCCAAGCAGGCGCGCCCCGAAGCCGGCAAGCACCCCCACCAAGAGCGCCATCCAGCCGCCCCCGAACGTGGTGGTTTTGAGAACCGCGAACCACGCCCCAGCCCCCAGCGCGGCACCAACAACTGCCCCGGCCGCACCGAGCGGAAAATTGAGTTGGGCGGGTGCGGAGGACTTGGCCACCGGCTTCGCGGCTGGCTTGGCAGCCGCCTTCGGGTCGGCTTTGGCAGCAGGACTTGTGTCGGGCTTGGGCTGGCCGGGTTTCGATCCGGACGTGGCCGTTGCCCCCGCAGCGGCGGGTGGCTTGGTCCCGGCCGGGCGAACGGGGCGTTCCATGCGGGGCACTTCGAGGGGCTTGAGATTCGGCATGCCCTTGGGCGGCGGTGGCCCGGAAGTGTCGAGTGGCGGGAAGAGCGGGGCGACCGGAGGGGTGGCAGGTTTTTCCGGTGCAGGCGGGGTTGCAGGCGGGGTAATCGCCGGCGCGCTGGTTGCGGCTTCGGGGTTCGGCCCCGGAGTTAAAGCAGGTAGGGCAATCTCGGCCGAAACCGGGGCCGCAGCGGCAGGTGCCAAGACGTCGGCGGAAGCGGCATTTACTGTCGCTTCAGGGCTGGTGCGCGGAGCTACCGGGGCGGGAGCAGCGGCCGCAGCGAGCGGAAGCTCGACGGCGAAACGGTCAGGGAATTTCTTGATCTCCTGATTGGCCAGTTCGGTGAGGTCTGCCTGGCAAGCCGGACAGGCCACAGGGGTGGGCATGACCGCCTCGGCCAGCTCAAACTCGAATTTGTAACGTGCGCCGCACGGGCAAAGCACCTTGATGTCCTTCAGCACCCGCGTGCCCTCCGTGGACGGGGCTGGATTTCTGCCCGCGAGAAAGTCCACTAGGGTGTTGCACGCCGGCGTGATGGTCGCACTGCACGTGGGACAGCCAACCCCCTCCGGGGCTTGACCGTTCACGAGTTCCAAGCCGTAGCGGAATGGAACCCCGCACTGGCAGGCTATCTTTATTTCAATCATGGCTGCGTTGACGAGCGGGCCGGGCGAACCGCCCCGCATCAAGTATCCGCAAGCAACGCCAACTCCGCTTGCGTCATCTCCTCGATCAGTTGACGGAAAGTGGTGGTGGGCTCCCAGTTCAAGAGGCGACGGGCCTTGCTCGCGTTGCCGCAGAGCCGCTGCGGTTCGGCGGGGCGCAGGAGGCGGTTGTCCTTCCGCACATGCTGCCGCCAGTCGAGGTTCACCGCGGCAAACGCGGTCTCAACCACTTCCTGCACGCTATGAAGCTTGCCCGTGGCAAAGATGTAGTCCTCCGCCGTGCCATGCTGGAGGGACAGCCACATGCCTTGAACATAATCCCGCGCACAACCCCAGTCACGCTTGGCGGAGGTGTCGCCCAACATGAGATCTTTCTGCTTGCCCAGCTTGATCGAGGCGGCGGCCCGGCAGATTTTCCGGGTCACGAAGTTCTCACCACGGCGCGGGGACTCGTGGTTGAACATGATGCCGTTGACGGCGAAGTGGCCGAAGGTCTTGCGGTAGATGGTGACCATCTGGGCAGCAAAGGCTTTGGCGCAGCCGTAGGGATTGACCGGCGCGTAAGGAGTGTTTTCGTCCTGCGGTGCCTGCGCGGGTTGGCCGAAGATTTCCGAGGAGGCGGCGTGGAAGAAGCGCGGTTTCTGCCGCATGTCCTGCACCATCTCCAGCAGGCGCAGGGTGCCCATCGCCGTCATGTCACAGGTGGATTCGGGAATCTCGAAGCTCAGGCCGACGTGCGACTGGCCCGCGAGATGATACAGTTCGTCCGGTTCCACCGACATGAGCACGCGGCGCATCGTGGTCGGGTCGTCCAAGTCCGCGTAGTGGAGGAAGAGGCGCTGCCCATAGATCGCAGGATCGCGAAACAGATGCACCAAACGCGACCGATCGAGGGAGGAGGTCCGCCGCACCATGCCGTGAACCTCATAGCCCTTCTCCAGCAGCAACTCGGTCAGGTAGGAGCCATCCTGACCAGTGATGCCAGTGATGAGCGCGCGTGGCATGGTAGTTCGTTGGTAAGCAGTCGATTCGCTGCGGGGCTTGGATCAGTGGGAAACGGCCACTTTTCCGGCCAGTTGGTCAGCCAGCGCCTGCTGGTCCGCATCCACCATGAGTTTGGTGAGTTCGACAAACGTGGTCTTGGGCACCCAACCGAGTTGCTTCTTCGCTTTGCTAGGATCGCCGATGAGCAGATCCACCTCGGCGGGCCGATAGTAACGGGGGTCGATCTCCACATGCTTGCGCCAATCAAGACCGACGTGGCCGAAGGCGACTTCAAGGAACTCACGCACCGAGTGCGTCTCGCCCGTGGCGATGACGTAATCGTCCGGCTCCGGCTGCTGGAGCATGAGCCACATGGCTTCGACGTATTCTTTGGCGAAGCCCCAGTCGCGCTTGGAATCCAGGTTGCCGAGGAAGAGTTTGTCCTGTCGGCCCAGCTTGATGGCGGCGACGGCGCGGGTGATCTTGCGCGTCACGAAGGTCTCACCCCGCCGGGGCGACTCGTGGTTGAAGAGGATGCCATTGCTGGCGTGCATGCCGTAGGACTCACGGTAATTCACGGTGATCCAGTAGGAATACACTTTCGCGCAAGCGTAGGGACTGCGCGGGTAGAAGGGCGTCGTCTCGGTCTGCGGCACTTCCAGCACCTTGCCATACATCTCGGACGAGGAGGCCTGGTAGAAGCGCGGTTTGATGCCGACCTCGCGAATGGCTTCGAGCAGACGGATGGTGCCAGTGCCGACAATGTCCGCCGTGTATTCCGGCGCATCGAAGCTCACGCGCACATGGCTTTGGGCCGCGAGATTATAGACTTCGTCGGGCTGAATCTTGGATATGAGCCGCGCCAAGCAGCTCGCGTCACTGAGATCGCCGTAGTGCAGAAAGAGCTTGTGCTTGGGCGCGTGCGGGTCGGAATAGATGTGCTCCAACCGGTGCGTGTTGAACGTGCTCGCACGACGAATGATTCCGTGAACTTCGTAGCCCTTGCCGAGCAACAACTCCGCCAGATAAGAACCATCCTGCCCCGTGATACCAGTGACCAAAGCCTTTTTAGACATAATTAGTGAGAAACGATGGGCCAACGCCGAGCGGCAAGGCAAGGCAAGAATCTGGCGCGCGGCATCAATGAAGCGTTGACCACAGCTCGGCACGGGGCAGATTGCCCGCCATGAAAACACTCCCCGCGCTCGCGTCCCTGCTGGCTTCCCTCCTGCCCGCTTACGCCGCCCTTCAGTCCGGCCCGGTGGAATACCGCCACGGCACCCTCACCCTCGAAGGCTGGCAGGTTCATGACAACGCCACGCCCGGCAAACGCCCGGCCATCCTCGTCATGCACCAGTGGAAGGGCCTCAGCAGCTACGAGAAACAACGTGCCGAGATGCTTGCCCAACTCGGTTACAACGTCCTCTGCGTGGACATCTACGGCCAAGGCATCCGCCCCGCCGCGCCCAAGGAAGCCTCCGCCGAGGCCGGCAAATACAAGGCCAACCGCACGCTCCTCCGCGACCGCGTCAACGCCGGCCTAGCCGTCCTGAAACAGCATCCCCTCACCGACCCGCAACGCATCGCGGCCATCGGCTACTGCTTTGGCGGCACGGCCGCGGTGGAGTTGGCGCGCAGCGGAGCCGACGTAGCCGGGGTCGTCAGCTTCCACGGCTCGCTGGACTCCCCCACGCCGGCCGATGGCAAGAACATCAAGTGCCGCGTGCTTGCGCTGCACGGAGCGGACGACCCGTTCGTGCCCGCGAAGGACGTGGACGCCTTCTGCGCCGAAATGCGCGCGGCGAAGGTGGACTGGCAGCTCGTCAGCTACGGCGGCTCCGTCCACAGCTTCACGCTCCGGGACGCCGGCAACGACAATTCCAAGGGCGCGGCCTACAACGAAAAGGCGGACCAGCGCTCTTGGGAGGCGATGAAAGCCTTCTTCGCCGAACTGTTCGGCAAGTGAGCGGCGGCGTGCGACCTGACGGGCTAGGCTTTCACTCCGACACGGGGACAGAGCGCCTTCAACTCGCATCCCCCGCAATCCGGCTTCCGGGCGTCGCAGCGCCGCCGCCCGTGCCAGATGAGCCAGTGGCTGAGGAGCGCCCACTGCTCGCGCGGCACTAGCTTCATCAGCGCTGGCTCGATCTTCTCCGGGGAAACCTCCCACGTCAGCCCGAGCCGCGCCGAAAGCCGCGCGACATGGGTGTCCACCACCACGCCCACGTTGAGGCTAAAGGCATTCCCGAGCACCACGTTCGCCGTCTTGCGCCCCACGCCAGCCAGCGCGACCAGTTCCTCCATCGTGCGCGGCACCTCGCTGCCGTGCTGCTCCCGTAACACCCGGCAGCACGACTGGATGTTCTTGGCCTTGTTCCGATACAGCCCGATGCGCCGGACCTCTGCGGCCAATACCTCCGGCGCGGCGTCCGCGTAATCCGCCGGCGTGCGATACTTTTGAAACAGCGCGGCCGTGACGAGGTTCACCTGCTTGTCCGTGCATTGCGCCGAAAGGATAGTCGCGATGAGCAGTTCCAGCGGATTCGAGTAATTCAGCTCGCAGTGCGCGTCCGGGTAGGTGCGCTGCAACGCGGCGATGATCGCGGTCGCGCGGCGGGCTCGGGCCTCGGTGGTTTCGCGGGCCATATTTTGGAGCAAAGCGTAGGGGCTTCCCTTGCTCCGTCAACCCTCCCGAACCGACCGGGAGCAGTCGCAAGCATAGGCAAGGTAGCCTTGCCTGACTCGGCAACCTGGGCTGAGAGGCGCAGCCCCTTTGGGGGCAGGCGCAGTCCGAGACCGGAGGCTTCCTCCCCGCTTCGGAGCGAAGTCTGTCCGTCCCGGATGGAGTTGTCTCCGTTTTGGAAGGCTTCTTGTTCATGTGCTCTTCTCTCAGGGTTCTGACCCGCACACACTTTCGGACACGCTCTGATTCCAAATCCGGTCCTAGTCCTGAAAAGGGCAAGGACGATGGTAAACCATCTCAAAATTGTGGACTCGACAGAATAACCCATGTGCTATCGCACCCCTTTTGCAGCCCGGGTGACGGCAAGGCACCTCCGCGCGCTCCGGTCCCAGTCGCGCATAGAAAGTCCGAAATGAAGCGAACGTGGCTTCTTCAGCCCTCCTGACCAATTCGGCGCGCTCCTCAGGCTTTAACGGAGGACACGGGCCCGGAATCCAAGGCTCCTGCTCAATGGCTTCAACCTCTCCACTTGAGAGCTTCAGCCAAAGTTCCAAAGCTTTCTTTCTGGATACACCAATCTGATGTCGAGGCTCTCCAGACGATTCCAAGTTCTCCCATGTCACAAGTCCATTTTCATGAACTGCCAAGGTCCAGCCATTCTCGTGAGTAAGCCATGTATCAGGGTGCTCCGCGTCAGGCTTTTCGAGCTTTGAAAGAATCTCTCGCATCCGGCGCTCGTTCGGTGCGGCTTCCGAGTCCCCCCATCGTGTTACTACGTGATAAGTCATTGCTCGTTTGTTCTCAGTTCACAACCTCGGCGTCGGTGGCTTGATGGGCGGTTGGAAGGAGAGGACGCCCTTGGCCTGCGTCTTGCGCTTGAAGACTTTGTCCGAGCAGCAGACGTAGAGCTCGTCAAGGCTCGCTCCGCCGAAGACTACGTTGGCAATCCATTTGTTCTGCGGCTTGGCGATGATGCCGTTGACGCGGCCGGCCTGGTCGCAGAACTGGATGCCCGCGTGCGTGGTGACGTAGAGGCGGCCCTGGGTGTCGGTGGTCATGCCGTCCGCGCCGCTCTCGGTGCGGCCGTCTGGGATGCGGAGGTGGTGGTAAGCCTGCTTGGCGGCGAGGGTGCCGTCGGCGTTGATGTGATAGGACCACACGAACTGTCCCCGCATGTCCGCGACGAGCAGGAGGCTTTGGTCGGGCGTGAGGCGGACGCCGTTCGGGAAGGCGAGGCCCTTGTCCACGACGCTTTTCGCACCGCCGGGTTTGATGAGCCAGACCTGTTTGTTCGGCGGGTCGGTGACGTAGAGGTTGCCGTTGGTGCCCACGCAGAGGTCGTTGGAATCCAGCCCCTCGGCGATGACGCTGACCTTGCCGGCCATATCGTAGGCGGTGATTTGTTTCTTCCCGTTCGCGCAGGCATAGAGGCGTCCGTCGGGGCCGAACGCGAGGCCGTTCGCGCCGCCGGTGTCCTCGGCGAAGACGGTGACCTTGCCGTCGAGGGCAACCTTGTGGATGCGGCTCTTCGGGATGTCGGTGAAGAAGACTTCACCCTTCGCGTTGGCGGCGGGGCCTTCGGTGAAGCCGTAGCCCTCGCTGACGAGCTGCCATTCCTCGCCGGCGACGAGCACGCTCATGACGGGGGCCTTGGAGCCGACGCCCTTGGTGACGGGCTTGGGCCAGTCCTTCCACAGCCAGCGCATGGCGTCGGGGAAGATGGCGGTGCCGTGCTTGCCGTTGTGGCCGCCGTCGCCCCAGACGTGGTTGACCTCGTAGCCGGCGAACTCTAGGGCGGAGAGCATTTGCTGGTTGGCGAGAAAGAAGTTCCCGCCGAAGCCGTTGGCGTCATTGCTGCCGTCTTGGAGGAAGACGCGGAGGGGCTTCGGCTCGGCCTTGCGAATCATCGAGGGATAGTCGTTGCCGCCGCGCAGGTCCAGATAGGTGCCCACGGTGGTGAAGACCCGGCTGAAGGCGTCGGGCCGCTCCCACGCGGCCGTGAAGGCGGCAATCCCGCCGCTGCTCGAACCGGCGATGGCGCGGTCGTTGCCCTGCTTGCTCAGGCGCAGGGGGCGGCCGTCCGTGGCGGTGCGCTTCTCCACGTCGGGGAGCAACTCTTCAAGGATGAAGCGCGCGTAGTTGTCGCCGAGGCCGTCGTATTCGTAGCTGCGGTTGAAGCGGTCGTGGGCGTTTGTGGTCGCGGCCTTCACGCGCCCGTGCATGACGAAGACGCCGATGAGCACGGGGAGTTCCTTCCGGTGGATGAGGTTGTCGAAGGCGATGGGCGCGAGGTATTGGACGCCGTCCTGGTTGACGTGGACGCACGCGGGCTGGGCGGGGTCGTATTGTTTGGGCACGTAAACCCAGTAGTCGCGATAGGTGCCGGGGAAAATCTTGCTGTTCGCGAAGCTGAACTTGAGCACCTCGCCCTCGGGCACGCCGGACTGCTTCTTGGAGTCTGGGCCAGGGACGTAGTCATCGGCGGCGTGGACGCGGGTCAACAGGCAGAGCGACAACAGCAGCAGGACAGGCGTGAACTTGTGCATGGGAGTTTCTGCCACGGATGGAATGCGGAGGGAACCTCGTTCTTTTGAAAAGGTTCGCGAGCTGGGAGTGGCGCTCTGTGGGTGCCGAACAAAGCGCTTGAACAGGCCCAAGCTCGGCGGTCACAGACCGCCGCTACAGCAGCGGGCGTTTTGAACGCGCTTGGTTAAGCGAACACGATCTCCGTGGTCGCTACGCTGTCGTCCCAGCCGCGCGTGGGCTCGGGGGTGACGGAACTAATGTCCTTGATGGAGAGCTGGCGGCCGAGGGTCTTGGGCGTGCGGACTTCGACCTTCGCTGGATTGCAGGTTTGCTGGGACACCTTTTGGTGCGGCGCGGGTTTGTAGCGCACGTAGAGCACTTTCGGCGTGTCCACGACGAGCAGGAGGATGCGCGACTTCTCCGGGATGCAGTTGTAGGTCTTGTTCAGGATGGTGCCGCCGAAGGTGAAGCGTTTCAGGTAGCTCGCGTTGCGGTCCGTGTAGGCGCAGGTGAAGACGCGCTCGCGCTCGGGGAAGCCGCAGAAGATCAGCTCCGGTCCGATGAAGAGCTTCTCCGGCAGCTCAACGACCTTGTAGGAGCCGTCCTTGAACACGAGCAGCAGCTTGTCGAACTTGGTGCACTCCAGCTTGAACTCGTCGCCGTTGACCTTGTAGCCGAGGTAGCCGCTTTCGCGGTCGTAGGCGACCTTGAAGGCCTTGAACGCAACGGCCTTGGCGTCCAGTTCCTCGTGGCGGCTGCTCTTGCTGGTGAGGCGCGGATACTGCGGGCCGTATTTGGCGAGGAGCCCCTCGAGATGCGCGATGGTGTAGGCCTTCACGTTCTTGAGGTGTTTCTTCACCTCGGCCAGCTCGGCCTTGAGCTTGTCCATCTCCTCGCGGTGCTTGCTGATGTCGAAGAGCGAGATGCGGCGGATGCGGACTTGCAGGAGGCGCTCGATGTCCGCGTCGGCCAGGGCGCGTGAGAATTCGGCGGCGAAGGGCTTGAAGCCGTCCACCACGGCGGTGTGGACGGCCTCGTTCGTCTTGCACTGCTCGATCTTCTTGTAGATGCGCTCCTCGATGAAGATGCGCTCCAGCGTGCGGAAATAGAGGTCTTCCTCCAGCTTGCTCTGGCGCAGCTCCAGCTCGCGCTTGAGCAGGGCGACGAGCTGCTCGGTGTTCGCGCGCAGCACCTCGCTCACGGTCAGCTCGACGGGGCGGTTGTCGCGGATGACGATGATGCGGCTGGTGAGGCTGACCTCGCAGTCGGTGAAGGCGTAGAGCGCGTTGACGAGCTTCTCGGCTTCCACGCCGGCCGGAGCTCGGACCTCGATTTCCACGTCCTCACTGGTGAAGTCGTTGATGGACTTGACCTTGATCTTGCCCTTGCGCGCGGCGTCCTCAATGGAGGTGGTGAGGGACTCGGTGGTGACGCCGGGCGGGAGCTCCTTGATGACGACGGTGGACTCGTCCTTGACCTTGATCTTGGCGCGCACGGTCACGCTGCCTTTGCCGTCCTGGTAATCCCGTGCGTCCATCAGGCCGCCGGTGGGGAAGTCGGGCAGGCACTTGAACGGCTGGTTCTTCAGGATCGCAATCTGCGCCTCCAGCAGCTCGGGGAAGTTGTGCGGCAACAGCCGCGCGGAAAGGCCGACGGCGATGCCCTCGGTGCCAAGCATGAGCGCCAGCGGCAACCGGCTCGGCAGCGTGACCGGCTCCTTGTTGCGCCCGTCGTAGCTGGGCACGAACTCGGTCAACTCGTCGTTGAAGAGTTCTTCCCGCGCGAGCGGCGTGAGCCGGCACTCGATGTAACGCGGTGCGGCGGCGGGGTCGCCGGTGTGGATGTTGCCGAAGTTGCCCTGGCCCTCGATGAGGTAGCGCTTGTTCGTCAGCACCACGAGCGCGTCGCCGATGGAGGCGTCGCCGTGCGGGTGATACTGCATCGCATGGCCGACGACGTTGGCGACCTTGATGAATCGGCCGTCGTCCTTCTCGCGCAAGGCCCAGAGGATGCGTCGGTGCACGGGCTTCAAACCGTCCGCGAGATGCGGGATGGCGCGGTCGCGGATGACGTAGGAGGCGTATTCGAGGAAGCCCTTGTCCACACGGCGGTGGAAGGGGCCTTCAATGTTGGCGGGGTCGAAGACGTGGTGCGGCACCGCGGCCTCCTCGACGATGATGTGCGCGGACCCGCCGTTGCCCTCGGGCTTCGGCGCAGGGGCGGCCGATTCGGCGGCGGCTCCCGCGATGGGCAATTCCGGCTGGCTGGGGGAAGACGGCTTGGGCTTGGATTCGCTCATGTTCGCGCAGGTTAATCCTCCACCGGCACCACGAGATGGCTCATGATGTAGTCGCGGCGCTCCGGCGTGTTCTTGCCCATGTAAAAGGTGAGGACGCCGCTGACTTCGGGGCGGGGGGCAAACTCGATCTGGCTCAGTTTCATCTGCTTGCCGATGAACTGCTTGAACTCCGCCGGGGAAATTTCGCCGAGGCCTTTGAAGCGGGTGATCTCGCAGCTCTTGCCCAGCTTGGTCGCCGCCGTGTCGCGCTCGGCCTCGCTATAGCAGTAAATCGTCTCCTGCTTGTTGCGCACGCGGAAGAGCGGCGTCTCCAGCACATGCACATGGCCGCCGTGGACGAGCGGCTCGAAGAACTTGTAGAAATAGGTGATGAGCAGGTTGCGGATGTGCAGGCCGTCCACGTCGGCGTCGGTGGCGAGAATGATCTTCTCGTAGCGCAGGTGGTCGGGATTGTCCTCCACGTCGAGCGCCCGCATGAGATTATACATCTCGTCGTTCTTATACATCACGTCGCGCTTGAGATCCCAGACGTTGAGCGGCTTGCCCTTGAGCGTGAAGACGGCCTGCGTCTCGACATCGCGGCAGCTTGTGATGGAGCCACTGGCGGACTGGCCCTCGCAGATGAAGACCATGGAGCCGTGGCCCTTGTCCTTCTCCTTGTCGAAGTGTCGCTTGCAGTCCTTGAGCTGCGGCACGCGGATGCTGACCGCCTTGGCGCGTTCGCGGGCGAGCTTCTTGACCTCCTGCAATTCCTTGCGCAACTGCCGGCTGTCGTCGGCCTTTCCGACGATGCGCTGCGCGATCTCCTTGTTGCGGTTGAAGAAGTGCAGCAGCTCCTCGCGCACCTTGTTCACGAGATCGGTGCGGATTTCCGTGTTGCCCAGCTTGTTCTTCGTCTGTGACTCGAACATCGGGTCTTTCAGCCGGATCGCCACCGCGCCGACGATGCCTTCGCGCACATCGTCGCCCTCGTAATTGCCCTTCGCGTATTCGTTCACCGCCTTGAGCAGGCCCTCGCGGAAGGCGCTCAGGTGCGTGCCGCCGTCGCTGGTGTATTGGCCGTTGACGAAGGAGAAGAGGTTTTCGCCGTAGCGGCTGTTGCTGTGCGTGAAGCAGAACTCCAGCGTCTTGCTGGTGAAATGCAGCGGTGCGTAGATCGGCTCCGCCCCGTCAATGGCCAGCTCCTCCATCACCAAGTCGTTCAACCCGTGGCGCGAGACGAAAGTCTTGTCGTTGAACACGAGCTTCAGGCCCGCGTTCAGGTAGGTGTAGTGCCGCAGCCGGCGCTCGATGAACTCGTCGCGGAACTCCGACTGCTTGAAGATTTCCGGGTCCGGCGTGAAGCGGACGAAAGTGCCGTTCGGCTCGGTAGTCTTACCCTTGTTTTCCTTCTTGAGCCGGCCTTGCTTGAAGGTGGCCTCGAAAAACTCGCCCTCCCGATGGCTGCGGACTAGGAACTCCTTGGAGAGCGCGTTGACCGCCTTGGTGCCGACGCCGTTGAGGCCTACGCTGAACTGGAACACCTCGTCGTTGTATTTCGCGCCGGTGTTAATCTGGCTGACGCAGTCGATGACCTTGCCCAGCGGAATGCCGCGCCCGAAGTCGCGCACGGACACGGTGCCTTCGGCGACCGTGATGTGGACTTCGCGCCCGTAACCCATGATGAACTCATCAATGGTGTTATCAATGACCTCCTTCAGCAGCACGTAGCAGCCGTCATCGTGGTGCGCCCCCGTGCCGATGCGCCCGATATACATGCCGGTGCGGAGCCGGATGTGTTCAATGCTGGAGAGCGTCTTGATTTTGCTCTCGTCGTAGACGTGAGGTTTTTTGTCGTCGGCCATGTGCGCGCGGGTGACTACCGGAAAGCGCCGACGTTGCCAACCTGAAACACGTTCGGGTGGAAAGAACCCCATTAGGCCGGGGGGACACTGGTAGAGCCACTACCAGTTGACATTATGGCAGTGAGACCGGGTTGTGGACTGAATTTGAAGCCACGTTGGCGGCAGCCATTCCCCCCTAAATACTCTAGGTAATCCACCCGACTAGTCATCTTCGTCATAACTTTGTAAATACATTGCCATGACATCAGACCTCTCCGCTCTCTGGTTTAACTCGTTCCGTGTCTGCAGTGTGCTGCTATTGGGTGTCATGTTCCTAGCGTCGCACGTTCAAGCCGCCACCCCGCCCGCGACCTGGACCACCGGCCACAAACGGGTGCTCGTCATCCCGGTGCGCTTCACGGATCAGGCCGGTCCGTCGGACGCGCCCAACGCGAGCGGCTACTACTCCGGTTGGGGCAACATCACGAACGGCACCACGGCCGCCGCCATCAACGCATTCTTCCAACGCTCCTCTTACGGCAAGCTCTCGATGGAGTTCACCGTGCTGCCGGAAATCAACTTGGGTGTCAGCTACACGAATTACAATGCGACCTTCGGAACCAGCGGTATTTCCAAGTTCGCCGCGTGGGATGAGCCCGGCTCGTTCGCCGACGATGTGCGCGCGAAGGCCCGGCAGGTGGGCATCGCCGCCGGGCAGGCCGCGCTTTACGACTCGGACAACTACGACCTCGACTTCCTGTTCTGCGGCTTCATCCCCGGCCAGGGCACGCTCGCGGCGGGCCGCGCGCACGGCAAAGGCGTCTTCGGCACGACGAGCCTAGCGCTGGCTCATGAGTTCGGCCACAACTTCGGCCTTCAGCACGCGAACGGCATCTCGCGCAGCACCTATCACTCGCCGATTCGGAACGGCTTCTTCTTCACGGACGCCTACGGGGACGTTTACGACCTGATGGGCTGGAAGAACACGGCACCCATTCCGCTTCCGCCCGACCGGGACTTGAACCCGTATTGGAAATGGCAAATGGGCTGGCTGCCGGACGCGAATATCGCCACGCCCGCCGTGTCGGGCACGTATCGCGTCCACGCGTTTGACCAGCCCGCGCTCGAAGCCGGGAAGAACTACGCGTTGCGCGTCGTGCGCGACCCGGGCCGCGTTTACTGGTTCAGCTACCGCGCGGGCATCACGAACGCGGAGAGCATTTGGTCGAACAACGGCCTCGAAGTCCGCATCGGCGGCGAGTCCATCGTGGCCACCGCCGGCCACACCACGTTGCTGGACATGACGCCCGGCAGCCGGGGTCTGCCGAGCATCCCGGGCGTGACGAACAATCCTTACGCCACACTCTACGACGCTCCGCTCGCCATCGGCCGCACCTACTCGGACAACGAGGCGAATCTCCACGTCACGCCCGTCAAGAAGGGCGGCACTGCGCCGGAGTCGCTGGATGTGGTGGTGAACTTCGGCTCGTTTCCCGGCAACGTCCCGCCCACCGCGTCCATCGCGCCCGCCACGGTCACCATCGCCGCCGGCGTGCCGCAAACCCTCACCGTAACCGCCTCTGACGCGAATGGCGACGCGCTCAGTTACTACTGGGAATTCGACGACCCCGACGCGCTGGGTGGCACCGCCGCGGGCAACACGAATCCCGACGCGCGCCTGTCCACGCAAGGCAGCCACGCGTGGACACGCAGCGGGACGTTCCTCGCGCGCTGCACCGTAACCGACATGAAGGGCGGCAAGACGATCGCCTCCGCGAGCGTGACCGTGACCGGCGGCACCACGGCGCTGCGGACCCTCAGCGGCATCGTGAAGGACGAGAACGGCAACCCGCTCGCGGGCGCGGTCGTGAACAATTACAGGGGCGGCAACCCCAACCTGGTCCGCTACGGCGCGACGAACTTTTTCGGGGCCAGTGAAACGGCGGCGGACGGAAAATACGTTGTGCACGTTCCCGCCGGAGTCACTGGCACCTTCTATCCTACGGTGATGCACCAAGGCTTCGTCTTCACCAACGCCAACGCCGGCGGCGCGGTGGGCGTTTACTCCGCCAGCGTGGCGAACGTGGATTTCACCCGCGTTCGCACCAACCGCACCATCTCCGGCGGTGTGTATGTCGCCGGGCGCGGCTACAACCCCGCCACCGACGGCACGCTCACGGTCAACGTCAACGGCCAGAACATCACCGCGACCGGCGGCGGCTGGACCACGAACGTCGCCGACGGCACGCCGCTCAACATCACCGCCACCGTCGGCACAGCGGGCAACTCCGTCTTCGGCACGTTCCCGAACCCCTACGTCGCCGTGGACGATTTCAACTTGCTACACCTCTTCCTCAATGTCGCCGGCCTCATGCCGCAAGTCGGCTTCCCGTCGAGTGGCGCGGTAAGCGACGACACCGTGGGCACCGTGAACATCCCCGTGACGCTCGCGCTGCCGCCCGGCTCGAACTCCTGGCCGGCTAACCAGTTCATTTATTACTGGCTCGACGCGAGCGGCACGGCGGAATACGGCGTGGACTACAAAGCGGCTGGCGGCAGCATCTCCTTCACTGGCGGCCAGATTCCCGCCCCATATTTGATTCCATTGAAGATTCTCCCCACCGGCAATCCGAAGAGCAAAACCGTCGTCATCAAGCTCGGTCCCGCCAGTTCCATCGTGAACATGGGCCCGATCACGACCTTCACCTACACCATCACGAACCCACCTTCGCCCATCAACGCCGGAGTGATCCAGTTCGCTCAGTCGACTTACTCCGCAGCTGAGTCGGCGGCCGCGGTGACACTCGTCGCCACGCGCACGGGTGGCAGCACGGGTTCGGCCTCCGGCTACTATCGCACGGCAGAGGGCACCGCCTTCGCGGGGCAAGACTACACGCCGACCACCAATGTCGTGACGTGGGCGGATGGCGACATGGCCAACAAGAACATTGCGATCACCATCCTCAACGACGCACTGGTGGAGCCGTCGGAGACGTTCACCGTGAGTTTCTTCACCAACACCGTCGGCGCCAGCCTTGGTGCGTTGACGACTGCCACTGTGACGATTACGGACGACGACACCCCGCCACCCAGTCCCGGCGTGATTCAGTTTGCGCAGGCTGCTTACTCGGTTGGTGAGGCAGCGGGCACCGTAACCCTCGTCGCGACCCGCACCAGCGGCTCCAGCAGCAGCGTCAACGGCTACTATCGCACCGCCAATGGCACTGCCACCGCTGGCCAGGACTATACTGCCACCACCAACTTGGTGACCTGGGCTGACGGCGACACGGCCAACAAGACTGTCGCCATCACCATCCTCAACGACTCGGTAGTCGAATCGAATGAGACCTTCACGGTCACCTTCTTCACCACTTTTGGCGGGGCCACGATCGGCGCGCAGGCCACCGCCAGCGTGACCATCACCGATGATGACACCCCGCCGCCCAGTCCCGGGGTGATTCAGTTTGCGCAGGCTGCTTACTCGGTTGGTGAGGCAGCGGGAACGGTTACGCTGGTGGCCACGCGCACCAGCGGTTCCAGCAACAACGTCAACGGTTACTATCGCACTGCCAACGGCACGGCCACCGCTGGTCAGGACTATGCTGCCACCACCAACTTGGTGACCTGGGCTGACGGCGACACGGCCAACAAGAATGTCGCCATCACCATCCTCAACGACTCGGTAGTCGAATCGAATGAGACCTTCACGGTCACCTTCTTCACCACCTTTGGCGGGGCCACCATCGGCGCGCAGGCTGCCGCCACCGTGACGATCACCGACGATGACACGCCGCCACCCAGCCCCGGAGTGATTCAATTCGCGCAAGCTGCTTACACCGTGGGTGAGGCAGCAGGCACCGTGACGCTCGTGGCGACCCGCACCGGCGGCTCCAGCAGCAGCGTCAACGGCTACTATCGCACCGCCAATGGCACGGCCACCGCAGGTCAGGACTACACTGCCACCACCAACTTCATGACCTGGGCGGACGGAGACACCGCTTCCAAGAACGTCGTCATCACCGTCCTCAATGACACGATCGTCGAGCCGGCCGAGACGTTCACCGTCACGTTCTTCACCACCTTCGGCGGGGCCACCATTGGCGCACAGGCAGCCGCTACCGTCACCATCAACGACGACGAGGTTGTCGTCCCCGAGAATCACCCGCCAGTCCTGCCAGCCAACACCGTCGTGACCCTCGTGCGTCCCGCCTCACTGGTTTTCACCAACACCGCCACGGACCCCGATCTGCCCGCGCAGACGCTGACCTACCAACTGTTCGCCAGCCCCAGCGGCGCGACCATTGACGCCAACGGCATAGTTCGCTGGACGCCGACGGCCGCGAGCACGAACTTCTTCCAAGCGAAGGTCACGGACAGCGGCACGCCCGCCCGGAGTGCGACGAACAGCTTCTATGTCATTGTGAACGAGCCCGCCGGGCCCGAGAATCATCCGCCGGTCCTGCCAGCGCCCACCGTCGTGACGATCATGCGGACGAACGTCCTGGTTTTCACCAACACCGCCACGGACATTGATGTGCCGGCGCAGACGCTAACCTACCAACTGCTCTCAGGCCCCAGCAGCGCGAGTATTGATGCGAACGGCATCGTGCGCTGGACTCCATCGAGCGCTGGCGCGAATTTCTTCCAGACGAAAGTTACCGACAACGGCTCGCCCGCCAAGAGTGCCACCAACAGCTTCTATGTCGTCGTGAACGAGCCCGTCGCGCCGGAGAACCATCCGCCCGTCCTGCCTCCGTCCGGAGCCGTGACGATTCCCAAGCTCACCCCGCTGGTTTACGTGAACACCGCCACCGATGCCGACCAGCCGCCGCAGGCGTTGACATACCAACTACTCGTGAGTCCCAGCGGTGCGACCATTGATGCCAACGGAATCGTTCGCTGGACGCCGGCCACCACCGGCACGAACTATTTCCAAGCCAAGGTCACCGACAACGGCTCGCCCGCCAAGAGCGCCACCAACAGCTTCTACGTCATTGTGACCGAGCCGGTCACCTCTGAGAATCACCCGCCCGTTCTGCCCCGGCCCACCGTGGTTACCGCGCTGAAATTGACCGAGACGGTCATCACGAACACGGCCACGGACATCGACCTGCCCGCGCAACTGCTCACCTACGAGCTGGTCACCAAACCCGACGGTGCGACCATTGATGCCAATGGCATCGTGCGCTGGACACCGTCGCTGCCGGGCACCAACCGCTTCCGCGCCAAGGTCACGGACAACGGCACGCCGCCCCGCAGCGCGACGAATGTCTTCTACGTCATTGTCAACGAAGGCAACACCGCGCCGGTGCTTTTCGGCCGATCGCTGCTGACGCTGACCAATCCGGTTTCGTTGTCTGAAATTTACACGGCGACGGATTCTGACACGCCGGTGAACACGTTGAATTTCAATCTAGTCTCCGGCCCCGCATGGATGTCATTCACTCGGGTTGGCGAACGAAGCGCAGCGTTGACCGGCACCCCACCGGTCGTCACAGCCGAGACGCCGATGGTCGCCGTCGTGCAAGTCACGGACAACGGCACGCCACCACTCTCGAACCAGTTGCGTGTGTATCTCCTGCTACGCCCCGCGCCATCGACGACTTCCACTGAGAGTTTCGTCACGCGCGACTTGCCCTCGGGCTACGTGCCCGGCACGCGGCTCACCGTGACGCTCCAGGCCACTCCCCCCAGCGGCTCGGCTTACACCGTCAACGACACGCCGCCCGCGGGCTGGGCACTCGGTGCCATCAGCCATGGCGGGCAGCTTGACCCGACGACTGGGCAAGTGAAGTTCGGCCCCTTTGCCGACGCCGCAGCACGGACGTTGACCTACGAATTGACCCCCTCGATTTCGGAGACTGGTCCGAAGAACTTCGTCGGCATCGCCATCAAGGACAACGTCATTTCGGGCATCAGCGGCGAAGGCAGTTTGAACCAAGCGCAAGTCCACCCTGCGGACCTCAATGCCGACCTCCAGCTCAACACCCTCGAACTCGCTGCTTACGCGTCGGCTTGGCAGAATGGCAACGCGTGGCCGGCGGGACCCAACCCGATTGAAGTTTCCTTCGTCACGCGGGCGGGCTTCCTCGTGCAACGCGGCGGCACTTACTTCGTCAACGCGCCCGCGAAGTTGCCGCTGGCCTGGGTGTCGGCCGGGCCTGCGGCGCAGAGCCGCTGGGCGACTGCCGAAGTTGTCACGCCCACGGGCAAAGGCTGCTGGCGCTTCCTCCCGCCGAAGCTGGCCGTCGGCACGCCCGCCACGGTCACGATCATCGTCAACCCTGGAGCCACCGACGCCTGCCACGCCGTTGAGGAAATCCCGCCCGCCGGCTGGGCCGTGGCGAACGTCAGCCACGCTGGCGTGTATGATGCTGCTACCGGGCGTGTGCGCTGGGGTTTGTTCACGGACCAGACCTCACGCACGCTCACCTACGACGTGACGCCGACTGGCGCTCTGGCACCGTTCGCGGGAGCCGCTTCCTTCGATGGTGCCAACGCCCCCATCGCCGGAGCCGTCGAACCGATGGTTGTTCCCGCCATCGCCGAGCCGGAGTTCGCACCCGTCACCCGTTTGCCATCCGGCGAAATGGTCCTGCCGCTTTCCACGCGCTACGGCACCATCACGGTGATCGAAATCTCCGACGACCTGCGGCTCTGGACGCCTGTCTGGACCAACAGCCCTGGCAACCAGCTCTTCCGCGACCTGCCGATCAACCTGCCGCCCGGCCGCTACTACCGCTCGGTTGAACAATAGCGGTAAGCAGGCCATCGCGGGGTGCCTGCACGGACCAAGGCAATGTGCGGATAGCGCGTCAAGAGCGGCTCAGCGCGCGAGCTGCCAGAACATGCCGATGGAAACCCCTCCGTAAAACAAGGCGCAGAGCACCAGCGCGGCCCGACGCCAGAGCGGCGGCCGCAGTTCCGGCGGCAGCAGGGTGGTGTTCACGCGGAGGATTTGCACCGCCGAGAACGCGGTGATGGGAGCCGCAGTCGCGCCGAGGATGGCGAGCAGGGTTCGGGCATCGCCCAGAAAGGCTCCCGCCACCGCCAGCACCGTGAAGACCAGCAGCAGACCGCCGTAAATCCGGCCCGCCGGCATGCGCCGCACCTTGGGCGCGCCTGCCCAGGCCATGTCGGTCACCAGCCGGACCAGCACATCGGTGTTGGTCAGCGCGGTGGAGAAGAGGATCCAAAATCCGTTGAGCAGGCCGAGCCACCAGAAGCCTTCCCACAGCTTGCGCATCTCGGCTGCCTGGAAGACGCCGGCCGCGACGCCGGAAATCTTCAGGCCGGGCGTGAACAGGTTGGCGGCCAAGTTCACCATCAGGAACATGCCGATGATGCAGCCGCCGGCCCAGAGTAGCGACTGGTCCACCATCGAGTAGCGCCACCAGTCGCGCCAGCGGCGCAGGTTCTCGGGCGTTATCGGGAAGACTGCCCCGGTGGGGGAAAGCGTTTGTTCCTGCGACCACACGCCGCCGAGATTTCCGGTCTTTGCCCCCATGCCAAAACCTTTGTCGCGAAACCAACTGGCGATGGCGAGGTTGCCCACGCCGCCGGAGCCTGCCAGCGAGGCAAACACCGCCAGCATCACGAAATCCATTTCCTTGGGCAGGGCTCCGACTTGGAAGAAACCGGCGAAGGTGCGCTGCCACTCGGCGGCGGGCACAAAAGCCACGTTCACCCAAATCAGAAACGCAAAGATGTAGGCGATCATCAGCCAGGACGCCCGTTCCAGCAGGCGCTCCACCTTCTTGCCCGAGGCCAGCACCACCGCCGCCGCGAGCACCAGGACGACCGTGATCCAAGCCACGTTCGCGGCATCCCCTGCGGCTGGCGCGCGGCCCGCACTCATCGCGAACACGATGCCCGCGCAACCCGCCGTGGCGGCGGGCAGCCCAAGCTGCGCCACCGCGCCCAGCGTATAAACCGAGCCCCACACGCCCGGCCCCGGACGAAGCCGCATGAAGCCCGTGAGAATGGGCTCGCCGGTGTAGAGCGTGTAGCGCACGGCTTCGAGGTTGAGCAGCGATTGCAGGATGAAGGCGAGGGTCGCGATCCACAGGATGCCGCGTCCGTGCTGCACCACGAACATCGGGCCCACCACCCATTCCCCCATGCCGATGGCTCCGACGAGCAGGATGGCCCCCGGCCCGATGGTGCGGAGCGCGTTGCGCGCGCTGAAGGGCAGGGGGGCGGGCAGTTCCTCCACGCGCCACGGCGGCAGGCAACCGTGCGGTTGCGGCGGCGAATCGGACTGGGGTTCAGGCTTCATCCGGGTGGCGAACAAACTTCTCCACCGATTGCATCAGCCCGCGCATGTAGCCGTAGGCAAAGAGCCGGCCGAGCATGGTGTAGCCCGGTTCACCGGCCTCCTCGCCAATGAGCTGGGGCACATGGTCGGGGCGCATCGGCCCGCAGAAGCCGGCTTCGCGATACGCGGCCATCGCGGCCACCATGTCCGTCGGTCCGTTGTCATGAAAAGTCTCCACAAAGTTGCCCGGCCCGCTGCCGCGCACATCACGGAAGTGAACGTAGCGGATGTTCGGTCCCAGCCGGCGGATGGTAGCGGGAAGGTCCACGCCCATGGCCGCGAACGTGCCCTGGCAGAAGCAAATGCCATTGTGCACGCTGGGCACCAGTCCGACGAGCTGCTCAAAGTTCTCGACTGAATTCATGATGCGCGCCTTGCCCTGAAACTCAGGCAGCGGCGGGTCATCCGGGTGCATCGCGAGAAAGACCCCGCTTTCCTCGGCGACCGGCACCAGCTCCCGCAACAGGCGTTCCAAGTTTCGCCACAGTTCGTCCGCGCTGATGCGGTCCGTGCCGATGGTGCTGGCGGTGGCGCTCAGGGACATCGCGCGTTCTGCCGCTGAGAGGTCGAAGCCCGTCACGCGCGCCCCGCCCCGCTCCGGCGCGTCCAGCCGCGTGCGCACCCAGTCGGTGCCGGCCATGAAGTTGTAGCAGAGCAGGGGAATGCCCGCCTGGCCCATCTGGCGGATGAGCGCCTTCATCGCGGCGAGTTCCTGGCCGTCCTCATCCCGGCCCAGTTTCAGGCGTTCGATGGGCAAGTAGCCTTCCACGATGGCCAGCCGCAGTCCGTGCGCGGCGATTTGCCGCTGCTGGCGCAGCAACACTTCCGGGTCCGGTCCCGGATAACGCACGGTGATGTCCTGCACGCCGCACTGCGCGGCGAGCGTGAGATGATAGTCGTTCAGCGGGGTGAGAACAGAGGCCAAGCGCATGGTGGGCAAGGATTTTATGACGCTAGTTTCCGAACCATTACCGATGGCGGCAAGTTCCAATCTGAAAGCAGCTTCAGGCGCGTGGCGTCAGTGCCAGCCGCTGCCACGGCAGGACCGGCAAATCTTCAGGCCGGTGCGCGACCACGATCAGCGCGACTTGGCCATTTCCCAGCGCGGCCAGCTCCCGGCGCATCAGGGCGATGGAGTCAGTGTCCAGCCCGTCCAGCGGCTCGTCCAACAGCAGCACCTTGGGCTCATGCACCAGCGCACGGGCGAGCAGCACCCGGCGGCGCTGGCCGTAGGAAAGGCGGAGGTAGTTTTGCCCCGCCAATGGACCCAGATCCGCTTGGGCGAGCACTGCGCGCACTCGTTCCCACTGCGCGGCGGTGACATCATCCAGTAACCCGACGCTCGCAAAGAAGCCGGAGGCAACGACCTGAGCCACGGTCAAATCCTCGCGGTAGGCGGTCTGCAAGTCGGGACCCACATAGCCAACTTGCGCGCGGATTTCCCAAAGCGTGTGCCGCCGCGCTTCGTTGAAGCGCTCAATGGTTCCGCCCATCGCCGGATGCTGTTCGCCCAGCAGCAGCTTAAGAAAAGTGCTCTTGCCTGCGCCGTTGGGACCGGTGATCGCCCAGTGCTCACCTGAGCGCATTTCCCAGTTCACGCGGTGCAACACCGGCACGCGATCCAGATACACGCTGGCGTTGCGCAGTCGGAAGAGGAAGGCGCTGTCAGGAGGTAAAGACGAACTTCCAGCATTCAATGTCCAACGTTCAGCTTCCGACAAGCGAGTGCCCGGCGTTGAACGTTGAGCGTTGGGCGTTAGGCGTTTAACGTTTCCCTCTATTCCTCTCCGGCTGCTTTGCTGGGTTACGCCCGATTCCACCACCCGGCCCGCCTCCAGCACGAGCTTGCGGCGCAGCGCGGGGATCAGTTCGTCGGTGCGATGCGTGGCGCAGAGCAGGCTGGTTCCGGCGGCGGCGGCGCGTTGCACGGCGGCCAGCAGCGTCGTGCGCATGGCGGGGTCCAGCCCGTCCGTGAACTCATCGAGGAGCAGCACGCGGGGTTTGCCCAGCAAGGCCCGGGCGATGAGCACGCGGCGAAATTCGCCCTGGGACAACGTCTGCACATCCCGCCGCAGCAGGGATGCCAGCCCGAGTTCGCGCGCCATGGCCCGGGCGGCGGCGCGTTGTTCCGCCGTGAGCCGCCGGTAGAGATAGTCGGTTTGATGAAAGCCGGTGAGCAGCACATCCCACGCGGTGCGCACCCACTCGATGTTCAGGTAGCGCTCCTGTTGCTCGGGCGAGACAAAGGCCACCTGCTCGCGCACGCCGATCGCGCTGTGGGACAACTCGCCGTCCAGCCCGTAAAGCCGGCGGCCACCCTCAACGGGATCAGGTGCCAGCTCGCCGGCCACCAGCCGCAGGAATGTGCTTTTGCCCGAACCGTTCGCCCCTTGCACCGCCCAGCACTCGCCGGGCCACCAGCGCCAGTTCAAGCCGTGCAGAATGCGCCTGCCCCCGAGGGACACGCTCACGTTGTCGAGCTGGACGATGGGCAGTTGCGGCATGGCGGGGCGAGAATGTAGGGACGGACCAACGGACGCGGAAGCGTCAAGTTGCCAGCGAGGGGGAGTTATCCAAGGTTCTGTCGATTGGGAATCGAAGTGTCTGGGGCTGAGCGTGTAAGGTTTTCGGCTAGACAGAACGCCGGTTTTCGGCTTCCCTCCACTGGGATGAAGCCTTCGCACGACCCCGCGCCCTCGCCCCGTCTCACCGTCCACGTCGCCCACGAGCACGAAGTGGCCGCGTTCGACGCCCAACTGGCCACCCACCATTATCTCGGCGCCGGCCGGCCCGTCGGCGATTACCTCCGCCAGATCGTCGCGCGCGCGGGCC
>CAMCFN010000060.1 GCA_945874145.1 Akkermansia muciniphila
CGTTTCTTGTCCTGGTCGCTTTCGTAGTGCTCGAACATCCCGATGATCTTGAACCGCTGGTTGTTGATGTTCACGAACTCGCCGACGGGGATGATCTCCCGCCCAATCTGCTCCGGCGATCCGAACAGCGCGTCGCGCACGGCTGTGCCGATGACGCAGACGTTACGGGCGTTCTCGTCATCCAGCGCGTTGAACATGCGCCCGTGGCCCATCACATGCTGGTTCAACTCCACCGCGTTGGGCCAGGTGCCGATGAAGTTCCACGGGCTGATGCTTTTTCCTCCCCGGGTCATGGTGATGTTCCGCGTGCGCATCTCCGGCACCACCATCGTGATGAGCGGAGCGCTGCGGATGAGGGCATGGACATCACTCATCGTGGTGCCCACGGCCTGATCCGCCATGTGCTGCTGCCAGACGGGGATGTCCTGCTCCTCCACGCGAACTTTTTCCAAACCGCCGATGGCGATGAGCGCCTCCTTCATGCCGTTCTCCATGCCCTTCACCAGCGCGGACATGGCCACCAAACTCGACACCCCGAGGATGATGCCCAACATGGTGAGCAGCGAACGAAACTTGTTCGCCCATATCTCCTTCAGGCCAACGAGGATGGCGTTAATTAAGTGCATGGCTCAAACCGGTTGATTCCCCACCACAAATTTCGGTCCGTCACGCTGGCCGGCCAGCCTGGCGTCCACGTTCTTCGCGATCTTGCCGTCACGGATCTCGATCTTGCGCGGCGTGACGGCAGCGATCTCGGGATCGTGCGTGACCAACGCGATGGTGCTGCCTTTGCGGCTCAAATCATGGAACAGTTTGAGAATCGTCTCGCCCGTGTGCGAATCGAGGTTTCCAGTCGGTTCGTCGGCAAAAACAATTTTGGGGCGGTTCACCAGCGCACGGGCAATGGCGGCCCGCTGCTGTTGCCCGCCGGAAAGCTGCATGGGACGGTGCTTGGCCCGATTGTCCATCTCCACCAAGCGGAGCGCCTCCATCGCCCGCTCGCGGCGCTCGCGCGCACCGCAGCCGGCATAAACCAGCGGCAGTTCCACGTTTTGCAGCACGTTCAGCTTGGGCAGCAGGTTGAAGAACTGGAAGACGAAGCCGATTTTCTCGTTGCGGATGCGGGCCAGATCCCGCGTGGAAGCGGTGGCGATCTCGGTGCCATCAAGTTTGATGCTGCCCTTGGTCGGCGAGTCGAGGCAACCAAGGATGTGCATGAGCGTGGACTTGCCGCTGCCAGAGGGGCCGATGATGGAAATAAATTCGCCGCCGAGGATGTCGAGGTCCACGTTGTCGAGCGCGCGGATTTCCTCCCCACCAAGGTGATAAATCTTGCTGACGCCGCGAAGTTCGATGAGAGCCATGAGCGCTTCCGGATGCTGGATTACTGGCTCGGTGGACCACGCCGCTCGCCACCGGAGCCGGAGGTGCCCCCCTTGCCGCTGGCTGCGGGGCCGCCGCCACTGGTCCCCTTTGACGTTCCGCCCCCCTTACCTTCGCCGCCTTTGCCTCCGCCCTTCCCGCCCTTGGCGGCGGCGCCAAACGCCTGCTGAACTTTCCCGGCTTCCTCAGCGGGTGAAACGAGGGAGACGGTTTCCCCGCCCTGCAAACCTTTGGAAACTTCGGCGAAATCGTAATCAGTGACGCCAATCAGCACCGGAGTGCGGACAAAGCGTTCGCCCTGCTGAACATAGACAAAGCGCTCGCCCTGATCGCTGAACACCGCCGCCAGCGGCACCGCCAGAACATTGTCAGCCGCTTGCAGGGGAATGGTGAGATTAGCTGTCATGCCCGGGCGCACGCCGGATTTCTCGTCGTTCTTGACGATGATGCGCGTGGAAAATCCCTTGATACCGTTCTTGATGGTTGCCTGCGGCGCGATGCGGTCCACCCGGCCAAAGAGTTTCAGCCCGGCCACGGCCTCGACCTCGATCTGCACCCGCTGGTTGACACTCATGCGGGTGACATCGGCCTGGTTGATGTGCGCGTTAATGATGAGTTCGCTCAGGTCGGCAATGGTCAGCACTTCCGTGCCGCTGTTGACGCCCCCAGAGCCGGACACCGCCTGGCCTGCGGACACCGGGCGCGTGAGGATGGTGCAGTCAAACGGCGCAGTGTTCTTCGTCTTGGAAATCCTGTCCTCGACGAGCTGCAGCGCCTTGAGCGAACGCTCGAAACTGTTGCGGGCGAGCGCGTGGTTATTGCGGGCCAGATCGACCTCGATCTTCGCCGTTTCCAAGACTTCGCGCGTGAGGAGCTTGTCATGATTGTTGCGGGCAAGCGCATGAGTGTTGTGCGCCTGGTCGAGCTCGGCCTTGGCATTCTCAAAGGCCTCCTTCGCGAGGAGCTTGTCGGCGTAGAGCTGCTTGATGCGGTCGAAGTTGAGCTGCAGCTTCTCAAGCGCAAGCCGGGCACCCTCGATCTGGAGCTTGGCCGCCTCGATCTCCGTCTGGCGCTGACTGCGATCAAGGGGAAGCTTGTTCTCGAAGATCTGCTTGGTGCGGTCGAAGTCGAGCTGATGCTTCTCAAGCGAGAGCCGCGCGCCCTCGATCTGAAGCTTGGTCGCCTCGATTTCCGTCTGGCGCTGACTGCGCTCGATCTGCAAGTCGGAGTCGTCGAGCGTGAAGAGGATGTCGCCCTTCTTAACTTTGTCGCCGATGTCCACCGGCAGCTTGTCGATGCGGCCGCTCACCTCGGGTCGCACCGAAACCTGCTCCGCCGGGGTGATCTCGCCCGCCGCGCTGATGGCAAAGCTGATGTTTCGCTGTTCTACCTTTGCTGAGGTTGGCCGGGCGGATTTTGGCGCCGCAGCCGCTTTACCAGCAGTCCGCCAGAAGGCCATTTTGTCCGGCCATTTTTGGTAGGCGAAGTAGCCGCCGCCGCCCAGCGTGCCCAAGACAACCAGCCATACCAGAATGCTTTTCATGTGTCGTTTTCGCGAGCGTAGAACATCAAGCGTGTCATTGCAAAGCCGGACCGCAGGACTGCCCAGCCATGTAACCGGCCATTATCCGCGCCGGCTGCGCCAAAGGATCAACACGGAATAAAACACCACCGCGACTGCATAGGCGATCATCCCGAAACCCACCGCCAATGGCGGCGACGGCCAGGTGCTGGTCAGCGCCACCGCTGCGCCAAGCAGGCCAACCAGCCCCGCCTCCCCCAACAGGCTGACCAGATAAGTCCGCCAGCCGGCTCGCAGCATGGCTTCGCCCACGAGAAGCGAGTAATCAGTTTCTCCGAGCGCCCGCATCAGCCAGGCGGACTTAAAGTTGCGTGCCGCGACCAGCATGCTGGTCGTGACCACGACCAGTGCGGCCATCGGCCAAGGTGCCAACGCCAGGCACAATGCCACGTTCAACAGGATCCCCCACTTCCAGCCCAACCGTTTGGCCAGCGGATTTGCCTCCAGCGCCAGCGTCGGCGTGGCGAACCAGGTGCTCAGGAAATCCATCCCGCGCGCGAAGACCAGCACGCCGAGCGTGATGAGGTAATCACGGCTGCCGAAGGAGACAAAGTCTTCCATGAACCCGGGCTATTTCTTCCCGTAAATTTGCTCCGGCGTCTCCAGCCTCGGTTCCGTCTCTTTCCACTGCGCTCCGTCGCCTTCGATGCTGCGGAAGAAGCAGCTCTTGAATCCCTCGTGGCACGCCGCGCCGGTCTGCTCAACTTGGATTAGCAACGTGTCCCCATCGCAATCGAACGCGATGTCTTTCACCAACTGCACGTGCCCGCTGGACTCGCCCTTCATCCAGAACTTCTGTCGCGACCGGCTCCAGAAGTGCGTCTTGCCAGTGGCGACGGTGGTTTCGAGCGAAGCGCGGTTCATCCACGCCATCATCAGCACGCGGCCGGTGGACTGCTCCTGGATGATGGCTGGGATGAGGCCGTCGTTGGTGAACTTGAGTTTGTCGTAGAAGCTCATTGGGGAGAGTTGAGAGTTGAAGGTTGAGAGTTGAGAGCCGGCTGCGGCGTTGCCGAGCCCGCACCTGAGTCGATCCGGACGAAGAAGACCGCCGCGATGACGCAGGCGAAGGCGGCAAGATGGTTCCATTTCAGCTTCTCGCCGAGGTAAAAGACCGCGAACGCGCAGAAGACGAGAATCGTGATGACCTCCTGCATGATTTTGAGCTGTGTCGCCGAGTAGGTGCCATGGCCCCAGCGGTTGGCCGGCACCATCAGGCAATACTCGAAGAACGCGATGCCCCAGCTCGCCAGCACCACCAGCCACAGCGGCGAGCTTTTGAATTTCAGATGCCCATACCAGGCAAACGTCATGAAGACGTTGGAAGCAACCAGCAACACGACGGGTGCCAGCCGCGATTGGGTGAGTTCTGTCATAAGCAATCAGGCAGTCAACTTGCACGCACGGGAATCCCCCTTCCGGCCAGGTGGCGTTTCACATCGCCTACAGTGTAGGTGCCAAAGTGAAAGATGCTCGCGGCCAGCACGGCATCCGCACTGCCCTCCAGCAAAACATCCGCCATGTGCTCCAGGCTGCCCGCCCCGCCACTGGCCACCACCGGCACGCCGACCGACTCGCTCACGCGCCGGGTGATGACGAGATCAAAGCCGGCCTTGGTGCCGTCGGCGTCAATCGAGTTGAGAACGATTTCTCCCGCGCCAAGCGAGACGGCACGTTTCGCCCATTCGACGGTTTCCAAACCGGTCGCCTGTCGTCCGCCTTTGGCGAAGACTTCCCAGCGGTCCGGGGCGACTTTTTTGCAATCAATCGAGACGACGATGCACTGGCTGCCAAATTTCTCCGCGCCTTGCCGGATGAGGTCGGGTGTCGCGAGCGCCGAGGAATTGATGCTCACCTTGTCTGCTCCCGCTCGCAGCATCGTCTGCATGTCGTCCAGCACCCGAATGCCGCCACCAACCGTCAACGGCATGAAACACTGGTCCGCTGCACGCTCAATCACGCCCACCATGCTTGCACGCCCGTGCGCGCTGGCCGTGATGTCGAAGAACACCATCTCATCCGCACCCTGCTCGTTGTAGCGCACGGCCAGCTCGACCGGATCGCCGACGTTCCGCAGGCCGCCTGCCTCCGCGCGCCCGAACTGCACGCCGCGCGTGACCTGGCCGTCATGAACGTCCAGACATGGAATCACTCGTTTTGCCAACATGGTCGTATGGGGCGCTCAATGAGGCCGAAAAAGTCACCCGATGACTCGTGCCGAATCATCGGGCATCAGGCTTGCGATTCTGAACCGGCCGACGGACTGAACCTGCCCGCATCGTTCCGTCCGGCTCGCGGCTTCTATAGTTTCCCCGCCTCACGCTGGCAAGCGGTCTCCGCCGCGTCGCCCATGCCTGCCGTTCCCTCCGCCGCGCCGTCCGCTTGACACTCCCCTGCTCTATCCTCATTTTCGGCGCTCCTGACAGACGCGAGACGCGTTGTCGGGGTTAATTCTTTTATGAGCCATAATCTGTTCAATACCCTTCAATCCTTTGACCTCGGCAACGGCAAGACCGGCCAGTTCTACAGTCTCCCCGCTCTGGAAGCCGCCGGTGTCGGCCCCATCTCGCGCCTGCCGGTGAGCGTCCGCATCGTGCTGGAATCCGTCCTGCGCAACTACGACGAAAAGAAGGTCAGCGAGGCGAACGTGAAGGAACTCGCGAACTGGCAGCCGAACGAGACGCGCACGGCGGAGATTCCGTTCGTGGTCGCCCGCATCGTGTTGCAGGACTTCACGGGCGTGCCGTTGCTCGTGGATCTCGCGGCAATGCGCAGCGCCGTGGAGAAACTCGGCAAGAATCCGAAGATCATCGAGCCGCTCGTGCCGGTGGACCTCGTCGTGGACCACTCGGTCCAGGTCGATGCGGCGGGGGCGGCGGATTCGTTCGCGAAGAACCTGGAGATCGAATTCCAGCGCAACCGTGAACGCTACCAGTTTTTGAAATGGGGCATGCAGGCGTTCGACACCTTCAAGGTCGTCCCGCCCGGCATCGGCATCGTGCATCAGGTGAATCTCGAATATCTCGCCAAGGGCGTGCTCTCCGCCGGCGGCGTTTATTATCCCGACACGCTCGTCGGCACGGATTCGCACACCACGATGATCAACGGTCTCGGCATCGTCGGCTGGGGCGTGGGCGGCATCGAAGCCGAAGCGGGCATGCTCGGCCAGCCGGTTTACTTTCTCACGCCGGATATCGTGGGCGTCCACCTCACCGGGGCGATTCGCGAAGGCGTCACCGCCACCGACGTCGCGCTCACCGTCACGCAACTGCTCCGCAAGGCGAAGGTCGTCGGCAAGTTCGTCGAGTTCTTTGGACCCGGCGCCGCTGCGCTCCCGCTCGTGGACCGCGCGACCATCGCGAACATGGCTCCCGAATACGGCGCGACGATGGGCTTCTTCCCCATCGACGAGGAATGCACCAACTACCTGCGCGCCACCGGCCGCAGCGAGGCGCATTGCCTGATGTATGAGAACTACTACAAGGCGCAGAATCTCTGGGGCATTCCGCAGGCCGGCCAGGTGGATTACTCGCAGGTCATCGAACTCGACCTCAACACGGTGAAGCCCAGCGTCGCCGGACCGAAACGTCCTCAGGACCGCATCGAGCTGCCGAACCTTCGTCGCGAATTCTTCAGCTCGTTCCAGCGCCCCGTGACCGAGAACGGCTTCGGCAAGACGCGCAAAGACTTCTCGAAATCCGTGAAGGTCGAGATGACCTCGAAGAAGAAAGCCACCGTCGGCACCGGCTCCGTGCTCATCGCCGCCATCACCAGCTGCACGAACACCAGCAATCCGAGCGTGATGATCGCCGCCGGTTTGCTCGCGAAGAAGGCCGTGGAAAAAGGTCTGAAGGTGAACCCCGCCGTGAAGGCGTCGCTCGCGCCCGGATCGCGCGTAGTGACGGATTACCTCAAGAAGACCGGCCTCACGCCTTACCTAAACAAGCTTCGCTTCAACCTCGTCGGCTACGGCTGCACAACGTGCATCGGCAACTCCGGTCCGCTCGACGCGAACATCGAGGAGGCCGTGGTGAAGAACGATCTCATCACCGCCAGCGTGCTCTCCGGCAACCGCAACTTCGAGGCGCGCGTGCACCAGAACATCAAGGCGAACTTCCTCATGTCGCCGCCGCTCGTCGTCGCGTTCGCGCTCGCGGGCCGTGTGGACATCGACCTGAGCTGCGAGCCGCTCGGCAAGGACAAGGACGGCGAACCCGTTTATCTCGCCGACCTCTGGCCCACGCTCCAGGAAGTGCGCGACGCCATGCAGTCGTCGCTCAAGCCGGAGATTTTCCAGAAGCTCTACAAGAACTTCGCGTCACAGAATCCGAAGTGGAACGAGATCCCGTCCACCGTCGGCAACGTGTATGAGTGGGACCGCCAGAGCACCTACATCCAGGAGCCGCCGTTCTTCACGAACTTCGAGATGCAGCCCGGCAGCATCGCCGAAATCAAAGGCGCGCGCGCCCTCGGCATCTTCGGCGACAGCGTGACCACCGACCACATCTCGCCCGCCGGCGCGATCAAGAAGAGTTCGCCCGCCGGAAAATTCCTCGGCGACAACGGCGTCGAGTTCGTGGACTTCAACAGCTACGGCTCGCGTCGCGGCAACGACCGCATCATGACGCGCGGCACCTTCGCCAACGTCCGCATCAAGAACCTGATGCTCGGCGGCGAGGAAGGCGGCAACACTATCTATCAGCCCACCGGCGAGAAGATGGCCATCTATGACGCGGCGGTGAAGCACATCGCCAGCGGCACGCCGCTCATCATTCTGGCCGGACAGGAATACGGCACCGGCTCCAGCCGCGACTGGGCTGCGAAAGGCACGAACCTGCTCGGCGTGAAAGTCGTCGTGGCGCAGAGCTTCGAGCGTATCCATCGCAGCAACCTCGTCGGCATGGGCGTGCTGCCGCTGCAATTCAAGGAAGGCACCACCGCGCAAACACTGAAGCTCGACGGCAGCGAGACCTACGACATCGTGGGCCTCGACGCGAACCTCAAGCCCCAGCAGGACCTCACGCTCAAGATCACGCGCAAGGACGGCACGGTGGAAAACATCGTCGTCGCCTGCCGCATCGATACGCCCATCGAGATCGACTACTACCAGCACGGTGGCATCCTGCCGTATGTGTTGCGGCAGTTGGTGGCGAAGGCGTAAACGGCGCTCTAAGCCGCCAGCGGCTTCAAATTTCCGAGCCGCTATTGCCCCATGACCAAAAAAACCCCACCCTCTTTGCTTTTTAGGAAGATTTAGGTCGGCCAACTCGAGAATTTGGCCTCCGGGAAGGAATCTTGGATCTCCGGGATGAAGTTGCCGACCTGATGTTCCTTGCTGGGCAGCTGCCCCGATGTGGCGGGCCGGAGGTCTCAGCCCTAGCCCACCGGCTTTCCGCGCTGGAACCACCACGCGACGAATCCCACGGCGACGGTGCCCACACCGGCGAGACTTTCCATCGGTCGCTGGATGAGGTCATCACGGTCGTGATCAGCACGGCGAGGACGAAGGTGGCCGGCACCCATGGCCAGCCCGGCACCGGCAGCGTCGCGCCCTCGCGCCAGCGCAGCCGCATAAGCCCGACGACGGCGGCAGCGGTGGTCAGGCCGAGCGTGAAGCCGATGTAGGTCAGCAATGCTTGGAATGTCGCGCTCCACAGCATCACCAGCGCGAGCGCGGTCTGCGCCACGATGGCCGCACGAGGCGGACCGGAGCGGAGTGCGAACCAGTGCGGCAGATAACCGTCGGTGGCCATCTGCGCGCAGACGCGCGGGCCGGCCATGACGAACGATGACACGGACATCGCCAGTGCGAACGCAATCAGGCCGCCCACGACATTAGCCCACGCCGCGCCGCCGAGCGACTGCGCGGCAATGCGGCCCAAGTCCAGTTTTCCTGCAATGGCCTCCGCCGGCATGCCAAGGACGAACACCGCGTTCAGTCCCAGATAGAGCACCGTCACCAGCACTGTCCCGAGCAGCAGCGAACGCGGCAAATTCCGGTCGGGGTCGCGCACCTCGCCACCGACGTAAACGGCGGCATTCCACCCGGCGTAACTATACGAAACCCACATCAGCGAAACGCCGAACGTCGCCAATGGCGCGGTGCCCATTTGCAAGGGGGCCACCACTGCCATCCGGGGTGCTGCCAGCAGAATCAGGCCGAGGACAACGACGAGATTCAGGGCCACGCCGAGGTTCTGCACCAGCGCACCACGTCCCACATGCGCCGCGTGCAACGCGGTGAAGATCAGAACGAGCGCGGTGCCGAGCAGCCTTGGATCGGCAGCGGGCCACCAAGCGCGTGTGTATTCGCCAAACACAAAGGCCGATGCGGCCAGCGGTGCAGCGAAGCCGACTAGGAACGAAATCCATCCCGCCACGTAACCCGCCGCCGGGTGCAGGGTGCGCGAAAGGAAAAGGTATTCCCCGCCCGATTACGGCAGCCGTCGCGCCAGCGCCCCGTAGCTCACCGCGCCGAGCGTGGCAATGATCCCGCCGACCACCCAGACCGCGAGGACCGCCCACGGAAATTTCAGGTCGGCCAGCAGGAAGCCGCTGGTGGTGAACACGCCGGTGCCGATCATGGTGGCCACCACCAGCGCGGTCGCGCTGGGCAGGCCGAGTTGTCGGTGCGGAGTCGTGCCGTTCACAACTTTCGCGCCGGCCCGTTGTCCACAATCCTTCCGAGTATCTGCCCCATGTCCTCGTTGTGCTGCTTGGAGGCGATGGCGAAGGCGCGGACGATGTCGAGGAGGAAGCCGGCATTGGCCTTGGTGAACTCGTAGAAGACGGTTTCTTTCGTCCTGGCAGGGCCGGGCGCGCGCGGTTTGCCGTCGGCGGTGAGCACGCGGGTCATCGGAATGCAGACATAGACCATCGCTTGGTTGCCGACGGCGCGCTGGCGGGGTTTGAGCTGGATTTGAATCCAGCCGTGCTCCGTCTCGCGCAGGAACTGTGGCACCTTCTGCGTCCAGCGCGTGAAGCCGTCGGGCAGTGTGCCGCTCTTGAGTTCCAGCGGCGTCTTCTCGGTGGTAATGCCTTCGCGCTCTTCGAGCGTTGCCTCGGAAAGTTTGGCGAGGCGGTCGCGCTCGCGGAGGAGGTCGTTCGTCGAGATGACGCCGAGGCGGAGCGCGTCCACAAGCATCTTGCTCAACTCCGCGCCGAACTTCGTCTCGCCCTTGCGGACGAACTGAATCTCTTTCACGACGTTCGGCGCGTCGGCTTCGCGGGTGTCGTAGCCGATCTGCCATTCGAGGTAGTGCTTCGGGCCGAGCGCGGTCTTCGTCGGCGCGAGCGGTTCACCGTAGCCATCCGGCGTGCGTTCCTTGGGGCGGACCTTGCCAGAGACATCGGTGAGCGGTAGCCGGACGCGGATGGACTGGCTGGCCGGCTCGATACGGACGAGCTTGTATTCCGTGTCGGCGGCAGTGGCGCGGGCAAGCCAGATGCATGCCAGGCCGAGCGCAAGGACGAAGCGAAGCGCCGAGTGGCCAAGTTTGCTGATGGTGTTTGGTTTCATTCCTTTTCCCCTTCCAGTTTCGCCAGCATCGCGGCGGTGACGGGCGTGGTGCCGATGATGTTGACCTTGAAGGTCGAGCCGAAGTTGGCCGGCAGGTTGCGAAATGTGTCGGTGGCGGTGTCGCCGGTTTTGCCGCCCTGCCGCGTGAGGTCGAACGTCAGCTTCACGTTGAAGTATTGATTCGCCGCGTGGTTGGTGACGACGCCGACGATGTATTGCAGGTTGCCGTCTTTGGCCTTGTGCACCTCGAAGCTCAGGAGCTGCAAGTCCTCGCCCGACTTGCGCGAAGGCGGCGTGCCCTTCGCCACGACCACCGAGGTCGGGACGGCGATGGGCACGGGCATCGGCGCGGTTTTGGGCGACGCGGCGGCTGGCTTGGTCGCCTCGGGTTTCGACTCGCCTTTCACCGCCTCGACGACATCGCCAGCCCGCCGAAAATATTTCCAAGCCTTGAAGCCAAAGAGTCCGAGCACCACGAGACCCGCGAGCACGCTGCCGACAATGTTAAGAACCTTTTTGAACTTGGAGCCGGTGGGCGCGGCGTCCACCCGAGTCATGCTTGTTGAGACCGGAACGGGTGCTTCGGCAGCAACCGGAGGCGGTGCGGACGTCTTGGGTGGTGGAGGCGGGGGAGGTGGCGGTGTGGACGTGCCAGCCGGTGCAACGAGCGTGGTCTCAATGCCGCAGTGCGGGCAGGTGGTGGTGACACCGACGGCGTGAGCGGGAAACTCCAGATGGCCCTGACAGTGGGAGCAGGAGCATTTGAGATAGCCGCTGTCGCTCATGGCATTCGGGACGAGTGGATGATTTGATCAACCGGGGCGCGAAGCGAGGGGAAAGTGGTCGTTGTCGGAGCGCCGGTCTGAGACCCACGTAAAAGAGCCGTCTGGATCAACCCGCCGGGGTGGAACCGGCGCTCCGCTGCAAACACGCTTCAGTTCAGTTCACGAACGTGAACTCGTTGGCGAGGATGAGGGCATGCGCGTATTCGGCCCACGCACTCAAGGGACGCGGGGTGAAGCGTGGTTGCGTCGCAAGCGGCAGCCGGCCTTTCGCGGCGGCAACGCGCACAGGCGCGGCTTGGGCGGCGGGCGGCGGGGTTGGGAGACTGGCACCGGTGACCGGCGCTTCCTCGAAGAACGCGAGGCCGAGCTGGATTTCCTGCGCGGTCGGCGGGCGTTGGAAAATCAGTCCGTAGAGGAAGGCGATGCGCTTCTCGTCGTCCTCGACGCCCTTGAAGTCGGTGCGTTCGACAATCTTCCGCGCCTGCTCGATGACCAGCGGGTTGTTCATCAGAAAGAGCGCCTGCTGCGGGACGGTGGTCTGGTAGCGCTTGCCGTTGGGCATCTCGGGCTGCGCGAAGTCGAAGTGGTTTAGCACCTCGGCCACGTTCGCTCGGTCAATGTAGCCGTAGAGCGTGCGGCGCGTGGAGTAGCTGCCCTGCGGGCGAAGCGTGCCGCCCTTGGCCTTTTCCTTGCCGGCATTGTTGCTGCTGCCGCCACCGAGATTCACGGGGCGGCCACCGAGCGTCGTGTCGAGAGAGCCGGCCATCGCGAGGATGGAGTCGCGCAGCGGCTCGAACTCCAGCCGGCGCACGTTCTGCCGCCAGAGCAGGCGGTTGAACGGGTCGAGCTGCGCGTAGCGCGGGTTGTCCGTGCTGGCTTGCTGGTAGGTCGCGGACAGGAGGATGTGCTTGTGCAGCTCCTTCACGGACCAGCCGTTGTCGGTGAAATAGGTGCTGAGGTAATCAAGCAACTCCGGGTGGCTGGGCGGCGTGCTCATGGTGCCGAAGTCGTCGGGCGTCAGCACGAAGCCTTGGCCGAAATGGTGCTGCCAAACGCGGTTCACCATCACGCGCGCGGTGAGCGGGTTGTTCTTGTTCGCGATGGAATAGGCGAGTTCCAAGCGACCGCTGCCGTAGGCGAAAGGCTTTGCGTTCGGGGGACGAAAGATTTCCAGATAGCGCCTGGGAACGAGGTCGCCCTTGTTGTCCTTCTCACCGCGAATATAGACCGGTGAATCTTTCGGCTGGGCCGAGTCCTGCACGGCCATTGCGCGGGCGGGCGCGCCGGGATGCGTCATATCGAGGCGGTCGCCTTGAATGGTGAGCTGCTGCGCCTGCTTCTGGAATTCCTTCGTGTTGGCGGGCTTGCCGCCCTTCGCTTTCAGGGCCTTCGCTTGCGCCTTGAGGTCGGTTTCGGCCTTGTCCAGCGCGGCCCTCTCCTTCAGGTATTCCGCATACTTCACCTTGTCCGTCGTGGCGATGACGGGCAAATCCTTCGGCTCCTCGGTGCTCGCGAAGATGCCGTGCAGCGCGTAGTAATCCTTCGTCGGAATCGGGTCGAACATGTGGTCGTGGCAGCGCGCGCAGGCGACGGTCAGACCGTTAAAACCCTTCGTCACCACGTCAATGCGGTCGTTGATGATTTCGTCGCGGTTGCCATCGAAGTGGTCGCCCACGGTGATGAAACCCAGCGCGGCGAGCGTGGTGCGATCCTTGTTGTTGGGCAGCTTGTCGGCGGCAATCTGCTCGCGGATAAACTGGTCGTAAGGCTTGTCGTCGTTGAACGCCTTGATGACGTAGTCGCGGTAGGTCCACGCGAACGGATACGCGGGCGACTCGCGGCGCTTGGCAGGGTCGCCGACCGTGTCCGAGTAACGCGCCACGTCCAGCCAGTGCCGGCCCCAACGCTCGCCGTAGTGCGGCGAGGCCAGCAGCTTGTCCAACAGCTTCTCGTAGGCGGTGGACGACTTGTCGTTCACGAACGCCTCGACCTCGGTCGGCGTGGGCGGCAGGCCGATGAGGTCGAAGTAAAGCCGGCGAATCAAGACGCGGCGGTCGGCGGACGCGCTGGGCTTGAGGTTCTTTTCCTCCAGCTTGGCGAGGATGAAATTGTCCACCGGGTTCGCAGACCAGGACTTGTTCTGCACAGCGGGCGGCTCCAGCTTCTTCACCGGCTGGAAGGCCCACCAAACCTTGCGCTCTGTGGCGCTGGCGTATTTGCCTTTGGCCGCGCCTCCTCGCGGGTCAGGCGCGCCCATCTTCACCCACGCAACGAGGTCGGCGATTTGCGCGTCGGAGAGCTTCTCACCCTTGGGCGGCATCTGAAGATTCGAGTCGGTGTAGCGGACGGCCTTGATGAGGACGGATTTGTCCGGGTTGCCGGGGACGACGGCGGGGCCGGAATCGCCGCCCTTGAGCGTGCCCTCGCGGGTGTCGAGCGCGAGGCCGCCCTTCGTCTTGCCCTCGGCGGCGCTGTGGCACTTGAGGCAATGCGCAGCCAGCAACGGGCGGATTTTGCCCTCGAAGAACTCCGTCTGCTGCGCGGTGAGCGTGGCGGACGCCATCGCTGTGGCGGGAGCCGTGGGAGCAGCCGGAGCCTTGGCAGCGGGCAGCGCGGACTTCACCGCCGGAGCCGGAGTGGGCACGGGCGTCGGCGGTTTCTTTTTCTTCTTCGCGTCGGCGGCAGTGGCGGCTCCGAGGGCTAGGCTCAGGATGGCAAGGAGGAGAACGGCGGATTTCATATTGGCTCCTTAAGCAATAATCCCCTTCACCACCTGCCCGAAGTTGTCCGTCAGCCGGAAGTCCCGGCCGTTGTAGCGATACGTCAGCTTCTCGTGGTCGAAGCCCATCAGCGCCAGCAGGGTCGCGTGGTAGTCGTGGATGTGGACCTTGTTATCCACCGCCCGCGCGCCGAACTCATCCGTCGCACCGTAGGCCACGCCGCCCTTGATGCCGCCACCGGCCAGCCAGTGCGCGAAGGCGCGGTTGTTGTGGTCGCGACCGGGGTCGTCGGCGCCGCGATTGTCGCGCGTGGGCTTGCGGCCAAACTCGCCGCCCCAGATGACCAGCGTGCTGTCCAGCATCCCGCGCTGCTTCAAGTCCGTGAGCAGCGCCGCCGCCGGGCCGTCAATCTCACCGGCCTTCGCTCGCAATCGGTCCTCCAGGTCGTTGTGGTGGTCCCAGCCGCTGGCCCACGCCTGCACGAACCGCACGCCGCGCTCGACGAGCCGCCGCGCGATGAGGAGCTGCTTGCCCTGCGTGCTGGAGCCGTAAAGCGACCGGACGTTCTCCGGTTCCTTCGCGATGTCGAACGCGTCCGTGGCCGCCGTCTGCATCTTGTAAGCCATCTCGAACGCCTCGATGCGCGCTTCGAGCTGCGCATCCTTCTGCAAGTTCTGGCTGTGAATCGCGTTGAGTTGATGCACGAGGTCGAGCTGGCGGCGCTGCTCCTTCGGCACGAGGTAATTGTTGCGGATGTTCTCAATCATCTGCTCCACCGACTGCGCCTGCGTGTTGATGCTGGAGCCTTGGAAGATGCCGGGGAGAAACGCGGACTGGTAATTCTGAGCGCCGCCGGGTGCCCCGCCGCCGGGCCGCAGCGAGATGAAGCCCGGCATGTTCTGGTTCTCCGTGCCGAGGCCGTAGAGCACCCAGGAACCGAGCGAGGGTTTGGCGAGGCGGAGCGAACCGGTGTTCATGAAGACCGTCGCCACATCGTGCGCCGGGATGTCTGTGTGGAGCGAGCGCACGACCGCCATGGAGTCCGCGTGCTTCGCGAGGCTGGGGAAAACCTCGCTGAACTCCAGCCCGGACCGGCCCTGCTTGGTGAACTTGAACGGCGAGCCAAACGCCACGCCGCCTGCGCCGGGGATGGACTTGCCATCGTTCTTCGTCAATGCGGGCTTCGGATCCCAAGTGTCCACATGCGACGGGGCACCCTGCGCGAAAATGTGGATGACGCGCTTGGCCTTGGCGGGAAAGTGCGGGTTCTTAGGCGCGAGCGGGTTAAGGTCGTTCGCAGCGCGCGCCTCGTCGCCCAGCATTGAGGCAAGCCCCACCGCGCCCATGCCCATGCCGAAGCGGGCGAGCCACTGGCGGCGCGTGAGGAAGAGGTCGGGGAGCTGGGCCTGGTGTTCGAGCGGGTTCATATGCGCCTAATCAATTCTTGCTAGACCGGACGCCGGAGACGGTTGGCAGGTTTCGTATCTGACAGCGGTATTTGCGCTTCTGCAGCGCTTTGCTGCCGGGCGAGAGTCAGGGCGCTGCGGTTGCCATCCCATTGCCACTGCGGACCGGAGAATGAACTTTTTCTGCTATCTTCGCCTCAGTAGCCTCGTGGTCCGTGCTCGCTCGAAATCTTCTCTTTACGCTGCTCTACACACTGTGCAGCCATGCTACGGCTGCCGTGCCGCCAGCTGGCCTCGCCCTCCCCATGCAGCCGTCGGTGGTGAAGATCTTCTTCGACACTGACATGATGACGGATTGCGACGACGCAGGTGCGATGGCGGTGCTCCACGCGCTCGCAGACTTGGGCGAATGCGAAATCCTCGCTACTGTGACCAGCGTCGCGGACCCGGAGTCCATCGCGACGGTGGCTGCAATCAACCGGTATTACGGCCGGCCCAGTTTACCGATCGGCATGGCCAAGGCTAGCAGCGTCCAGCAAAAGTCACTTTTCACGGCGCGGGTAGCAGCGGAATTCCCGCACGGCCTGAAGTCCGGCGAAGAAGTCCCCGACGCCACACGGGTCTATCGCGACGTGCTGGAGAAGCAGCCTGACCAATCGGTCGTCATCGTGACCGTTGGCTACCTGACGAACCTGAAGAATCTGCTGCAGCTCCCCGCAAGCGAGGGACACTTGAGCGGATCGGACCTCATCCGGCGCAGGGTCAAGACGTGGGTCTGCATGGGCGGCAACTTCATCGGCCACCCGCCCAAAGACGACTTGAAGCTTGGCAATGTGAATTTCCAACGCGACGCGGCTTCGGCCTTGCACGTGATCCAGCGCTGGCCCGGACCGGTCGTCTTCGCCGGACGCGAGGTGTGCTCGGTTCCCAGTGGGCTGGCCATCGGCACGAACCTAGCAAAGACGCCCACGAATAATCCCATCCGCCGCGCCTACGAGCATTACTTCGGCGGCACGGCGAGGAATCGCCATGTGGCCGACCTCGCCACCGTGCTCTACGCCGTGCGCGGACTGCGCGATTACTGGAACCTTTCCGCACCAGGTCGCATGGACCTGCACCCCAGCATGACCTTCGAGTGGAAGTTCTACGCCGAGGGCAACCAGCGTTACCTGCTCAAGCGCCAGCGCAACGGCCAGCCCAATGACCGCCACGTTGAGTCTGTCCTTGACGAATTACTGGTCCAGCCGCCGCAGCCCCAAGGGGCCCGATGCGAAGGCACTTATCCACAAGCACCTGCAAGGCGTCGCCCCCGATGGGCGCACGACGCTTTTCTGTAGCTGGACCGATGCGCTCGGGAAGACTGAATGGCAGGGCCGGCTGCTGAAGCGCGTGAAGGCCGACTACGACCAAGGCGATCTCTGTCTGGCGGGGGGAAAAGTGTTCGTGGCAGTGAACCTCGGGAAGTTCAACGAACCTGCCGGACAGGCCGACTCCTGGGTGTATGTCTTTGACACCGTGACACTCGACCTGCTGGCACGGCACCGTTTGCCCGAGTTGGTGCATGGCGCAGGCGGCGTCGCGCACCGTGATGGAGGGTTCATCGTGGCCTGCGGACTGCCGCCGAAAGTGGCAGAAAACCACCTCTACGAATACGACGCTAACTTCAAGTTCCAACGGCGACACGTGCTGGCCAACGACCACACGGAGAAAGGCATCCAGACCGCGACGTGGGCCAACGGGGCGTGGTAGTTCGGCTGCTACGGCACGCCGTGCGTGCTGCAGCGTGCGGATGCGGACTTCCGGTTCACCGGGCGTTGGGAAGGCGACGCCTCGGCACACAGCGCTGGCTGGGGCCTCTCGCCCTTCCGGGTGTTCATGACCGTCGCCGAACCGAGCGAGATCATCAACCCCGACGGCCACACGCTAGAGGCAGCGCTCGACCAGAATCGGAAAAATTCCCAAATAATTTGAATTGCTGTAGCGCCATTTTTCCGCATAGCGTCACTTCGCTTCGCCACCTCTAATTATGTATTTCGGAGCCGATTATTACCCCGAACACTGGGTTTACCCGTTTGACGGAACCCCGGAAGAACCTGAGTCCCGTTGGGAGCAGGATGCGCAGCTCATGGCCCATGCGGGCATGAACGTGGTGCGCCTGGGCGAGTTCTCCTGGGGCCTGTGCGAACGGGAGGAGGGCAAATACGACTTTGCCTGGCTGCGCCGCGCGATGGACGCGTTTGCCACGCACGGCATAAAGATCGTGCTGGGCACGCCCACCGCCGCCCCACCGCTGTGGCTTGCTCGGAAGCATCCGGAAATCCTACCGCTGGACGAGCACGGGATGCCGCGCCGGGAAGGCACGCGTCGCGCCTACTGCATGAACAGCGACATCTATTGGCAATACAGCCAGAAGATCGTGCGCGCGATGATCGAGGCGCTGGGGGATCATCCGGATCTGATAGCCTGGCAGATTGACAACGGGGTGGGCCGGCATCACACGGAGTTTGCCTTCAACCCGGAGACGAAGCGCGACTGGCATGCTTGGGTGAAAGCCAAATACGAGACCGTGGACTTGCTCAACGAGCGCATGGGCCTGCGCTTCTGGGGGCAGGTGGTCAATGATTTTTCCGAGCTGCCCATGCCGATGTCCGCTCCGGCGGCGCACAACCCTGCACTGCTCACGGATTGGCGACGGTTTTCCAGCGACACCTGTGTGGCGTTCATTCGGATGCAGGCTGAGATCCTCCGCGAGCTGACTCCGAAGATCCCAGTCACCACCACCTTCCGTCCCTACGCGACGCAGATCGACAACTTCGATCTGGCAGACGTGGTGGACTTGGTCTCGCTCGATAGCGATGCCGCAGTGGGCGGCCGACCGGCGGACAACGCGCTGAACATCGACATGGCGCGCACGCTGAAGAAGAACGGCGAGGCCGAGGGTTTCTGGTGCATGGAGCAAAAGGCAGGCAGCGTCGCCTGGGCCGAGGCGAATTCCCTCGTGCGCCCCGGGGTGGTGCGGCTCTTCAGTTACCAGCTCCTCTCGCGCGGCGCGACCGGCCTGCTGTATTTCTACTGGCGGATGCCGCGCATCGGGCCCGAGAAATTCTACGGGGGTGTGCTCACGCATGATGGCCTAGCCAAGAACCGCATGTTCCAGGAGGTTTGCCAAGTCGGGCAGGAGCTTCAGATCCTCACTCCGTTGCTGGCCGGCACCCAGGTCAAGCCCGAGGTGGCCATCGTCGTGAGCCCCGCCAGTGACTGGGCGCTCGACCAGCCGCAGCGCCCGAACAAGTTCTTCAGCCAGCGCGAGCATGTGCAGCTCTTCTACGCGGCCTTGCACGACCGTAACATCCCGGTGGACTTCGTGCGGCCCACCGATGACCTCTCCAAATACAAGCTCGTCATTGCCCCCTCGCTGCACATGGTGGCCGGCGGCGAGGCGGACATCCTCCGGCTCTACGTCCACAACGGCGGCACGCTCGTCGGCACCTTCAACACCGGGCTGGTGGATGAAAACCACATCGCGGCCACCGATCCCCCCTACGAGATGTCTGACATGTTCGGGCTGAAAGTGGTGGAGTTCGACCCGCTGCCCCCTGGCGAGGAAAACAGCCTTACCATCAAAGGCGGTTTTCCCACCACCGCGCTGCACAGTGGCCGGCTCTGGTGCGACATCGTCGAATTGGCGGAGGGCTGCCAGGTGCTGGGCACCTACACCAAGGATTTCTACGCCGGCAAGCCCGCCATCACGCTTAACCATTTCGGCGAGGGGCGTGCAGTTTATGTCGGCACGCTGTGCGCGCTGCCGTTCTACATGGATTTGGTGGCTTGGCTGCGTCAGCTCTGCGGAATTTCCCCCCTCCTCCGGGTGCCGGACAGCGTGGAAGTGGCCATGCGTGTGCGGGGCAACTATCGCATCTACTTCCTCCTCAATCACAACAACCAGTCGGCGCATGTCCAGTTCCACCGCCCCATGCGGGAGTGCATGACTGGTAAGACGATCACCGGCGGCTACGACATTGCTGCCAAGGACGTCCTCATCGTGGATGAACAAGCCGCCCCCTCGGCCTGAGCGCCCGGTCGCCCGCCACGCCGCCTTCACCGCCCGCGAGCGCGTCCTCGCCGCGTGGCGTCGGGTTGACGTGACCTCGCTGGAAAGTGCGGGCCGCAACAACACTCGACCGCTCGCCAGCCTCGTGCCCGGCATGATGACTGGCCTGGGCCTCGACCGCCGCCGTGACGAGGCTGAAATCGCCAAGGTCTGGAACAACCTGATGGACCCGCGCGTCACTGCCCACGCCCAGCCCACCGGTTTAAACAAGGGAACCCTCTTCGTCAGCGTGGACAGCAGCGTGTGGCTCGACGAAATCGTCCGTTATCGCCGCAAGGAAATCCTCGACCGCCTCCAGCACAGCTTTGGACGCGAAACCGTGAAGCGCATTTCCTTTCGCGTGGGCTAACATGTGGCGAACACGCCTGTCCGCCTCAAAGCTCCCCGCGCAGGCCCAACCGCCGCATCTCCGCCGCATAGCCAGCCCGGAAATCCGGGTGTGCCAACCGGTAACCGAGCTCCTCCCGCAGCCGGCGATTCGCCACCCGTTTGTTGGTAAGTCCCCGCTTGCGCCCGGCGTTCTCCGCCGCCGAGGCAAACGGCGGCATGGGCCGGCCTAGTTGCTCGGACAGCCAGCGGAAGAAATCCAACTGCGTCACCGCCTCGTCATCCACGGCGTTGTAGATTCGCCCCGCTTCGCCTCGCTCCAACGCGGTCAGGATGGAACCCACCACATCGTCGCGGTGGATCATGTTGATGAAGCGTCGCCCATCCCCGCTGACCCGGGCTTCGCCGCGCAGGAATTGCTGGAAAAGATGGCCCCGCTCCGGGCCGTAAATCCCCGCCACCCGCAGCACCAGCGCCGGGAAATTCTGCGCGTGCACCTCCGCGCGGAGCAAGCTCTCCGTCTCGACGAGCACGCGGCCCGTTTCCGTTCCCGGTTCGGCCGGACATTCCTCCGTCACCTCGGATCCATCCGTCTGCCCATAGACGCTGGTGCTGCTGGTGTAAACGAACTTGCTCACCGGAGTGCCCGCCAGCCAGGCGATCAGGTTCCGAGTGCCTTCGAGATAAACAGCCCGATAAATTTCTGCCCCACCTTTGGAGGACGACACCGTGTTCACCACCCACTCAAACGCCCCGGGCAACGAGCGCAGGCTCGCAAGCTCCGTCACGTCGCCGACCAGCGGCTGAATGCCGGCCGCGCGCAACTCCGCCTCGCCATCCGCTGAACGACGCAGGCCAAAGACATCATGCCCCCGCCGCGCCAACTCCGCGCCCAAAGGCAGACCCACATAGCCACAACCCACGATCAGCACACGCACCCGCCCACCTTGCCGCGCGCCGGCCCCAGTGCCCAGCCAGATTCGCGTGCCCAGCCCTTCGAGCGCCGCCTTCGTGGGTGATGACCTGATGCTTTTTGTGACGATGACTTTCTCCTTCACTCCATTTTTGGCACCGGTATTCTCCGCCCCCTATGTCAACAACCTTCAAGATTGCCGCCCTCGCCGGTGACGGCATCGGACCCGAAGTCATGCGCGAAGCCATCAAGGTGCTGCGCGCCGTGGAAAAAAAATTCTCGCTGAGTTTCCAAATCACCGAAGCCCCGGTGGGCTGGGCCGGCATCGACGCAACTGGCAAGGCGTTGCCCGATGCCACTCTCGCGCTGTGCAAGCAGAGCGACGCCATCCTTTTCGGTTCCGTGGGTCTGCCGGATCGCGATCCCACCATCCCGAAGGAGGAGCGTCCGGAGCGCGCCGCGCTGCTGCGCATCCGCAAGGAGTTCGGCCTTTACGCGAACCTCCGCCCGGTGCAACTCCCCAAGGCACTGGCCCACGCCTGCCCGCTGCGTCCGGAACGGCAAGGCGACGGCATTGACATCCTCGTGGTGCGGGAGCTGACGGGCGGCATGTATTTTGGCCAACCCAAGAAGACCGAAGACTATTTCCACGAGGAGCCGCAGGCCGACGAAGGCGCGACCGTCATCATGCGTCGCGCTCAACGGGCGATTGACACCATGGTTTACACCACGCCCGAGATCGAACGCATCGCCCACGTCGCCTTCAAGGCCGCCTCCCTCCGGCGCAAGAAGGTCACCAGCATCGACAAGGCAAATGTGTTGGAAAACGGCGTCCTCTGGCGCGACGTCGTAACGAAGATTGCGAAGCAGTATCCCGACGTGACGCTGGAGCACATGTTCGTGGACAACGGCGCGATGCAGCTGATGCTCAGGCCCACCCAGTTCGACGTGATGCTTTGCGAGAACATGTTCGGGGACATCCTCAGCGACGAAGCGGCTGCGCTCGCCGGCTCCCTCGGCATGCTGCCCAGCGCGAGCCTCGGCAAGGCCACAGGCGAACTCACCTTCGGCTTCTACGAGCCAGCCGGCGGCACCGCGCCCGACATCGCGGGCAAAAATCTCGCGAACCCGATCGCGCAGATTCTCTCCACCGCGCTGATGCTCCGCTACAGCTTCGGCCTGAACGACGCGGCCGATGCGATTGAGGCTGCTGTGGGCACAGCCATCGCCGCCGGTATGCGCACCGGCGACATCTACACCCCGGCCGAAGCGACCGCCAAGAAAGTTGGCACGCGGGAGATGGGCGACGCGATTGCCGCCGCCGTGTAGCCGCCGAGGGTCGGAGGCGGAAGCTGCGACGCCATGAGCCACCAGTCCGCCAACACAATGCTGGCCGAGCTGATCGCGACCGCGAGTGAACAGCAGACCGCCGGAGATTCCGCTGGGGCGCTTATCGCTTATGAGCGTGCGCTGCCGCTTCTGAGTCGCGAGGAGCGCGCCCGCGTGCTCTTCCAGATGGCGCAACTATCCCGCTTTGAAGGCCACATCGCCCGGGCGTTTGCCTGCTACGACGAACTGCTTCCCCTAGCGGCTGAACTGTCGGACCACCGCGCCCATGGACTCGCAGGGGCGATGCGCGGGCAACTGGTCTTCATGCAGGGCGACAAGTCTGCGGGTCTTCAGGCGATGATTCGCGGCTTGGAAGAATTGCGGCGCTGTGGGGCGAGCGAAGCGGAACATCTCACCTGCCACACCCGCTTCTTCAGCCGCCGGCTCCCGCGTGCGGAATTCGAACAATGCGTCCGCGCAGCCACGATGGACGATGAGTTGCGGCAGGTATTGATCCAGACAGACGGATGCTGAACTTGCTCCTGAGCAATAACGCCCCCACCTCGATCAGGATTACCACCAGGAGGAAATCTGCTCAATCCACGGCGGCCAGTTCCATGTCGCGGGTGTAATAAAGAATCCGTCCGCAGTGGGGGCAGGCGTCCATTTTCGATTGAGACTGGCAGGCCACCATCGTCTGAGTGGGCAACCGCATGTGGCAGCCGCCACACGCACTGTGCTGAATTCCTACGATCACATTGCCTCCCTTGCTCTTAAGCAGCCGCTCATAGCGCGCCAAGGCACCTTCCTCGACGGCCGCCGCCAGCTCCAGCCGGTTGGCCAGCAGTTCCCCCAGCTTCTGTTTGAGCACTTCCTCGCGCTTGCCCAGTTCCGCCACCTCCGCGTCGGAATCCTTCTTGGCCGCAGCAGCGACTTTGGCCGCGGCGGCCACTTCGGCAGCGACCGCATCGGCCCGCTCCATGAGTTCGAGAATCTGGTCTTCAAACTTTGAGATGTTCGCCTTGCAGCCATCGATCTCATGGGCCAAGGCGCGATACTCCTCGTTTTTCTTGGTCTGGAACTGCTGGAGCGAATATTTGGAAATCCGCTCCTTCTGCGCCTCGACATCCAGCTCCAGTTTCTTGCGATCGGACTCGACCTGCTTGGCCTTCAGCTTGGCAGCGTCAAGCGCTTGCGCTGCGCCGCTGGTGCGGGAGAGCAGGCGCTCACGCTGGGGTGCGATGGAATCCAGATCCGCCTGGGTGCGCAAGAGATTGCGGTCGCGATCCTGAAGGATGATGAGTTTTTCAATGACTTCGAGCATGGCGGGTAAGATTTGCTTCGCAAAGATTATCGGCCGTGCTAGAGCAAGTCAATGCACGCTCCGCAGCGCCGGGATTTACTTTGAACGCCCGGCGCAGCGCATGTTCCAAGCTGGAGAGAAAACCATCATGAAAAACCTGACTTCCACCATCTGCCTGCTGACTGCTGCCAGCCTCCTCACCGCTCCACTGAGCGCCGCACCGAAGGAATCGAGCTCCATGGAACTGGTGCGCTCGTTGAACCAAGCCTTCATCGAAGTGGCCGAGAAGGTGTCGCCTTCCGTGGTTTACATCCGGGTGGCGCAAAAACAAAACCGGATGCTCACCTCTGGCGAGGAAGGCAACCCCCTGTTTGAAATGCTGCCCCGCGAGTTTCGCAAACAACTGGAGGAGCAGTTTGAACGGCGCCGTCGCAACCGGAACGAGAAGGAAGGCGAGTCAGAGCCGCAGTTCAGCGGGCAGGGATCAGGGGTGATCGTGCGCGAGGACGGCTACATTCTCACCAATCGCCACGTCGTCGAAGATGCCGAAAAGATTAAAGTTCGGCTTCAGGATGGCACCGAGTTCGACGCCACCGTGCGGGGGCTGGATTCTCAATCCGATCTCGCCGTGTTGAAGCTGGACCCGAAGGGCAAAAAACTCGTGGCCGCCAAGTTTGCCGACTCCAACAAGACAAAGGTCGGGGAGTTCGCCATCGCCATCGGGGCTCCGTTCGGCTTGGACTACAGCGTCACCGTCGGACATGTCAGCGCCAAAGGCCGCTCGCAGATCATCCCCGATCCCTCCATGGATCAGGACTTCATCCAAACGGACGCCAACATCAACCCCGGTAACAGCGGTGGACCGTTGATCAACATCAGCGGCGAAATCATCGGCATCAACACTTTGATCCGGGGCATCGGCACAGGCATTGGGTTTGCGGTGCCCTCCAGCATCGCCCGGGACATTTCCGAAAAGCTCATCGCGGATGGTAAAGTCATCCGGGCCTGGCTCGGCGTGAGCGTGCAGCCGTTCAAGGAGAATGTTGAAATGAAGAACCTGTTCCCCACCGTCAAGGACGGGGTCATCGTGAGCTCCATCATGTCCACCGGGCCCGCAGCCAAGTCCGAACTCAAGGCCTCCGACATTATCACCAACGTTGAAGGCACCCCGGTGCGCAACGCGTTGGAGCTTCGGGCAGCTGTCCGGGCCAAGAAAATCGGTGAAACGCTCACGCTCGATGTGGTTCGGGCCGGCAAAAACATAAAGGTGAAGGTCAAGACTGATGCTTGGCCCGACGCCGAAGCGGAGACTAAGCTGGTGAGGGAATCCAGTTCAGCCGGCGAAAAGCGCATGGGCATCACCGTTAGAGCCGTTACCAAAAAGCTGGCCGAAGAACACAACCTCAAGCAGACCAGTGGCCTGGTCATCACGGATGTCGAACGCGGCAGCCCCGCTGACCGGCGCGGCGTCAAAGTGGGCGACGTCATCACCGAGGTGAATCAAAAGCCCGTAAAATCACTGGATGAATATCGTGAGGCGCTCAAGGGTGCCGACCCCAAGAAGGGCGTCATCCTCAACCTCCTGAGCGATGGCGTGAGCAAGTTTGAAGTGCTCAAGTCCAACGAGTAATCCAGCCAACGGGATCACTTGGGCCGCGACATCTGAAACGTGCCATGATCCGACGTGGCCTTGTAGGTCGAGAAGAAGTTGGTGGGTGAAGCCTTCCCCTCATACCGGTAAATACCGTAAGGTCGGCCCAAATCAGCCGCGCCACTGAATTGCATTCCACCGTCCGTCGCCTTCACGTCGAGAGTCACTTGGGAACTGAAGCTGAGGATCCCTAAATACTTGGCGTGGAACCGTGCCTCATGCTGGCCGTTGTCCAGCTTCTGAATCAGAGCGCGAAGCTGGCCATTGTGGCCGTTGTGAGCACTGATCCAGCTGCCCACCCATCGGCCGTCCATGCCGTTGGCTGGTTTACCGCCCGCCGCCTGCCAGTCCCGGTTAAACGTGGAGCACCCGCTAACAACCAACACCGCCGCCAAGGCGACGCCACGAATGGCCTGCTTCCGCAATGCTTGAATCATTGCGAAATCCGACGCCATCCCCACGCGCGCGTCAAGCCCGTCCGCATCACTTCACAGGCGTGACTCGACCAGCAACCGCTGCGCTTCAGGATGGCCAGCAGCAGCGGCCCGCTCCCACCAGTGCCGCGCCAGACCGGCGTCCGTCGGCACCCCATCACCCCGCGCCAGCATCAAGCCAAGCTGGACCTGCGCCCCGGCGTCGCCCGCGTTCGCTGCGCGGGCAAACCACGCCGACGCTTCGCTTTTGTTCACGCGCACGCCGCGCCCGTTGAAATGAAACCACCCCATGTTGACCATCGCCCAGATTTCGCCCGCCTCCGCCATGCGTCGTGTCTTGGCCATGACAGATTCCAACTTTGCCTCGTGCCGGATGCTGTCAGCGGCGAAGGGCGGCCCATAGTGGTCTGCCAATGTGTCCACAACAAACCACGCCGAGGCCAGCGAAATGGCCGCCAGCGCGCCTGTCCCGGTCCAGCTCAGCCAGCCAGTCTGGCCATGCCAGAAGGCGAAGCCACGCGGTCGCTCCCGGTAGGCATAGGCGCGGCGCTCCGTGTTGTTCGCTGGGTCGGCCGAATCGTAGACCGGAGCCGTCGAGCCGGGCAGCAAAGGTGTTTTAACCTGTGCCTCGCCCACCAGCGCCTCATAGGCCACGTTGATTGTCCGCATCTTTTCCTCGGCCAGCTTCTGCTGCTCGGGGTCGTTCGCGAACCGGTCAGGATGCCAGCGCTTCACCAGCGTGATGTAAGCCCGCTTGGCTTGCTCCGGGGTTGCTCCGGGCTGGAGAGCAAGCACTTCAAAGTGTTTGGGATCTGCACTGCTCATGGTGGCAGCAACGGCGCAGACGCGACTAGGCGCCGCCCGGTGCCGGGCAAACTTTTTTTAGCGAGGAATCATGCCAGCGGCTCAACAACACCAGCGAGCACACGGCTCCCGCCATGGCGAGGAACATGTCCCACTGCGTGTCCCATGGATCGCCCTGCGTGCCGAGGAAATCACTCGCCGCCTCGCCCGTCAGCGCGGCGGTCCACCACTCGAAGAACTCGTAGCAGGCGCTGAAGGCCAGGCAGACAGAGACGACGAGGAAGTTCAGCCAGCCGCCGCGTTGCAACGGAGTTTTCCGCAGCAGCAATTCGCGCACGAAGATGGCCGGGATGAAGCCCTGGGCGAAGTGCCCAACGCGGTCATAGTGATTCCGCGCCAAGCCGAAGGCGTCGCGCACCCAGTCGCCGGGCGGAACCTTCGCGTAGGTGTAGTGCCCGCCCAGTGCGAGGATGAGCGAGTGAATCGCGAACAAGTGCAGGCACAGCGAAGACAGTGGAAAGCTCCGATGGTTGAAGGCCAACAAGCCCACTCCCAACCAGACGGGTCCATTCTCCAGCGCCCAGGTCATGCGATCCGCTTTAGGCGAAATTCCCAACGTCACTTGCGCCACAAGCACGATCGCCATGAGCCAGGGGAGAGGCCAAGGTTCTGTCGATTGGGAATCGAAGTGTCTGGGGCTGAGCGTGTAAGGTTTTCGGCTAGACAGAGCGCCGGTTTTCGGCTTCCCTCCACTGGGATGAAGCCTTCGCCCGACCCCGCGCCCTCGCCCCGCCTCACCGTCCACGTCG